>MWOO01000099.1 GCA_002025945.1 Prochlorococcus sp. HOT208_60m_813O14 | reverse complement strand
TTCCGATCTCCATACGTTAAATTTACCTTTTCCAATAACTACATATTGATCTTTCCTTTTCCATACTGAATCTTCATCAATTAGAAATTTAACTTTACTTTGTTTTATAAAACCATATTTATTTAAATTACTTTGAACTTGAACCACATTCGCATTAATGCTCAAAGGCAAAAGTAAGACCAAATCCTTTGACATATCAAAATCTCGCAAACAATTGAGAAAATTATCAAGATTGTTTAATGCTTCAGGGTATCTACTTCCAACTAATAAAATAATCCTCTTAAAAGAAATAATATTTGATATCTTCTCATTTGTTGCATTAACAAAATCCATCATTGGATTGCCCAAGTATTTTGCATTAATATTTTTTCTATTCAAATTATTAGCTGTGATTTTATCTCTCATAATTAAATTTTTACATCTTGGAGATGTCATTAAAAACATTTCCCATGGATCCCATTCAGAACCTTTCAGCTTATGATAAAAATCGCTTAAATCCCAACCAGGTCCACTACTCCAAGTATGATCACTTTTAGGAGTTCCAATAAACTAAATTCGCATTCTGAACTCCAAGCGTAAAGTAATGGCAAGAAATCGCCTACTGCGATAATTTTGCACTTATGTTTTGACTTTTGTTTTACAAGTAAAAAATTTCTTAAGTTATCAATTAAAAATCCTGCAAACAAATCAAGCAAAAATCCCTTCAGACTTTGATTACTAAAACCTCCACTAGGCAGCTCTTTT
>MWOO01000098.1 GCA_002025945.1 Prochlorococcus sp. HOT208_60m_813O14 | reverse complement strand
CAAGGTTATCGATTCAGTATTGATAATATTTAATTTAGAAAAGCAAAAATCTCCCCCGCAATCATCATTATTGAAAGTAAAGTCAATAACTTATAAGTCCATAGTGGTGATATGTAAGATATTTCATTAATATCAATCCCTGTATTACTGGAAACAATTAATAAAAATTTTTCAAATTTTTCCACTCTTTGTGGGACAAGAAGGTTTTCACCTTGATGTGTATTAAAGTAATAAACTTTACTACCCTGACTCGTTGGTAAAGATTTGATTAACTTAATATCTTTCCAAGAAATCTCCCAATTTTTTTTTCCTAAGAATTTAGAAATAAAGCTTGTTTTATATAAAATTTTATTATTGGAAGTTTCTACATAATCACTAGTGATATTGATTATCAAATAAAGTCCAAGGGCAAAAATTATAATAGAGGCAGTTTTTAATTTTTCGATTGAAATAAATGGTAAAGGAATTGTAAGCGCTAAATAAAGAGAAATTAAAGAACTTTTCACAAAAAAAAGAGTTTTAAATTTTTCTATCATGTCAGAAGGATCCTTTTAATCGGGCAATTTAAATTAATCGGGCAATTTAAAACTGTTTATTTTTAACTTTGCACCTATTTTATGAGCGCATGCGTATCCACTAAAAGCAACTGCATTTAGGCCTTGGCCAGGAAAGCATGAATCCCCTACACAATAAAGGTTTTGAATTTTGGTAGTGTTGAAAGGCATTGGCAAAAGTCCAAGCAACTTTTTACTGGGAATTGGCCCATAACTACCTTCATATCTTCCAAGAAACTTTTTATGAGTTTTGGGTGTACCAATTTCTTTATGGTCAATATTTTGTTCAAGCTTAGGAAGAACTGTTGATATTTTTTCAACAAGGAAAGAAAAATATTTTTCTTT
>MWOO01000097.1 GCA_002025945.1 Prochlorococcus sp. HOT208_60m_813O14 | reverse complement strand
TCATATATTTTTGAATCAATTTAATTTTTCTAAAAATTTTAAAATAAAAGATATTCTTACTTTTGAAAATGCTTTAAAAAAAAATTTCAAAGAATATAAAATCGAAACAAGCAAAATATTATCTAGAGCTAAATGCAGAGGATTTATTTATATTTTTAATAAAAAATTTTCCGAATATTCCATCATAGATGATTTTAATTTTAATTTTATTCTAAATTGTCTAGCTGTTGGATTAGAAAATTACAGCTTGATAAAAACAAAAAAAAAGCATGAAAATGTCGATAGAGAGATTTCTACTGGTGCAGAAATTCAATCTCAATTACTTCCAGATTATTGTCCAATTATTTACGGTCTAGACCTTGCTGCGCATTGTAGGCCTGCCCTTAAGTCAGGTGGAGATTATTATGATTTTATGTGTTTAAAGACTAATATCTCTGAAAAAAGAAAAGAAAAAGCTAGATGGGCTTTAGTAATTGGTGATGTTATGGGTAAAGGAATTCCAGCTGGTCTTCTAATGACAATGCTCAGAGGAATGTTGCGTGCAGAGGTACTTACAGGATTACCACCTGATAGAATTTTGCATGATTTGAATCAATTAGCAATAGATGATTTAGATCAATCACATAGATTTGTGACGTTGTTTTATTCAGATTATGACCCTAGAACTAGAAAATTAAGATTT
>MWOO01000096.1 GCA_002025945.1 Prochlorococcus sp. HOT208_60m_813O14 | reverse complement strand
AATTTCAGAGTTACCTCTTTTCTCAGTCACTTCAAGGTATTAAATCAACAGTTGAGGATCATGGAGGAGAATTACTTGGAGGCCATACTTACGAGGCAAGAAGTTTAGTAAATAAACCTTATTCATTAGGAATAGATATTTCTTTAACAGTTCAAGGGATGTTAAAAAATGGAGCAAAACCATGGCTTAAATCTGGAATGAATATTGGAGATATTCTTATGATGTCTAGACCTCTCGGCGTTGGGATTTACTTTGCTGGTCAAATGCAAAATATTAATATGCTAGGTTGTTCTTCTGAAGTAATTAATAATTTAGTAAAGAGTCAGCAATATTTGATTGATGAAATTTATCTTTTTCAAAATCAATTTAAAGAATCATTAGTCAATGCTGCGACTGACATTACTGGATATGGATTTATTGGACATCTTAAAGAAATGGTTGAATCATCTAATTTATATAGGCAAAGCAATAATCTTAAGCCACTAAAAGTTTTATTAGATTTATTTGCATTTAAAGCTTATCCTGGAGAGGTTGATTTAATAAGAAAAGATGTTAAAAGTACTTTCTTTGAATCTAATAAAGAAATTTTTGACAAAATTTATAAAGTAAATAAGCAAAAAAAGAATAATTAATTTTTTAAACGAAAATTCGTTAGATCAAGAGACTTTTAACGAGAGAATATCATTACTATTAGATCCTCAAACATGTGGCCCCTTGTTGATTAGTTGCAATCGTAAATATGAAAATGTTCTAAAGGATAAATGGTACAAGGTTGGTGAGGTTGTAAAAATGTAATTAATTTCTATTTAATTTGTCAATTTCCAAATATCTTAATCTTTTTATTTCCTTTCCCATCTCCTTCCCGGGGTCCCATCCTTCTTTTTTTAATGTTTCTCCATCTTTTTTTGATTTTATGAATTTGTAAATAAATAACCATTTAAACAATTTTCGCCAGTGTGGTCCTCCATCACAAATTAATA
>MWOO01000095.1 GCA_002025945.1 Prochlorococcus sp. HOT208_60m_813O14 | reverse complement strand
ATCAAAATTATTATCTGCTTTTTCTAAAAGATCATTAGAAGTTAAGCATTGATTTTTAGCATTACTTATTAATCTTTTAATCTTTTTGGGATCATATCTTTTTGGGTCAAGATTCATATCTTGACTGATAATTTCTTTTACTAATGTCTGAGAATCTGTTTCATCATAAATTGAAAATTGCTTTGTCTATTTTAGGCCTTCTGGATCAGTATATTTTTCAATATCGTATCTCAGAAGTCTTGAAAATAAGGAATGGAAAGTTCCGATCCAAAGGTTCTGAAGCCTCTCTTGGTGAACGTTTGTTCTTAATTGATTTTGATCAATTTCTTTGAGAGTTGTCCAAGGCTGACCAAATTGATTAAAAGCTAATTCTTGGGCTAAAAGGACCTCTAATCTTGCTTTCATTTCTTTAGCAGCTTTGTTAGTGAAAGTGACTGCGAGAATGTTATAGGGATCTACAGAGTTACCCTCAATTA
>MWOO01000094.1 GCA_002025945.1 Prochlorococcus sp. HOT208_60m_813O14 | reverse complement strand
ATAAATATTCAATTTCTTTCGTTTCGAGTGATGTTTGGAGCTGTGTTGCAGGTATATAGTCATACTCCACAGCATATGCTGGTCGCAACATTTTACATTCATTCAATCCAGGTAAGGTTCTTAAAAGTTCTAATTGAATATTTTCGGGTAAACCTGTAGAAAATCCTTGTACATATATTTCAGGGGTATTAATTCCTTCTGGTTCTAAGAAAATTTGATGTGATTCTTTATCAGCAAATTTAACGATTTTATCTTCAATTGATGGACAATATCTTGGCCCCTTACTATCAATAAAACCGCCGTAAATAGGAGTTAAATGTAAATTGTCTCGAATTAGTTGATGTGTTTTGGTAGTTGTTCTTGTGATGTGACAACTAACTTGAGGCATATGATTTTTTATATCTGGGTCAAACGAAAAATATTTATCTGCTGCAGTGCTTGGTTGAATATCTAATTCATCAAAAATGATACTTCTTTTATCAACTCTTGCTGGAGTGCCTGTTTTTAAACGTTCTGTTTTAATACCAATTTCGTGCAAATTTTGAGTAAGACCTTTTGCTGCTTGTTCGCCTGATCTACCAGCAGACATTGATTTATTTCCTATCCATATTCTTCCTTCTAAGAACGTACCAGCTGTGATGATAACTGATCTTGCTGAATAATAACTACCAAAGAAAGTCCTTACACCTTTGATTCTTTTTTTTAAGATTTTTTTTGAGTTCAATCCAATTTCCTCAGTTTTTGCGATATCTAGTTCAGTAATCATTGCTTCTTTTAAAGATAAATTATCTGTATTTTGTAGTATTTCGATCATTCTTTTTGAGTATTCTCTTTTATCGGTTTGAGCTCTTAACGCCCATACAGCTGGGCCTCTACTTGCATTTAATATTCTTTTTTGAG
>MWOO01000093.1 GCA_002025945.1 Prochlorococcus sp. HOT208_60m_813O14 | reverse complement strand
AATATAGCACTAATAGTTTCTTTAGCGTTTAATCTAACTTCTTCTATTCCTGTAGATATTGGCAGAGCTAATGGATCAAAAAATAGCTCATAATCTGACAAACCACATTCTCTTGTTCTATCAATCGCTCGTTTGACAATCTTATATTTTTTTTTCTGTACGCCTTGCCATACCATCTTCATCAATTGTTCCGACAACAAGACCTGAACCATACCCCAAGGCTAAATTTAGAACTTGATCAAACCTTTCATTGCCATCTTCGTAATTGGTCGAATTTATAATACATTTACCACCAGCTGACTTTAATCCACTTTCCATTTTGTCAGCATCTGTAGAGTCAATCATTAATGGTAAATTTATATTGGTAACTAGTCTTGAAGTTATTTCTTTCATATCTTTAACTCCGTCTCTGCCTACATAATCAACATTTACATCAAGAACGTGAGCATTTTCTTTTTGTTGTTGCTTGGCAATTGCAACTAAGCCATCCCAATCGTCGTTATTTAATAACTCCCTTACCTTTTTCGATCCACTTGCATTTAATCTTTCTCCTACTATTAAAATTGAATTGTCTTGTTTATATGGCACAGAGTTATATATTGATGAGGCAGATGGAATAAAACTACTTGATTTTTTCTTACCATTGTTGTAGGTCCTTTCAATATCAATAATTTCATCGATTATTGAAGACAGGTATTTTATATGTTCAGGTGTTGTCCCACAACATCCACCTATTAT
>MWOO01000092.1 GCA_002025945.1 Prochlorococcus sp. HOT208_60m_813O14 | reverse complement strand
CTAATATTGTTAATGCAGAAGCAATATCAGATCCAACAAGCATAGTACCTGTTGTTTCCATTGTTATAGATACCATTAAAGGTATATCAATATTTTTACTTTCTAGAATTTCTTTTGATGCTAATAAGGCAGATTTAATTTGTAAAACATCCTGACAAGTTTCAATCAAAAGAAGATCAACTCCTCCATCTATAAGACCATAAATTTGTTCTTTATATGATTGCTTTAATTCATCAAAATCTATATGTCCCAAGGTGGGTAATTTAGTTGTTGGCCCAATTGAACCTGCTACAAACCTTGGTTTATCAACTGATGAGTATTTGGCAGCAGCTTTTTTTGCTATAAATGCTGCAATTTTATTTATCTCATATGCCTTATCTGCAATATCATATTCATCAAGAACTATTGATGAGGCACCAAAAGTATTAGTTTCTATAACATGACAACCTGCTTCTAAAAATGAATTATGAACCTTCTCAACTACCTCTGGCGATGATAAAACAAGGTTTTCATTACATCCCA
>MWOO01000091.1 GCA_002025945.1 Prochlorococcus sp. HOT208_60m_813O14 | reverse complement strand
CAGAACAATTTAAAATCTGGTACAAGCAAAATGGGACCCCAAAAATTAAATTCAAGAGAATCTGGGATCAAACAGGCGAAAAACTTACAATTGAAGCCTCACAAAGTAATCCAATAAAGAAGAACCCATATAATGATTTACCTCTAATAATTCCTATAAATCTGGCTATATTTTGCAGTGATAATAAAACGATAGAAAAAACAGTTGTTTTAAAAACGAAAAAAGAAGAATTCATTTTTAGGAATGTAAGATCTCACATCCAAATTCCTTTGGTAACTTATTTTCGCGAATTCTCTTCTCCTGTTGAGTGGGAATCAGACACTACCTTGGATGAAAAATTTTTAATCTTAAAATATGAAAAAGATTTTTTTACACTATCTAATACTGTGAAAGTATTTTATAAAAAAATTATTTTATGCAGATTAGATGAAAAACCAGATCATAAAATTGAAAATAAATTAATAAGAGCCTTAATATCATTTATAAAAAGTAAAGATATTAATTTATCCCTTTTATCAGAATTACTAAGTATTCCGACATTTGCTGAAATTGAATCGGAGATAGAAAATATAGACCCTTTAAAGATATATAAAACTATTGACGAATTAAATCATTTATTCGGTACCAAATTAAAAAAAGAATTACATTTTAAGCTCCAAGAAATTGAAAAGATCGGA
>MWOO01000090.1 GCA_002025945.1 Prochlorococcus sp. HOT208_60m_813O14 | reverse complement strand
TTGTGGAAATCTTTTAATAATAAAACTGTAGAGACTTCAGAACTTTGTTCTTTAAGCCAATTAAGCACTCCTAACGGATTATTAGAAAATTTACCTTCTTCATTTATTAATCCTTTTATACCGCTAACACAATCCCAGCAAATGAATCTTTTTATATTTAGTCTTTCACAAGAGAAATTAATCAGTTTTTCTAATCTTTCCTCTTCTTTCGTCCTGATCCAAATTAATGAGGTTCTTGATTTTATGAGTAATTCTAAATTTCTACACCAAGAATTCATTATGTGAGGTTCAAACTATTTTTTACTATTAGGTTCAAAAGGTAATCTTTTATCTGAGATCGTTGAAGCAGAAGTTGTTATTACTTCATTTTTGGCTAATAATTGATCATCCAAAATTTTCTGTAAATTCTCAGGAAGAGCTTCTTTATTAAGCAGAAAAGTCTGAAATGCTTGGAAAATATTAGCAACAACCATATATAGTAAAACTCCTGCAGGTAGTGGGAAAAACAGAAACATTCCAGTAATCATTACAGGTGTAATTTTGTTTGCTGTTGATTGCTGCGGATTCGCAGGCATCCCCTGACAAGATAAAACTTGAGAGAGAAGTAGGGTTAATCCAAAGGCACCTACTAGTGCAGCAATATCCCAA
>MWOO01000009.1 GCA_002025945.1 Prochlorococcus sp. HOT208_60m_813O14 | reverse complement strand
TGCCCCCAATTGTCTTTTATATTTTTAAAGATTTCTTCAATTTGAGCTGGATTTTGAACATCAAGAGGCAAAAATAATGATGGGTTTAAAGGTTCAGTTAGTTCTCTAACTTTAGACTCGAATCTTCCCTTATCATCAGGCAAATATGTGATTCCAAGTTCTGCGCCAGCTTTTGAAAGTTGTTGAGCAATACCCCATGCTATTGAACGATTGTTGGCAATTCCCGTAACAAGAATTTTTTTGCCAGTTAGATTTAGAAGCATTTTGTTTATTATTTCTATTATTCTCCTATATAAAAGTACCTATCTTTACGGATTACTGCAAAATATACAATAATTTTCAAATATCAAAGAATTTTTAACTTAAACATGGTCAGGACAAATTCTATGGTTTTGGAACTCGGTTTTCAATTACCTAATTTCGAAAT
>MWOO01000089.1 GCA_002025945.1 Prochlorococcus sp. HOT208_60m_813O14 | reverse complement strand
ATTGGCAAATCTGGATGTACGGTAATATTCCTGAATCAATTACGTCTAAAAATTGGCGTTACATACGGCAATCCAGAAACAACCACAGGAGGTAATGCATTAAAATTTTACGCCTCAGTAAGACTTGATATCAGAAGAATTCAAACTCTTAAAAGAGGTACTGAGGAATATGGCATCAGAGCAAAAGTGAAAGTAGCAAAAAACAAAGTTGCACCACCATTTAGAATTGCAGAATTTGATATTCTCTTTGGGAAAGGTATTAGTACAACAGGATGCTTATTAGATTTAGCAGAAGAGACTAATATCATCATAAGGAGAGGTGCTTGGTATAGTTATGAAGGAGAAAATATTGGACAAGGAAGAGATAATACAATTATTTGGCTTGATCAAAACTTAGAAATCAGGAATAAAGTAGAATCTATGGTTAAAGAGAAATTAACAGAAGGAACTGAAGTCAGTTCTAATTCGATGAAAGCATTAAATAGCAATCCTGCTAATACAATCGCTGTTAATGATATAAAAACAGTAGCTTAGATTTATAAAGAATCAGCTAAAGTCCACCACCCAGCAGCAGGACCTATAAATCTCACTACAATCCATAAGATTACTAACCCTCCGATTCCAAACCAACTGGCCTTAATACTTAATTTAATTAGGTTATCTCTTTGATTGATTGTAAAGGGAAGCCATTCAAATAATCTTGGAGACTCATCAATTTTAGTTTTAGTATTATTTTTTTTTGGAGGTAAACCAAGTTTTTTACGTCTTTTTGCTTCTCCCATATTTCTTTAATTATTTATAAA
>MWOO01000088.1 GCA_002025945.1 Prochlorococcus sp. HOT208_60m_813O14 | reverse complement strand
TTTAAAAGCAAACTAAAGAATGTAAGAAGAGAACCCGATGGTCTTACTTGGATTGATAATGACCATTTTGCAACAGCAAATGAAGGCGATTACAAGCATATTGCTCCAAATCAGGTAAAAAGAGGTGGTTCAAGATCCTGGACTATTTTTAAAAAAGATGGAACAGTAGTTTATGAAGATGCAAATAGACTAGAAAGAGCAATTGCACAAATAGGTCATTTCCAAGATGGGAGAGCAGGTAAAAAGGGAGTAGAACCTGAGTCAGTTACATATTCAAAAATTAATGGAACGCCCTATTTATTAGTTGGTGCTGAACGAGCTGGGATAGTAGCTGTTTACGATATCACAGAACTAAATCAACCTTTGCTTACTCAATTACTTCCATCAGGCATTGGACCAGAGGGATTTGTCGCAATTCCAGAGAGGGGATTAATTGCCTCAGCAAATGAAAAAGACTACAACAAAAAAGAACC
>MWOO01000087.1 GCA_002025945.1 Prochlorococcus sp. HOT208_60m_813O14 | reverse complement strand
GTAATGATTTACAACCATGGTGTATATATGGTTGGTGGGAAGAACAAATTCTCTTAGAAAGTGGTTACCGTGGCAATCAAAGAGCTGAAGCCTTGAGAATAAATAAAGGTGAAGAAGTAGTCAAATCTCTAATAAATGCTGTTGATAAATCATTTCTTGATTGGATAGCATCACTTCAATTTGGATTTGTTGAACTTGACTGTGGTTTAATTCACGGGAGCTCGAAAGATGTTGGCGACGATTTAACATTAGATACCCCATCTTTAACACTCCTTGATAGACTTACACGTCTTCAAGTAAACAGATTATTTACTGCGAGAAGTACACAACAATTTCATTTGGAATTAACAGAGGGGATAGTTCATTCGGAAGTACAGGATTTAGCCGGAAATCATAAGAAAGAGCAGAAGGTTCCTCAAAAAGCTGTAATAGGTGTTGGAGCAGGTAAAAACTATACTCTCTATGATGTAGGGACTGATAATACTCAATTCGTACTAGCTGGATATCAATTAGAAAAGAAAAAAAATGGATTTGGATTACATTTATAAATACATTTAAAAGACACTAGGTCGCAAGCGGGCGATCCTCGGGCGATCAAATGCTTAACTTTGCAACACTTTGCTGCATATAGGACAATGCTTGAGACTCATCTTGATAACAAATATTTCAAACTAAAG
>MWOO01000086.1 GCA_002025945.1 Prochlorococcus sp. HOT208_60m_813O14 | reverse complement strand
AACAACTGTGTAAACACAGAAACAACAATTATGGGGACATCCTCTTTTTGTTTGTACACCTACATAATAGTCTCCACCTTCTATATACCAATCGAATTCAGGCCATATCGATTTAATATATTTATAGTTGCAGGCAGTTTTAACAGTGCCTGAGGGTTGTTCATGTATTAATTTGTTCCGAGGTTTTTGTCCAGCAATATAACATCTTTCTTCCTCTATTGAATCTCCTCTAATGATTTTTTCTATGAGATTTTCTCCCTCTCCAACTGAAATAACAGTTCCTGTAGGTAGTAGATTTCCCAATTGTTCATAGAAGACACTAACAGCTCCACCTCCTAAAATTACTTTTACATTTTTATTGTATTTTTGTGCTCTTTTTAGTCCCATCTTGACTAAAGAAGTATTTTTATATATTTCTCCATAATGAGATGCAATTAATTTT
>MWOO01000085.1 GCA_002025945.1 Prochlorococcus sp. HOT208_60m_813O14 | reverse complement strand
GGTGGTGGGGGAGATTATCCTGGAGTTGAGATGATTGGAAGATATCACGCACCCGGTTCTTTAGAGGGTTGGATAGTTTTAAAGACTGATGATCCAAAAGCAATATATCAACATGCAGCTGAATGGGGTGAATTTCTCAATTGGGAAACCACACCTGTATTTACTGATGAAGAAGCTGGTCCAATAGTTGCCAAAGTCTACTCATAGAAAGAGATTGACAGTCGATCTAAAATAAGGGGCAATTAGCTCCTTTTTTAATGAACACTCTCATCATCTCAACTTTTAGCTGTACATTTGAAGAATTTAAAAATGATGTAACGACATTATTTCTTGAAGAAATGTGCAAAGAGTTTGTAACTGATTATGAGTTTGTTAAGGTGAATGAACACAAATCTCATTTATTAATGAACTGTACTGACTTAGAAAAATTAGATGCAGAGATGCAATCTC
>MWOO01000084.1 GCA_002025945.1 Prochlorococcus sp. HOT208_60m_813O14 | reverse complement strand
GATGAGGCAGTTACTGAACTTATTAAATCGCAAGAAGATTTACTACAAGATTTAGGAGTAAAACAGATTAAGCCATCTGACCCTGAAGAAAATAAAACATTGCCTTCTTATTTAGAGAAAAATTGCACAAAACCTATTGAGTTAGTTTTAAAGAAATTTGACCTTTCAAAGGAAGAGAGAGACCTTGAACTCGAAAAAATTAAAACTGAAACTCAAAGCAAAATTGATTCACTTAAAGATGATAATCAAGTAAAAGTTATAACCTCAGAAAATGAAAAATTAATTCATTCCGACTTTAAAAAATTAACAAAAAAATTAATGAGGTCGCAAATCATAAATGATGGGAAAAGAGTTGATGGAAGGGATCTCGATGAAGTTAGAAAAATATCAGCCTCTGCAGGAATTCTTCCAAAAAGAGTTCATGGCTCAGCACTTTTTCAAAGAGGTCTAACTCAAGTCTTATCTACTACTACTCTAGGCACACCAAGCGATGCTCAAGAGATGGATGATTTAAATCCAAGTACTGAAAAGACATATTTGCATCACTACAACTTTCCTCCTTATTCAGTTGGTGAAACTAGGCCTATGAGAACTCCTGGCAGAAGAGAAATTGGCCATGGAGCTTTAGCTGAAAGAGCAATAATACCCGTTCTGCCTGGGAAAGAAACATTTCCTTATGTTTTAAGGGTAGTAAGTGAAGTTTTAAGTTCTAACGGATCAACTTCAATGGGTTCAGTATGTGGAAGCACGCTTTCATTATTAGATGCAGGAGTTCCTCTAAAAGCACCTGTAAGTGGTACCGCTATGGGCTTAATCAAAGAAGGTAAAGAAGTTCGAATTCTTACAGATATTCAAGGAATTGAAGACTTTCTTGGAGACATGGATTTCAAGGTTGCTGGTACAGATAAAGGGATTACTGCGTTACAAATGGATATGAAAATTACAGGTTTACCAGTCTCTATTATTTCTGATGCAATTA
>MWOO01000083.1 GCA_002025945.1 Prochlorococcus sp. HOT208_60m_813O14 | reverse complement strand
CAAGGTCTTTTTGAGTTCATGGCAGAAAGTAGACATGCCCAGCTTGCAGTAAACCTAGCAATGCTTGGATCAATAAGCATACTTGTATCGCATCACATGTATGCGATGCCTCCATATCCATATATAGCTACTGACTACATGACAGTTCTTGGATTATTTACTCATCACATGTGGATAGGTGGATTATTCATAGTAGGTGCAGGAGCGCATGCTGGAATTGCAATGGTTAGAGATTATGATCCAGCAAAACATATTGATAACGTATTAGACAGAATCCTTAAAGCAAGAGATGCCCTAATCAGTCACTTGAACTGGGTATGTATGTGGTTAGGATTCCATAGCTTCGGACTATATATTCACAACGATACTATGAGGGCTTTGGGTAGACCTCAAGATATGTTTAGTGATTCTGCAATCCAACTTCAGCCAATTTTTGCTCAATGGGTTCAGAGTATTCAAGCATCTGCTGTTGGAACTTCTCTTTTAGCAGGTACTGCAGAAGCTTTACCTCACAAAGCTTTAAGTGAAGTTTTTAATGGAAGTTTAGTAGAGGTTGGTGGAAAGGTTGCTATAGCTCCAATTCCATTAGGTACAGCTGATTTGATGATTCATCATATTCATGCTTTCCAAATTCACGTAACTGTTTTGATACTTCTCAAAGGAGTACTTTATGCAAGAAGTTCAAGGTTGATCCCTGATAAAGCTTCTTTAGGATTTAGATTCCCTTGTGATGGACCTGGAAGAGGTGGTACATGTCAAGTTTCTTCATGGGATCACGTGTTTTTAGCTCTTTTCTGGATGTATAACTGTTTATCAATAGTTATTTTCCACTTCTCTTGGAAAATGCAGAGTGATGTTTGGGGACTTACTGGTGGTAATTTCGCACAAAGCTCTATTACTATTAATGGATGGTTAAGGGAGAGAAAATCAAACCA
>MWOO01000082.1 GCA_002025945.1 Prochlorococcus sp. HOT208_60m_813O14 | reverse complement strand
GTGGCGATCAAATTCTTATCAACGGAAAACAGGAAATATCAACAATAATATTCACCAGTCAAAATTGGTGGATACCTCAGGAAATTAAGATAACAGCGAATGACGATCTTCTAATAGAAGGTAACGCCAACGCAAACATTAACCATACATTCTCTTCTTCTGATAGTCGTTTTGAAGGCCTCCAGGAAACCTTATCAGTCAATGTTATTGATAATGACTTCCAACGAATCATTGAACAAAATAAAATCCCAAGCGGTGGAAATAATTACATAATTTACGATTTCCAAGGTACCAACGCTGATTTATATCTGGATCATCCGAATGCAGGACCTCTGGATAATTTCATCACTCTCCACAATGCTAAAAATTCCTCTTATGTAACTCAATACAATCTCCAAGGTGGTAATGACAAGCTAGAAATAACAGGTTCTTTACAAGATGCTCTCAACTCTATATATATCAGTGGAGGTAAGGGAGACGACTATTTATCTGGCGTCACTTTAGCCCATGGAGATGAGGGTGATGATGAAATAATTACTTTTAGTAGCTCCGTTAGCAACTCGGTCAGAGCCTCTTATAACCATAATGTCGAAATTGCGTATTTAGCAACAAGCCGAATTGCTGGTGGTAGTGGTAACGATAAAATAACAGCCGGCACAAAAAGTTTAATTTCTGCTGGTGGTAGTGGTAACGATATCATTACGGGCTCAACCCAAAAAGACATTATCTGGGGAGATGGATACAACTCTTTAGATTTTGACTTGAACTCAAGAGGCCAAAGTGCAAATATTCATGGAAATGACATAGTAACTGCTTACTCCGGCTATTTCTCTAATGCTGTTACTACTGATGGTGGTAACGACACTATTACCACCGGACTTGGAGAGGACAGAATTTATGGAGGTGCCGGGAATGATAACATCGATGCCGGCTCAGATAATGACTACGTTGAGGGTAATGACGGCAACGATACGATTGATGGAGGAGAAGGGAACAATCACCTTATCGCAGGCGCAGGAAATGATACCGTTTCCGCGGGGTCAGGTGATGACTTAATTTATGGAGACGATGGTGAAGACACCATTAATGCCGGAGATGGAAATAATACCATTGATGGAGGAGGTCATAATGACACAATCACTAGTGGAATAGGAGATGACATCATCGCTGGTCAGAAAGGTGATGACACCATTAATTCCGGTAGAGGTAAAGACACCATCTCAGGTGGTGATGGAGCAGATACCATCAAAGCTGGAAGTGGTGATGACACAATTAAAGGTGGTGCAGGAAATGATACTTTGTATGGAGAAAATGATAATGACACAATTGAAGGTGAAGAAGGTGATGACATAATTTATGGAGGAGATGGAATTGATACCCTTAGAGGTAATGCAGGTAAAGACAAGATTTATGCCGGAGGAGGATTAAGTAGCACTATTTATGGTGACGCTGGTGAAGATACTATTACCGGGGGTGTAGGTAAAGATCTTATTCATGGAGGAGACGATAATGACGTCATAAGTGGTGAGGCTGGTGATGATGTAATAAAAGGTGAGGCTGGTGATGATGTAATAAAAGGTGAGGCTGGTAATGACACAATTGAAGGTGGATTGGGTGTAGATACAATCACCGGTGGTTCTGGTGATGACTTAATTACTGGAGGCAAGGGAGCAGATATTATTAGTGGTGGAGATGGTTCTGATACTTTCTCTTATGGTCAAGACGCATATTCTTCCCAACAAGATACAATAACTGATTTCTCTGCTGGTAATGGTGGTGACAAAGTTGATTTAACAAACTTGCATAGCTGGAGTCTTAGCTCTGCAGGAGATTTATGGAGCGGTTCTGAATTTGCTTATACCCATGAATATATAAAATTTGAGCAAGACGGTAATGATGTCATTGTTAAATATGATCGTGATGGACTAAATGGTTCTTATGAAGCAAGCAATATTGCAAAACTCGAGAATATAAGCGTTAGCAACTTTATTCCAGGAACAAATTCCGTACCGATAAAAAGCGATAAGCTATTTCTCTTAGAGAAAGATAAATTAGCACCCGGATTAGCAGAAGACTCCAGTGCCTCTATTTCTTATAGAGCAGTTCTTGGAGAGAAACCTAACGCTGATGTTACGTTGTCAATCGCAGGTGGCGATCAAATTCTTATC
>MWOO01000081.1 GCA_002025945.1 Prochlorococcus sp. HOT208_60m_813O14 | reverse complement strand
TTAATGAAAATGATAAAAATAAATTACTTTGGTTATTAGAAGGTCAAGTATTATCTCAATCTGAATTAGAGAGCTTAATAGAGATTTGCACTAACGATAATAAACTAACAATAGTTGTTGAAATGGGGGGTTCAAGAAAACTTGAATGGAAACCATTAAGTAATTATATTTTGGATGAATTTGAAAGTTAAATTGTTTGATTAAAACCAAGAATAAAAAAGATAAATGGATTAAGTTAATTTGTGGTGCCAGTAATGAAGATATTGTTGCCATAGAAGATTTATGTGCAATTTATACTGCTGCTGGTGTCGACTACATAGATGTTGCAGCAGAAGAATCTATAGTTTATGCAGCAAAAAAAGGAATCAATTGGGCAAAAAAAGTCTTTAAAAACTCTCCTGGATTAATGATAAGTATTAGTGATGGTAATGATATCCACTTTCGAAAAGCAAAATTTGATCCTTTAGAATGTCCCCTTAGTTGTCCAAGACCATGCGAAAAAGTATGCCCCACCTTTGCAATTGATAATTTCGGAATTAAAGAGAGTAAATGTTATGGATGTGGAAGATGTTTAAATAGTTGTCCTCTAAATCTAATTAGTGAATATGAATATAATTTGTCAAAAAATGATTTAGCATCAACACTTCAAAAAATAAGGCCTAATGCAGTAGAAATTCATACAGAAATTAATCGCCTAGATTCTTTTACAAAAGTTGTAAGTATCCTTAAAAGTTCTGGAATGAAATTAGACAAGATATCTATTAGTTGTGGATTAAATCAATCTTTCAAAAAAGGCCAAGAGCCCGAAGATCTTTTGAAAGCTCTTTGGGAAAGATATGAAATTCTGAATGAGCTAAATATTCCCCTTATTTGGCAACTAGATGGAAGGCCAATGTCTGGAGATCTTGCTCCTACAACAAGTAGAGATGCTGTTAA
>MWOO01000080.1 GCA_002025945.1 Prochlorococcus sp. HOT208_60m_813O14 | reverse complement strand
TTCCTCTTCTTCTTTTTTTGGTTTATCATAAAAAAAATTAAAATCTATGGACGTGCTTTCTGTATTGTCAATTTCATTATCTATAGCTTCTCTCGGGATATTTTTTATTTTTTTCGCTTCAAACGATGATGATGATCAAGATGGTGGTAAGTTGATTAAATCATTCCAAAGAATTAATTAATCTCAAGTAAATAAAATATTTAATAGAAATTTATAACCTATAAATCCTACATAAATACAGCTTAAAAAAATAAAATAAACTTCCATTGTGCTAAGTCTTTTTTTCTTTAAAATTTTCATTTTTCTGAGTTTTTACATGATAATTTTATTTAATCTGATTTTTATTAACATGAGTATTTATTACATTAACTCTTAGATTAAATAATTATTAATGTTAAGCCAAAAAATAAAAAACAAGTAAAAAATATTATTTTTTTTGTAATTTCTCTTTCCTCAGTCTTAGCGAAAAGTAAAGAAATTACTGGAGATGTGCTTAATAATGCCCAACCTATTCCTATGGGAAGAGTTTTAAATACAATTTGTTGTAGCAATATTCCTATATTCGTACCAAGAAGTATTGAAAGCAAAAATCTTTTTTGTTCTTTTTTTTCTATGTTTTTTAAGAAAAAATTGATCTTAAACCCTTTTAAAGTAATTAAAAAAATTATTGCACCTAATAATCTTATCTCAGTTGTCATGAAAGGTGACAAATTGCTTTGTAGGAAAACCATCCTTGATAAAAGACCTCCAAGAACAGCACATAAAACTGATAAAAAAGGAAAAGCAAAAATCTTAAAATTATTTTTTTCTGAGAAAGGTGAGTTTTCATCTTTAAAATCATTTCCTTTTTTGAGAATTATGAATAGCGAAATCGATACTATGATTACCCCAACCCATGATTTAATTGTTAAATCTTCATTAATAAAAATTTCCCCTGAAAAAGCAGCCATTAACGGAGAAAGAGTTTCTACAGATAAAGTTTTTCTTGTGCCGATGGTTTGTAATGACTTTAGGTAGAAAGTATCGCCTAAACCAATACCTATTATTCCACTAACTAATAGGATAAATATGCTTTTTAATTCAGTTGTAGAACTAATATTGATAAAGGCAGGTGTAAAAACTAAAAAAGCTATTATATTTTTTATTAAATTAATATCTATTGTTTTATATTTCTGAGTTTGCGGGCGCCAAATAAAGCACGCATA
>MWOO01000008.1 GCA_002025945.1 Prochlorococcus sp. HOT208_60m_813O14 | reverse complement strand
CCACCAAGCAATAAAAGACTTAGAACCCCATAAGTAATCCCAATGCCGTAAATGTGAGTCATTTATTTATAAATACATAAGCAGAATATAAATAAACTAAGAAAACTCCAATAGCAATGGAACTTCCATAAATCAGAAAGTTCCAAAATCTATTTAATTTAGGTTTATTAAATTCTTTTTCTTCTTCTTCTTTAGTAATCATTTATTTTCTTTTCTGGCAGCATTACCTTTTGCTCTTAATACCAAAGTTATAGTAAGGGCAGCGCTTAATATCACAGCATCGATTAATAAGTGTGGGGAGATATTCATCAGCTGATAAGAGAAATAAGAAGAGTCATTATCTTTTCAGCAAAAATCTTTTCAACATTAAAAAAGAGGGTGTCATCCCTCCAAGTTTAGATCGACTGTCAATCATTGTCTATTTTAGCTTTTTAGCATCTCTAAAAAAGCATTATTTTATTTAGCCGGAACAAGAGAAGGCCCCCGC
>MWOO01000079.1 GCA_002025945.1 Prochlorococcus sp. HOT208_60m_813O14 | reverse complement strand
ATTTATTATCCAATTCCAATACACTCGCAAATAGCTTACAAAAATAAAAATTTTTCTAGAACAAAACTCATACATACAGAGAGAATTTGTACAGAAGTTCTTAGTCTTCCAATGTTTCCTGAAATTTCTTATCAAGAGCAAGTTTATGTAGCAGAAAATTTAAATAAAGTTCTAAAAAATTGTATAGAGGAAATTCAAATTTCAGCATAAAGTGATTTAAATAATCTTTGTTGTATGCTGTGATTTACAATAGGGCTTGAATAATTATTTTTTTCTAAATTAGATATCTCCCCATTTAATAATTCTGAATTTGACACTTTAGATAATTCAGGAATCCAATATTTTATATATTCGCAAATAGGATCGAATTTTTTTGCTTGGGTATATGGATTAAAAATTCTAAGTGGTTTTGGATCCATACCGCTACTGGCGCTCCACTGCCATCCCCCATTATTTGCAGCTAAGTCTCCATCAACCAACGTCTCCATAAATTTTTTCTCGCCCATTTGCCAACTGCATATAAGATCTTTTACCAGAAATGAAGCGACTATCATCCTACATCTGTTATGCATCCAGCCAGTACTATTTAGTTGACGCATTGCAGCATCAACTGTAGGTACTCCGGTCTCTCCGTTGCTCCAATTTTGAAACCATTCATTATTGTTTTGCCATGGAAAGTGATCCCATTTTTTTCTATATGGACCTTTCTCAAGCTCTGGGAAATGGAATAAGCAATGTTGATAAAATTCACGCCAAACAAGTTCTTTTTGCCAAGTTTCAATTGATAGGTAATTTTCTTGATTTGCAAAATCTGAATTTAAATTTAGTGTAGCGTTCCAAACCTTTCTTATGCTGATGGTGCCGAATCTAAGAGATGCACTTAAAAATGATGTCCCATTATGGGAAGGGAAATCTCTTGCAGAATTATAAGAATATATTTTTTTTTCGTTAATAAAGTTTTCTAATAATGTTTCTGCAGCATTCTCTCCAGGTCTACATGGACAAATATTCGAACCAGGAAATTTGATATTTTTGATAAATTTCTCTAGAACGGAATCAGATGAATTTATTATTTTATTTTCTTTGAGTTTATTATCT
>MWOO01000078.1 GCA_002025945.1 Prochlorococcus sp. HOT208_60m_813O14 | reverse complement strand
GGTAGCAAAACATTCTTTACTTCTTAGACATATAAAAACACTTGACTGGGAAAATGTAGATCTCGACACTAATGAGGGACAGAAAAGATTTGTAGAGCTGAATAAATCTGCTGTAGAGGGTGGATATGAAGGAGTAATGATTAAAGATCCTGATGCAATGTATGAATGTAAAAGAACACACAGTTGGTTAAAAGCAAAACCTTTCATTGAAGTCACCTTAAAGGTTGTATCTGTTGAGGAAGGCACAGGGCGCAATAAAGGTAGACTAGGAGCTGTTCTAGTAGAAGGTGAAGATGATGGGCATGAATACAGTCTTAGTTGTGGAAGCGGATTTAGTGATATCCAACGTGAAGAATATTGGTCAAAGCGGGATCAACTTATTGGTCAACTTGTAGAAATCAGAGCTGATGCTAAAACTAAATCCAAGGATGCGGTGGCTTTTAGTCTGAGGTTTCCTCGATTCAAATGTTTTAGAGGATTTAAAGCTGGAGAAAAAGTGTAAATTAAAAAATAATATTCCACAAATTAGTCTATGAAAAATGTAGTTTTTAAATAAAAAAACTAAAAATCTTGGCTATAAAATGTAAGAATAATTATCAGGACTTTTAGAGAAACTTATG
>MWOO01000077.1 GCA_002025945.1 Prochlorococcus sp. HOT208_60m_813O14 | reverse complement strand
AAGATTATTTTTAATTCCTGCTCTTTCTAGAGCCTGCTGCATAGTATCAGTAGTCAAAACTCCAAAAATAATTGGAACATTATTTTCATATGAAACTTGTGAAATACCTTTGCTAGCCTCAGATATAACTACATCATAGTGGGAAGTTTCCCCACGGATTACAGCCCCAAGAGCAATTACAACGTCATAACTCTTTTTTTTCATGAGGGTTTTAGCTGCGATTGGTAATTCGAATGAACCAGGAACCCAAGCTATATCTACTTGATTGCTTGAGTCAGAAGTATCTAAACCATGTCTTTTTAAACAATCAAGACAACCAGATAAAATTTTATTTGTAATTAAATCATTAAATCTTGCTATTACAATCCCAACTTTTAAAGTAGATGCATTAGTAAAAGATCCCTCAAAAATAGCCATTAAATTTTACTTCTATATATTAATAGACTCTCACGAAAAGGTATTAAGTTCAAACTAATGAAGAAACAATTCCAGTAACAAAAACCAAAACAACCCAGACGGCAGCAATAGAATAAATTTTTCTCCTACTTTCTCGCTGTCCTTCCTCAGTAGAAGGTTGAGTCACATATAAAACGGGTACTCCAACTACCGCAATCAAAGAAGCAAATAATAGAGCATTTACGAAGAAAAAGTTAACAGCCTGCATAATTTAGTCTTAAGTTTCAAATTATTATAAATACTATAATCTCATGAAAATGATAATTTTTAGAGAAAATTTACATACTTTAGCCACTTTAAAATGCAAAAAAAAATTTTCTACCTAATATCTATTTAGGAATTAAAAAAGTATGCAAGAAGATACGATAATTCAAAAGAATTTATTTGCTATTGGTAATGAAAATAATGATCAAGAAGAAATAACAAAAATTCCAGAAGATTTATCTTGGGAAGATTTAAAAAAAGAATCAAAAAAAAGACCTAGACAAAGAAAAAATTCAACTAATTTAATAAATCAATTCAAGACTGATTTAATTTCAAATAACAAAAATGTTTGCATCAATGAAGAATCTTATAGCTATAAAACAGTTTCAAAACTGAAATTAACTCCTGTAATGAAGCATTATGTAACTCTAAAAGAGGAAAATCAAGATAGGTTATTACTTTATAGATTAGGAGATTTTTTTGAATGTTTTTTTGAGGATGCCGTATTAATATCTAACCTATTAGAAATAACACTTACCAGTAAAGAGGCTGGGAAAGAGATTGGTAAGATCCCTATGGCAGGAGTTCCCTATCATGCAATGGAGAGATACTGTGCTGATTTAATAAAAAAAAATTATTCTGTGGTTATATGCGACCAACTAGAAAAAAGTTCTGGAAATTATGGGACTCCAATTAAAAGAGGAATAACAAGAATAATTACTCCTGGAACTGTAATTGAAGAGGGGATGTTGATAGCAAAGAAAAATAATTGGATTACTGCTATTTACTTATCTGAAGAAAACTCAGATGAATCTTATGAATGGGGTATATCAAAAGCGGATGTAAGCACAGGAGAATTAATAACTTTAGAAGGTCAATCGCTAGCAAAACTATTTGATGAAATTATTAAATTAGATTCTTCAGAAATCATCGTAGGAAGCAATGAAGTAAGAAATTTATTAATTAAGGGAAATAGTCAAATAACATATACTGTTTCTAAAGAGACTAATTTTGGCATCAATGAAGCAAATTATCTAATAAAAAAATATTTCCAAATTACCAACCTAGAAGGAATAGGACTTAAAAATTTAAACAATGCGACTAGATCTCTTGGAGGTTTATTAAATTATTTAGAAAAAATTAATCCTTCAAATTTAGATAAAGATTCTTCTGTAAAAATCTCATTAAACTTTCCACAAATTCAATTTGGTCACAACAAATTAATTATTGATTATCAAACTCAAAAAAACTTGGAAATCAAAAA
>MWOO01000076.1 GCA_002025945.1 Prochlorococcus sp. HOT208_60m_813O14 | reverse complement strand
TCATTCCTTAGAAAATGATTCATCAATAAAAATCCAACAATTGTCCAGGTTTGATAAGTTCTGGATTGTTGACCAACCCAAGTACCTGTAGGTCCATCAAAATATTCTGCCCATTCTTGCTTTGGTAATTGATTTAGCTGACACCAATATGATTCCTCTATTAAAGATTTCATTTCTTCCATGAGAATCACATCATCAGAACCGTAATTTTTTTGATGCAATAGAACGGCTGCACCAAAAAACCAAAGTAAACTTGGCCAATGACCACCGTTATGGTAACTCCAAGGCCAATTCTTTGGATCCGATCCAGTTTTATTTTGCCATTCTTCGACATCCATATGAGGATGACAAATTCTCATGGGCATTTGAGCCATCAAATGCTGTCTGTTATGTAAAACTAATCTAAATAATGCTCTTTGTTCTTCAGGAGGCAGTACTCCGAACATACATGCCAGAGAATTACCTAAACTGTAAAATCGAAAGTCAGGTCTTCCTGTCCTAATATTTCCTATTAAGTAACCACCTCTATTCTCTAACCAATCTTGTAGCCATGAGGGGACTACTTGAGGTTGAACGTTAAATTCATTGAAGTGTTGATCATCACCATACTGCTCAGTTGGCCTTCTTCTTAGGATTTGCATTGTTTGGCTAGTAACCCAATAGTGCTTTAAAAGAAAACTTCCTAAATCCTTAACCCATTGATTTGTAAGAATAAGTCTTTGGTCTAAAAGTCTACTTACATGATCTGCTCTGCTTAATTCCATTAACCTTATGCAACTTTTTAAACATCCATGAAGTAAAACTTCAACTTCTAAAGGTGCTCCCCATACATCCATAGGTCTATCAATCATAAATGCGCAGTCTGGAACAAAAAGTACTGGAGTACCCTCAAAGGTTGGATGTAGAACTAGATCTAGTAGTAGTTGAATACCTCTTTGAACGCCTTGACTTTTTCCAAAGGCATAATCGCCGCTTTTGTTGACATAATACCAACATAAAATGGGCCACCATAAACTTGCATCTGCTGAGGTAATCCTCCCTATTGATCTCTGACCATAGTCTCCAAT
>MWOO01000075.1 GCA_002025945.1 Prochlorococcus sp. HOT208_60m_813O14 | reverse complement strand
GGGTATGTCCATTATTTTCACAGTTTCTTTAGGTTCATCAATAACTTGATTTTCTTCGGAACTCTCATCAACTGCACAAGCTTCAAGAGCCTCTCGAAGAAGTGAATCAAAAGTGGCTCCAGGCAATCTATGTCTAGCAACCTCAAGAAAAGTTCTCGGTAACGATTCAGATGCAGCATCTCGTAAAGCAGGATTATTCTTTCTATGTTCTTGTTCTTCTTCTATAGATTTAATAAACCTTAGTGTGACATCTCTTTTGGTAGAGGCTTTTATTAGCGTGTCGTTTTCAGGATTACTAATATTTGGCTCATTTTCCAGATCGCTAAGCCTTTTTTCCAAACTATTTAAAACTTCATTAGCTTCTTTACTAATATGTGCTAATTGACCATCTGACAAATTAGGTAAATCAGCGACAAAAACTTTCCCATGATCCCTTAGTGTCAAGAAAGTAGGTCTTGGGCCTTGAGCATTTCTACCACTTGATTCAGAATTATTACCTATTGGTCTTTTTGGAGGTATAGGGCCAGCTGAACTACGTCTACGTGTAATTCTTTGATTATTTGCAAAGGGCATTGATTAAAGGTTAGATCTTAAAACTTAAACTTCCGATATAATTCGGCGGTAATTTTATTATATTACACCTAACTTTTTCATTTGGGTATAAAAAATAATTTTTTAAAACTCATTTAAAAAAGATAAAAAATTTAAGTCAAAATTTCTGGCAAAAATTTACTAATTGTTGAATCATTTTTTCGAACTATCTTTCCTATTTCCCAACTATCGATATCATGATCTTTACAGATACTTAGTATCGCGTCCTTAAATTGTTTATCAATAATTAAACAAAATCCCACTCCAAGATTGAAAGTATTCCAAAAATCTTTTTCAGGAATAGATCCTTTCTCTTTAAGGAATTTAAATAAGAAAGGTATTTCCCAAGAACTAGTATTGATATAAGGAATAAAATCAGAAGGCATACATCTTGGTAAATTTTCTGG
>MWOO01000074.1 GCA_002025945.1 Prochlorococcus sp. HOT208_60m_813O14 | reverse complement strand
CTTATTAAAACTATATGCATTATTAAACTTAATACACCAAGAAACTAATTAAATAGTAGTGTTTGTGGAATTATTTTCCCATAAAGACCTTCTCTGGCTAACAAAAAATACCGAGATAAGAACAAAAACTACTCCTATCCATTGAATAATAGTAAGTCTTTCATCTAACCAAAGACCTCCACTGAGAAGAGCAAATACAGGAGTCAAAAATGCAAGCGTGCTAAATCCAGTTATTTCTTTGTTATTAGCAAAGTAGAAAAACAATCCATATGCAACTGCGCCTCCAAAAATACTTGCGTATGACATTAGACCCCAATCATATATTGACCATTCTGGGATTATTTGAACATTTGTTTGTAGACAATGTTTAAAAATTAAGGGCACACTACCTAAACCCATGTGCCAACCTGTAACTGCAACTGGATCACTTTTAGTACATGTGAATCTAATTAAGATTGTTCCTAGTGCCATAGCTAGAGAAGCTGCAAGCATCCATAGTTCTCCAAAGTTAAAAGCTACATTATTTGTAGAAGTGTTAGACATTAACCACCAATTTTCTAGAAATTCTTGTGGAACTCCTAAGAATACTATTCCTCCTAAACCAAAAAGTAACCCTAACCATCCTATTGGATTAATTAAATTTCCAAAAATTGCCCTTGCTAAGATCGCGACCAAAAGGGGTTGAGAATCAATCAATACAGAGCCGAGACCAGCTCCAGTTTTTTCGATCCCATAAGTTAAAAACAACTGAAAGAAAGTGGCATCTATAATTGTAAAAACAAAAAACCACTTCAAATCGCATCTGTAAATTTTAAGATCTTTTTTCAACAAATATGTTGTAATTAGAACAAGAATTCCTGCAGGAAGCAATCTTAAAGAAGCTACAAACTCTGCTCCAGCACTAGATACTAAGGGTGTCATAGCTGCCATAGAAGTACCCCAAAGTGCAAAAGGGAGTATCATTAAAAACCAATTTAGGATTGAATTCATAAGGTCTGCTGATAATCTT
>MWOO01000073.1 GCA_002025945.1 Prochlorococcus sp. HOT208_60m_813O14 | reverse complement strand
TTACTCACCCGTCCGCCACTAACCCGAAGGTTCGTTCGACTTGCATGTGTTAAGCACGCCGCCAGCGTTCATCCTGAGCCAGGATCAAACTCTCCGTTGTGTTCAAATCCTTTTGTAGATAAATCTACTCAAATTGAATTGCTTTACCCAAATAAAAATTTTTTTTATTTAGTTTTAGCCTCCTTAAAGTTTAAGGATTACATTGAGTGCACATTTAAAATATTTCTAAAGTGACTTTCCAAGATCTCAGATCCGTTTGCATCAAAGCCAAAAGTTAGCAATTGATGACATTTTTTATATTCTTGACGGGACCTCACACCTTTATTGCATATACATCTCGAAATAACCAACAAAAATCAGTAATTCTCGACGCAATAAAAGCATCAGTTCCTAAGTTTTTAAATTTTCTAGGTGCAGAGTTAAACAACTTGTGAATAACTCATTCAGAAGGGAAAACCCTTCTTCTGGCTGAAAATAATGATCGAAATCAAATCTCCAAAAAATTCATTTAGTTACCAAAAATCAGATTTAAGGTAGTTGCTTGAATAATGCAAAAAGAATATTTCTGCCCAGAAGAAAATACTAAACCATCCCACCGTAATTGTGCAACCTTTTATACAAAAATTTTTTATTAATTTTTTATTTGTTCAAAGTCTCTTTAAACAAGTAGGCTTAAATAGAGGGATATAAATGAAATGGCAGAAAGATTTAGTCAAAAAAATCTAAGAGTAAGACCAAGTTCCGATGAAGAGAAAATTGTAACAAATGCAAAAAAACACTTCGAGAAAACCTTGGTTGAGATATCGGGCGAGTTAGTGGGTAGCGTTGCGGCACTAGAACACCCAACAAAAAATAAAAAATTAAATTATGGAGAAATATTTTTAAGAGACAACGTTCCTGTAATGATCTACCTCATTACCCAAAAAAGGTACGAAATTGTCAAAAAGTTTCTAAGTGTATGCCTTGATTTACAAAGCGCTAATTACCAAACACGTGGCGTATTTCCTACAAGTTTCGTTGAAGAAAATGGAA
>MWOO01000072.1 GCA_002025945.1 Prochlorococcus sp. HOT208_60m_813O14 | reverse complement strand
ATTGTTAAAAGGAAATTTTTTTTAGTCTCCGATCCTAATTCAATTAAAACTCCCCAAACTTGATTACCGATTTCGGGAATCTCTTTTAATTTTAATTGATAAAGGATATTATCTATTTCTAAAACAACATTTGATATTGCCCAATCTGCTTGATAAATAGTTAATCCTTTAAACCTGATTGGGTGATTAACTTTGGTGGTTTTTATTTCATTTAAATTAAGATCTTCAGAAGAAAAATTTAATTTTGAAATAAATTGTTTGGGTACACCATCACTTTCTCGTTCTATAGAAAAATCAACTAATTTTACATTGGCTTTTGAGTTTGTGCTCTCATTAACAAGATTCAAAGTTTCTCCAGGCAGTAAATATTGTTCTTTTGATTGACTTGTAAAACTTCCATATGCTGAACCTATAAGCAATACTATTAGTCCGATATGTACAACTAAAGGACCGATTTTTCCAATTAAACCCCTTCTTGCAGAAATATGACTTTTAAATTTGTAAGTTTTCCATCCTCTTTTTTTAAGTAATAAATCTACTTTTGATATATGTTTTCCATCTTGATTGATTGGATGACTTGTAGTTAGTTGCAGTTTGCTAAATTTCTTTTCGCTCTTGTATTCAATCCATTTTAATGAAGCTTTTAATGAGGGGATTTGCCTCCTCATACTACAAGCTGCTAGTGAAATGCAAAGAAGAATTAATGTAAATAAAAACCAAAAGCTTGTATATATATGATCCAATTGAAGTATTAAGACTTTTTCTCCATCTAAAAATCCAAAAATGGGAGAACTATCGAAATTATCAATATAAAATTTATTACTACTACCTTGAGGTATAAAAGTACCTATGCCGCTTGTTATAGCTATGAAGATTATTAGTGATATTGCGAATCTTAAACTTGATATCTTTAAAATTAGATTCTTAAAAATAATCATTTAAATCCAATTTGATAATAAATTTAATAATCCTAGGGAAACTAAAAAAATCCCACTTAAAGTCGGAATTACTTGACTAAATTTTCTAAGCGCTAAAAATTTTTTTAAGTTTTCTGCAGTAGCTCCTGCAACGATTAATGGGGTTACTTGGCCTATCCCAAAGAAAAATAAAAAAATAATAGATAT
>MWOO01000071.1 GCA_002025945.1 Prochlorococcus sp. HOT208_60m_813O14 | reverse complement strand
AAACTCTTGATCTTGACTTCTATTGGTCTTGTTTATAAAAATAAGCCAATTATAGGCGCTATATCAGTACCTTATTTAAATGAACTATATTCAGCCTGTATAGGTTTAGGCTCATTCTGCAATGATAGTGAACTTAAAGTATCTAATCCCTCTAATCTTGCTGATACTCTACTTGTAACTGGTTTCTCTTATGACAGATTTGAGACAGAAGATAATAATTATGCTGAATTTTGTTACTTAACACATAAAACTAGAGGTGTTAGAAGAGGAGGTGCAGCAGCTGTTGATCTAGCATTTGTTGCGGCAGGTAAGGTAGATGGATATTGGGAAAGAGGATTGGAGGTATGGGACCTAGCGGCCGGTGCTATTATTGTAAAAGAGGCCGGCGGCATTATTTCTGATTATCCATCAGGCGAATTTAATTTAAGTTCAGGAAGGATTTTAGCTTGTTCTCCCAGTCTTGAGAATGAATTAAAAAATGAACTAGATAAAGTTTCTCCATTTAAAAAAAATCTCTATACCTAAAATTAGTTAAATATTAAAATGACCGATATAAAGGAAATTAAATTAGTCGATGTAAAAAATAATTCAAACATCCTAAATAAATTAAATAGTATTTATAAACTATGGGGATATGAAGAGGTTTCACCCTCCTTTATAAATACTTTAGAGACCATAAAAGGACGTGGCGTTATTGACGAAAATCAGCTTGTAGGAATAGTAAGTAATAATTCATTATGTCTTAGGCCAGAAATGACTACATCAATTGTTAAATTGTCATCTACTAGATTAATAAATAAGAAAAGACCCATAAGATTATTCACCAATGGAATGGTTTTTGATAAAAAACAAAATAATAAAAATTCATTTAAGTTACAAGAAAAATTGCAGAGTGGAATTGAATTAATTGGATATGATACAAAATACCCAGAAATTGAAGTTATTAATATTTTGTTTGATTCAATCGATAATATTAATTTGAAGGATGGTTGTAATTTATATCTACTAGTAAGCACCACAAAAATAATGGACTTGATACTTAACAAATATGAGAATAATAATTTTGAAGAAATTAAGAAAAGTCTAGTTAATTTTGATCAAGATAATTTATCTAAATTAGAAATAGATGAAGATGATAAATATATTCTTAAAGATCTTTTATTCACACGAGGAGAGCCAATTGCAATATTAAAAAAATTAAAAACTACATATGGTACTAGTAAAATATTAGATGACTTAAATTTTTTATTTGATACATTATCAAAAATATCAAATAAATATGGTGTTAAATTACAACTTGATCCCACTTTTCAACCTCACTTGAATTTATATGAAGGTATAGTTTTTCAACTAATAGGGGATAATGGTAAAAATAAGAGCGTCATCGCAAAAGGCGGGAGATATGATGAGTTAGTAAGATCTTTTAGTCCTAATGAGAAAATCTTAAATGGAATTGGATTTACAATTTCAGTAGACATTTTAAGAAATTTAATTAAGGAAGAAAAGACTGATAAAAAGAGGGTTTTATTGATGTTTAAAGATTCTTATTTGTTAGAAAAAGGTATGAATGAACAAAAAGTACAACAAA
>MWOO01000070.1 GCA_002025945.1 Prochlorococcus sp. HOT208_60m_813O14 | reverse complement strand
GCTGTAAAAGGACTTACTGCTGAAGAGGCTGAGTAGAAATCTGTCATGGATTGATATTAATCTAAAGAAACAACAAGTGTGGATCCTCCGGGAAGTGTTATTCAATATTTCTATAAATATTTTTTAAACTTTTCTCTGTCTCGCGAATAAATCTTTAGTATTTATTGATATTTTTATTCTTCAATATGAATGTGAATAATAATTTTGTTGAACCTTATGAGAAACTAATAATGACATAACGAATTGCGTTATTGTTATTTTTTATACTTAACAATAATTGTACAATTTTGATTCAAAAACTATTATTTATCTTGATTTTATAAATTCTATGTTTTCTTTCACTTTTGATCCTTTGGCTGCGATATTTGGTATATCAGGAATTGTAGGCTTCTTTTTCTTTGTTTCTGCTGCTAAGGGAACTTCCAGTATCAATACAAAACCAAAAAAGGAATTAGATTAGAACTGATTCTGTGAGAAAACTAAATTGAGATTTTAAATCTAGTATTCTTAAAAGGCTTGTTAATTATTACTTATTCCATTGTTTAGAAATAAACTCAAGAAAATCTTTTAGGTCCTCTTCAGGACAATTTGTTTGTTTTTGCAAATCAATGCAAATTTGCTTAATATTTTCATAAGCTTTTTTTACTATTTCGTTTTTTTCAATAACCTCAAAATATTCTTGATCAGTAAAAGGCATAATATTAGTTCTCCTTTTGAAAATTATTTATTAACCATATTTTATCTGCATTGACTTAGCAGTAAAGAAGGAAAAAATCTTATTTCTTAAATCTAGCTGCCCAATCGATAATGTTTTTTAATACTTTTGGTTATTTCCCATTCGCAGTAAATTCCAGCAGGAAACTCAACAAGATCTCCCGCTTTAATAAAATAAATGTCACCGTTTTTCGTACTAATTTTCGCTTGGCCTTCAATAATTAAGCAAATTTCTTTATCATCGTTATT
>MWOO01000007.1 GCA_002025945.1 Prochlorococcus sp. HOT208_60m_813O14 | reverse complement strand
TATCTTCAGCATCTTTTAATTCAAGAAGGATTCCTTCTCTCCTTTTTTGAAGCATTTTACCTAGGAAACCAGGCAAAAATTTATAAAGACCGAAAACTACTACAGCCCAATTTAGGATATTAGTTTCAAATAAATTGAAATTCAATCCAAAACCTTCTGTAGCTAAAAGAGTTAAATTCATTTTTCTAGAATCAATCTATTAACAATAAGTTCGCTTAGATCATCAGCCTGTTTAGAAAGTTGATCACGAGCAACAGATGTCTGACTTTCAATTTCTAGTCTTGCTTTTTCTTTTGAAGCATTTGCTTCATTGTTAGCAAGTTCTAGTGCTTCTTTATAAAGTTTGTCAGACTCATCTTCAGCTTCGGAAACAATTCTTTGGGCTTCTGTACGAGCACTTTGAAGCTGAGTTAATAAATCAGCTTCTAATTTTTTAACCTCAGAAAGTTTATTTTTGGCCTCAATAATATTATTACTTACGAACTTTTCTCTTTTTTCTACAACATTGCCTACAGGCTTAAAAAAGAGAGAATTTAATATGTAAGTAAGCGCAACTACTTGTATCGCCATTAAAGGCAAAGTGGCATTTATATCAAATAATCCACCTTCTGTAGCACCAAAAAAAATTAAAGGCCAACATATGATTC
>MWOO01000069.1 GCA_002025945.1 Prochlorococcus sp. HOT208_60m_813O14 | reverse complement strand
AATTATCGCTAATTCTTTAGCATAAGAATCAGTTATTCCTTTATCAAACCAACAAATAGCCCCAGCACTTACACCACTCATTACAATTCCTTTTTCATAAGCATTTCGCAAAATTTTATGTAAATTCCATTCTTTCCAAACAGCTAACATACTTTTTGTATTTCCTCCGCCAACATAAATGATGTCTTGAGTTAAAACTTTCTCTTCTAAGTTTTCTGTTCTAGAGAAGAAATCAATGTGGCTTGCTATACAATCAAGTTTAGAAAATGCTCTATAAAAATTTAGTTTGTACAAACTACTATCACCAGATGCTGTTGGAATAAAGCAAATTTTTGGTCTTTTTTTATTTATTAATGAAATTATATATTTTTCAATTTCTAGAGAGCCTAAAGAACGTCCAAACCCTCCTCCACCAATTGCGACTATATTTTTACTAGGCATACTAACTAAATAGAAGATTTGTTTATGAATTTAAGACAAATTACTATTAAAGATCAACTGGAATTAAAGAAGGTTTATTTTGATTCTATTCAATCATTAGATGAAAAAATTTATAGTCAAGAGCAAAAAAGGGCCTGGTCAAGCCAAGCTTGGAATAATCCAAATTTTGATAAGTCAATAACTAAAGGGAAAGGATGGCTTCTAAGTAAAAAAGGAATAATTATTGCTTTTGCCACAAGATATCCCTCCGATAGAATTGCGTTATTTTACTGTAAAGGCAAATTCCAAAGAAAAGGATACGGCTCTAACTTACTTCGTAAATTAGAAAATGAAGCTAAAAAAGAGGGTTTAGATTCTCTTACAACTGAAGCAAGTTTAATAAGTTATGAATTATTTCTTAAAAATGAATGGAAAATTATACGTAAAGAAAAAGTAATTATAAATAACATTTTTTTTGAAAGATATAAAATGACTAAAATTATAAAAATTAATTAATAATGTCTGGCAAAAGCAAGGGTTTCATTCTGATTCAAAGGATTCTAATTTGGGCGTTATACTTTTTTTCAGGATTTATACTTTATTCAAAACAAGGTATTTTGCCTTCATTAATAATTACTTTCTCAAGGAATTTTCCAATATCTTTTTTATATAAACTATCTGTGATCTTTAAAGAGAATAATTCATAATCATTTATATCTTTTTTTTTATCAAAATTAATATTTCCCTTTAATGAAATATTTTTCATGATTTTATTGATCACTATTTAAAATTTAAACAAATATAAATAAAAGACAAATTTCTTTACATTATGTTTTTTATGAGAAATTTATAAAGCCAATAGATAACGATTAACTTATTTAAGAGTTAATTAATTTTCCTATAATATATAAGAAAGAATTAGTTAAAGAAAAAATTACAGTTAATAGAGATGCAATAACGGGTAATAAATTGAACCATAACTGCGAAGTTGTCATTTTT
>MWOO01000068.1 GCA_002025945.1 Prochlorococcus sp. HOT208_60m_813O14 | reverse complement strand
TCCTCATTCTCACGTAATAGTTACTGGTAGCGGACCCGGGATTATGGAAGCAGCTAATAGGGGAGCGTTTGATGCTGGATGTAAATCGATTGGATTAAATATAAGCCTGCCCAAAGAGCAACACCCTAATTCTTTTATTACGCCAGGACTATGTTTTAAATTTAATTATTTTGCAATGAGGAAATTTCACTTTGTAATGAGATCTACTGCTGCTGTTTTTTTTCCTGGAGGATTTGGAACTTTAGATGAATTATTTGAATTATTAACATTAAGACAAACTGGGATGAAGAAGAATATTCCAATAATTTTATTTGGCAGAAGCTACTGGGAAAAGGTAATTAATTTTCAATACCTTTGTGATATGGGTTTGATTGGAGAGAATGATTTACTTATTTTTCAGTATGCGGATACAGCAAATGAAGCTTGGAACTTAATAAAAAATTTTAAGTTTATTAATTAAAAAAATTTACCTAAAGCTATCTGATGATGTGATCATTTACCTCGTCCACACTTTTCGCGATTGACAGTCGATCTAACCTCTACCCTACTTTTTTAGATAAAGTACCTATATTTTCTTATTGATTTAAAAGTTATTATTTTTGCAAATAACAGGATTAAAAAAATGATGAAACTTGCGATCATTTTCTTACCAATTGTCTTTGCACTTATATGGGCTTTATTTATTGGGTTAAGGATAAATAAAGTAGAAACCAGAGATGGAAAGAGAAAATTAGTTAATTATTAAAAATAAGATCTAAATATAGAAGTCTTCTTCCATCCTTCCTCTTTCTTGCTTTTTTCTTATATCTTCGTAAGTATGCGAATATAGGCTTTCACATAGGGGTTGACGATTATGAAAATTCCAATCGAAATGATGAAAGAAATTAGAGAAAGTGGATACGATCAAGAGCTTGTATATAACTACATAAGAGAACTATTAAACAGCGATAAACAAATTAAAGAAAATAACAATCTAGAGCTTATAGACAATTACTTATTAACCAAAGATCTACAAGAGCCTGCTGCTGAGATACAGATGGCAGCAGAGCTTATAGACGCTTACGTATTAGATAAAAGATTTATGAGAGAGCTTGAAGATGAAGAATATGATGCGGCTTAATTAGAAAAATACCTATATTTTGTTATTCATTT
>MWOO01000067.1 GCA_002025945.1 Prochlorococcus sp. HOT208_60m_813O14 | reverse complement strand
TTCATGGATTGAGTTTGAAAATAAGGAATTAAGGCATGTTTCTCATCGATGGTATTCAGAGTCTGGTGAAATTCGTGAAGAAGATAAATTTTTTTAGGATTAAATATCTCGGATCATATTTTAAGTATTATTAGGCTTTTCATATCTTGAAAATAATGTTTGAGACAAGATATAACCCGCAATTCCTGCAGCTGTAAAAGCTAAACCATTTTTAAATAAAGGTAATAAATCATTTGTTCTGGATATTATCGGTGCCAAACCAAAAATTCCAAATAACATTCCCCATAAAGGAGAAAGAAGAGCTAAAAATCCAATTGAAATGACTTGACCTTCTTTTCTTGGGGCAGATGCAAAACCTGCTACTAAACCTCCAAGAATCGATGTACATAAAGTCCATAAATATTGCTCTTTGGGTAGGCCAGGGACAACTTGGCATCCTCCTCTTTCGAGACAAATCTTTACTGAATCAATAGCATCTAATACTGCACCATCCTCACCGTGATCTTTAACATAGTATTGGTTACCAAATCTTGTTTGAAGTTCAACCCAAAATAACCTTGGCATAAAATTAAAATAAGCCTCTCCGACGTTAAAGTTCAGCAAATTCCCCCCTCTAGGATCCGCAACTATCAACAAACTTGTCTCATCTAAATCCCAATAGTCCTTTATTGCACTACCAGGTGAACTTTCAAACTGAGATAAATATTTAATTTTCCACCCACTTTCAATTTCTAGAT
>MWOO01000066.1 GCA_002025945.1 Prochlorococcus sp. HOT208_60m_813O14 | reverse complement strand
TGAGGAGATATTGAAAGAGAGGGAGCGGAACTATAAAGAAAACAATAAAGAAATTGATTTTTGGCTCTTAAAAAATCCATCTTTTTTACAAACCACTCAATTTGGTGATCTAACATCAAAGATTCCATCACCACCAGCGGCTGTTTTATCGACTGATAAAAAATTTATAACTTTCTTAAAGCTTCGTTTAGAGTTTGTTGCTGTGGGGGAATTCCAATGTCCGAATGCAGAAATAACTGATCCATTTAAAGTTGAGTAAAAGAACTCCTTAATAAATTGCTCAATCTTTATAAATCAAACAAAATTGAAGTAATTAGTGAGCTGTTGGCAGAAGAATTAAAAATATGTCCTCCTTTTATAAATGAGAATTTAGAAATAGCTGTTCCTAATTATTTTTTGGGTAAGTGGTTAAGTGAACAAATAACTATAAAAAACAAAATAAGTGCTCTTTATGAATTAAAGACAATATCAAGTTACACCGAATCATTATTGACAAACTTTTATCCAGGAATTGATATGGGTTTATGGAATTTTGAGTCAATTAAATGGGGTATTATTAATTCATTAGAAGAATTGAATAGATTTAAAGAATCATTTCCTCTTAGAAATTGGATTAATAAATATTTGGATAATAAAAAGACAATTGATGGAGACCTTTATAATCTGACAAAAAAGATTACCCAGAATTTTATAGATTATCTTATTTTCAGGCCAGAAATGATTGCTGAATGGAATAGATATGAAATTAATTCGCTTAATCTATTTAAGAATTTAACTACAGATCAATTTTGGCAACCTATTTTATATAAATTATTAGAGAAAAAGATATCTGAAAAACCTTCATGTTTATACATGATTGAAGTAATAAAGAATTTAAAAAAATTTAAAGACTTACAAAATAAAATACCAAATCAAATTTATATTGTTGCGGACAATAACTTATCTAAATTACATATTAACTTTTATTCAGAACTTTCAAAATTTACTAAGGTTAATTTATATTTATTATCTGCAGGAGATGATTTGTGGAATAGAGTTAATTGTCTTGAAGGTGAGTTGGACTTTAATGATTTTGAAAGTAAATTGAATTTAAA
>MWOO01000065.1 GCA_002025945.1 Prochlorococcus sp. HOT208_60m_813O14 | reverse complement strand
ATTTAATTGTTTATTCCACGAAGGAGCAAGCTTTTTAAAAATTTCCGCTAAATTAATTTTCGCCAAGTTATTCAATGATGGTACTTCATTACTAACTAATTCTGCTGCATTAAAGATTAAACCAAACCTATCAATTTGTTCATTACATTCATTATCTATTTGAATTAAACGATTTCTCATGGATTCATCCATTTTATATTTTTTTAAAGTAGAACTTATGAGGGTTCTTATTGTTGCCAAAGGAGTTCTTACTTCATGAGAAATTGCACGTAATAATTTGGCTTCAGTTATTTGCACATTTTTTTCATTATTTTTCACAGAATTATGTATATTATGACTTGGCGGATTATTTGCTAATTTTGCCGATAATATTGGCCAAAATAATTTTTCAAATTGATTGTTAATATTAAGGTTACCTAAATTATTGATTGCATTACGAAATTTTACTCCTTCCTCATAATTTTCTTGATTTAATTTTGCGTGCATTAATTCAATTGAAAGTTTTAGGCTTTCTTCATCACACTTCATTAATAGAATTTTCTTATCTTTTTCTCCTACAATTGATAATACGCATTGAAAATTTGGGGTGATTATCATCAAAAAAGGTTCATAGCCGTCTTCCTGACTAAGATTTAAGACTTTATAATTACTAACTAAATCGAAATCTTTTTTTATCTTTTCTGAATTATTGCCTGGTAAAAAACCTGCATTCTCATTTTGAAAGTATGGAAACCCCTCAGGAGACCAAAGCCATCCATGAAGTTGATTTAGAAATTTTTTATCATTAAAAGCTGGCAAAGGCGAGGCAACCCAGATCCCCCCCTGTTTATAATTCTGAGATAGGAAATCTTTTTGAATAACTTCTAAAGAAGCCCACCACATTCTTCTGGATGTATCATCATCCACATATATGGTTTGAACTCCTTTAATTAAAAGCTCTTGAATTTTTTTTATAGTTATTTGTAATTTCATCAACTTCTTAGTGATCTAGAACGTTTTAATATAGATAAAACAAATCCAATAGATATAAAATTAGTCACCAATGACGTTCGACCATAACTCATAAAAGGAAGGGGGATACCCGTAACTGGTCCTAATCCAATAGTCATAAATAAGTTAATTATTATTTGAAATACAAAAGTTGAGGCTATCCCAATAACAATTAGAGATTCAAAGTTAGTCCTAGCAATTGATGCAATATTAATAAGTTTTTTAATCAAAAAAAAGAGCAAAAATAAAACTATAGTGCACCCCACAAAACCTAATTCTTCTCCTAAAGCGCTGAATATAAAATCAGTATGTTGTTCAGGTATAAATTGCAAATTAGTCAACTTACCTTGTAGCAAACCAGTCCCCAATAATCCTCCAGAGCCAATTGCAATTTGACTCTGTATCAAATGATATCCGCCACCTAATGGATCTCTATTTGGATCTAAAAATAAAACTAATCTATCTTTTTGATATTCTTTTAAGCCATATTGCCACAAAATT
>MWOO01000064.1 GCA_002025945.1 Prochlorococcus sp. HOT208_60m_813O14 | reverse complement strand
GTCGGTTATAGGTATAGCCCGAGAAATTTCTGCCCTTTTAGAATCTTCATTAAATTTTCCAGAATCAAACCATAAATACAATATTCATTTACTTAAGGGTATAAAACTTTGTTCAGAAGCTGTAACGTCTAATTGCATCTATACAATAAGTTCTATTGATGGAGTAAATGGAAATAAATTATCGCCAAAATGGCTTAAAGACCGTATAGAAAAGTCAGGTATAAAGTCAATTAACCTTCTAGTTGATTTAACAAACTATATTCTTCTAGAACAAGGACAACCTTTGCATGCGTTTGATAAAGAAAAACTATCTAACTTAATTGGAAAGGAAGTTTCTCCAGAAGACTTCTCTGTACGAAAAGCAAGGGATAACGAAAGCCTTGTATGTTTAGATGGTAAAAAATATGAATTAAATGAAACTATTACAGTAGTTACTTGTTGCGATAAACCTGTTGCTATTGCTGGGGTTATAGGTGGTTTAGAGACTTCTGTAAGCAATACTACCTCTTCTATCTACCTCGAAGGCGCTGTTTTTAATCCAGTCACTATAAGAAAATCTTCAAAGGCGGTTGGTATAAGAACAGAATCTAGCAGCAGGTATGAAAAAGGTATCTCATCAAAAAATACAATAAGTGCTGTTACCAGGGCAATTAATCTTTTAGAAGAATATTTTTCTATTACTTCTCCTATTATCAATACTTCGAATTTTAAAAATAATGAGGA
>MWOO01000063.1 GCA_002025945.1 Prochlorococcus sp. HOT208_60m_813O14 | reverse complement strand
AATTCCTCCATAAAGATCATAAATTTCCCTTGTCGAGACCTCGAAGGCTATTGAATTTATAGTGAAATCTCTCCTCTTAAGATCCTCCTCAATAGTACTTTTATTTACTATGGGATTTAAGCCAGGAGCAGAATAAATTTCTTTTCTTGCAGAAGCAATATCAATTTTATAGTCATTAATATTTATTTCTACAGTGTTGTATAAATTAAATTCCTTTATTAAACATAAATCTACATTTACAATATTTTTTTTGATAAATTTTGCAAGAGAAATAGAGGATCCTTCAATAACAAGATCAATATCTACAGGTTTAGAAAACGATTTTTTGTGGAATCTACTAATTAATAAATCTCTTAAATAACCGCCAACAAAAGCTACTTTAGTATTGTTATTAGATTCTATGTATTTAGCAATTAGGTTATATAGATTAAATGGAGTTTTGATTAATTCCCCTTGGATGTAATCAGAGATATCGTTCATGAGTTTTAACTTACATAACGAATTGGAGCTAATCTGGGATCTAGAATTTTACTTCCTTTATCACCAAATTTTACTGCTAAAGATATTTTTTCCCCACTCCCAAAAATATGTATGATTTCACCTTTCCCAAACTTTGAGTGAATTAGCATATCTCCAACTATCCAGCTTTTCCCTTTACTGGGACCTGAATATAATTTCCTTACTGCATTTATTGGTTTGTTAACAAATTCATTTGGATTGTTTCGATCAACTCTAGTTAAACGATCAAGATGCCAATCTCTTCTAATTGAAGCACCACCAGTTTGTGGTAATTCGCCATCAATTAAATCTTC
>MWOO01000062.1 GCA_002025945.1 Prochlorococcus sp. HOT208_60m_813O14 | reverse complement strand
CCAGCATGATAACCTTCACCTTGTAATGAATGAAATTGTTCGACTAAGGGTAAAAAATTTGTCATTTTCATTCAAAAAAATAAAGAATATTAATTTGATTGAGTTAACATATCTTGTGAGGCTTTTATTAATCCTTTAAATAAAGGATGAGGTTTGCCAGGTCGTGATAAAAACTCAGGATGATATTGACAGGCTAAGAAGTATGGATGATTTTCTAACTCAATTAACTCAACTAACCTGCCATCTGGTGATGTACCACTAATTTTGTATCCAGAATCTACAAAACTTTGTTTGTAGTAATTATTAAATTCGTATCTATGTCGATGTCTCTCATAAATAACATCTTCATCATATAAGTTTTTTCCAGTGGTATTTTTTGTCAATCTACATGGATATACTCCAAGTCTCATTGTCCCACCTAAATCAACTACATCTTCCTGTTCTGGTAATAAATGTATCACTGGATTTGGAGTGTTTGGGTCTAGTTCTGAACTAGATGCATCTGGAAGATTAGCTACATTCCTGGCCCATTCTATAACTGCACATTGCATACCAAGGCACAAACCTAAAAAGGGAATTTTATTTTCTCTTGCGAATTTTATAGCCGAAATTTTTCCATTGACTCCTCTATTGCCAAATCCCCCGGGTACAACAATTGCATCAACTTCATTTAAGTAAGTTTCTGCTGAATTTTTTTCTATCATTTCAGCACTTACCCAATGTAAATCTAATAAAGCCTTTTGTTCAATGCATGCATGTCTTAAAGCTTCAACAACGGATAAATATGCATCTCCAAGTTCAATATATTTGCCTACAAGGGCAACTTTTATTGGATCTCCAGGATTTCTAAGGTTGTGTATAAGTTGCTCCCAATTTTTCAAATCACATTTTTTATCTTCAAGGTCTAAATACTTCAGGGTTTCTTTGCATAAACCTTCTTTTTTTAAAGATAGAGGTACAGAATAAATACTGTCTGCGTCTAAGGCTTCAATTACAGAGTTGATACTGACACCGCAAAAACCACTAAGCTTTTTTTTAAGAGCTTCATTAATAGATTTATCACTTCGGCATACAAGTAAATCTGGTTGAATTCCAATTGATCTTAATTCTTTCACTGAATGTTGTGTTGGTTTAGTTTTTATTTCGCCAGAAGTTTTGATGTAAGGAAGTAATGTTACGTGTATGTATGCAACATCGTTCCTATTGACATCATTTTTGAATTCTCTTATTGCCTCTAAAAAAGGTAGAGATTCAATATCACCAACTGTTCCACCAATTTCAGTAATAATAATATCTGCATTGCTGTTAGAGGCTACTCTATGAATCCTTTCTCTAATTTCTCCCGTTATGTGAGGTATTACTTGCACAGTTCCACCGTTATAATTGCCTCTTCTTTCTTTATTAATAACTGCTTGATAAATAGATCCCGTTGTTACACTATTCAACCTAGTCATTGCAGTATCAGTAAATCTTTCGTAGTGACCTAAATCTAGATCGGTTTCAGCCCCATCTTCAGTTACAAATACTTCTCCATGTTGAAAAGGGCTCATTGTGCCAGGATCAACATTTAGATATGGATCTAGTTTTAATATTGAAACACTATATCCTCTAGACTTTAATAATCTACCTAAGCTTGCAGCTACAATTCCCTTACCAATACTAGAAACTACTCCTCCGGTGACAAAAACAAATTTTGACATTAAATATTTTTAATTAAGCACAGCCTCCTTATATTTTATTTAAACAAAAAACTTTTAGAACATCCATATATATTCTTATTCATCAATTGTTATTTCAATATCTAATTCTTTT
>MWOO01000061.1 GCA_002025945.1 Prochlorococcus sp. HOT208_60m_813O14 | reverse complement strand
AAAAGTGATATTTTTGCGGTTTTTTTTGATTCAAATGGTTTATCTACAGATTGGACAATACCAATAGGGATATTTGGAGGTAATAAAGTACTTGCAGGAGAAGATGATATGTAATCTCCGACTTTTATATCAGCATCCTTTGAATAAAGTATTAAGCTGGGATAGTTATTTCCTAAACCGACAAGTAATCCATTAATTTGAATTCTATCCACCCATACTCCTATCTTACTTTCTGGGGAGGTTATTAAAGTAACAGACGAAGTCAATAAAGAAGTATTTTTCACTATTCCTAATAATCCTCCCGGACCAATCACAGTACTACCAATTTCCACTCCATCTATTGACCCTTTATTTAAAATTATTTGCCTCCACCAACTACCTGTTTTTCTCGAAATAACTGCAGCTGAAATATTATCATTATCAGACGATTCTTGGAGAGATAAAATTTTCCGCAACCTTATATTATCCTTTTTAAGAAGATTGAACTTTATTAAAGATTCTTGGTCTATGCTCTTAAGAATAACTTCTTTTTGATATTCTCCAGGCCAAAAAGGCTTTGAAATAAAATAATAAAGATCCTTAAAAATAGATCCTTTTGATATCCTGACAAAGACCAAAAATAAAAAAATTCCAAATAATATCCAACTTTTCTTTTTATGCCACCAACGACTATTAGAAATTCGTCGGATATCTAACATATTATTAATCTCTTATTGAATTCCTTATGAAGTCTGGAGTATCAACCACTCTTTTAAGTTTCTTAAAATCATCTAAAACCTCCCCACAACCATTAACGACGCACAGCAGTGGGTTTTCTGCTATGTGAGTAAAAATACCCGTTTCATCGCTCAATAAATCATTAATGCCTCTTACTAAAGCTCCACCCCCAGCAAGCATAATTCCTCTATCTACAATATCTGCAGCTAGTTCAGGGGGAGTTCGTTCTAAAGTTCTTTTTACAGCTTCAACTATTTTGCTAAGTGTTTCAGCCATGGCCTCTCTAATTTCTCCTGATGTCAAAGTAACTGACCTTGGTAAACCAGATAAAAGATGTAAACCTCTCACCTCTAAAGTAGTTTTGTCAAAATCATCATCTGGAAATGCAGATCCAATTTTGATCTTAATATCTTCTGCAGTTCTTTCTCCAACAACTAAATTATGAATTTTTTTTAGATATAGAGCAATTG
>MWOO01000060.1 GCA_002025945.1 Prochlorococcus sp. HOT208_60m_813O14 | reverse complement strand
AATATTGCCCATTCCATAATCTATAAGTCCAATTTTATGCAAAACTCTTTTTTTATAAATGCTTAGTTAAGGTGCTCGAAAGAGTTGCTTTTGGTACAGCTCCAACAACAGTATCAACCTTTTGACCTCCTTTAAAGATCATTAAAGTTGGAATACTTCTAATGCCATATTGACTTGCAACATTTGGGTTTTCGTCTGTATTTAATTTAAAAACTTTAATTTTCCCTTCAAAATCTTTTGAGATTTCTTCTACAACTGGTGCAACCATCCTACAAGGACCGCACCATGGTGCCCAAAAATCAACCAATACTGGTAGATCACTTTGAAGTACATCCTTATCAAATGAAGAATCAGTTACGGCTTGAGCTGATGACATAATTTAAATATTCCTTTAGAAAATTTAGCAAGCAATTTTTTTAAGTGATGATTTCATTACAGATAAAACAATATAAGTAACAAAATGGCTAAAAAAGCCCGATAAATCGGGCATTCAGTGTGTGAGGAGCATGGGGTTTCCCCCATCATTTTATAATAACTCCTAATGCGAAAATTGATCAATTTAATGTTTAATTCACTAAGTTTTTAAATTTTTACTCCTAATTCACTATTTACCCATCCCAAGCTGCTGCGCTTTTTGATAAACTTTTCCCTCTGTTAAAAGAGATGGGGCAATAACTATTTCAACCTCTTGCATTTCTTTGATATTTTTGGCCCCAAGAGTACTCATTGATGTTCTTATAGCACCTAATAAATTATGAGTACCATCATCAAGCAAAGCAGGTCCTTTAATTATTCTCTCTAGGGAACCTGTAGACCCAACTTCAATTCTTGTACCTCTTGGCAATATAGGACTTAGATCGGAAGAG
>MWOO01000006.1 GCA_002025945.1 Prochlorococcus sp. HOT208_60m_813O14 | reverse complement strand
TTATTTAGGATTTAGTAGCAAATCCTTCTACCTCGTTGAGGTTTGGGATTTGTGATCTTTTATTTATATTTTCTTCAACGAATTTTTGCTTATCTCTGAATAATGGCAATGATTTCATTTCAACCTTTGATCCGTCATTAAGAATAAGAACCATATCACCATATGACCCGAATCCCCTTGGAATAGATCTAATTTCTTCGATGTTACTAAATGAGACCTGTGTTTTGTTTTTGCCAAACCACCCACCATTAATAGTAATGTTCTTATTTGTAATTTTATATCTCAGCCACAATGCCCTAACTATTGCGGCAAAGGTAAATGGTAAACCCAGAATAGTTATACCTGCTATTAGATTAATTATTAAATCACTTTTAGCAGGCCCACCCTCGTAAAAGGTTTCTTCATTGATGTTAATCATTTGATTAGACTAGATTTGAACATTAAGTTTTGAAATTCCTCCAAAATTTCATTTTTATCATTGCAGAAATCTCCAAATTTAAGGTTAACAAGTAACCAATAAGGATTGTGGTTATTAATTTTTTGAATGTTTGTTAATAACCAATCTTGCAAAATTCTTCTTAATTTATTTCTTTCTACAGCTTTTTTTGAAACTTTTTGCTAATAGCAATCGCAACCCTTAATTTGCTTGAGTTATCTCTGAGTTTATGTGATAAAAGTATTTTGGGATTTGATTTAGCTACTTTGAAAGTCATTAATTTTCCATAATATTTTTTGGAATTTTTATGAATATAATTAAAAGTCCTGTGACCTTT
>MWOO01000059.1 GCA_002025945.1 Prochlorococcus sp. HOT208_60m_813O14 | reverse complement strand
ACAGATAATTAAACTTATCAATAGTATAGTATGATAATATTACATATCGGTAATTTTGAAAATAGTATTTCAATATCATGAATTCAGTAATTTTCCAAGAAACAGCAAAATTAAAAAAACCTGTTCCAGCTGAAAAAGTTATAGAACTCTCAGAAAAATTACTGGAACCTTCCAGTCATTCAAAAAGATATCCTCCAAGACTACATAAAACATGGGGAACAATAGTTTTTATGATTACAATTCATATTCTTTCTCTTGTAGCTATACAACCAAAATTTTGGAGTCTCCCTGCAGTCACTTCATTATTATTTTTTTACTGGGTAACTGCTTGTTTAGGAGTCACTCTTGGATATCACAGATTGTTATCACACAGATCGTTCGCTGTACCAAGATGGTTAGAAAGATTTTTTGCTACCTGTGGAGCTATAAGTTGCCAGCATGGGCCAATAGATTGGGTAGGTTTACATAGGCATCACCACTCTTTTTCAGATACTGAAGTAGATCATCACAATAGTAAAAAGGGGTTTTGGTGGAGTCATATGGGTTGGATGTTTAAAGACGTAGAAGCACTAAAAGCTGTCCCAAAACTAAGTGCAGATTTAATCAAGGATCCATACTATAGATTTTTAAATAAATATTTTTTATTCTTACAAATTCCTATTGGACTTTCTTTGTACGCAATAGGTCAAAAATTAGGAGTTGGAGGATGGGCTCTAGTCCTTTGGGGAATTCCTTTGAGGCTTGTGGTTGTATATCATGTAACTTGGCTAGTCAACTCCGCGACGCATTGTTGGGGTAAGGCACCATTTGAAAGTGGTGATTCATCTAA
>MWOO01000058.1 GCA_002025945.1 Prochlorococcus sp. HOT208_60m_813O14 | reverse complement strand
CTTCCTGCCATTCTTTTCCCTGGATAAATTCTACCCGGAGTTGTTCCTGCTCCTGTAGATCCTGGTGCTCTATGATTTTTATCTGATTCTTTCAAATATCCCCAATCAGCTAGGAAGCATGGAATGTGAGAAGTTTCTGAATTTTGTTTAATATCGATTAGAGTTTTTTTTCTATCTTCTATAAAGCCTAAAATTTCATAAGTTTGTGTAAGTTTTTCAGCTATTTTGATTTTTGTTCCTGATTCATAACCAAAAATAAATTCTGGAAAAATTTTTAATTGTTTAAGAATTTTTTCTGCAAATATTTTACCTTTAGTTGTTATAACTCCAGTTTTTATTCCTCTCTTGTTTAATTCTTTCATAAAATTTATAATTTCAAAAAAAAGGTTTATGTAAATTTATCCACGATTTAAAATCTTTATCAATTTGGTACTTGCGAGACTTATCTAACATTTTTTGTATATCTTCTGCTATCCAAAAATTTTCATTTAATATCCTCTGGCAATTTTGATGATAATTATTAATGAAATCATCTTTATTATCACTTCTTAATGGATTTTCTGTTTTTATAATTTCGTGAACAATTAGAATCATTTCCCAACCATATTTAACCCAAGGCCTAATTTCTTTGAAAGAATTTGGTACTCCTTGATAAAGTTTTTGATCAATAGTGATGTTGGGTGAATTTAAATATCTTTCACAGGCCAGCAAGGAGCTATGCCAATATTCTTGCATTCCATCAACTATTACTCCATCAAAATCAAATAGAAAAATTTTTTGAAAAGACACCAATTGAATATTAGAACTGGGCCGCTAGGATTCGAACCTAGGAATGTCGAGACCAAAACCCGATGCCTTACCACTCGGCT
>MWOO01000057.1 GCA_002025945.1 Prochlorococcus sp. HOT208_60m_813O14 | reverse complement strand
TAATAAAAATCTTGACATTTCTCCGCCAGAAATAACATTTGATAATGGAGCAAGCTTCTGATCAGGATTAGCAGAAAACAGAAATTTTATATCGTCAATTCCATCTCTGGATGGAATACATTCAGAAAATTGAATTGAAAAATTTGCATTTTCTAAACCTAGATTTCTTAAAATCGACATTACTGAATTTTGTAAATGTTTAGCAATTTTTTTTCTTTCAGTAGATTGAATAACAAATAAAGAATTCAAATTACTTTGTAAATCCTCCATTTGATCTTTAAGCCTGCAAATCTCATTAACTTGATCATTTTGTTGAAAATACGTCTTTAATTGATCTCGCTTTCTAATTAATTGAAGTAAGTCCAATGAAAAGGTTCTCTCTAAGTTTTTTAAAAAAAATAATCTTTTTTGTATTTCTGGAAGATTTGATTCATAATTTTCTATATCTTGCAAATATGCGTTTAAATCAAAAATTAAATCTTCAACATCAGCATGGATATTTAATAACTTCTCTTTAAATTTTTGAATCTTTAGATCGAAATCTGCTGTTTTGTTTAGAATCTTTATTGATTGATTTATCAAAGAAGTTACTGAAGGTTCATCATGGCTAAAACTATTTAAGTTTTCTAATGATGTTTTAATTGAATTATTAATTTCAAGATTATTTACAAGTTTATTTTCTAATAACTCTAATTCTAAAATTTCTTCACTGGAATTTAAATCAGCGTCTTCTAAACTCTTCAACATGTGTTTAATTGCCAAGTTTTCTTCTTCTTGATTCCTAGAAATTTCTATTTTTTGATCTATTAATCCTTTTAAAACTTGAGTTTCTCCCCATATACTTTTTATCCTTTCGCTAGTATGTTTTAATTCTGGGGAACATAAATCATCAATAATTGATCTTCTCTTATCTAAAGAATCAAAGATAAAAGTGTCAGACTGACCTGCAAAATCTATTAAAAATCGTCCAAGTTTTTCTAATAATTGTCTATTAATTGATAAATCATTAAGGCTATATTTGGATAAAATTTTATTATTTTTTTTATAAGATTTTCTCTTTATTTGTAGTTCTGAAGAAGTTATTTCAAAACCATTACTAATTAACCAATTATTAATTTGGGAAGAAGAAGAAAATATCGCCTCAATAACGCAAAAATCTTTTCCTGGACGAAT
>MWOO01000056.1 GCA_002025945.1 Prochlorococcus sp. HOT208_60m_813O14 | reverse complement strand
TTATTACCCTTGCTTATTTTTAGAGGCTCTTTAGTTAGCTCTTTTTCTACATTTTGATAAGCACTTGACCAATCTTCTTTTTTAAAAATATTAAATTTGTCAATTTTTTTATCTTGTAAATTAGTCACAACAAAATAATCACTTAATCTATCTTCGCCAAAATTCAACTGAATTGTGGCTAATTCGAAAAAATTCCTATTTTATTGTTTTTCTAACATTCCTTTACTGCTTGGAATTGAATTAGATCTTCTTGGATCTATATCGGTAGCCATTCTCATTGCTCTTGAAAAAGATTTAAAGCAAGCCTCAACTATGTGATGTGAATTACTTCCTCGTATTTGGTTAATATGCAGTGTAATGCCGCTGTTATTTACAAAGGCAATAAAAAATTCTCTTACTAGTTCAGTATCATAATTTCCTATTCTAGGGGCTTTTAATTGAAGATCATAAGATAGATGGGGTCTCCCAGAGCAGTCTAAAGTGACTTGAACTAATGCTTCATCTAATGGGGCAAAGAAATGTCCAAATCTGCTTATTCCTTTTCTTTCTCCCAAGGCTTTTGAAAATGCTTTGCCTAGTGCGATTCCTACATCTTCATTTGTATGATGATCATCAATATGAGTATCTCCAATTGCTTTTATTTTTAAATCGAACAAACCATGACTCGATATTTGATGAAGCATATGATCTAAGAATGGTATCCCGGTATCGATCTCAGAAATACCATTGCCATCTAAGTTTATAAATACAGAAATATCTGTTTCATTCGTTTTTCTTTTTATTTCAGATTGCCTTAGAGATGACATTTTTATGCAAAAAACTTAGTTTACATTCCATTAATGCAGTAACCCGCATCAACATAAATTGTTTGGCCTGAAATGCCGCTAGAGAGATCACTTAATAAAAAAGCAGCTGTATTACCTACTTCTGTTTGAGTGACTGTTCTGCGTAAAGGAGCCTTTTCTTCAACATTGTGAATCATATCTAAAATGCCACCTATAGCAGAACTAGCAAGTGTTCTTATAGGCCCAGCACTTATTGCGTTAACTCTGACTTGTTTTTCGGGTCCAAGTTCTGCAGAAAGATATCTTACTGAAGCTTCTAAAGCTGCTTTAGCAACTCCCATCACGTTATAGTTAGGAATCGCCCTTTCTGAACCTAAATAAGTTAATGAGACAACTCCAGCACCATCACTAAAAAGTTGTTTTGCTGCTTTACATAAAGGTGCTAACGAATAC
>MWOO01000055.1 GCA_002025945.1 Prochlorococcus sp. HOT208_60m_813O14 | reverse complement strand
CCTATTCTATATTTATCTATGTTATTGGGACTTGGAGGAATTTATGTATTAATCTCTTCCTTCCATGATGATGACGATGGTGATGATGATGGAGAAAAATATATTTATAATTTTGAAAACACAAATTTAGCGAGATAATTGATGTGTTTACAAAGCATTAATTTTTAAGAGAAAGTTTCTTTCAATAAAAGATAACCATTGAAAATAATTTCATAAAAAATAAAGGAAAAATTTTCCCTACTTTTAAATACTTCCCCGTGTAATTATATTCATTTTTAAATTTAATTGTTGGTCCTCTATCCGTATATGTTTGTGCCTTAAACCGTACATTTTTATTAGTCGATCTACTAGCATGCCTAGTTAGAACTTAGTGATAACAGACATAAATTAAATGCCTTCAACACCGATCAAATCTTGTAATAAATATGTGTTGAGTTACAGAGATTCATCAAATATGACACATGAAGTTGGCTTTTATGCACGTGATGCATACGATTGCCTAATGCTAGCAAGAGAATTCAACTCTTACGTACATGATAATCCAGGATCTGTAATCAGAATCCAACAAAAATTTTGAGGGAATTAATTATGAATTTAAAAAGATCACCATTCGCAATTCAAGATAAAAATGCAAGAGATCTTGATAATGCAAATGATTATCCAACAATTGAAGACTTAATGAGAGAACAGAAAGTTCCACATAATGAAGGAAATACAGTTCACCATCGTAGAGATTTAGACTCCCTCGGTTAGCATACGAGAATGGCTATTTACTAATTTGTAAAATTAACGATCATGATGAATGCCACTTGCACTTCACTCAAAAGATAATATTTTCTTCCTCAAGTTTTTTTTTAAGCTCTAAAGGCATATATTCAATATCTTTCTTTATTGCATTAATAGCATCTAAATACTTTTCAGGTTCAGCTAAAAGCATTTTTATTAAATTGTATTGACTTTCGATTTCTTCAGAAGAAAATTTTCCCATAAAAAATAGTTACTACCATTTATTTTAGATCAATAGTCAAACATTAAAATCATTAACTATTAGTTGGAAGCTGCTGCAATTTCTTTATGGACAGAAAGAAATTCTTTATCCGTTAGAACTGGTGTAACTTCAATTTCTACACCAAAATTATCGACCCAGATACTACTCCATTTCCAAATGTTCTGATGGTTTGAAGATTCAACTATTGCCCAACCATTAGCTCCCTCAGGATTTACTACTCGATTAAGAACTTTAAACCCATCAAATTCATCACCTTCGCATCCTCCTTCAACAAAACCCGCAAAAGCTTCGGCTCCTTGCATATGACTTTCTTGATCTGGAAATTGCCAGTGTATTATGTAAGTTTGCAGGAATAAATTTATTTTTCTAATTATTAATTATCGAATTTAAAAATTAAATAAAAAGTTTTTAAACACTAATCAAAGAGGGCTTAAGCCTAGGAGGAAAAAATAACAAAAAAAAAAGACTCTCGCGAGCCTGGGTGATGGGGACTCCTATAATGACAAATTAAACAGAAACA
>MWOO01000054.1 GCA_002025945.1 Prochlorococcus sp. HOT208_60m_813O14 | reverse complement strand
CATATTTACTTAAATAATTTGTTAATTCTAAACAGTTTTTTTATTACTAGGATATAAACTTTCTAACTTCTTTCTTCTTTGAACTTTCGCATTAATTCTTTCTTCTTTTTCTTTTTTCTTGATCTCATCATTAATCTTGTTTTGTCTATAACCAAACCAAAGTAAAACCCAAATAATAGAAGTTATTAAAAGAAGAACCGTGTATTGACCAGTCATAGGAAAACTGGCCTCAGAATATTTGACGTAAGAAAAAATTAGACTCATTTAATTAAGTTAAAGCATAAAAATAACGACTGCGTTGATTTTTTTTTTGATATTTAAAAAATAGTCAATTGCAGCTATTTATTATGAAGTTTTTTATTTATTTTTTTGATAGTTTTTGGAATAATTTTTCTTTATAGCTACTTGCTATTATCAGATAGAAGTATATTGCATGATAAGTTTTTGGACCCTTTTGATTTAGCAGTTGTAGGAGGCGGTGCAGCTGGTTTTATGACAGCAATAACTGCTGCTGAAAATGGAGTAAAAAAAATAATAATTCTTGAAGGCACTTCAAAACTTATGGAGAAAGTAAGGATTAGTGGAGGGGGAAGATGTAACGTCACTAATGCGACATGGATACCGAATGAACTAGTTGAGAATTACCCAAGAGGTGGATTTCAGCTCTTGGAATCATTTAATCGTTTTGCTGCGGGAGATTTATATGATTGGTTTGAGAAAAAAGGGTTAAAATTAAAAATTGAGGAAGATTTAAGAGTTTTCCCAGTATCTAATTCTTCTTCAGATGTTATTGACTGTTTGAGAAAAAGTGCTTTATCAAAAAATGTAGAGATATTAACAAAATTTTTTGTAAAAGAAATTTCAAAAACTCCAAATAATATATTCAATATTTTTAGTCTTAAAAAAGCAAAGATAACTGCAAAAAATATTATTCTTTCAACTGGAGGTAATCCAAGCGGATATAAATTAGCTCAAAATCTTGGACACACCATTGTTAAACCCATACCATCGCTTTTTACTTTTTCTACAAAAGAACCAAATTTGGATGAATGTAGTGGTGTATCGATAAAGGGCATAGAATTAGAAATTAAATTAAATAATAAGAATTTTCAAAATAGAGGCGATTTACTAATAACGCATTGGGGGTTTAGTGGGCCAGCAGTATTAAAACTTTCATCAATTGCAGCAAGGGAACTTTATAGCCAAAAATATAAATTTAATCTAATCATTAAATGGTCTTCTTTAAGTTATGAGGAGTTAAAAGAAAAAGTTAATTATTTAAGATTAAATAAAGGCAAGGTGAATCTTATTAATACTAGACCTGTTCCACATTTAACAAAAAGATTATGGATTTTTTTATTAAAGAAAATAGGTATTGATAAAGAGAAAAAGTGGGCTGATTTACTGGCGGATGAAAGAGAGAAAATGATAAATATTCTAATGAAGGACAAATATATAATTTCGGGGAAAGGACCATTTGGAGAGGAATTTGTTACTTCTGGAGGCGTAAAAATTAATGAAGTCAATTTTAAAAGTATGGAGAGCTTAATTTGTCCAGGATTATTTTTTTTCTGGAGAAGTTTTAGATGTTGATGGGATCACAGGTGGATCTAATTTTCAACATTGTTGGACAAGTGGATGGATTGCTGGGATGGCAGTCTTAAAGTTAAATCAATCAATAATAAATTAATAAGTAATAAATCAGTAAGTAACAATTCAATAAGTTTATCTTTTTTTTATTAAGTATTAGACGGAAAAAGCTTTTTGGAGAAACTTTAATTTTAAAGTTTTAATTATTGGTGAAGATTAATGCAGAATCTTGTATCAAAAAAAGAAGAAGAGGAA
>MWOO01000053.1 GCA_002025945.1 Prochlorococcus sp. HOT208_60m_813O14 | reverse complement strand
TCAAACTTTAACTAAATCTTCTGAAGTATTTATTTTTAAACCTAATGCTGTTGATAAAAAAGAGTTTGCTAAATCTTTTTCTGGGATAATTAGTGATTTAGAGGTTTACTTACCTTTTAAGGATTTTGTAAATATAGATGCATTAAAGGAAAGGTTAAACAAGGATTTAAAAAAGGTGACTATTGAGTTAGATAATTTAAATAACAGATTATCTAATAAAAATTTCGTGGATAAGGCTCCAAAAGATATTGTTGATGAATGTAGATTTAAATTAAATGAGGGTTCAGTACAAATGGAGAGAATTATTAAAAAACTCGAACTTTTGAATTGAGAATGAATATATTTCTTGAAAATATTTATAATTTATCTTTTTTTTTTAATACTGGCATTGGTATATTTTCGTTTGTTTGCATTTATATTTTAATTGTTTTATTAATACTCC
>MWOO01000052.1 GCA_002025945.1 Prochlorococcus sp. HOT208_60m_813O14 | reverse complement strand
TTTTAGTGAAAAATTCATTACCAAAAATATCTGGTCCATGGAAATTAATGCTGCTTGGGGATGGAAGTCCTACAAGACATTTACAGCTTTTAACTAATCAAGAGACGAAAATTAAATTAATTTCAATGCAAGTAGATCCTCTATTCATTGCAGAAGGTCCTAAAGAATTAAATCAATTAAATGGACCTTTAATTAGAAGACAAGTATGGATTAAAAACAATAATAAAAACCTAGCATGGGCTGAAAGTTGGTGGAATGCAGAACAAGTGAATGAAAATTTAAAAGCCAAAGAAGAACCAATTTGGAAGAATTTGACACAAGACAGATCAGAATTGTTTAGAGAAGTTGATCGAATTTCACTTGTTAATTCAAATTGGTTAGAGGATCAATTTTGTTTTAAAGGTCCCTTCTGGTCAAGAAATTACAGATTTTTTCGAGACAAAAAGCCCCTAACAATTATTAGAGAAGTATTCAATCCACATTTAGAAAGTTTATTAGGCTATTCAGGAATTAAAGAATTTACGAAACTATACTCTTCTTCTTCTTGATCTGGGAAGATTTCTTGATTTTGATTGAAATTGTTGGTTTGATTGATCTCTCGAAGTATTAATCTCTTTTTCTGAAGCTCTTTGCCATCTTTCAACTTTGAAATCCATTTCATCTGGCCAATCTTCGTCCTTACTCTCTTTCAGGTAAGGTAATTTCTTTTGCTCAGTTGTCTGTAAATTTTTTGGTTGCCTTAAAGATATTGCTTCTAAAGG
>MWOO01000051.1 GCA_002025945.1 Prochlorococcus sp. HOT208_60m_813O14 | reverse complement strand
TAAATCAACCTTAAATTCTTAAATCCATAGTATCTATACGCCCTGATGAAATCAGTTCAATCTTAAAACAACAAATAACTGATTATGACCAATCTGTAAGTGTTAGCAATGTAGGAACTGTTCTGCAAATCGGTGATGGCATTGCAAGAATATATGGCTTAGATCAGGTCATGGCAGGTGAGTTATTGGAATTTGAGGATGGTACCGAAGGTATAGCTTTAAATCTTGAAGACGATAATGTTGGAGCTGTTTTAATGGGCGAAGCACTTGGAGTCCAAGAAGGAAGTAACGTTAAGTCCACAGGTAATGTCGCATCTGTTCCGGTTGGTGAAGCAATGCAAGGGAGAGTTGTTAATCCTCTTGGACAACCAATTGATGGGAAAGGGGAAATTCCGACAAGTGATACTAGATTGATCGAAGAAATGGCTCCTGGAATAATCAAGAGAAGATCAGTGCATGAACCAATGCAAACAGGTATTACATCTATTGATGCAATGATTCCTGTTGGAAGAGGTCAAAGAGAATTAATTATTGGTGATAGACAAACTGGAAAATCTGCTATTGCTATTGACACAATAATCAACCAAAAAGGCCAAGACGTAGTTTGTGTTTACGTAGCGATTGGTCAGAAGTCTGCATCAGTAGCAAACATCGTAGAAGTCTTAAGGGAGAGAGGGGCCCTAGATTATACAGTCGTAGTTAGCGCAGGAGCTTCAGAACCAGCTGCTTTACAGTATTTAGCACCTTATACTGGCGCAGCAATTGCTGAACATTTTATGTATCAGGGTAAAGCAACACTTGTTATTTATGATGATCTAACAAAACAAGCTCAGGCTTATAGACAAATGTCTCTTCTTTTAAAAAGACCACCAGGAAGAGAGGCTTATCCTGGAGACGTGTTTTACTTGCATAGTAGACTACTAGAAAGAGCAGCAAAACTCTCTGATGCGATGGGAGGAGGTTCTATGACAGCTCTTCCAATAATTGAAACTCAGGCAGGGGACGTTTCGGCTTACATTCCAACTAATGTTATTTCAATTACAGATGGACAAATATTCTTGAGTGCAGATTTATTTAACTCAGGATTAAGACCTGCTATTAATGTAGGTATTTCAGTTAGCCGTGTTGGAGGAGCCGCTCAAACAAAAGCAATTAAAAAAATTGCAGGAACTTTAAAATTAGAACTCGCACAGTTTGATGAACTAGCTGCTTTTTCTCAATTTGCATCTGATCTTGATGAAGCAACTCAGCAACAACTTGAAAGAGGCAAAAGACTAAGAGAGTTACTAAAGCAACCTCAATTCTCTCCGCTAAACCTTGCAGAACAAGTTGCAGTTGTTTATG
>MWOO01000050.1 GCA_002025945.1 Prochlorococcus sp. HOT208_60m_813O14 | reverse complement strand
ACATGGGAATATTGTAAGGCATTGGTTGTACTTAATTACCATTTTGAAAATTTATTTGTTTGTGTGCCTCATATATAGCAATTCCACATGCTACAGAAAGGTTTAGACTTCTAACACCTTTTTGATCATTGTTCCCAGTCTGTATATTCGGCATAAATATTGATATTAAAAAGTCGCTTTTATCAATAACGGAATCAGGTAATCCTGAATCTTCTCTCCCAAATAGCAAAATATCATCTTGCTTAAATTTAAAATCCTTCAAATATGATCCATTTTTTTTACTAAAAGAAATTATTCTTTTTGTTGATTTTGACACTAAAAATTTTTCAAAATTCTCATACTGATTAACAGTAACTAAAGGCCAATAGTCTAATCCTGCTCTTTTTAAATATTTATCTTCTATCTTAAAACCCAAGGGCTCTATAAGATTTAAAGGTATATTAAATGCTGCACATGATCTGGCAATATTACCAGTATTTTGTGGGATTCTAGGTTCAAAAAGAGCGACTTCCAATTTTAAGTAGGTATTTCAATACTTATTTCATCTATTTTGATTGCTCTGCCGTTTATAGCCAGCCAATTATCTTTTGATATTTTGGTTATTCTCTTTTGAAGTTCGCCTATCCTTTCAATATAAATGTTACCAATTTTATATTCAGATACTAGACTCCAACCTACTTGTTCTCCAACAATAAATGTTATGCTTTTTCGTTTCATTAAATGATTTATAAGTAAATTCATCTTCGTTGACCATTCATTATTTTCTTTTCCAATACTTTCCATAACAAATCCACCAATCGAATCTATTAATAAGGGGCCATCTTCATTACTTAAGGTACTTAATAGATCTGTGGTTTCTATTAATTTCCAATTTTTTGGCCTTCTTTTTCTATGTGAATTAATTTTATCTTGCCATTCTTTATCATCCACATTGTTTTCAGATAAGGCCACATATGATAATTTTTTTTCTTCCTTTGCTAGATGCTCTGCGAATTCACTTTTGCCGCTCTTTGTCCCTCCTGTTATAAAAATTAAATGGGATGAATAATCACTATTACTTAAATTCCTGGCATTCATATATTCTCTATTATTTAGAGAAATACCACCAAGTTGCCAAAGGAATAATTGTGGCAGCAATTAACAATCCAATAACTATATAAGTAGCAGTTGAACTCTCAGTATCTTTTGCTCTCATAGTGTTAAAATTCGGATCCACTACAGGGTTATCTATAGATGAAGGCTGACTTTTTTCGTAATTTATAATATTCTTTTGTTGAGTAATTCCAAAAAATTTATTTATACTACTAATCTCTTTTGCGTATGTAGTCGAGGGGATAAGAATAAAAATTAAGCCAGTAACGAACAGTGAGAGTATATGTTTATTGATGTTTAGTTTCATTTTAGGTAGTTTTGGTTAATTATATATTAAAAACAATATGTTTGAGTTATTTTAAATGTACTAAACAATATAATAATTGCATAATTTAATTAGAAATAACATATTTAATATATGGGATTCAATGGGAAATCATTAATAATAATCGGTGCAATACTCTTTATTTTTCAGATAGCAAATTTTTTTTCAATAGAAACAATTACCCCTGAGCTTGAAAGGGCTCAAGTATTAGCTGCAATAGCTTCATTAATTATTATTTTGATAGGTTTTTTGTTTAAACAATTCGAACCTTTAGCAGGCGAGAAAGCAGATTTAAAAGGAGAAAATAATTTTCTCTTCGATAAAACCATCCCGGATGAAGTTATTGATGAACTTGCATGGGGTTCTGAAGCTATATTAACTTCTACAGCAGCAGCAGCAATATTAATCCATAATGATGGCGTAAATATATTAATAAGAGGTATTACTTCAAGTAATGAATTTAACCCCGGCGAAACTTGTCTGAGATCAATAAAAGATATGAAATTAATATCATTAGCAAATACTAAATTTTATCCAGGAAAAGATGAATTTTTAAATTTTTGTCCTGATATACCGTCAATTTTAATTGTGCCCATTAATAATAAGGCTTTTATTTTGGTAGGAGGTTGGAGTGCAAAATGTTTTACTAAATCTGATGAAAAATGGATAAATAATTGGTCAAAAAAAATTAACAATATTTTTTTAAATAATAATATTTAAAAATAAATTATTGAGCGTACCTTTTTATCCTTTGCACTAAAACTAAAGGATTCTGTATCGATGTTGTAATAAGCATTTTCTGAATTAATTTCATATTTATTCTCATTATTCTCGTCTTTAATTATATATTTAACTGGATCAAAAAATTCAATTATATTATTACTATCCAATAGTGCCTTATTTGAATTTAATTTAATATTTTTATTTTCAAATCTTACATTACCAATTAATTCATATTTATGATCATTAATATTCCAAAATAAATAATCACCGTACAATAAATCGTCTTCTTGATTAAGAGTTCTTAATTCTACATTTCCTATAAGTTCTACTATTTTATTATTGTCTGTTAATTTTGATGAATCAGATTTAATAATATATTTGATATTTTTGTCATCAAATATACTTATGGTAGTTTTTTTTAAATTTAATTCTAATTTAACCTTATCATAAATAGAATTTGGACTAGTAATAGTGTATATTTTATCTCCTTTTCTAGAAAAAATATTCATATCAAAACTATCTATTTTTTGTATTACTTTATTTTCATCAATTACATTTGGGTTGCAACCAAGCAAAAATAATGGAAGGAAAATTATTAATCTATTAATTTTGCTCATACTCCAGTTTATTTATGATTGGAGTAGGTTTAGGAAGACTTGAGTTACCTACTAATAATCCCCAACTTAATTGTTGTTTCCAAGGAATTTCTTCTCTGTATATAGAACCAAGTTGTTCATTGATTTTTGTAGATAATTCGGGTAATAAAGGTAGTAATAATAATCCTATTATTCGGGTACTTTCTAAAACGTTATAAATAATTTCCTTAACTATAGGTAGATTATTTTTCTCTTTTATTAACAGCCATGGCTGATTATCATTCAAATACAAATTTGTATTAATTGCTAGGCTAAGTACTTCGTTAGCTGCTTGATCTAATTTGTAGATATCAAAGTTATAAATATAGTTTTCAACTGCTATTTTGGAATAATTCTCTAATTTATTTTCACTTAAAATTTTTTCATTATTTGGCACTTTATTATTAAACCATTTTCTAGACATAGATGATGTTCTATTTAATAAATTACCAATTGTATTAGCTAAATCATTATTTATAATGTCAACAAATCTTCTATCTTGAAAATCTCCATCATTTCCTAGTGATATATCTTTAAGGAGGTACCACCTTACAGGATCATTTCCATATTTTGAAAGCAATAAATCAGGGTCAAGTACATTTCCCAAGCTTTTACCCATTTTTTGTCCCTCTCTTGTAAGAAATCCATGCCCAAAAACTTTTTTAGGAACTTTCATCTTGGCTGAAATGAGCATTGCAGGCCAATATACAGCATGGAATCTCAGTATATCTTTACCAATTAAATGAACATCAGCTGGCCATCCTCCATGAATAGATTTTTCTAATGAATGTTCTATCGCATCAGAATTAATGGCACTTACATATCCAAGTAAAGCATCAAACCATACATAAAAGGTATGGTTATCGTAACCAGGAACAGGAATTCCCCATGAGACATTTGTTCTTGAAATTGAAAAATCCTTTAAACCTCTAGAAACAAAATTTATAATTTCATTCTTTCTTTCTATTGGCTCTATAAAAGAAGGTTCGTTGATTATTTTCTCAATTTCTTTTTGATATTTCGAAAGCTTAAAAAATAGATTCTCTTCATTTTTCCATTCTAAATTTTTTTGATGTATTGGGCATTTGTATGATGATGAGTTTTCTGGATTATCTTTAAATTCTTCACAACCTATACAATACCAACCTTTTTGAACTCCCATATAGATATCATCAGATACTTTTACTCTTTCAAAAAATTCATTAACAACAAATTCATGATTTTTTGAACTTGTCCTTATAAATTTATCAAACGAAATATTCCACTTTTCCCAATTAATATAAAAGATTTCTGAGATTTCATCACAATGTGATTTTGGTTCAATACCCTTTTCATTAGCGGTTCTTTGTATCTTTAAACCATGTTCATCAACACCTGTGATAAAAATAACATCTTCACCTAAAAGTCTTTTATACCTAGCTATGGAGTCACAAATTATTGTTGTATATACACTTCCTAAATGAGGTTTGTCATTAACATAGTATAGAGGGGTAGTAATGACAAAAGTCATAAAGCTTTTTTATTAATACTAACAGATATTTTTTAAACTAATAACAACCTAGTATATTTATTATATTTTTAATAAATAAATTCTAAAAGATTACTATCATTTATTATATATTTAACTTTATATATCTTATTACTATATATTTCTATTGATACAAAAAGAGTAATAAGTATTTCTAGTGAATAATCTGGAAAATAAACTAAAGCAATATTTCTTTTATGATTAATCCACTTAACAAATATTAATTTATAAAGAGGTTTTTTTTTCATTGTTAAAAAATAATGTTAAATACTTAAATTTATCACTTTTAGAAATATTATTATTTTCTGTTTGTCTAATCTTTGAATAATCAATAATCCTAGTGACTGAATTTATACTTAGAAGTTCGTAATTTTTAATTTTATTATATACTTGTCTTTGTATAATCAAATCAAGATATCTCCTCAATGGTGAAGTACATTGTACATACGTT
>MWOO01000005.1 GCA_002025945.1 Prochlorococcus sp. HOT208_60m_813O14 | reverse complement strand
TGGCTGTTACGGGGGCTTCAATAGCAACTTTAGTTGGAGAGATTCCATTTTATGGGCCAATGGCTGCGGTAAGAGTTGGGCTTATAGGGGACGATTTCATCTTAAATCCTAGCTATAGAGAAATTGAGAAAGGAGATTTAGACATTGTTGTCGCAGGATCACCAGACGGTATCGTCATGATTGAAGCAGGTGCAAATCAATTGTCAGAGCAGGATACAATCGAAGCCATAGATTTCGGATATGAGGCAGTTACTGAACTTATTAAATCGCAAGAAGATTTACTACAAGATTTAGGAGTAAAACAGATTAAGCCATCTGACCCTGAAGAAAATAAAACATTGCCTTCTTATTTAGAGAAAAATTGCACAAAACCTATTGAGTTAGTTTTAAAGAAATTTGACCTTTCAAAGGAAGAGAGAGACCTTGAACTC
>MWOO01000049.1 GCA_002025945.1 Prochlorococcus sp. HOT208_60m_813O14 | reverse complement strand
GCTGATTGTCATAATGAATTAAAAAAAAGATAAATTTAATTCCCAAATACTNACATTTACACATAAATTAAAAAAAAATCTGTTGTTTTCTTGTAAACCTTGGCTTATTACCCCTTTAGTTGTTAATTTAATCAGAATATAAGAAAAATTTCGTGAATATTGAACTTGGTTTAAACAGGAAAGTCAGAAGGGCTTATGGCATTGATGAAATTGCTTTAGTTCCTGGGAAAAGAACCCTCGATTATGATTTGACTGACCCTTCTTGGGTAATAGGTGATTTAAAGAGAGATGTTCCAATTGTAGCTAGCGCTATGGACAGCGTTGTTGATGTTAATACGGCGGTAGAACTTACTAAGTTGGGTGCGCTAGGGGTTATTAATATGGAAGGCATACAAACACGTTATAAAAATCCTGATGAAATATTAAATCAAATAGCATCAGTTGGGAAAAATGATTTTGTGCCATTAATGCAGAAGATATACAGTGAACCTGTTAAGGAGGACTTAATTATACAAAGAATAAATGAGGTGAAAGAAAAAGGAGGGATTGCGGCTTTTAGTGGAACTCCTCAAGCGGCTATAAAATTTAAAGAAACACTTAATAATTCCAAAATAGATTTATTTTTCCTTCAAGGAACTGTTGTCTCAACTGAGCATCTTGGTATGGAAGGCAAGGAAACCTTAAATATTAAGAATCTCTGCCAATCTATGGATGTTCCAGTCATCGCTGGTAATTGTGTTACTTACGAAGTTGCAAAACTTCTTATGCAGGCTGGAGTTGCAGGATTAATGGTTGGTATCGGTCCAGGAGCGGCATGTAC
>MWOO01000048.1 GCA_002025945.1 Prochlorococcus sp. HOT208_60m_813O14 | reverse complement strand
TATCCTGGAAGTAAATCTGGTTGGTCTTGTTCATCACTTAGTTCAATGATGGACCTTTGAACAGGCTAAATAGTTGACTCCTCAAGGAGTCCATCAAAATCATCAAAACGCCTTTGCTTAGCCCTAAAAGCAATTTTTACTGTTGTCAAATACCTATTAGTTGATTTTCTTATTAAACTCTCACCCCTTTGAGCAAGATCATTGGAATCAACAACAGAATTATTTGATATTTTCATTAGAAAATTTTTTTACTATACAATATATCTTACAGTCTATTGGAAAGATTCAAAACATAAATTACAAAACGAATTTAATTGATTCATAGAAAAATCATATGGAAAAATTATCTGGAACTCTTGCTGTTGATTTAGGAAATACAAATACTGTATTAGCTTTTCAACATCAAAAAGATATAAACTCTATTTTAATTGAAATACCAAACATTACATCATCTCCAGGAGTTGTCCCTTCAGCAGTTTGGTTTGAGGATCCCTCAAAAATTGTTAAAATTGGCATCAGTGCTTTAAAAATGAGGGATCACCCCAATTCGGATTTATTTTTTCATTCGAATTTCAAAAGATTAATTGGAAACCCTATAGAAAAAATAAACAAAAAAAATATTTTGAGTCCTACTGAATGTGGCGAAAAATTTTTTAAATATTTATGGACATGTATTCCTCAAAAATTTGAGATAAAGAGACTTGTTTTAACTGCCCCGATTGATACCTATAAGGGTTACAGAGAGTGGTTAATAAATCTTGGCAGAAATATATCTGTAGATGAAATAGCGCTAGTTGATGAGCCCACTGCAGCAGGTTTAGGGATTAATATCCCATTTGGTTCAAAAATTATGACATTAGATATTGGTGGAAGCACAATTGATATGAATATAGTCAAAATCGAAGGAGGGGAAGGAAAATCTGGTCCAATAGCTGAACTATTAAAATTTCAGGGAAATGATGTTAGCTCAATTTCTAAACAAAAAGTTAGGTGTGCTGAAATAATTAGTAAAACAGGATCTAAAATAGGTGGTAAAGATATTGATCAATGGATCGTTGATTATTTTATTCCAAATAATCAATACCCAATAAATCTTTTAAAAGCAGAAGAAATGAAATGTAAACTTAGCTCATCTGCTATAAATAATGAAAATAAATACCCTATAAAATTATTATTTGATCGAGATCAAGAAAAAGAATTTTACCTAAGTAAAGAGATATTCGAAAAAATAATCATAGATAATAACCTTCTTAATCACCTTAACTCTTTACTTAAAGATTTATTAAATCAAGCAAGAGGTAAATTTTGCACTGTTGATGACTTAAATGCAATTATTTTGGTTGGAGGGGGGGCTCAAATACCATTTATTAAAGAATGGATAACAAAAAAAATTCCTAAAGTTGCAATCAAGTTGCCACCCCCCATTGAATCTATAGCTTTAGGAGCTTTAGCAATGACTCCAGGAGTAAAAATTAAAGATATTTTAACTAAAGGATTATCTATAAGATTATTTAATAAAAGAGAAGCAAAACACTTCTGGCATCCAATTTTTTGCAAAGGTCAAACATGGCCAACTGAAAACTCATTTAAACTGATCCTTCAAGCCAGTAAAAATAATCAAAAAATTTTCGAAATAATAATTGGAGAAACAAAAAAAGAAAGAGAATTTGATGTGATCTTTGAAAATGGATTACCGAAATTATCAGAGGTTCAAAGTGAAGAAGAAAGTATTAAATGGGATAAAAAACCACTAAAAATCGAATTGAAAAATAATTCAAATATTGGAGAAGACAGTTTAAAACTTTTCTTCAAAATCAACAAAAGAGCTGATTTAGTAGTTAACTGCTTTGATATTAAAGATGAATTTTTAGGAGAATATTATTTAGGAAATATATTCTAAAATTATAGTTATTCAAGAAAAACCCCTTCTTCGTTATCAACATTATTTAAAAGTAAACTAATACTTTCATTTTTACTAGTTGGAACTTTTTTACCACAAAAATCCGGCTGTATAGGTAATTCTCTATGACCTCTATCTACCATTACTAATAACATCACTCTTCGGGGTCTGCCCCACGAATAAAGAGCATCCATTGCGGCTCTAATTGTTCTTCCTGTGTAAATTACATCATCTATCAAGAGAATTTCTTGTTTCTCAATAGGAGTCGGAATATCAGTTGCTTTTATTAAGCGAGTTCCAACTCTATTTTGATCATCTCTATAAAAAGTTGGATCAATAATTCCTGTTTTTATTTTTAAACCTGTCTTACAGAATAATTCTTTTTCAAGTACTTCAGCCAAATCAATTCCTCTTGTAGGTATACCTACCAAAAGAAGGTTTTCTAAGTTTTTTACTTTTTCAATAATTTCACAAGTTAGACGTGAAAGGGTATTTCTAAGCTCAACTTCAGTAAGTATTACGATTTTTTTTGTTTTATTGGACATAATTTTTTAATAAATAAAATTCGTTCAATATTTTCATAAATTAGCAAAAGCTAACTATATTTAAATATAAATTGTTAAAGAGTGTCCTTTAAAGCTAAATTTAAGGTTGGATCAGTTAAAAATGAATATGATCTAAATATGTCAAAGATTAGCAGCAAAAATATAAAAAGATTAAGTGTTCCTCAGAGCCCTGTAGTTCTTGCGATTCTAGATGGATGGGGATATCGAAAAGAAATATCA
>MWOO01000047.1 GCA_002025945.1 Prochlorococcus sp. HOT208_60m_813O14 | reverse complement strand
ACTGATAGACCAGATACTAGATATCAAATGTTGTTAAAAGATTTAGGAGAAGTATTAGGTGATATTGGCTTTAATATTTTCACCAAGGCAATTAAGTCTGGAGGTTATATAAAATCCATAACAGTAAAAGGAGGCAATTCAAGTATTAGCAACGTAAGAATTAAACCAGGAGGTGACATCTTCCAAGTAGCTCAAGATGCAGGAGCTGGTGGTTTGGCCTTTATAAGAGTCAAAGGAGATGAGCTTGAGACTATTGGGGCAATTAAAAATAATTTAAGTGAAGAGCATATAGCTGATATTTTAAAAATTACAGAAGCCAAAGATGGAGACTTAATCCTCTTAGGAGCTGGAGATAAACAAATTGTCAATCAGTCATTAGATAGGGTTAGACAATACATCGCAAAAGACTTAAATCTCATAGATAAAAGTAAATGGAATTTCTTATGGGTAACTGATTTCCCAATGTTTGAGAGAAATGAAGAGGAAAATAGATATGAAGCTTTACATCATCCTTTTTGTTCTCCAAAAAATATAAAATCTAAAAAAGATCCTGAAAACTTGCAAGAAGAAATCAAGGACTCTATAGCAAATGCTTATGACTTAGTTCTTAATGGATTGGAATTAGGAGGTGGCTCTTTACGTATTCATGAAGCAAACTTGCAAAGAGAGGTTTTGAAAACGGTAGGACTTACTTCTAAAGAGATTAATGAAAAATTTGGATTTTTAATAGAAGCCTTAGAAATGGGTGCTCCTCCTCATGGTGGAATACCTCTTGGATTAGATCGTATTACCATGCTAATCATAGGTGCAGATTCAATCAGAGAAACAATAGCGTTTCCAAAAAATCAACAAGCAAAATGTCTTCTCACAAATGCGCCTTCAAATGTCTCAGAATCACAATTAAAAGAATTAGATATTGAAATAACAATTGATGAATAAGAATATATATGGATGTTCTAAAAGTTTTTTGTTTAAATAAAATATAAGGAGGCTGTGCTTAATTAAAAATATTTAATGTCAAAATTTGTTTTTGTCACCGGAGGAGTAGTTTCTAGTATTGGTAAGGGAATTGTAGCTGCAAGCTTAGGTAGATTATTAAAGTC
>MWOO01000046.1 GCA_002025945.1 Prochlorococcus sp. HOT208_60m_813O14 | reverse complement strand
TTCTTTAATTATTTATAAAATCATAACCTAATCAAAAGGTAGCATATAGTTAATTTGTTTTGAGGGTTGAATGTTTTGCAAAAGTAATCTTCCCCAGTTTCTTTTATTCGCTCTTCCATCTAGAATTATTAACTTACCTGAATTTCTTCTTAAAGGAGAAATGGATCTTTCAAGTTTTATTCTAGCTTGAGGAAGAAAGAAGTCTCTAAACCAATCTTGAGAAAGCTTATTTTTATGAGAAACTGTAATTTTATTAATAGGTTCTGACATATTCGGAATCGGAAGTAAAGGAATGATAATTTGTTCTGGAATTTGAATTAAATAAGAATTCATAATCCACCAGTCAAAACTAGAGCAAAGAATTTCATTCTCACCAGAGGGAATTGTCTCTAGCAATACCCTCTTCCCATACTTAGAAGCTAATTCTGTAGCAAGGTTAGTTTTTAAATCAATATCATCAGACAAAACTAAAGTTAAACCTTTTCTAAAAAGTATCAACTTTTTGCATTTATCCAAGATTGAATTGGTAAAAAGAGGATTATTAGGAAGCAACTGTTTAGAGGGTAAGTATAATGAAATCTTTTTCTCTTCAAAATTACTTTTAAAATTAATAACTAAGTCAATTTCTAAACTGTGCTTTTTAAAATACATTTGGAAAAAATTATCTTTTCTTAATGCTGATAAAAAAACAAATTTATTATTTGAAAAAAACTTCTTAATTTGAGAAAGTTCATCTATTGGCTGCAAATACAAATTCCAATCTAAATTTGTATCGTTTAATTTCACCCAGCATGCCCAACCTTGAGATAATGCTTTGTTAACACTTAAAAATTTATCAGAAAAAAAAGAATTATCATCAAAAAAGTTTGAAAAGAAACTAATTTCTTTTTCATCTAAATAAATATAACTACTTCCTAAGACCCTTCTCATAAAGAACTTTTTCTTCAACGAATCATATACTTTTATAAATTTTTGATTAATTAATTCAAATTCTTTAAGGTTTTTTGTCCAATCCTTTTTGAGTAAAGAAATTCTGAAATGATTTTTTAAATCCTGTTTTATATCCTGAGTTCCAGAATAAACTATTCGATGATTTCTAAGATTATGGGAATTGGGATCATTAAGTAAATCTTGGATTGTTATCAAGCGAACATGATGATTAGCAAAAATAAGTTGATCATTTTTAAAAATAAAATCAAAACCTAGATCTTTTAATGAACCAATCTGAAATTGGCTTATAAATTTAATTTTTTCTTTAGATAAAATAAAAGTTGAATCCTCTTCC
>MWOO01000045.1 GCA_002025945.1 Prochlorococcus sp. HOT208_60m_813O14 | reverse complement strand
TTCTTAGGGCTTCTAGTAAAGATAGAACAACCATCGTGGAGATTTCATCTTCTGAAGAGCCAGTTAAGGTTTTAAATGGTTTATGTGAATGGCTTAATTTGAGGGGATGGAAGCAAACAGGAGGAGATTTTGAACAAAGAATTTTAATATTTAAAGGTCAAGTTGTTTCTAGTAAATTTTTAGCAATTTTTTTAGGTTTTCTTGGTGGTTTTGGTTCTTGTGCTTTGGGATTAGTAATTATTCAAATTTATCCTGAATTAGGATGGTGGCCTATTCTTTTAGGATTAATTGGTGCCCCATTGTCTGGCATTGTTTATTTTAAAAAATCAGCAAGAGAGGAGAAATTTGAATTAAGACTGATCAACGAAAATGAAAATGGTTCAACTTTAATGAGATTAAGAGCACATAGGGATGAATTAATCTCTTTAGAAAATGAACTTGGAGAAAAACTTCAATTGAAAAGTGACGGTTCTTTATTTAAAACTCCTATTTAAGATGATTTACAAATGTAAATCGATAATTTTTAATCAAAGATTTCATTCTCTATACAAAATTTCTCTAAATCTTTATCATTTAACCAATCTTGGGGTTTTGTAAAAATTGATGTGAGAAATTCTTCTCTAGAACCCTTTTGAGCTTTATATCCATACTCCCATCTAGCTAAAGGGGGTAATGACATTAATATTGATTCAGTTCTACCGTTTGTTTGTAATCCAAAAATTGTTCCTCTATCCCAAACTAAATTGAATTCGACATATCTACCTCTCCGATATAGCTGGAATTCTCTTTCCTGCGATGAATATGTTTGATTAGCCCTGTTCTCAATAATGGGCAAATATGAGGGAAGGAATGCCTGCCCACAGTTTTCCGCTAAAGAAAATAAATTATCCCAATTTAAATTAGATCTGCCTATATTTTGTGAAGCTTTTGACGCCTCTCCATTTTGATTATTTCCTCTATAAATATTACCTGAACCATCTTGATAATCATAAAAAATACCTCCTATGCCTCTAGATTCATTTCTATGCTTCAAGAAGAAATATTCATCACACCATGGTTTGAAAACTTTATGCAAATTTTGATCAACTTTCTCACAAGCTTTTTTATGCTCATTATGAAAATTCCTTACATCAGAAAGATAAGGATAAAAAGGGGTTAAGTCTGCACCTCCCCCGAACCACCAAACAGGACCAGCTTCGAAATATCGATAATTCAGATGAACTGTAGGAATATATGGATTCTTAGGATGCAATACCATAGATGTTCCCGTGGCAAACCATTCATGACCTTTTGCCTCGGGCCTTTGAGAGATTATAGATTGAGGTAATTCTTTTCCCTCTACTTCCGAGAAATTTACGCCTGCTTGCTCAAAAATAGAACCATTTTTCAACACTCTTGATCTCCCACCGCCACCTTCGTCATGCTGCCAGGATTCTTCTGTAAATTTTCCTTTGCCATCTACATTTTCAAGTCCTGAACAAATTTTGTCTTGTAGAGTTAATAAGAGATTTTTAGTTTTCTCTCTTGAGTTTTTAGGAGGTTCTTTCAACATGTATTTAGTAAATCTTGAAGAAAAAAATTTTTTTGGTTAATTATAAGTTTCTCTTTATAATTTCTCTTAGGGGGTCCCTATTGCCTATTATTTGATAGTTCGACATAGTTCTTAATCTTTTAAACAGTCGACTACCTTGTCAAAATATTTAAAAATTTAATGACCACAATAGAAGATGCGAATTTTGCTTTACAAAAAGTTCTAGATGCTGGATCACAGAAAAATGTAATTGAATTAGCTTGGATTAAAAATGTAAGAGTAACTATACCGAGAGTAATCGTAACATTATCATTACCATCGTTTGCTAATTCTCAGAGAGATAGAATTGTCCAAGAGGTTAGAGAAGTATTATTGGATTTTAAAGATATCCATGATGTTCAAATAGAGATAGATAATAATCCTGCTAGAACAGAATCTCAAAATCAAAGTAATGCTCCTGAGTTGCAGAAGATTGATGGAATCAGGCATATCATAGCTGTTAGTAGTGGTAAAGGTGGAGTTGGGAAAAGTACCATTGCAGTTAATCTCGCTTGTTCTCTAGCTAAATTAGGGTTAAAAACTGGTTTGCTGGATGCGGACATATATGGACCTAACACTCCCTCAATGATGGGAGTTGCAGAACAGAATCCAAAGGTCACAGAAGGTAGTGGTAGTGATCAAAGGTTAATACCAATACATAAATATGGAATTTCAGTGGTATCAATGGGTTTCCTTATAGAAGAAGGTCAGCCAGTTATATGGAGAGGACCAATGCTTAATAGTATTATCCGACAATTTTTGTACCAAGTTGAATGGAATTATCTTGATTTTTTGGTTATTGACTTGCCTCCAGGAACAGGAGACGCTCAAATATCCCTTTCTCAATCTGTGCCTATTTCTGGAGCTATAGTTGTCACTACTCCTCAACAAGTATCTTTGCAAGATGCAAGGAGGGGATTAGCAATGTTTAAACAACTCGGAGTACCTCTACTGGGAATTGTAGAAAATATGTCAGTATTTATTCCGCCAGATATGCCAGGTAAAAAATATGAAATTTTTGGTAAAGGTGGTGGACAAACATTAGCTAAAGAAAATGACTTGCCATTATTAGCTCAAATTCCTATTGAAATCCCTCTCGTCGATGATAGTAATAAAGGTGTGCCAATCTCAGTAAGCCAGCCTAATAAAGAAAGTTCTGTTTTATTTGGTAATTTAGCTCAATTAATTAAGAATCAATTTGTTGATAGTTAATTGATGTTTAAGAGAATTTCTTTATTAAATAACAGACGATTTTTACAAAAAAAAGA
>MWOO01000044.1 GCA_002025945.1 Prochlorococcus sp. HOT208_60m_813O14 | reverse complement strand
ATAATAACTTTTCTTATAAGAAACTTGCTCTTGATTACTATAATTAAGTGTTGTTTTCTTATGCTTGCTAAATGATTTTATTAGTATTGTAGATGTGATTATTATAATTAGTATGATTAATAAATCTCCAACAGTGATCCCTCTCTCCTTAAGATTCATAATAAAACATATATTTTGTTTAAATATAGCCTTTTTTATTTGATAAATTAATATTTTTAACAAACGTGCTAAAAATATATATTAAGGAAATATAAAAAGAATATAAAACTATCAAGACTATAAGCTTTTGAATCATATAAAAAAAATAGATGAATTAATTATATGGAAGTAAAAAAAAAATTTAGGAATTCCAGCACTCCTGATTTTTTCTCTAAAGAAATGCTTATCACAAAAAAATCACTAAACGAACATCAACTCAAATTTACTTATCAAAAACAGCTAATCTCAGATTTAGATTTTAAGCACAAGGAATGGTCAAAATCGATTGACAGTAAATTTTAAAAGCTTTCGTTGATTATACTTAAAAGTTTATTTCTTTTATTTGTATTTTTCTCTTTCCACTGAAGTGTTACTTCATCATTAATGATAGGTTTTGCTTCATAAGCTAGATACCAAAGAATAAATCCTGCAGGAAATATTAAAATATGCATAGCAAAATTAGTTGACTTAAATCAAATATAGTGCAACACTTATATTGTGCAAGTGTGACACTAACTTTTTTTTAATTATGCCCTCTCCGAGGAAAAGAATTGGATTTTTGCCTAGTGAAGAAGTTCATGAAATAATTGAAAAATTGTGCACAGCTAATGCATTTAGTCAGTCAAAAGTCACAGGTTTATTGGTTGAGGAAGCATTGAGGTCTCGAGGTGTCTTAAATGAATCTTATGGTCAAAATCAAAATAATAAAATAGATTTTATAAACTTTTCTTTTGATCACGAAACATTTTCTGAAAATAATAGATCTCCTCTTAATGTGGACGAATATGCAGTTAATAAAAATGTATTATCTGATAATATCAAAATGATGCATGAATTTATTGAGTTTAAGTATTTTAAGAAAGTTATGAAGCGAAATAACAACATTATTGAATAAATAGTGTCACACCATTAATGTTTATATGAGAATGCTTTTCAATGTAATTTAGAAATTAAGCAGAGATAAATATTTTTAAATATTTCTAATCAACTTTTTAAAGAAGGATCCAAAATAAATAGAATCTTCTAAAATTCAGCGGACTAAATCCTCGTGGAGATATGAACCTTAGCCCGCTTAAAAAAAATAGCAATAAAAAAATATAAATACAATAAGTATGTAAATTTACTTTTGATTTAAAATTGGATTATAAAAACTCTAAATATATATGGCAGTAAGTGAATTAAATGAAGATACACAGGATCAAATATGTGATCTTCTTGAAAATCTTCAGCAAATTGAGAAACTTAAAAATAAAGATATACGAATTTTGCTTGATAAGATAGTTAGAAAATATGGAGGAAAAGTAGTAAATAAATGAAACGTCCATTAATCCCACTATTATTTTTGCTTACTTTACCAAGTGTTGTAAATAGCTCCCACTTAAATAATCAGAGAGAACTTATAGTCACCTCAGAAAGCACTAGGGATTCAATCGAGTTGGCAAAATACCTTAAAGATAATGGTGTAGTTAAATATTCAGCATATTGGTGTCCTAATTGCCTTAATCAAAGTGAATTATTTGGTAAGCAAGCTTATAAAGAACTTAATGTAGTTGAATGTGCAAGAGATGGCATAAACAGTCAAACTCAATTATGCATTGATAAAAATATTAAAGGTTTTCCCACATGGGAAATAAATGGAAAACTAATTTTAGGTGTACTTTCACTAAAAGAGTTATCAAAGTTGACTGAATTTAAGAATTAAGGAAAATGTAGGATGATTAATGGCTAGATATTAATGGTTATTTCTTGAGTACCTTTCATACATCCTCCAGCTGGATAGTTAATTACTTTTTTTGATATTAATCCAATACTTATAGCAACTATTCCAATACCAAATAAAGCTTTTGATCTTTTGCTTGAGATGAGATACTTCATTGGATATTTATAAGTATTAAATAGTGAGTATTACTAAATCATAACGCAGATTTTATGTTAAAAAAAATAACAAGTAACCTTATATTTATAATTTTTTAATATAAGTTTTAGATATTAGATATCTTGAAAATCCTTAATCAATAAATGCTCATATATCTTTTTTCAATATTTTTGTTTTGTATTTGACAGTCTTTTTATAATTAAAATGAGACTTTTATTTTTTTATGAAAAATAAAGAATTTAATGTGACTCAAGGAATGGCTTTGTTACTTTTGAAGCCATTAAATTTACCTGCTAACTACGTCCTAAATCTCATAATTTATATAACTAATCCTAGTAACAATATTGGATACTAATAGTCTTCCCAAACTGGTTTGGTCCTCCTCCAACCTTGAGCGATTAACTTTCTCCATTCATCTCTAGCTTTATCAACTTTAAGTTCTTCTCTGGTTGTCATAAGAGGTGGTTCTTTTCCTAAAACACCAAGTATTCTTCCAGAGTCAATAAACATATATTCAAAAAATTTATCTTTATTTTGATTATTCTTTGAAAACCTTTTAACCCTTGAACGATTCGAATTTATCAGCCAAAAATTTTCTGTCAATCTTACTTATTTTATGTTTTCTCAATTGGAGCCATTGTTAATCCTTTGCTGAATAGTTGCTCATGATATAGCTCTGCCTGTTCAAGATTCCCTCTCCATACCTCTGCAGATCCTGTCTTGTCAACTTTGATGGTTAGATCCCATGCCCTTTGTTCACTCATGCTTGGGATTATTGTTAGAAGACAATTTGCGACATGCTGAAAAGTATTAAAATTGTCATCAAGAACTATAACTCTTGCTTCTGGATATTTTGCTTTAGATTTTTTTTGATCTAAGAGTGTGCCGAGTGAATTAAACATTATTGTCTTTAATAGTTTAATAAAATTAAAATTTCACCTATGTTCTTCAATTGAAAAGTATTGAAAATGTCTCGAGCGTGACTTGAACACGCGACC
>MWOO01000043.1 GCA_002025945.1 Prochlorococcus sp. HOT208_60m_813O14 | reverse complement strand
CAATTTTTGATCTTATTGATGATCTACGTGCTTGAAAGTCAAGGCAATTACTGCAACTTGAAATTTCTCTATAACATTTACTACTTGGAAGCCAAACTTCGAGATCAAAAGTTCTACTTGAAGAAAAGCCTAAGTCTCCAGTACAAATATCTACTAATCTGTAGGGTAAATTGAGCTTTTTTAAAATGCTTTCTGCATCAGAAGTAATCTTTTTATGAGCTTCTAAAGATTTACTTGGATCACAAAACCAATAGATTCAACTTTATTAAATTGATGAAGTCTTATTAAACCTTTAGTATCCCTTCCATAACTTCCAGCTTCTCTCCTAAAGCATGGACTATATGCAACATACTTAATAGGTAACTGCTTCGGATCAATAAGCTCGTTTCTATGAAAAGCAGTTAGTGGAACTTCAGCTGTTGGAGAAAGCCATAAATCATCATTGGAACACTTAAAACTTTCATTTGAAAATTTAGGTAATTGACCAGATCCTGTAAGACTTTCTGAATTTACTAAAGCTGGCGGCATTAACTCCAGGTAACCATTTTTAGTATGCATATCGAGCATAAAATTAACTAATGCCCTCTCTAATCTGGCACCATTGCCTATAAGAGTGATAAAACGACTTTTTGATATTTTTGTTGATTTTACAGAGTCAAAAATATTAAGACTTTCTCCTATCTCCCAGTGCGATTTTATATTCTCTTTTATTAGAGGATCCCCCCAAGTTTTTAGTTGTAAATTATCACTTTCATCTTTCCCAATAGGTGCGTCTTTGCTAGGGAAATTTGGCAAATTATTAATCTCATCATCTACTTCTTTGTCTAATAGTCTTTGTTTCTCTTCTAGTTCAGAAATTTTAATTCTATATTCGTTTCCCTTTTTCTTTAAATCATTTAATTCTTGTGAATTATTATTTTGGGATTTCCCAATAACTTGACCGATTAATTTGCTTAATTTTTTACTCTCAGATTGGAGACTGGATATTTCTATGTCAATTTCTTTTTTCTTTAAAGTTAATTCGTGTATATGGGATATCTTATAAACTTTTCCTCTTAAGGATAAATTCTCTTCAACAAATGTTGGGTTTTCTCTTATTAATTTTTGATCTAACACTCTTTTTTTTTATTACATTAATTAAGATAGTTAATCTAAGTTCATTATTTGGGTTTTTTGATTAAAAATTAACTAAATTAATGATTACTGACTTATGGAATATTTTAGAAATTAAATTTATTTTTTCTTGCAGAGCGGGCACGTCCTGTCGATGACCATTCTTTTAGGAAATCAATTTGCTCTTTAGCAGTTCCTGATAAAGGAACTAATTCGGAAACTGCCTTTATTAAATCTTTCTCCATAAGCTCTCTATTTTCAGAGAATGAAATATGCATCCCCTCTATTACTGCTTGTTCAAGTTCTGCCCCTGAGAATCCATTTGTTCTATCGATGATAGTAGATAAAGGAAAGCTGTAACTTGGTCTTCTTTTTTTTAGGTGCAAATCCAGAATACTTAATCTTTCTTCGGAATTTGGCAAATCAAGAAAAAATATCTCGTCAAACCTACCTTTCCTTAATAATTCAGCAGGAAGCTTATCTATAGCATTAGCAGTAGCAATGACAAATACGGCGGATTCTTTTTCAGCCATCCAAGTTAGCAAACTTGCTAAGACTCTTTGACTTGTTCCTCCATCGCTTCTAGCATCGCCACCAAAGCCCTTGTCTATTTCATCGATCCACAGGATACAGGGAGACATGGCCTCAGCTCTCGAAATTGTTTCTCTAGTTCTTGCTTCGCTTGAACCAA
>MWOO01000042.1 GCA_002025945.1 Prochlorococcus sp. HOT208_60m_813O14 | reverse complement strand
AACATCTGCAGGATCCGCTCATACGTTCCCTAAAATTAGGGAGGCCTATAAATCAATAGCCTTAGAGACGCATCCAGATGCTGGAGGATCAACAGATCAAATGAGAAAATTAAATGAAGCGTATCAATTGCTAAAAAATCTATATAGAAAATAGTATACTAATTCTCAGATAAGACTAATTCTAAGTCTATTTAGTAGTCTCATATAAGAAAGCTGCTAATCTGAAAATTTCTAATTTTTGTCAATTATTATTATTCAAATATATGGAAACAATAATTATGTGTGAATGAAATAAAAATAGAATATACTTTTAAAGAATAAGAATACATTGTATAGTACTTCTTATATGAGACTAGCTATAAGTCTATTATATAGTCTCAAAAAAGATATGTAAGATAAATTAATTTATCAATTTGGATGATTGATATCCAAACTGTTTGTTACCTGGGAAAAATTAAAAATTGAATAATAAATCAACAAAATATGTCCTTTCAATGTCCAAGAAATTAATAACTCTTAAAAAGTCTTGATATCAAAGGTTTTTATCTATTCCTGTACTGCCTTAAAGACAGTACTACTTGCTTTGAAGCTTTTGAATAGCAGTTTGTTTATCAATACTGGGGACATCACTTAATCCGTTTGCGTCAAACCAAGGAGCGTTAGCCCAATCAAAACCTTCACCAAAAGTATTATCAGGTGCAGCTATATACCAATGACATGAAGCGTCAGGAACATCGACAGAACATTTTGACCAATCATCTGACCACTGAGGGACCTGTACCCATAGCACTGAAGAAAGCAATAAAGATAGTAGATTAATCATGATATATATAATACAACATTAATTAGTTTTATAGGAATATTGGTTATCTTATTTAAGAATTATTTGTAGACTATTTTGTAGTCCCATATAAGACTATCAAGATAATTAATTCCTTAACTTTGTGCTAAACCTTTTTTCAACATTAGAAATGATGTTTGAATGTATTGATTTAATATCTGAATCCAGTAATGTTTTATCTTTATCTCTATAAGATAATCTAAATGTATAGCTTATATAATCCTTCCCCAGTTTATTATCTTCAAAAACATCAATTAAATAAACATCCTCTAAAAGATTTTTTCCTGTTTTTCTTATCTGTGATATTATTTCGCTAATTAAAAATTTCTTACTGAAAACAAAATTAATATCCCTTTCCATTTTCGGCACAATTGGATATTGCTTAAATACTGGGATCCATTTGTTTTTTCTTGTACTAGCTCCCAAGAGGTTAGATACATTTAGGCAAAACAAATAAACTTTTTTTAATGATTTTTTTTCTAATATTAATTTGGGATGAATTTCACCAAAATATCCTGCTTCTTTACCTTCAATAATTAATTTTGCTGCTCTACCTGGATGAAGAAAATAAATTGAATCAGTAGGTTTATCATCAATTTTTATATTCAAACATGATAAGGACTCCTTTAACTTTCCTCTAGCCTGATAATAATTAAGATCATTATCCTTACCTGAATTTACCCATTTCCCA
>MWOO01000041.1 GCA_002025945.1 Prochlorococcus sp. HOT208_60m_813O14 | reverse complement strand
AAAGTGAATACGGAGAACAGTTATGGGATAGGCAAAGTTTAAAAAGGAATGAGGATGGTTCTGTAAGAGTATTGAGTAAATTTATTCCCAAAACAAAAAGTGAAATTACTAAGGATATTCTCTACACAATGGATATAAATTGTTTTGAAAAATCATTTAGAGATGTTGATGTCTCAATAGATGAAGCAAATAGTAATTTCAATGATTTAGCTAATTGGCAAGATCCAATTGGAGATAAACTGATTTTGGGTGTTATTGGTCAAGTCTGCAGAGTTGAAAACTAAAAATTTTAAGTTTTAAAAAAATGCGCAAAAAATAACTAGTTCTCAATGATTTGAAAGTATAAAACCCAGTCTAGGACAGGGTTTTAAAGGTGCCAGGACCCAGATTTGAACTGGGGACACGGCGATTTTCAGTCGCCTGCTCTACCAACTGAGCTATCCCGGCTCTAACCTATATACTCTAAATTAAGATGTGTAGTTTGTGAAACCCTTTTAATTAAAAATTTTATATCTTCATCAAATATTTTAAAAAAACTTTTATTTTGAATTAATCGCTAACAAGGCAGTACCAAATGAAGTAGTTTTTTTGCATGAAACTATGGGTATGTTAATAATTTTTTCTCTTATTTTTCTCCATTGTGGGTTTTTTGAACCTCCACCAATAGTAATAATTTTTTTTGGAAGTGAACCTGTTAGTTCGCCTAGCTTTTTCCATCCTTCCAATTCGATCTTAGCTAGCCCCTCGAATAATGCATGTAAATAAAGTGAGTCGCTTACTGGCCTTGGACCAAGTATTGGCTCTAAATTAGAATTATTAACAGGAAATCTCTCTC
>MWOO01000040.1 GCA_002025945.1 Prochlorococcus sp. HOT208_60m_813O14 | reverse complement strand
CTTTATTTATAAACTTTCTAAAACTTTTTTTTTTAAAACTAGAAGTAATATTCCTATAAAAATAATAAGTACAACTACGAAAAAATTTAACATGTAAAAAGTTAATAATTTTTATATCATCAAGTAATAAAATTAACACTATTTCGCAGATAAATACTAAAGTGTTTAAAGATGTTTAAAGAACTATGCCATCTGATTTACCAAATCTCCTACCCTCAATTTTTGTTCCATTAATTGGTATAGCAATGCCTGCTGTTTTTATCGTATTGATTGGAAGATTTATTACAGCAACTGAATAAATTATTAAACACTAAACTATTAAAAAAATGAGCGACTTTCAAAAATCATTCTCAGAATCAACAAGTTCAATTAAATTTGATGAGAAATACATAGATAATTCTGTACAACCAAATGATATTGGTGTTGCAGAACAATGGGCAGTAAAAACAGTTGCTGATCCATGTGTTGGTAATTTAGCTACCCCAGTTAATAGTGGCTATTTTACAAAAGCTTTTATAAATAATTTGCCTTTTTATAGAGAAGGTATTTCTCCTAATTTTAGAGGCTTAGAAACTGGAGCAGCTTTTGGGTATCTCCTATACGGTCCTTTCACTATGACTGGCCCATTAAGAAATTCTGAATTTGCTCTAACTGCTGGACTTCTTGCCGCTATTGGAGCTGTTCATATTTTGACAGCGCTTTTAGTTCTTTATAATGCACCCGGTAAAGCACCTAATGTTCAACCTCCAGATGCGACTGTTAACAATCCGCCAAAGGACTTATTCACAAGAGCTGGTTGGGCTGATTTTACAAGTGGATTTTGGTTAGGAGGCTGTGGAGGAGCCGTTTTTGCTTGGCTACTTGTTGGAACATTACACTTAGATACAATAATGCCAATTATTAAAAATATTTGGACTGCTGGTTAATTTCTAAATAAAAGAATAAGTAATATTTTAATTTAATTTAAAATTTTGAGGTGAGCTCTATTAATTAACGTATAGTGCGGTCCCATCTATAATTTCTAACTATTCTTCCTGCCGAAATAAGTTTAGATTTATAATGCAATGAGATTTTATCATTAGATATTTTTAGGGTATCTAATCCTATTCCATTTCTGCCAAAATCCATTCCAGAGCTATGGTAATAGAATCCTTCTCCTTTGTAGATTCCAATATGATCACATTTTTCTTCATTTCCAAAAAATAAAAGATCGCCAGGCCTTAGAGCCGCATACGATTCTTTGTAATAAAAAAGGTGCTTACAAAAACTTTTTATTTGAAAAGAGTCTCGAGGTATATAAATTTGATGCTTTAAAAAAGCAGTCTGAATTAATCCAGAACAATCAAAATTGGGTCCTAATGTACCTCCCCAAAGATATTCATTATTTAACTCAGATTGATCCTTGATCCATTTTAAAATTGAGTTAACTTTATCTTTTATAAAGAAGTGCTCATTTTCTAAACTGTTATTTTTTTTGAATTCGTATTTCTCAATAATTAATCCATCTAAATTTATCCAACAGACGTAACCATCTTCATATAGTTGAACTAGTATTCTTGAAAATTTATGATTCTTTTGATAAATATTTGGATAAATAAGCCTAAAAATTCTATTTTTAAATATTTCAGTAACTAATTTATCTTCTGTTTCATTTTGATATCCCGAAATATTAACTTTTAATTTCCACCAAATAGTTTTTGAAAAATTAGTTTGTTTAAATAGTGAGATAGGATTTTTATAATTTTCCATACGATGTCCTTTTACTATTCAAGTAAAGAGATGGGTCTAGCCTTAAATGATATTTTAGGGAGAGTATGCTCTTATAATAAAGATTTTTCAAGAGAAGATATTGCCATAACTTGGATTAATTATAAAAGTGAAAATATAAGCGTATTTAAAGGTTTTGGAACTGGTATTAATAATACAAAAATGGTTTACCCTGCCAGCATAGTCAAGTTGGTTTATGCCCTTGCTGCATATTATTGGATTAAAAAAGGAAGTTTATTATTATCAGATGAAATTATTGATGCTGTAAGGAAAATGTTATCTTTCTCGAGTAATAATGCAACAAGCTTCTTAATTGATTTACTTACTGGAACAACAAGTGGCCCTTGTATTGAGGGC
>MWOO01000004.1 GCA_002025945.1 Prochlorococcus sp. HOT208_60m_813O14 | reverse complement strand
TCTGCCCACTAAAAATATCTAACTGCATAGAAACATTCCCTCTCGGGTTAAATGCCGCGTTTAAATGTATCCAGTGAGGTGAACCTTCATTCACTAAATCATCCATAATTCTATTCACAACTTCCTCATGTGATATTTTAATATCTCTAAAATTGTTAATATAAAGCTTTAAAGACTTCAACTCATAGACTCTCAAATTAGGTTGATAAATAATATTTAGCTTTGCAAAATCTGGATAACCAGAAAAGGGGCACTTACATGTAAATTCAGGCAACTGAATAGATATTTCATAAATTCTTTTCTTGTTTGGATTATCGAAACAAATTATTTTTGATTCTTCAATCATTCTCTCACCATATAGCGGTCTTTGAGTCGAATCTTCTAATTTAGCTTTAATCATTTTC
>MWOO01000039.1 GCA_002025945.1 Prochlorococcus sp. HOT208_60m_813O14 | reverse complement strand
TATATTTAATGCAAAAAAAATTTTAAAATCATCAAGTATAAAACTCTTACTGATAATTAAAAATCTTAAGCTCACTTTCTTATAAATTCGTTTATTGTAAAAAGAAAAAAATGAAAAAAGACTCCAATAAAGAATACCTGAATAGAGATGAAGTTAATGAAATGATTGAATCAGCTTTAAGGAGACACAATAGAAGATCTACAATAATATCAAGTGTACTTGGCTGGATTCTAATAGGGGGTTATTCATTTGGACTTTTTCAAGCAGTGCAAAATGTCTAACTAAACTTTTCTTTAAAGCAGTACTTGCCAGATGATAAATTAATGTAAGTCTAAGAACTTATTATGAGTGAATATATTGAGGCGAATCTTACAGTGATAAGAAAATATTTAAAAAAACGCAAAAAGTTTACATCAAAACTAAATAATGCCTCGATAATGGAAGAATTCAAAGAATGGAATAAAGATCCATTACCTGAAACAGAATCAATTTGGACTTTACCTGACTTAACGATAAATGAAAGACTGAAAAACTTTTGTCGCTCAATTAAAAAGGAAATAAGATAATTTTTTAACTGCCTAAATGTATATTATTTACCTTTAAGTAAAAATAACCCGCAAATCCAATCATGTTCAAAATTATAACGAAAATCCAAGCTCCAATTGGCTGATTAGAATCAAATTTTTTTATTTTAACTTTATCCTTTAGTCTTTCAATATAATTAGCCATAATTAAAAATATTAAAAAGATTTTCCTAATTATAGAGATTAGAATTTAAAGGAATCTTAAATAAAATAGAATTTCTTTTAATTCGAATTTTTATTGTCAATCCTGTTAATGGGATATTTAATTAATTCCTTTTTGAGATTTTTTAAAAGTTTATTATGATTCAAAATTGTAAATTTCCTAGTAAAGGAATAATGCCATTTCATTGAATTTAAAAAAAACTTGCTAATTCATTATTAATAAAATTATAATACTTATTACGGTCTTTCAGACCATAAATAATTTAAATAAGGAAAAATTTTTTCATGAGCTTAAGAGTTGGCCAAGAAGCACCAGACTTTAGTGCTACAGCAGTATATGATCAAGAGTTTAAGGAGATTACACTTTCAGGTCTAAGAGGCAAATGGGTTGTTTTATTCTTTTACCCACTAGATTTTACATTTGTATGTCCAACTGAAATCACTGCATTTAGTGATAGATACCAAGATTTCTCAGCACTTAATACGGAAATACTTGGGGTATCAGTTGATAGCAAACACTGTCATTTGGCTTGGATACAAACCCCAAGAAATGAAGGTGGAATAGGTGATATTAACTACCCGTTAGTTTCTGACTTAAAAAGAGAAATTTGCCAGGCGTACAATGTTCTTAATGATGATGGAGAGGCCGATAGAGGTTTATTCCTTATCAATCCCGAAGGAGTGGTTATGCATACAACTGTCAACAAGGCTCCTGTAGGAAGAAATGTTGATGAAACACTAAGGATTCTTCAAGGTTATCAATACGTTGCGGCAAATCCAGATGAAGTATGTCCAGCAAACTGGACCCCCGGGGAGAAAACAATGTTAGAGGATCCTAAAGGTAGTAAAGAATATTTTTCTGCACTATAGTAAAAATTTTAGAGACTTCTAAGAGAGTATAGAGTAGTAAATAATTATAAAAAAATAAAAAATAAACATATTCAAAATGGGGATTAAATCCCCTTTTTGAGGTTTAGGCACGATCCAATCGCTTAAATTAGTTTTATATGATATGAAAGACCAAGTAAAAAAAGAAATTTCTATTGCGACTAAGATAAAAAGATTAATTAAATTTAAGTCATTTAAACCAAAATATCTATATATATGAAACTGATCATCAACACTAATATTATTAATTTGAAGATGCCAGAGAAAAATAGAAATCAAAATAAAATTTACCAATATTAATTTTTTTAAAAAAAACCTAGATTTCTCGAAAATTAATAAAATAGAAATTAATAATATTGAAAAACTTAACTGTAAAATATCTGGTTTTGGTATATTAATTCCTTCAAGAAATAAATTATAAATAAGATCAAAATTTATATATACATAATCAGATATAAAGTAAGAGAGAAATATTAAATTTATTGCCACTAATAATAATAGTCTTTTTCCTTTAATTATATTTTTACTAAGAATCTTATTCTTATTAAAATTATAGTATGAGTAGTTTTTTAATGAATTTATATACACCAAAGATGGACATATTGCACCGCTCAAATAGTAAAGGATTGAATAAAAGGAAATGTCATTAATATTGAGTGAATACAAATTAAACCATTGTTTTTGTACAAATGGAAGAATAAGTAAAAATGAAAGTGTAACTAATAACTTCGTTGTGTTGTTTTTAATTATCAAGAAAATATTTTTTTTAATTTAAAGCAATTAAATCAAACTTTCAACAATTTAGAAGTTGTTAATTTAAAAACTTTTTTATCTATAGTTTCTTGATTTAAAAGTATATCAACTAATTTATCTAGTAAGATTCTATTTTTTTTCAATATTTTTATTGAATTATTTAATGAAATTTTAGAAATATTTATGATTTCATTATCTATTCTAGAGCTGGTATTTTCTGCTATGAGGGGCTTTCTTTTAAATAATCCATCTCCTAAATACATTTCATTGTTATCAGAATCCATTGAAATTGGACCAATAATTGAAAATCCATATTTTGTAACCATTTCCCTTACGATATTTGTCGCATAAGAGATATCATTTACAGAGCATTGTGTAATTTCACCCTCACCAAAAACTATCGTTTCTGCTGCTCTTCCAGCTAGAGCAATTTCAATTTTTGAAAATAATAATTTTTTTGAAATCAATCCACTAGAAATTACATCTTCGTCAGGGCATAATTTTGTATATCCTCCTATAGATCCAGATCTAGGTAAAATCGTAATTTTATCAACTGATTCAATTCCATTTCTTACAGCAGATACAATTGCTCTACCTACTTCGTTATAAGCAATAATTTTTTTCATATTAGGAGAAGTTATTAATGAGCTTCTCAGGCCAATGGTAATTTTATCAAGAGCATTTTCTATATGAAGATCACTGATTAATTTAGATTCGTCTCTTGCACAGTGAATAGCACTCTCGTTCATCAAGTTTGCAAGATCTGCTCCCGAAAATCCAACTGTTCTAGAAGCCCAATATCCTAAGTCAACTTCGCTTGAAAGTGGTTTAGAAAGTGAGTGAACAGAAAGAATTTTTTTTCTTCCATCTAAATCTGGAAGCATTACTTCAATTTTTCTATCAAATCTACCTGGTCTTAGTAATGCTGCATCCAAAATATCTGGTCTATTTGTTGCTGCTAAAACAATGATCCCAGAATTATCAGCAAAACCATCTAATTCAGTTAGAAGCTGATTAAGGGTTTGTTCTCTTTCATCATTTCCACCTCCGATCCCAGACCCTCTTTGTCTACCAATGGAATCAATTTCATCAATGAAAATTATACAAGGAGATTTTTCCTTAGCCTTAGAGAACAAATCACGAACTCGGCTTGCTCCAACACCAACAAAAAGTTCTACAAACTCTGATGCCGATATTGAGAGAAAAGGCACTCCTGATTCACCAGCAATTGCTTTAGCTAATAATGTTTTACCTGTTCCTGGTGGGCCTATTAAAAGAACTCCCTTAGGAACTTTTGCTCCAAGATTTTCAAATTTCTTTGGTTCTTTCAAAAATGTTATTACCTCTTTTAATTCCTCAGCGGCTTCAGGGACGCCAGCTACATCATCAAATCTCGTTTCTACATCATCAATAGTTACAAATTTAGCTTGATTTTTGGTAAAACCAAAAGCTCTGGAAGCCAATTTTGATGTACTCCTCAAGATTAAGACTATAGCTAATATGAAAATCAGGAAAAGACTTATTGAAGCGAATGAATTAGCAGCTGAGGCTTCTTTTCTACTATTGTTAATAGTTAGATCTACCTTATTTTCAGTAGCCTTTTCAAGGATTAATTGATCGTTGTAAAGGATAGGTATTTTAAATTTATCCCCATTTTTATACAGAACATCAATTTCTCTCTGCCTTGGATAGAAAAATATTGATTCTATTTTCCCCGTCTCTATATCTTCTAGAAGATCCGAATAACTTGATTTAGAATCTGAATATGAGAATTTTGATCTAAACACTAATCTTTATAAATGATTAATAAAGCATATATGCTTATTTAAAAAATTGACGTATATAGACAAAATATACTCAAAAGTTTTGGAGATAACCAGTTAAAGGTTATATTATTATATGAAATAAAGAAACAGAATGGCTGTACCAAAGAAGAAAAAATCTAAGAGCAAAAGGAACCAAAGACACGCTGTTTGGAAAGGAAAAGCAGCAATAGCAGCTCAAAAAGCTATATCTTTAAGTAAATCAGTATTAACTGGAAAAGCTCAAGGATTTGTTTATCCTATTGATGAAGAAGAAGAGTAGCTATTAAGATCCTAATTTAAATGCTTCAAGTATAATGGCATAAATTGCACCAATTCTTAATTTATCAACTACGGTCCATAGATAATAAAATTTTGAACTTGCGGCAGGTTTAATTCTTATAGTGATTTCAATAAAAGTAATAATTATTGGGACCATTATTAACTCATTTTTACCTTCAGATATAAATTTTGTTAAAAAATTTGCAAACAAAAAATAACCTGTCAAAACAGAAATTAGACCAATAGATTTTGTTCTCCAAGTATCACTTAGAAAACCAAAAAATAAATTATTTAACTGGTAGGTAATTCTTGAAAAATTAGTTTTTTGCATTACTAAAAGATACTAAATAATCACTTAAAAAGTTATAGTCAATATATGATTTTTTTAGTTTAGGGCCTTTAATTACATTTGCCACATTATTCTGATCACCAAGACTATCTAAAATACAATCTAATTTAATATTTTCCTCAAGAACAATTGGGACATTTGAAGGAACAAAAATTGTTGGCAAGTTAGCAGCCAAGGAAGATTTCAATCCTGGATTGGAGTCTTCAAAAACAATTGAGTTGTTTTTGTTTATACCACTTAATTGGATTGCCTTTAAATATGGTAATGGATTTGGTTTCTTTAATTCAACGTCTTCGCTTGAAATAATGAACTCAAAAGGGTTGAAGCCATTAAAAAGATAATCAATAAGTAGATTGACTTGAATTCTTGAACTGGAAGTAACAATAAATTGTCTTACTTTTTTTCTTTGTAACTCATTTATTAATCTAAAAACACCAGTTTTTAAACTAACGCAATTTTTTTTTATTATTTCTAAATAATGAAACTGTTTTGTTTCATGAATTTTGAGAATTAAATCTTCTGAGAAATTATCATTATTAGATTTAGCGTAATAAGCAATCCTATTTTTGCCCCCATTTATCTTCAGAAGTTTTATATATGTATTAGTATCCCAATTCCAATCAATACCAAGGTCATTAAAAGCATTATTAAAAGCAGGCAAATGGGCCTCTAATTCAGTATTTGCGATGGGACCATCTAAATCCCAG
>MWOO01000038.1 GCA_002025945.1 Prochlorococcus sp. HOT208_60m_813O14 | reverse complement strand
TTCATCAGTTGAGATTTCACTTTCTGCAGTAATGACAGGAAATATTTGTTCTATTAATATTAAGAATGGCCTCATTAAATTATTTAATATTCTCAAAATAGGAACAGATAATAATGCTATTTGAACTGAAAATCTTGTACCAAGAGCTTTGGGTAATACTTCGCCGACTAAAACAACAAGTATGTAGAAAGCAATCGAAAAAAGGGTTAAGCCATAACTATTATTAATTACCAATGCTCCGTATACACCTAAAATAAGACTCCCAATTATGTTGAATCCATTATTAGTAATAGTAATTACAGTTAATGTTCTTCCAAGATGTTTTCTAAGTTTAAGGAGTTGATTCGCAGAACTTTTTGGCTTTTGTTTTGATGCTATTTCTAGAATTCTTATTGAATTCACTGCTAAAAAAGCCGCTTCTACTCCCGAACAACATGCTGACCCAATTAAAATAATAACGATAAGAAAAATCAAACCGTAAACACTTGGTTCCATTAAAATAGATTTTGTACTAAATCTGTATTAATTCATTCTTCCATTTTTTTTATAAACACGCCAATACAAATTTATGTTTATACCTAACAGTAAAGTTTTTGAGGATAGAAGAGAAATTTTCTTAAATAAATTAGGAGGAAAAGCTGCTATTATACCCGGGGCTAATCTTGTAAAGCATCATGCAGATTGTGAATATCCTTTTAGACAAGATAGTAATTTTTGGTATTTAACTGGTTTTGATGAGCCGGACGCAATTGCTCTTTTCTTATCGCATAAGCCAAAGGGAGAGAGATTTATTATGTTTGTTGCTCCTAAAGATGTTATAAGTGAAGTCTGGCATGGCTTCAGATGGGGTTTAGATGGTGCTGAAAAAGAGTTTAAGGCTGATAAAGCTCATTCAATAACCGAACTAAGAGATTTACTTCCAGGCTACATAAATGGTTCTGATGAACTTGTTTTTTCAATTGGCAAGCATCCATTAATTGAAAAAATAGTACTAGAAATATTTTCACAACAACTTGATAACCTCTCAAGATTAGGGATTGGTGCAAATTCTATAAAATCTCCAGAAATCTACTTAAATGAGATGAGATTAATTAAAAGTGAATTTGAAATTAAGAGAATGAGAGAGGCTATACAAATTTCAGCTGCAGCTCATGAACTAGTTAGAGAATCTATCTCATCAAAAAAAAATGAAAGACAAATTCAGGGTCTTCTAGAAGGATTCTTTTTGGAAAAAGGTGCTCGGGGACCTGCTTATAACTCTATTGTTGCTTCAGGAGATAATGCATGTATTTTGCATTACACTTCCAATAACTCACCCTTGAATAAGGAAGATTTATTGTTGGTAGATGCTGGTTGCTCACTAGTTGATTATTACAATGGAGACATAACAAGAACTATTCCCATAGGGGGAAAATTTTCTAAAGAGCAGAAAATTATTTACGAAATTGTATTAAATGCGCAGAAAAATGCAATTAAAAGTGCCGTAACCGGATCAAATTCTAGTACTGTGCATAGTGTGGCTTTAAAAATTTTGATAGAAGGATTAAAAGAAATTGGTTTATTGGTGGGCAGTACTGAGGCAATAATTGAGAATCAATCTTATAAACACCTTTATATGCATAGAACTGGGCATTGGCTAGGCTTAGATGTTCATGATGTTGGAGCATACAGAATGGGAGACTATGAAGTGCCATTACAGAATGGAATGATTCTTACTGTAGAGCCTGGGATCTATATAAGTGATAGGATCCCAGTCCCTGAGGGGCAACCTCTTATTGACGAAAAATGGAAAGGTATTGGGATAAGAATAGAAGATGATGTTCTGGTCAATGATACAAACCCAGAAGTTTTAAGTATTGATGCCCTAAAAGAAATCTCTGATTTAGAATTTTAAATTTGACTTATCTAATTAATAGATTTATTTTTATAAAGTTTAAAGTTCTAAAATGAATAATTCAGATTCACATGATTCGAAACTATCTCAAGCAAGAGGCTTGGCTAGTCAACTTGGAATGTTTGCAGAAGAAAACGATATCCCTAAAGACCTTTGGGATTCATTAGAAGCTAAAATTTATGATTTTTATCAAGTACCCCACGATAGATAAAAATTCTGTATGGAATAATCAATAATTAAAATCAAGAAATTTTGAAGAAATCAATCAAAATGTGACCATAAACTGATAAATTATTTAGTAAACATAAATAAGTAAATGACCTCCTCAGATAAGTTAAGCCAAAATTCAAAAGAAAAAAACAGTGATGAACCAAAGTCTAAAAACTCTACTCCTAATTCAGGAATGATGGGCGCATCAGCTGTATTGGCAGCTGCCACAATTGATGAAGATGGAGTACCTTCTGGTTATACCCCAAAACCCGACGAAGGGAGATTCATAATAAAAGTATTGTGGTTACCTGATAATGTTGCTTTAGCCGTCGATCAAATAGTAGGAGGTGGTCCAAGCCCTCTTACTGCATATTATTTCTGGCCGAGAGATGATGCTTGGGAAAAACTAAAAAGTGAACTAGAGAATAAAGGTTGGATTACAGATAATGAAAGGGTTGAAATATTGAATAAAGCTACCGAAGTAATAAATTATTGGCAAGAAGAGGGAAAAACTAAAAAATTAGAAGAGGCCAAGTTGAAGTTTCCAGAAGTTACTTTTTGTGGAACTGCTTAAAAATTAGTTTCTTGCAGCTTGAATCCTCGCCTCGGCCTTCGAAATCTCTTTCAAAGCTTTTATTTTCTGGGAACTTTTTTCATTTTCAGGAAATTTGCTAATTGCTAATTTTGCTTCTTTAAGATCTTGTTCAGCATTTTGAACATTAATTTCAGATCCAATTTCTGCATTGTTTACCAAAACAATGACTTCATCTGATTCAATTTCAGCAAAGCCACCCATTAAAGCTATTGATTTCCACTGAGAATTCATTCTTAGCCTTAAAACGCCAATATCTATTGCCGTTACCAAGGAAATATGTCCTGGAAGAACACCAATTTGTCCCGTGGTACTAGGAAGGATTACTTCTTCAGCTTCGCCTTGATAAACATTTTTATTTGGAGCTAAAACTTTAAGAGAAATTGCCATTAATTTAAATTATTGAAGGTTAAATACATATAATAAATATTTATTTTTCTGACTTTATTTTTTCAGCCTTGGCTTTTACTTCATCGATATTACCAACTAAGTAAAATGCCTGTTCGGGTAAATCATCTAATTCACCTGACAAAATCATGTTGAACCCAGCTATTGTTTCTTCTAATTTTACGTATTTACCAGACATACCTGTAAATATTTCTGCTACGAAGAAAGGCTGGGAAAGGAATTTTTCAATTTTTCTAGCCCTATCGACTGTTAATCTATCTTCTTCTGAAAGCTCATCTAAACCAAGAATTGCAATAATGTCTTGAAGTTCTTTGTATCTTTGCAAAGTTGATTGAACAGCCCTAGCTGTTTTGTAATGTTCATCACCAACGACTGATGGTTGTAGCATAGTACTTGTTGAGTCTAATGGGTCAACTGCTGGATAAATTCCCTTAGCGGCAAGGGCTCTTGCAAGAACAGTAGTAGCATCTAAATGAGCAAATGTAGTTGCTGGAGCAGGGTCAGTCAGGTCATCAGCAGGTACATAAACAGCCTGAATTGATGTTATTGAACCTTCTAATGTAGATGTAATCCTCTCTTGTAATTCACCAACATCTGTTCCAAGAGTAGGCTGATATCCAACTGCAGAAGGCATTCTTCCAAGTAAAGCTGATACTTCTGAACCAGCTTGAACAAATCTAAAAATGTTATCAACAAAAAGTAGAACGTCTTGTTTATTTACATCCCTAAAATGTTCAGCCATTGTTAGTGCTGATAATCCTACTCTCATTCTTGCACCAGGTGGCTCATTCATCTGCCCAAAACATAAGGCAACTTTTGATTGAGTTAAGTCATCTGCATTGATAACACCTGATTCTTTAAATTCTTCATATAAGTCATTCCCTTCTCTTGTTCTTTCTCCTACACCTCCAAAAACAGAAACTCCACCATGTTCTTTTGCGATATTATTTATTAACTCTTGAATAAGAACAGTCTTTCCAACACCAGCGCCTCCAAATAATCCAACTTTCCCTCCCTGTCTATAGGGAGCCAAAAGGTCGATAACTTTAATTCCGGTTTCAAAAACTTTTGGCTTAGTTTCTAGGTCAGTTAATTTTGGAGCAGCTCTATGTATTGGGGCAGTATCTTTAGTATTTACTGGACCTTGTTCGTCTACTGGCTCTCCTAAAACGTTAAATATTCTTCCTAGAGTTGCTTCTCCTACAGGTACTGATATGGGTGCGCCTGTATCGGTCGCTTCCATGCCTCTTACAAGGCCGTCAGTGCCACTCATCGCTACTGCTCTGACTCTATGGTCACCAAGGAGCTGTTGAACCTCTGCAGTGAGTGCTATTTCTTGTCCAGCAGGATTTTTTGCTTCAATTCTCAAAGCATTTAATATTTTGGGCAGTTTCCCTGCAGGGAATTCTACATCTAGAACTGGGCCAATTACCTGACGAACTACGCCTTTTGTTTGTGAAGAAGTTGATGGAGTTGCTACCATTTTTTATTTATTTGGTGATGAATAGCTGATTTTATACAGCTCATAATCCGAAAATACTACCACCTCATGGGTAGATTGTTAAATGGGTTCGGCCACCCGCACAGTTTAAGTATGGTTTAATTGCCGCTTCGCAGATTATCTTGTTGAAGATAAGGAAAGAGAATTTCTCTTTTCGTTTTTATGACGCAAAGCGTCTCAATCATGATCCTCCATTAATCTATGGCAGCTGTTTCACTTACGGTCTCTACAGTAAAACCACTGGGAGATAGAATTTTTATTAAAGTTTCCGCATCTGAGGAAAAAACTGCTGGGGGCATTCTTTTGCCCGATTCAGCTAAAGAAAAACCACAGGTAGGAGAAGTTGCTCAGGTGGGCCCTGGGAAACTTAATGACGATGGTTCTCGACAAACTCCAGAAGTGAGTATTGGGGACAAAGTCTTGTACAGCAAATATGCTGGAACAGACATTAAATTGGGAGGAGATGAATACGTCTTGCTCTCTGAAAAGGATATCTTAGCTGTAGTAGGCTAAAATATTTGTTTCAAAAATTATTAAAACTTATTACTAAATTGCTGCCTAAACATGGCTAAAAGAATTATTTACAATGAGCAAGCTCGTAGAGCGCTCGAGAGAGGAATCGATATCCTTGCTGAGTCTGTTGCTGTAACGCTTGGACCAAAAGGAAGAAATGTTGTCTTAGAGAAAAAATTTGGTGCTCCACAAATCATTAACGATGGTGTCACAATCGCTAAAGAAATCGAATTAGAGGACCACATTGAAAACACAGGGGTTGCTTTAATCAGACAAGCTGCCTCAAAAACTAATGATGCAGCTGGAGATGGTACTACAACAGCCACTGTTTTAGCTCACGCGATGGTTAAAGCAGGATTGCGAAACGTAGCTGCAGGAGCTAATGCAATCACCTTGAAAAAAGGAATTGATAAAGCTACTGAATTTCTAGTTGGAAAAATTCAGGAAAATTCTAAGCCTATTAGTGATAGTAATGCCATAGCTCAATGTGGAACCATTGCTGCTGGAAATGACGAAGAGGTGGGGAATATGATAGCTAATGCTATGGATAAAGTTGGTAAAGAAGGTGTTATTTCCTTAGAAGAAGGAAAATCAATGACTACCGAATTAGAAGTGACTGAGGGGATGCGTTTTGATAAAGGTTACATTTCACCATATTTCGCAACAGACACAGAGAGAATGGAGGCTGTTTTAGATGAACCCTATATCCTTCTGACTGATAAAAAAATTGCCTTAGTTCAAGATTTAGTTCCTGTACTAGAACAAATAGCTAAAACTGGTAAACCATTAGTCATTATTGCTGAAGATATTGAAAAAGAGGCTTTAGCAACTCTTGTTGTGAATAGATTACGAGGTGTTTTAAACGTTGCTGCAGTTAAAGCTCCTGGATTTGGTGATAGAAGAAAAGCCATGCTTGAAGATATGGCCGTTCTAACTAATGGACAACTTATTACTGAAGATGCTGGCCTGAAATTAGAGAATGCTACCTTAGATATGCTTGGAACTGGTAGAAGAATTACTATCAATAAAGAGACTACAACCATCGTAGCTGAAGGTAATGAGCAAGCAGTCAAGGCTAGATGCGATCAAATTAAGAAGCAAATGGATGAAACCGATTCTTCATACGATAAAGAAAAGCTTCAAGAACGTTTAGCTAAATTAGCTGGAGGGGTTGCAGTAATAAAGGTTGGTGCTGCTACTGAAACCGAGATGAAGGATAAAAAACTTCGTCTTGAGGATGCTATTAACGCAACTAAAGCGGCTGTTGAAGAAGGAATTGTTCCTGGAGGTGGAACAACTCTCGCTCATTTATCTCCTATTTTAAAAGAATGGGCTGATAAAAATCTAGAAGGTGAGGAATTGATTGGAGCTAACATTGTTGAAGCTTCACTCACAGCTCCTCTTATGAGAATTGCAGAGAATGCAGGCTCTAATGGTGCTGTTATTGCTGAAAATGTAAAATCTAAGCCATTTAACGATGGATTTAATGCTGCTACTGGTGAATATGTAGATATGTCCTCTGCTGGTATAGTTGATCCTGCAAAAGTAACTCGTTCAGGATTACAAAACGCAGCTTCAATAGCAGGAATGGTTCTGACAACTGAATGCATAGTTGCAGATTTACCTGAGAAAAAAGATTCATCATCTCCAGCAGGTGCACCAGGTATGGGTGGTGACTTTGATTATTAACTTAAAGATAGTTAATAATTTAACTTTTATGTTAAGGGATCATTTAAATGATCCCTTTTTTTTTTTAATTTATGAAATCCATCCAGCGCTGAGAATAATTGCGAGAGATAAAAATATAACTAAAAAAGTCCAAGTTATTTTGTTGAGAGATGCCTCAGCACTACTAGCACTATTAAACATTGAGCTTCCACTAGCAGCTATACCTCCCATTCCATCACCCTTAGGACTATGCAGTAAAACTAAAAGGATCAGAAGAACGCCAGAAAATACCCATATCCAACTAATAATTTGAATCATTGCTTAAAAAAGTTTTATTAATTCTAAACGTGTTGTACGACCTTATTATAACCCTTTAATTCGATTTCTTTAATAAGAGATTTACCCGTCATTTCTCTTGGTATTGGAAGATTTAATAATTGCAATAGAGTTGGAGCAATATCTGCTAAGCCAGCATTATCCCTTAAATAAATTTCATTACCCATATTTGGGATTTTTCTTTTTTCTCCTTCAATCAAAATTAATGGTACTTTGTTGATTGTGTGTGCTGTCCATGGTTCTCCTTCCGGTCCTTTCATTACCTCTGCGTTACCATGATCGGCTGTTATGAGAATGCTTCCACCCATCTCTCCAGTAGCATTAACTATTTGACCTATACATTTATCTACCGTCTCTATAGCTTTAATTGTTGCATCCATGTTGCCTGTATGACCCACCATATCAGGATTGGCAAAATTAATTACAACAAAAGCATAGTTTCCACTTTTAATTGCTTTAGAGCAACTAATAGTTAATTCTTCCGCAGACATTTCAGGCTTCATATCATAAGTAGCAACTCTTGGTGATGGAATTAAATGTCTCTCTTCACCAGGTAAAGGTATTTCGACTCCTCCATTGAAAAAGTATGTGACGTGAGGATATTTTTCTGTTTCTGCTGTTCTGTATTGCTTGAGACCGTTTTCTGAAACTATTTGGCCGATAAAATTATTGAGCGATTCAGGAGGAAAAGCAACTTTAACGGGAAAGTTCGAATCATATTGAGTGAAAGTAACAAGATCTAGATTAGGGAAATTTTTTCTTTCAAATTCTGAGAATTTATTTATTGAGAGGGATTTGACTATTTGTCTTGCTCTATCTGGACGAAAGTTAAAGCAAATCAAACTGTCTCCATCTTTAAGGTAGTTTTCAGACAATCGTATGGGCTCTATAAATTCATCGGTTATATTTTTGGCATAACTTTTTTCTATGTAATCATGAGGTGAAAAATTTGAAATTTGAATATCTGGATCAGTCAAATTAACATATGCTTTTTCTGTTCTATCCCATAAAAGATTTCTATCCATGATCCAGTATCTTCCGCATATAGAAGCTATCTCGCCTGTATTAAATTTTTCTATGCATGATTCTATTTGACTTATATACTTAGAGGCACTTTTTGCTGGAGTATCTCTTCCATCGGTGATTATATGAATTGCAACTTTTTTGATCTCATTATCAGATGCCCATTTTATTAAACCTAATAAATGATCAATATGACTATGTACTCCTCCATCAGAACATAATCCCGTAATATGCAAAGTAGAATTATTTCTTTTTAATGAAGCAGCTAAATCCCCTAACTCATTAACCAAGCCTAACTGATTATTTTTTACAATATTCGAAATCCTTACAAGTTCTTGTTGTATTATCCTACCCGAACCAATGGTAAGGTGCCCTACTTCTGAATTACCCATTTGACCATCTGGTAGGCCTACATCAGATCCACTAGCACTTATAAGAGTGTGGGGATAAGCATGCCATAATGAGTCCATAATTGGTGTATTAGCACTTTCTATAGCATTATTTGATATTTCTTTTCGATATC
>MWOO01000037.1 GCA_002025945.1 Prochlorococcus sp. HOT208_60m_813O14 | reverse complement strand
GGACTAATTTTACCCTCTACATTTATAAATTCCAAACTCCATTAAACCTTTTTTAAATGCCCAATCCATGAGAAGTATTGTTGGAATCTCTCTAATCGACTTAATTATCGCAAATGGGCCAAGTGACAAAATTACAAAGGGCCTTCGAATGCCTTCAATAATGGAGTCGTACCATGAAGGATTTGTATAGTAATTCCAATTTTCAGAGATAACTCTTCCTGAACTATTTTCATTAGTTCTAAGAATGTTACTAAATTCGTTAACGCTAATAAAATTAGGATGTACCCATTGTTCAAGTAATTGTTTAAGAACTAACTTTTCAAAAAATGATGGGGGGTATGCCTCAAGGTCTCTTGAGTTCCAATCAGCCAACTCTAAAAAACCCTCCAGGTCTTAAAGTTCTCAGCATTTCATCTGCAAACCTAGTTTTATCATTCATGTGTGCACCAGCCTCAACACTCCAGACGGCATCAAATGATCCATCTTCAAATTTTAAATCCAAAGCATCCATAACTTGGAAGTTGCAATTTAGCCCATCAGGAGTAAGTTCTCTTGCTCTTTGAACTTGAGCCGGACTAATTGTAATGCCAGTGACATTAAACCCATAATATTCTGCAAGGATCCTAGAACTTCCCCCTATTCCACAACCTACATCAAGAATTCTTGATCCCTGCGGTAATTTATCTAAACCACTCCATTTAACTAATTCATGAACAAACTGAACTTTAGCCTTTCTAAAATCAATATTTTTTTGGCCTAAGGGATAAAAACCCAAATGTATATGTTCTCCCCATAATCTCTCAAGTAATTTGTCTTGGGTCCAAGCATCATATGCAGAGGCTACTGTACCGGAAGAAATATATTTTCTAGCATTTTTTCTCCATATTATCGCTAAGACTAGAAACAATAAAAATATTAAAAAAAAAGGGAATAATAATTCAAACATTTAATTTTCTTTTATATCAGGAAAACTCTCTTTCAATGCTGTTCTTGCTGCAAGTTGTTTTCTTGTATGATCAAGCATTTCATATTCTCTTTGCAAACTGGTAAAAGTATTTCTCTCTTCAAGAAGTCTTTGCTGTTCTTCCGCAACAGGACCGCCCAAATGAGCTCCTATCCAAAATGATAATTCCATTGGGTTATCAGGTAATTTATCAGGTAGATTTTTTTTTGTATTAGTCAATTTACTCGTTAAATTAATAACATCACTTAGTGCTTCTTTTACTGAATCTTTTAGAGAATCTAATTTTTTAAAGTCATCAATATTATCATCACAAATCCAACTAACCATTGCAGAACAAAATGGCGTCGAACGAGTAATTTCTAAGACTTGAAATCTTTGTTGCCCAAGAGTAATAATATTACTTCTCC
>MWOO01000036.1 GCA_002025945.1 Prochlorococcus sp. HOT208_60m_813O14 | reverse complement strand
TGAATCTTCTTGTCTTTATATTTCGGATAATCAGAAAAAGAAAGAAAATATGCGAGCAATTATTGATTCTTTAATCGATAAATCAATAGATGTTCAAAATCCAATTGAAGAAAAAGAACTTAATAGGTTAAGTGGAAAAGTAAAATCGTTAGTTGATGAGAGATTAGAGTATGCAAAGAAAATAAGATTATTTGAATCTGAATTAAGAAACTTTTATGATTTGAACAGAAACGCGCAGGATCATAAAAACATCCTTATTCAGGACTGGGGTTTAAGTAAATCAACAATAAAAAGCATTAATCTTATCCATAGCCAGGAAAGTATTAAAAAAGCAAAAGAATTAGTGAATAAATGCGAATTAATAAGAGAGAAATCCAGAAAAAATGCTGGCAAATTATCATTTAAAGATGCGTTGAGATTAAAGATTCTTTCTTCAACTGTTCTTAAAGAATTTGATTTTAAATTAGAAGAATATAAAAAACATAAAGAAGAAGTTTTAATTAGATCTATTGATTATTCAAAGAATTTGGCAGACTCTCAAAATTTAAAAAGAATTATTAAAGACCAACCTCTTGAATCAAATAGAAAAACTTTTAATAGGAGGAATATGCAGTTATATCCCTCCAATATAAAGAATTCGATCTTATCTGAATACTTGTCAATTAGGAATTCTTTTAAAACAAATCAATTATTGCTTCAAAGAAAATATAGAGAAACACTTGATGCTTTTAAAAGAAGACTTAGATGGAAAAATGCAAAAAAGAGCAAAAAAAAGCAAATTCTGAAATTGATTTCAATTTACTTTTCAATGTTTTTCAAGTAATTATGGGTGAGATTAAATC
>MWOO01000035.1 GCA_002025945.1 Prochlorococcus sp. HOT208_60m_813O14 | reverse complement strand
AATTAAAAAATCAGATTGTCAGAAAAATAAAAAATTTTCAAATTACTCCTGTTCTTAGAAATGACTATAGTGGTATGAAACTTGAAGGTCCTATATATATTTATTCTGAAGAGAATATAAAAATAAATGGTGTTAATTTTGGCAAAAATTTTTATTTAATAAAGGATTTATATGGAACTTGGACCTTAGTTCAAAAAATTGAATTTGATGACTATTTGGCAGGTGTTTTGCCATATGAAATTGGACCGAATTCTCCTTTAGAAGCACTCAAGGCTCAAGCAGTTATTGCAAGAACTTGGGGCATATTTAATTCTGATAGATTTAATATGGATAAATATCATTTATGTATAAGCACTCAATGCCAAGTTTATAAGCCTTCTGAAATTTCATATAAAAACGTACAAAAAGCCATAGACAAAACTTCAAATTTAATTCTCACTCATGAAAATCAACCAATAAATGCTTTTTACCATGGTTCTAATGGTGGAGTATCTGCTACTGCAGGCGAGTCTTGGCAAATTCAAGATTATTCTTATTTCAATTCAATCATTGATGGTTCTAAATCATTAAATAAAATTTTTAAACTTCCAATTACTAATGAATCTTATTTAAATAATTTTTTAGATTTTGATAAAGCACAGTTTTATGGGAGTAATCATTCTCTTTTTCGATGGAATAAGAAAATTTCTAATCTTGAAATTAAAGAAAAGTTAATTAAAAACAAACTTATAAATATTAATGAAGATGTTTTGGATTTAAATTCTATTGAACGTGGGTCTAGTGGCAGAGTGACAAAATTGGAAATACGAACGGACAAGGGTAATAAACCTATTGTTCTTGTTAAAGATGATATTCGACGGGTATTAAATTTTATACCTAGTAATTTGTTTACTATTAATAAATTAAATGATGATTTATGGCTTTTGAGAGGAGGTGGCTTCGGTCATGGTGTAGGTTTATCTCAGTCAGGAGCAATTGAAATGGCTAAATTAGGATTCTCTTATGAACAAATATTGAATCATTACTATCGAAATGCAAAACTAAAAAAATTTGAGATATTGTCTCAATGGAAGTTAAGCAATTAACAATTTACTTTTATGAGTAAGGGTTTTTATAAAAATCGAAGATTGAAATCGTTTGTATTTCTTAGTGCTTGTTTTTTAGTAGCTTTTATTCCTCATGCTAACAATATCGAAAATTTCTTTTATGTAATATTGACTCTTTCTTTTGTGATTGTTTTTTATGGTTTAAAAGTTATTTCTAGAAATTTCAAAAGGAACAACGTTTTAAATACTGTAAGCAGAAGAATTAGCAATAAAGAGTTACCTCTGCTTGATATTTTAGTCGCAGCTAGAGATGAAGAGAATGTCATATCAAGATTAGTGGAAAGATTATTTAGTTTAGATTATCCAACAAATAAATTAAATATTTACATAATTGATGATGGTAGTTCTGATAAGACGCCTTTAATTTTAGATCGATTATCTAGACAATATGACAAGCTAAAAGTTATAAGTCGTTCTCCAAATGCAGGAGGAGGAAAGTCAGGAGCTTTGAATTATGCCTTGAAATTTACCCATGGTGAATGGTTATTAGTTTTGGATGCTGATGCTGAATTAAAACAAGATTCTTTGATAAGGTTATTTTCTTTTGTAGAAGAGGGTGATTGGTCTGCAGTTCAACTAAGAAAATCAGTAACAAATGTAAGTAAGAATTTTTTAACTTCCTGCCAGTCAATGGAGATGGCTATGGATGCAATCTTTCAATATGGAAGATTATCAGTTGCTGGAGTTTCCGAATTAAGGGGAAATGGTCAATTAATTAAGAAAGAAACATTATTAGCATGTGGTTCTTTTAATGAAGATACAGTTACAGATGATCTTGATTTGAGTTTAAGATTATTATTATCAAAATCTAGAATTGGAATCTTATGGGATCCTCCAGTCATGGAGGAGGCAGTTGAGAATTTAAATGCTTTATTAGCGCAAAGGCAAAGATGGGCAGAGGGGGGGTTGCAAAGATTCTTCGATTATGGAGATCAATTATTTACTAATAAAATTGATTATTTGCAGAAATTTGATTTAACTTACTTTTTCATCTTGCAATATGCATTGCCAATCATTTCTATTTTTGATTTAGTTTTCAGTATTGCTTTTTTAGATTCACCAATTTACTGGCCTATTTCATTTACAGCTTTTATGTTATCTGGAATTGCTTTTTGGTACGGTTCTTCTTGTAAAAGTGAAGTACCTGTATTGCAAAAAAGCAATTTTTTGATGGTATTTGTATCGGTTTTTTATTTATCACATTGGTTTTTAGTAATCCCTTGGGTAACTATAAAGATGTCTATTTTTCCCAAAAAGATACTCTGGCGAAAGACTCTTCATACTGGAGTTTAATCTATTCATCAAGGTCTATAATTTCTCCATTAAAAAAATTAGCTAAGTTTTTTGAACTATCATCATAAGTTTCCTCGTTAGATATTTTTGTCGACGAATTAGTTTTTGGTTCTATTTTTTTTATTGGTCGGAAATTATTTACTTCATTTTGGGTTATTTCTGGAGTGTTTTTTGGGTTAATTTTATTTAATTGTTTGGTTGAAAAATTAAGTATTATTCCATCTCCAAATATCTTTTTTAAAGTATTTTCAATGATAACTTTTCTGCTTTTTATCATACTTTCCCAGTTTGGAGATAATGCAATTGTGATTTTCTCCGAATCAAAACTTTCAAGTTCGGCTTGCTGTGAAAGTAACATTCTTGTTGATGGTAGCTCTACTTTAGAAAGAATTAATTCCCATTTATCTTTTAAATTTGATCCAAGATTATTTTGGTTATTTTCAGAAATATTTTCAATACTTTCTTTTTCAAGAACTTCAAATTTTTCTAATTTTTCGTCTTTTTTTCCGATCAATTCCTTGTGAGTTATCTTTTCTTGGATACTTGGTTTTGGAATCTCATCTAAAATATTTTCTTTATTACTTGGAATGTTTTTTCTACTTTCATGCTTCTCCTCAGTCGTATTATTTTTACTTTCTTGTTTATTTTCACAATCAATTTTTTCTTGACTATCCAGAAGACCAGTTAAATGTATTTCAAACCAAAGTCTTGGATTATCACTTGATTTGATTTGATATTCAATATTTCTTAGATTATTATGCCAATTAATTATTGTTGATTTATTTATTGTTTTTGAGATTTTATCTAACTCATCTCGAAATTCATCAGAGGTATAATAAAGATCTGAATATTTATTTTTTGTAGTGTGGAGGAGTAGATCTCTTGTTATATTTAATAGCCCGATAATTATTTGATGGGGTTCGTTGCCAGCATCATATAATTTGTTGCAGGTGATAATTAATGACTCAGGATTATTATCAATCAATGTTTTAATCAGATTTGTTAATTCAATTTCTGATACTTCTCCTAGCAGGTTTTGAATATTCTTAATTGTTATGCCTTCTGGAAAAAGGTTTAGTTGTTCAAGGAGGCTTTGTGCATCTCTCATACCTCCATTAGATCTTTTTGCAATCATTTTTAAGGCCTGAACTTCATAATCAATGGATTCTTTCTCTGCTATTTCTGATAAATGTTGAAAAATGTCACTAGGGCTTATTCTTCTAAAATCAAACTTTTGGCATCTACTTTGTATTGTATTTAATACCCTTTCAGGATTTGTTGTCGCAAGGATAAATACAACTCTTGATGGCGGTTCTTCAATAGTTTTTAGTAAAGCATTCGAAGCCGCCGTTGAAAGCATATGACATTCATCAATTACATATACTTTCCATCTCGCTTGAGTAGGTGCAAATCTCGCTCTTTCTATAATTTCTCTTATATTTTCAACTCCTGTATTCGATGCTGCATCAATTTCGATAATATCTAGTGCGTTCCCATCTGTAATTTGTCTACATAAGTCACATTTACAACAAGGATTTATCGTAGGTTGGTCGAATGCCTGGCAGTTTAATGATTTCGCAAATATTCTCGCACTTGATGTTTTTCCAGTACCTCTTGGACCATTAAAAAGATATGCAGGAGCAATTTTTTTTGTTAATAATGCTTGTTTGAGTGTAATGGATATAAATTTTTGCCCAACCAGTTCGTCTAAGTTGTTTGGTCTATATTTTTGATGAAAAGGTTTATGTATATTTGGCATTTATTTTTCATTAATTAGAAAAATTTGGGATTAAATTAAAACAATTAAACTCTTTTTTTTATGCAGACTCTTTAATGATTCTTTTTGATCCTGAAGGTAGTTTAACAATTTTAGATGAGAACAAACTATCTACCATTTTTTTCGTAATTGTGAATTCTTTTACATTTTTTTCAGAAGGCAAAGTGTACATTATGTCTAACATTAGCTCCTCAATTATTGATCTAAGTGCTCTTGCACCTGTTTTTCTTTTATATGCTTCATTTGCTATTGCTTCAACAGAATCAGGCTCAAATTTTAATTCAACATTATCCATACTTAGCAAAGTTTTGAATTGCTTTACCAGTGCATCTCTTGGTTGAGTCAAGATAGATTCTAAGGTTTCTTTAGTAAGACGATCTAATACAGCACATACTGGAATTCTTCCAATAAATTCTGGAATTAGTCCATATTTCACTAAGTCATCTAATTCTAAATTTTTTAGGGAGTCTCTTGGGTCGACTATTTTTTTTGTATCAACTTTGTTTTGATCTGAATTGGTGGTAAATCCTATGGAGTGTTTACCCATACGTTTTTGTACGATATCTTCTAAACCTATAAAAGCTCCCCCGCAAATAAACAATATTTGACTCGTATCAATTTGGATACAGTCATGATACGGATGTTTTCTTCCGCCTTGCGGTGGCACATTAGCAATTGTTCCTTCAAGCATTTTTAATAATGCTTGCTGTACACCTTCACCAGAGACATCTCTAGTAATTGAAGGATTCTCGCTTTTTCTCGCAATTTTATCTATTTCATCAATATAAATAATTCCTTTTTGAGCTAGTTCTACATTCATTTCTGATTTCTGTAGAAGTCTTAAAAGTATGTTTTCAACATCCTCCCCAACATATCCAGCTTCTGTCAAAGTCGTTGCATCAGCTACTGCAAAAGGAACATCTAGAAATTCTGCTAAAGTTTGCGCCAATAATGTTTTCCCACTTCCAGTAGGGCCAATTAGTAATATATTTGATTTTTGTAATTTAGTTGTTTGTGAATCTGTTGAATTGCTATTGTTACTATCTTCTTTAACTTTCCAGGCTAATCGTTTGTAGTGATTGTATACGGCTACAGATAATATTTTTTTTGCAGATTCTTGTCCTACAACTTGATTATCTAAAAAACTTTTAATTTCTAATGGCTTAGGAATTGAGGTTAATTCTAAGGGAACAGATTTTTTTGGATTGTCAGTCGTTAATTTCTTTTTTACTTGTGGAGAGCTGTTTGTGATCGCTTGATTATCAAGTAGTTCTTCATCGAGAATTTCATTACAAAGGTCTATGCACTCATCACAGATATAAACCCCAGGACCAGCTATTAGCTTTCTTACTTGGTCTTGTGATTTCCCGCAGAATGAACATTTTAGATGGGCGTCGAATTTAGCCATCGATTATAATTTTGAATGTGAAAGGTGTTAAATATTCCCTATTCACTAGGATTGCTTATAAATATCAATTCGTCATCATTTTTTTAAAAAATTAGTATCCCTTGTCATTTTTTGATAACTTTATCAATCAATCCATATTCGACTGCTTCTGAGGGAGATAAAAAATAATCTCTTTCTGTATCTTCATTAATTTTTTCCAAAGGTTGACCGGTATGCTCTGCTAAAAGCGAATTTAATGTTTTTTTAAGAAAAAGTATTTCTTTAGCTTGTATTTCAATTTCTACTGCTTGACCTTGTGCACCTCCAAGAGGCTGATGAATCATAATCCTAGAATTAGGTAAAGCCAATCTTTTCCCCTTTGCTCCTCCAGAAAGTAGAAACGCCCCCATACTTGCAGCTACTCCAAAGCATATTGTCACTACATCAGGGGATATTTGTTGCATTGTATCGTATATAGCCATTCCTGCAGTTACTGAGCCTCCAGGAGAATTGATATATATTTGTATGTCTTTTTCGGGA
>MWOO01000034.1 GCA_002025945.1 Prochlorococcus sp. HOT208_60m_813O14 | reverse complement strand
TTCAATTTTTCCAGAGGTACTGATTCTAAGACGACAATATTAGTTGATTCTAATATGACCTTTGGTGCAAGACCGTCTAATAATGCTTGCTTCCACCTATCAAGACAAATACACCAATGATCACCATCCTTTAGTCCTGGGAAGGAATAAATAGGCATGGGAGTTATTAAATCATTACCTTGTGATTTACTATATTTCAGGAAATTATCATCCATTACACAACATATGGAATGATTCCCTCCATCATTTTTGTCATAGTTGCAAAATCCATCCCTGAACCACCCTGTCATAGGTGCGCAACTACAAATCTCAATTTCTTCTCCAAGTACGTTTAACTGATTTTGATTATTTATGGTCATAGTTTTTTTAATAATAATAAAACACCAACATTTCTTTAACAAAGGTTGACGAGTATGGGGGGTAAGGAGGTAATAATTCTAATAAGGTTTTTTTCATTATGGATTGGGACTTTACTGAAAACATTGCATTTAAAGCTCTTTATGAAGCTTTTAAAGATAGTGATGAAACTTCCGCATTAGAATTTTTATCTAGTGATGGTGCTTCATATTATCTTGAGTTAACACAGGATGCCGCGGGGGAGGGACTTGATCTGGGTGATAATGAAACAATGGAAGAACTACAGGAAGAAATTATTGAATATTTAGAAAATAACTAAAAATTTAGCTTAAGCGCTGAAATATTTAGCTTTTGAGTGTAGTGAAATGATAGCTGTAGTACTTTGTTCTGGATGAAGTTGTTCAGATTCATCCATGGTCAAGTTTATTCTTTTGGCATCCAACATTGATAATTGTATGTTTGAATCAGATACTTTTGGACATGCAGGATAACCAAAAGAATATCTAGCTCCTCTATATTTTTGAGCTAGTATTTCTCTATTTTTGTCTGGTTCTTCAGACCTAAAACCACATTCAATATGAATTAATGCATGGACATACTCAACTAGAGCTTCTGCTAATTGCACTGTAAGTCCATGGAATAACAAATAATCGCTATATTTATCTTCTTTAAATAATTTTTGAGAATATTCGCTAGCAATATCGCCCATGGTTACTGCCTGCATAGGAAATATATCTATCGGTTTATCATTTTTCAAATCACAATAAAAATCAGCTATGCATAAATTATTCCCAGATTTTTGTCGTGGAAAATTAAATTGGGAAATTTTATTTAATGATTTCTCATCAAATAAGAAAATACTATTATCTTTTCTCCCGCATCTGAAATATCCATAAACTGCTTTGGGTGATATAAGTTTTTTCTCTATAATTATCTCTAACCATTTATCTAACAATGGTTTAGCATATGAACCCAAATAATTATTGTATTCATCTACGGTTTGGTTTTTTCCTTTTTTTATTTGCCATTGACCGCTAAATAAAGCTTTTGTATCTAAATAAAATATTAACTTATTTAAATCTATATCAACATCGTTCAAGACTTTCGTTCCCAAGAAAGGGGCTTGAATTGGATCTTCTTCATTTATAAATTTAGATCTTATAAAATTTTCTTTTAAATTTAATTTGGAAGTCTCGGTATTTATGGATACTGATTTTTTAACAGCTTGAGAGTTTGATTTTGATGAGGCTAAATTAATATTTATACCCTCATTGTTAATGAAACCCTCTGTATTTGACCAATTACCCTTTTTCTTATTATCCATATATTCATTCATGAATTTAAGATCAGTGAACGCATCTTTTCCGTACAATATTTTCCCTTTATATATTTTGCTGCAGTCCTCATTTACAAATTTTGGGGTTAAGGCAGCGCCTCCTAATATTACTGGTACACTAATATTTTCATTGTTAAAAGCCTCTAAATTAGCTTTCATAAAAGCAGTTGATTTAACAAGTAATCCGCTCATAGCGATGCAATCTGCATTGTATTTTTTTTGTGCATCTATAATTGCTGAAACATCTTGCTTTATTCCTAGATTTATTACGTCATAACCATTATTTGTGAGTATTATATCTACCAAATTTTTTCCAATATCATGTACATCGCCTTTGACA
>MWOO01000033.1 GCA_002025945.1 Prochlorococcus sp. HOT208_60m_813O14 | reverse complement strand
TGGTGGAGGTGGGACTTCTGCTAAAGATGAATTAGGGAACCCAGTAACTAAGACAGGTTGGTTAGCTACCCATCAAGCAGGAGACAGAAGTCTAGTGCAGGGTCTAAAAGGAGATCCTACTTATTTAATAGTTAATGAGGGTGGGGAAATAGGAGAATTTGGTTTAAATGCAATTTGTACTCATTTAGGTTGCGTTGTCCCATGGGATAGTGGCGCTAATAAATTCATATGTCCTTGTCATGGCAGTCAGTACGATACAAATGGGAAGGTAGTAAGAGGGCCTGCTCCTTTATCTTTAGCTCTAGCTCATGTCGATATTGAAGATGATGCTGTACTTGTCAAACAATGGTCAGAAACTGACTTTAGAACTAATGAAAATCCATGGTGGGCATAAAAAAATGAAAGATCTTAAAAATCAAATCATGAAAAAAACAAGTTTATTTATCTGTACTCTGCTTTTCATTTCGAGCATTGTATTTTATCCAAAGATCACTTTTGCTTATCCATTTTGGGCTCAGCAAAACTATGAATCCCCAAGAGAAGCCACAGGAAAGATAGTCTGTGCAAATTGTCATCTAGCTCAGATGCCTACAATTGCAGAGGTTCCACAATCTGTTGGAGCAGACAGTGTTTTCAAAGCTGTAGTAAAAATTCCCTACAAAAATGACTTAAAAGAGATCGGTGCTGACGGTTCTGAAGTCCCATTACAAGTTGGTGCTGTTGTAATGCTGCCTGATGGCTTTAAACTTGCTCCACAAGAAAGATGGACAGAAGAAATCAAAGAGGAGACAGAAGGTGTGTATTTCACTAATTACAGTGAAGACAAAGATAATATCATCATTGTAGGACCTTTACCTGGAGATACTAATAAAGAAATAGTTTTCCCTGTACTTTCCCCTGATCCATCCACTAATAAAGAATATCACTATGGAAAGTACTCATTACATATCGGAGGCAATAGAGGTAGAGGCCAGGTATACCCAACTGGAGACAAAAGCAATAATGTAGTTTTCACTTCTTCCACCTCAGGAACTATAAGTTCAATAGAAACAATTGAAGATGGTAGCTATAAGGTCAATATAGAAAACGATAATGGTGAGATAACTACTGAAGCAGTGCCTGTTGGCCCTCAACTTATTGTAAAAGCAGAAGATAAAATTAATGCAGGTGACCCTCTTACTAATGATCCTAACGTAGGCGGCTTTGGGCAATTAGATGCTGAGGTTGTACTTCAGAGCCCTTATAGAGTAATTGGATTGATTGCATTTTTTATTGGTGTAGGCTTAACACAAATACTTTTAGTATTAAAGAAAAAACAAGTAGAAAAAGTACAAGCAGCAGAGGGTATCTAACTTTCTTTAAATGCTTATATTTCAAGCTTTTATACGATCTCCAGGAGAAACTTTTTTAAATTTAGGAATTATAACTATTAGATGGTACGGCCTGCTTATTTCTCTTTCAGTTTTAATAGGCATATTTGTCTCTAAAAAACTAGCGAAGGAAAGAAATATTAACCCGGATTATATTAGTGAAATACTTCCATCATTAATAATCTCTTCAATAATTGGAGCTAGAGCTTATTACGTAATTTTTGAGTGGAGGCAATATAGCGGAGATAACCTTTTTACTTCTTTTCAAATATTCAATAACATAATTCAAATACCTTCTTTTCTTGCAGTTTGGGAAGGAGGCATAGCAATCCATGGAGGTCTAATTGGGGCATTAATTTCTATCATCTATTTCTGTAAGTCTAAAAAAATTAATTTAAAGACTTTTATAGATATCTTAATACCCTCGATTATTCTTGGACAATCAATAGGAAGGTGGGGAAATTTTTTCAATAATGAAGCATTTGGAGTTCCTACAAATTTGCCTTGGAAATTATTTATACCTATCCAAAATAGGCCTTTAGAATTTCTTAATTATGAATTTTTTCATCCTACATTTCTCTATGAGTCATTGTGGAATCTTTTAATTTTCATCGTCCTTATTATTACCTTTAATAAACAAAATAAAACAGATTTTTTCAGGCCTGGCTTTATTAGCTGTCTTTATTTAATAAGTTATAGCTTTGGAAGATTCTGGATTGAAGGTTTAAGAACTGACCCACTATGCATTGGTGGACTTCCACCCTTCTGTGATGGCGGTATAAGAATGGCTCAATTTATAAGTATTTTTCTATTTTCTTCTGGATTAATTGGCATATTTTTTTTAAGATTGAGAACAAGATAACCCCAAATT
>MWOO01000032.1 GCA_002025945.1 Prochlorococcus sp. HOT208_60m_813O14 | reverse complement strand
TTAATTGCTAGTATCTTTACCAAAACTAAAGATTGGTTTGATCTAGATAAACAAACTTACTTAAAGAAGAAAAATGATTTCATGAAAAAAATATCGCTTGAATTGGAAAGTCAATTTGATATTGATCCTGAAAATTGGCTACATAGGGAATTAGCAACTCCATTGGGTTTTGAAAAATGGACAAAAAGACCTAATGGAATAGTCGGCGGTCTTGGTCAGAATCCGGATATTTTTGGTTTATTTGGATTATCAAGTAGGACACCTTTTGAAGGTTTATGGTTATGTGGAGATTCGATTTATCCAGGAGAGGGTACTGCAGGTGTTAGTCAGTCTGCATTAATGGTTTCAAGGCAAATTTTAGCTTCTAAAGGTATAGAGAATTTTAGTTTATAAAATTTTGTCTTATTTCTTTCGCTTCAGAAAGTTTTTTAGAAAGTAACTCCCAATTTTTTTCTTTAATAAGAGATTCCAATATATTCAGCTTTTCTTTAAAATTATTTATGGAATTTAAAACATTAGTCTGATTATTAATAGCTAAATCTAAGCCTAGTTTTTCATTGCCGCCCCCAACTCTCGAAGTGTCAGCAAATCCTGTAGCAGCTAATTTTTGCGTGAGATCTAATAAAGATTGATTATTTTTTATATGCGCAGTTTCAATTAGGGCAGAAGCTAAAAATATAGGCAAATGAGAAATTAGAGATACAGCTTCATCATGCTCTTTTGGCGAAGCTTGGCAAATTTCACAATCCATTGATTTTATGAGCTTGGAAATAGTTCTAAGTGCATATAAATCAGTATTTTGCGTTGGGGTAATAATCCATTTTGCATTTTTAAAAAGACCTTCAAAACCTGAATTAACTCCTTTTTTTTCCGTTCCTGCCATTGGATGAGATCCAATAAATAGAGGATGTAAATTTTCCCATGTATCTACAATTGGTTCTTTAACAGAGCCTACATCAGTAAGTATTGTTTCCTGAGGTATTGATGATACTAATTGTTGAGACGGACTGATCAAATCTTTGATAGGCAATGCCAAAATAATTAGCTCACAATTTTTTAATAAGCTAAGGTCACAGCTAACAAAAGTTGCAAGTTTTTTATCCTTAGCTTTTTTTTCATTAAATTCATTATTTGCTATTCCATAAATTGTATGATTAAGACTTTGGAGTTTTAATCCTAAAGAACCGCCAATTAAACCTAATCCTACTATTCCAATTTCCATAGATTGATTATTTCAAGGCTCTCTTATATTGATACCAATTTTTTGTATATTAGGTTCATAAATTTTGTATGTATTTGAAATTAAATTAATTATAAATGCTTGAAATTTTAAGTCATCAATA
>MWOO01000031.1 GCA_002025945.1 Prochlorococcus sp. HOT208_60m_813O14 | reverse complement strand
CATTTTGGATCTGGTATAACAGAGGCGATGACACAGGCTGGAGCAAGTGGTCCAGTAAATATAGCTTACTCAGGTCTCTACCAGAGGTGATACACAATTGGAATGAGAACTAATGAGCAACTCTTCCAAGCTTCAATATTTATGAGTATTTTGGCTTGTTGGACGCTATTTGCAGGTTGGCTACACTTACAGCCAAAATTCAGACCTTCACTAGCTTGGTTTAAAAATGCAGAGTCAAGATTAAATCACCATTTAGCTGTCTTATTTGGTTTCAGTAGTATCGCATGGACAGGTCATTTGGTTCATGTTGCTATACCTGAATCAAGAGGACAACATGTAGGTTGGGATAACTGGTTAACAGTACTTCCACATCCTGCAGGACTAGCGCCTTTCTTCACTTTGAACTGGGGAGCATATGCCCAAAATCCTGATTCTCTAGATCAAGTATTTGGAACAGCTGAGGGAGCTGGAACAGCAATCTTTACTTTCTTAGGTGGTCTTCATCCTCAAAGTGAAGCATTATGGCTTACTGACATTGCTCATCACCATATTGCGATTGGTACAGTTTTTGTAATTGCTGGTCATATGTATAGAAACACTTTTGGCATAGGACATAGCCTAAAAGAAATTACAGAAGCTCACAATACAAGGCACCCTAATGATCCTCATAAAGGTAGTTTCGGAATTAACCACGATGGAATATATGAAACTGTAAATAACTCATTACATTTCCAACTTGGATTAGCATTAGCATCACTTGGTGTGGCAACTTCTCTTGTAGCCCAACATATGGGTGCACTTCCCTCTTACGCTTTTATTGCCAGGGACTACACCACACAATCTGCTCTATACAGTCATCATCAGTACATAGCAATGTTCTTGATGGTCGGTGCTTTTGCACACGGAGCCATTTTCTTTGTGAGAGATTACGATCCTGAATTAAATAAGGATAATGTACTAGCAAGAGTACTTGGAACCAAGGAAGCTTTGATAAGCCACCTTAGTTGGGTAACAATGTTACTAGGATTTCATACTCTTGGAATTTATGTTCACAACGATGTTGTTGTAGCTTTTGGTAATCCT
>MWOO01000030.1 GCA_002025945.1 Prochlorococcus sp. HOT208_60m_813O14 | reverse complement strand
AAAAACTTGGAAATCAAAAATACACAACGAGAAAACAATTACGCAGGTTCGCTACTATGGAGCATTGATAGAACTTATACTTGTATGGGTTCAAGGTGTTTAAGAAGGTGGATAGATTCACCACTATTAGACGTTAATGAAATTTATAAAAGACAAAATATAATTTCAAACTTTATTGAATCTAGACAATTACGTATAGATACCCAAAATTTACTGAGAGCAATGGGGGATCTGGAGAGACTTGCAGGTAGAGCTTGCGCAGGTCATGCAAGTCCAAGAGACTTAATTGCAATAGCGGAAGGTTTAAAAAAATTGCCTAGACTAAAATCTATAATTGAATTATTTAAATATGATCTCCCAGATTGGACAGATCAATTAAAAAATATTGATGCAGGACTCTTAGAATTAGCTGATATTATCAGTTTTAAACTAATAGAAAATCCTCCTCTAAATATTAGTGAAGGAGGCATGATCCACGATGGTGTTGACAATATATTAGATGGTTTACGTAATTTAATGGATGATTACTCTGAGTGGCTAAATAAAGAGGAATTAAAAGAAAGGAAAATTAGCAAAATTTCAAACCTAAAAATTCAATTTCATAAAAATTTTGGTTACTACATTTCTATAAATAAATCAAAAGTTAATTTAGCTCCACAACATTGGATCAAAAGGCAAACACTTACTAATGAAGAAAGATATATCACTTCAGAAATTAAAAATAAAGAAAATAAGATTTTCCAAATAAAAAGTAGAGCTTCATCAAAAGAATATGAAATTTTCTGCGAATTGCGAAATATAGTTGCTGAAAAAACAAAACAAATAAGATCAATCGCAAAATCTATAGCATCTCTTGATGCATTGCTTGGTTTATCAATTACTTCATTAGAAAACAACTTTATAAAACCATCATTAATACCATTAAATGATTCAATGACAAGTAATAGTACAAAAATTATCGCAGGTAGAAATCCGATTGTAGAGCAATTGTTAAATGATAAAAAGTTTATAGCGAACGATATCTCTTTTGATGATAATCAAAAATTAATTATATTAACCGGTCCCAATGCAAGTGGAAAAAGTTGCTTTATAAGACAGCTTGGTTTAATACAAATTCTCGCACAAATTGGTAGCTTTGTTCCTGCTAATGATGCTGAAATAAAGATTGCAGATAGGATTTTTACAAGAATTGGGGCAGTTGATGATCAATCATCTGGACAATCAACATTTATGGTAGAAATGTCTGAAACTGCATCAATTCTAAATCAGGCAACTTCTAGCTCACTAGTTTTACTTGATGAGATAGGTAGGGGGACTTCTACTTTTGATGGACTTTCAATAGCTTGGTCAGTAAGTGAATATCTTGCAAAAAAAATTCAATGTAATACTATTTTTGCTACGCATTATCATGAGCTGAATTATTTAAAAAATTCAAATGATAATATAAAAAATTTTCAAGTTTTAGTAGAACAAAGCAAAGATCAGCTAATTTTTAGTCACAGGATTGTCAAAGGGGGCTCAAACAAAAGCTATGGCATAGAAGCAGCTAAATTAGCAGGAGTTCCAAAAGAAGTTATAGAAAAAGCAAAATCAGTTTTAAATTCTTTAGAAGAAAATAATAAATTAAATTATGATATTCAGTAGATTTATGACGTTTTTTTAAACTACATACTTTTTAAATAGTTTCCCTTAACAAGGCGTTAACTGCAGCAGCTGCCATAGCAGCACCCCCTCTAGTTGAATTCAAAACAATTCTAGGAAGATCAGTAGAAATCAGTTTGTTTTTGCTTTTCTCTACTCCAATAAATCCAACGGGCATTCCGATAATTAAGCTAGGTAAATCTTTTGCATTTTCTAAAATATCTATTAAATACGTTAAAGCTGTAGGCGAACTGCCAATAACTACAATAGGTGATTTAGTCCCAGAATTTATAGCAGATAACTCCTTCCAACCTTCACTTAATCCATATGCAGTTTTAGTTAACTCTTTGTTCTTATTTTCTTCAAACCACATTCTCGCCGTGAATAATTTATTCCTAGTTGTATTCTCTGCCATAGATTTTATGGCTGCTGCTGCCATATCGGTATCAGTTAAAATCGGAGCACCATTTTTAAGTGCATGAAGCCCCTTTTCGCAGGCACCTTCACTAAAATTAATAAGATTTTGAACTGAAAAATCACCTGAAGTATGGACTAATCTCTCTAAAACTTTTTTTTCCAAATAATTTAGATTGTTGGCCCCTAAATGAGATCTTATAAATCTGATGCTTTCCAAAAAAATTGGATGATCTATTACCATTAAATTTAATTTGTGTTAAAAGTAATCATAGTTAATATATGGTTTTTATTGAGCGATTATGCCAATACAAATATTATGGGGTAATGATCTAAATGCTCAAAACACATTTATTCAAAAATTAATTGATAACGAAGTATCCAAAGAATGGAAGGAAATAAACGTAACTAATTTAAATGGAGATGATGATGAGCAAGTCAATAAAGCTTTTGATGAAGTTCTTACACCCCCTTTTGGAGATGGATACCGAATAGTTACATTAAAAAATAATCCAATTTTTACCGCAAAAAATGAGGATCTAAGAATTAAATTTGAAAAAATTCATGACAATATACCTCAAAATACTTATTTCATTTTACAAAATACAAAAAAACCAGACTCGCGACTAAAGAGTACTAAATTTTTACAAAAACTTATCAAAAATAATATAGCCAAAGAAAAATCATTTTCTTTACCAGAAATCTGGGACTATGAGGGACAAAAAAGATTTTTAGAAGATGCAGCAAATGAAATGAATATTAAAATCGATAAAAATGCAACTGAATTAATTATTGACTCTATTGGTAATGATAGCTTTAAATTAAGAAATGAATTAGCTAAAGCAAAAACATACCTTTCTGCAGTATCAAGTGATTTGAATTCACAACTTTATCTCAAAAGTAATGATGTAAAAAAAATATTTAGTGATCATCAATCCAACATTTTCAAAATCATTGATCTTCTCTTACAAAAAAATATAAATGAAAGCCTCATTGAAATAAATTATTCCTTACAGAAAGGAGAACCTCCTTTAAGACTTAATGCAGGTTTAATTAGTCAAATAAGAATTCATACAATTATAAAATTAGCAGATAATTCACAAAACCATAATGCAGAAAAGATTTGTAATCTTGCAGGCATTTCTAATCCAAAAAGAATTTTTTTTATTCGTAGAAAAGTCAAAAATGTATCTCATAAATATTTAATAAATTTATTGAGTAATTTATTAGATATTGAATCATTACTAAAACAAGGTAATAATCCTATAAATGTTTTTACAGAGAATTTAATTAATTTAAGTTAACCAAATTATAAGTTTAAGAATTTACATTATGATTTAATCATGGCTTTACTAGTAAAAAAATTTGGCGGTACTTCCGTAGGCGATATTAAAAAAATTAAAAATATTGCAAGTAGCATTTGTCAAAGTAAAGAAGCAGGAAATGAAATTGTCGTAGTTGTCTCTGCAATGGGGCAAACTACAGATGATTTAAATTGTTTAGCGGAATCAATTAGTAAAAATCCTAATCGAAGAGAATTGGATATGCTTCTCTCAACTGGAGAGCAAGTAACCATAGCTCTTCTCTCAATGGCATTAAACGAATACGGAATACCTGCAATTTCAATGACCGGTAGCCAAGTTGGAATTATTACTGAATCAATTCATGGGAAAGCGAGAATTCTGGATATTAAAACAGAAAGAATCCAAAATTACATAAATCAGGGTTTTGTAGTTGTAGTGGCTGGATTTCAAGGAACAACATTAAGTCATACTGGATCAATGGAAATTACAACTTTGGGTCGAGGTGGTTCAGATACTTCCGCAGTAGCTTTATCAACAGCTTTAGGGGCTGAGACTTGCGAAATTTATACAGACGTTCCAGGGGTTCTTACTACTGACCCAAGAATTGTTCCTAATGCAAAACTCTTAGATGAAATTAGCTGTGAAGAAATGCTTGAACTTGCAAGCGTGGGTGCTTCAGTTCTGCATCCAAGAGCAGTAGAAATTGCTCGTAATTATGGAATTAAATTGTGCGTCAAATCAAGCCAAAGTGAGTCAAGTGGAACTCTCCTAGAAAGTCAAATCCAACCTCTCCCGCTAAAAAGAGGAAGCTTAGAATTAACAAAAACAGTCAATAGTCTTGAAGTATTAGAAAACCAAGCAATATTCAGTCTCTCAAATATTCCTGATAGGCCTGGGATTGCTGCACAAATATTTGAAAAACTTTCAGAAGCAAGTATTAACGTAGATTTAATCATACAAGCTACGAATGATGGAAATAATAACGATATTACATTTACTGTTAGTGAATTAGAAGTTAAAAAAACTACAGAACAATGTGAACTTATAACTAGTCAATTAGGAGGAGAATTTAATCTAAAAACAAACATGACTAAATTAAGTATTCAAGGAGCAGGCATCATGGGTAGACCTAGTGTTTCAGCTGATTTATTTGATACTTTATCGCAAGCGAATATAAATGTCAGGTTAATAGCTACTAGTGAAATTAAAGTCAGCTGCGTAATTGAAATCAATAATATTCCAAAAGCTATTAGATTTGTTGCTGAAAAATTTAAGTTATCTGATACACAAATATTTGTTAATCCAATCAACGAAAAACAAGATCAACCTGAAGTAAGAGGAATTGCATTAGATAAAAACCAAGTTCAAGTAAGTTTTCGAAAACTGCCTGATCGTCCAGGTGTAGCAGCATCGATATGTTTAGCATTAGCTGAAAATAATTTACTTTTCGATACTATCGTGCAGTCTGAAAGAATTTCCTCTTTAAAAACTAAGGACATTAGTCTTACAATGAATAAACAAGATAGAGAAAAAGCTAACTTAGTTTTTGAGGCCTTAACAAAAAATTTACCTGGATCATACATTGAAGATGGCCCTGCGATAGCCAAAGTAAGTACTGTTGGAGCAGGAATGGCATTTAAGGTTGGAACCGCTGGAAAAATATTTAGAGCATTGGCTGACCAAAATATCAATATTGAAATGATTGCTACTAGTGAAATCAGAACTTCATGTATTGTCTTAGAAAAAGATTGTGACAAAGCAGTGAATGCGATTCATAATCATTTCGAATTAGAAAAATAAGTTCTTTTTAATTATTTCTTGCCAATTTTTGTCTTAATTTTTTGATTCTATCCCGCAAATTTGCTGCTTCTTCAAAATTTAACTCTTTTGCAGCATCTTTCATTTTAATTTCTAATTTTTCTATTAAGTCAGGCAATTCTTCTAACAAACATTGATTATCACTCGTATTGAGAATTGCATCTGTCTTGTTATTGACTATGTTTATTAAATCTTTAGATAAACCACCAGAATCTAACTTTCTGGAAAGTTCTAGGAAAGATAATATTGAATTTTCTATTTTTTTGCCTGCAGGTTTTGGAGTAATACCATTAACTTGATTATATTTTTTTTGAATAGTTCTTCTTCTGTCAGTTTCAGATATTGCTTTTTTCATTGAATCTGTGAAGTTATCTGCATAAAGCAAAGCAACACCTTCAACATGTCTTGCAGCCCTTCCTATTGTTTGAATCAATGACCTTTCTGCCCTAAGAAAACCTTCTTTATCAGCATCTAAAATGGCAACTAAGGATACTTCAGGAAGATCTAGTCCCTCTCTTAACAAATTAACTCCTACCAAAACATCATATTCGCCCATTCTAAGGTCTTGAATAATTTCAATTCTTTCAATTGAATGGATTTCAGAATGCAGATATCTAACTCTTACTTTATTTTCACATAAAAAATCAGTTAGATCTTCAGCCATTCTCTTAGTAAGTGTTGTTACTAGTACTCTTTGATTCTTTTCAGATCTAATTCTTATTTCAGATAAAAGATCTTCTATTTGGCCTTCACTAGGTCTTACATCAATTACAGGGTCTAATACCCCAGTTGGCCTTATAACTTGCTCAATAAATTCACCATCACATTGATCTAATTCCCATTGACCGGGAGTTGCACTTATAAATAGTGTCTGTTTTGATTTTTCCCAAAACTCTTCACATTTTAAAGGTCTATTATCTGCTGCACTTGGCAATCTAAAACCATGATCTATTAAAACTTTTTTTCTAGATTGATCACCGTTGTACATCGCATGAAGTTGAGGACATGTTACATGACTCTCATCGACTACTAACAACCAATCTTCAGGGAAGTAATCTATTAAGCATTCTGGAGGCGACCCTTCCTTCCTTCCTGATAAATGACGAGCATAATTCTCAACCCCATTACAATAACCAACCTCTTTCAGCATTTCTAAATCATATTTTGTGCGTTGTTCTAAACGTTGCGCCTCTAATAACTTTCCTTCGTATGTAAATTTATCGAGTTGAGTTTTTAATTCACTTCTAATTGCACTGATTGCACTCTCAAGTCTTTCTTTTGGAGTAACAAAATGCTTCGCAGGATAAACACTTACTTGTTCTATACTTTCAAGTATTTCTCCAGTAGTAGGGTCAACATATCTGATAGCCTCGACTTCATCACCAAATAATTCGATTCTTATTAATCTATCCTCATAAGCTGGACCAATTTCTAAAACATCGCCTTTAATTCTGAATCTACCTCTAGTAATTTCAATATCATTTCTAGTATATTGATTTTCAACAAGAGATCTTAAAGAAGAACGTAGATTGATAGATTTTCCAACTTCAAATTTAACTGCAGCTTTTAAATATTCACTTGGTATACCCAGACCATAAATGCAACTTATAGATGCAACTACAATTACATCTTTTCTCTCAAACAAAGAGCGTGTTGCAGAATGCCTGAGCATATCTATTTCTTCGTTAATTGAAGCAGTTTTTGCTATATAAGTATCACTTACAGGGACATAAGCTTCAGGTTGATAATAATCGTAGTAAGAAATGAAGTACTCAACTGCATTTTTTGGAAAAAATTCCCTTAATTCATTACATAGTTGTGCTGCTAACGTTTTGTTATGAGCTAATACAAGTGCCGGTCTTCCTGTTTGTTGAATTACATTCGCAATGGTAAATGTTTTCCCAGTTCCAGTAGCTCCTAAAAGAGTCTGAAACTGTTTACCATTATTAACGCCTTTAACTAATTTTTTAATAGCCTCTGGTTGATCTCCATTTGGTTCGTAAGGAGCTTGAAGCTTATAGTTGTTCATCAAGCTAATAGCTAAAGGATATAACTATACTAAGAAATTTTTTCTCCGATTATTGAATTTTTCAAAGATTCTTTTAGGCCTCTAACAACCGCAATCATTGATATTAAATCATCTAATTTATTAACTACAGAGCCAACGCCAACTGCTGAGGCTCCAGAGGATATTGCTAATGGACAAGTTACTTGGCTTAATCCAGAGGCACACATTATTGGTATATTAAGTGATTGTTTCTTAAATTCTTGGTGAATAGCATAGGTAGCTGCAAGGGTTGGTACTGATTTTTCAAACAAACCTTGAATTCCTGGAGAGTAAGGAGTAGAACTGGTGCCACCTTCTGTTTGAATAATATCAACACCTTCTTCCACAAGCTTTAAAGCAAGATCAACTTGTTTATCAATAGGCATAGTATGAGGAACAGTTACTGATAAAGGAACATTAGGCAATAAATCCCTCGTCTCTTTTGTAATATTTAAAACTTTTTTATCTGAAAAATTTATGCCTTTTTCATAAAAAGTATCGTAATTTCCTATCTCAATTAATGATGCTCCTGCTTTTACAGAATCTTGAAAATCTCGAGGCATTACTGAACTAACACACACGGGAAGTGTTGAATTATTAAGTGCTAAATCAACAAGTTCAGGTTTACAAGCAATATCCACAAGGTCGGCTCCTCCTAATGAAGCAGCCTCAACAATTATTTTCACCGATTGAACATCGAAATTATTCAATCCTGAAATAACTTTGAGTAAAGATTTACTTCTTAACTCTTCTTTGATTTTTTGTGGCAAAAGATTAATCAGACTCATTTACTTAATGAATTTATTACCCGATTGTGACATTGTTTTAGTAAAACAGTGCATTTTTTAAAAAATATTATCTGAGCAACACAAAATGTCTGATAAAAAATTAACTCAGAAAGATTGGTCATCGTGGCATCATAAGCTTCATAAAGAGATTCTTAGCAAAAAAATATTAATTCCCAAAGGATCCAATATTTTAATAAGTGTTTCAGGGGGACAAGACTCGATGGTCTTATTAACTCTAATTAATGACCTAAAAAAACTTCATAATTGGTCTATTAGTGTTTGGCATGGTGATCATCAGTGGCACAAAAAATCCTCAGTTTATGCTCTTGAATTAAAAAGTTATTGCGAAGATAAAAATATTTCATTCTATTTTGATCAAGCAGATAAAGAAAATATTTCTTCAGAAGAAAAAGCACGAGAATGGAGATATAAGAAATTATGTGAAAGGGCAAAAACTTTATTAAAAAAGAGCCAGCAAAAACATAATATTTATTTGTTAACTGGTCACACAAGTAGTGATAACGCAGAAACATTTATCCTCAATTTATCTAGAGGGAGCAATTTTGCCGGTCTGAGTAATATTGAGAGCAAAAGATTACTAGAAAATCAAATTTTTTTAATAAGGCCAATATTAATTTTCAGTAGAGAAGATACAAAACAAATTTGTAATGATATGAAAATCCCAGTCTGGGAAGATCCTACAAATACAGATCTTAAATTAAAAAGAAATTTAGTTAGAAAAAAAATTATTCCTGCTTTAGAGGGTATCTATCCAGGTTGTTCAGAAAGGATAAATAATTTTTCCCAAAAAATGAGCAACTACAATAGTGAACGTAATGATCTTAGTGAATTGGCATACCTATACTGTAAAGATGTAAAAGGTATCAATAGAAATCTCTTAAATAATATGTGTATTGAGGCGAGGTGCACAATCTTAAATAAATTTTTAAAAGAAATATCTGCAAAGCAATGTAGTTCTAAAAATCTAACAAAATTAGCAACTTCAATTTATGAAAAAAATAAAGGTCAAATTAACTTGCAAGAGTTTTTAAAAATTTGTTTGGAATAAAAACTATATAAATTTTGAAAAAGTTAAGATGTGACAGCAGATCTTCTTCTTCTTGTTCTACCTTCAAATGAATCTTCTGTAGCCTTCTCAGCTGCTGGATTCTGTGAAACTTTTGTACTTTTTTGAGTATTTTGTGGGTTATTTGAACTATTCTGATGATTATTGTGTGACTTCTTATGGAAATTATTATTATTTCTATTTCTATTAGAAAAATTTTGCTCTTCGTTAATCTTTGGAATATAAGCACGAGTTCCACTTGGAGCAGGTTGAACTAAACACAAAATAAGTGGTTCAACTTGTAATTCTCTTCTCATTCTTCTCGATAAACCATTTTCAATTTCTCTTTGTACACCAATCCAATCTACTTCAAAATTATTAGGCCCAGTTTGTCTGGATAATTGTTTCCATCTATTTTCTAAGACCCAACTTATTTCTCGTTCTGTCCACATAGACATTTTTCTTGGCTCTGCAGTAGTAACAACTCCTCTTAAATTAACTCTGGGAGGCGCAACCATCTTCCCATCTGTACTAATAGGAGCTAAAACAGTTACTACACCATCCCCAGCTAATTGCTGCCTTTCCTTTAATACTCGAGCATCTACTATCCCATTTCGTGAGTTATCAAGCAGTTCAACACCAGCTTTTACAGGATCACCTTTTTGAATAGAATTAGGTGTTAACTCAACTACATCTCCATTTTCAATAATTAAAATATTGTCCTTAGGAACTCCCATAGTTTGTGCACTCTTGCCATGACAAACAAGCATTCTATGTTCTCCATGAACAGGAACAAAAAACTTAGGTTTTGCGAGTGCCAACATTAACTTTTGATCTTCTTGAAAACCATGACCAGAAACATGAATATTCTCACCCTTTCCATAAACAACCTTTGCTCCGAGTTTCATTAATCTATCTATTGTATTAACCACAGAAATAGTATTACCAGGAATTGGGCTGGCTGAAAATATTACAGTATCAGTAGTCTTGAGACGAACATGCTGATGTTCACCGCGAGATATTCTGCTTAATGCTGCTAGGGGTTCTCCTTGACTTCCAGTCATTAATAATAAGGTCTCTCTATCTGGCAAATCTCTAATTTGCTTGATAGGCACAAACAAATCATCTGGGCATTTCATATAACCAATATCTCTCGCCTTAGCAATAACATTTATCATCGATCTACCTAACAAACCGACCTTTCTTCCATGTTTCATGGCCAACTCTAAGATCATTGTCACTCTATGAACAGAACTAGCAAAAGTGGTGAGGATAACTCGTTCTTTTGCCTCCGCAATATGTTTTTCTAAAGAAGGATAGATAGTCTTTTCAGAAGGACAAAAACCTGGAACTTCAGCATTAGTTGAATCACTGAACATGCATAAAACGCCTTTCTCTCCGTAATGCACCATCCTTTCAATATCAAATTGCTCTCCATCAATTGGCATATGGTCAAATTTAAAATCTCCTGTGAAAATAATTGTGCCAACAGGTGTTGTAACTGCTAAAGAAAAACTATCACAAATAGAATGTGTATTTCGAATAAATTCGACAGAAAAATGTTGTCCAACTTTTACTACATCTCTTGGATTTACTGTCTGTATAGTTGTTCTATCAGATACCCCTGCTTCCTCCATTTTTCCTCTAAGCATTGACATCGCTAGTCTTGGGCCATAAATAATTGGAATATTAAAATGCTTTAGATGATGAGAAATACCTCCAATATGATCTTCATGTCCGTGAGTAACAATCATTCCTTTTATTCTTCTTTGATTTTCTTTTAAAAAAGTTGTATCTGGCATAACAACGTTTACGCCATGCATACCATCAGATGGGAAAGCTAGGCCTGCATCAACAAGCATCAATTCATCACCATATTCAAAAACACAAGTGTTTTTTCCTATTTCATGAAGTCCTCCAAGAGGTATTACTCGCAGAGCTGGCGTATTACTTTTAGATCTAGATGAATCATGAGTAGATCTATTTACAGTTGAATTTGTACGTGATTGCATAATTTTGAAATTTATGAAGGCCTGCTTGTAATCAAATAAGGTTTATTTAAATTTAATTATCAAGTTAAATATAATCCCTATTGTAGGGATTTCAGGATAAAAGATAGTTGCTTTTTCATGTCATTGGTTAATGGTGACAAAGGACTTCTAGGATTACCTACATCCCATCCCGATAGCTCCAAAGCAGCCTTAATTGGGATTGGATTAGTAGTCATAAAGAGTGCTTTAAAAAGAGGCTGAAGTTTTTCATGAATAGCAAGAGCGTTGGAAACCTCTCCACTTTGAAAGGAATGAATCATCTCTTTCAATTGCAATCCAACTAAATGACTTGCAACACTTACTACTCCTACAGCACCTACAGATAACATTGGAAGCAACAATGAATCGTCGCCACTATATACAGAGAGTTCGGAGCCACAAATAGCTCTTAGTTCTGTTACTTCTTCTATTCTACCGCTTGCCGCTTTAATACTGAAAATATTTGAAAAATCCATAAGTTTCTTCACAGTATCAGGTAATAGATTGCATCCTGTCCTTCCAGGAATGTTGTAGAGCATAAGAGGCAAATCCTTGGCAGATTTAGCAATAGAACTGAAATGTTTATAAAGACCTTCTTGAGGCGGCTTGTTGTAATAAGGAACAACGACTAAAGCACCGTCAGCTCCAGATTCGTAGGCTTTTTTTGTAGCTTCTACAGCCTCGCTTGTACAATTACTACCAGTGCCAACTATTACTTTACAGCTTGCATCCAAAGATCCTTTTACCGCAATAAATAAATCATGCTGTTCCGCCCATGAAAGAGTCGGAGATTCTCCAGTAGTTCCGCATAACACAATTCCATCGGAACCGTTCTCAAAAAGATAATTTGAAAGTTTTATAGCTAGTTCATAATCTACATCTCCATTTTCAGTGAATGGAGTAACCATTGCAGTCAATATTCTTCCAAATAGTGGATTATTACACTCAGTTTTGTCTGTAATCATTTTTTTGGAATTAATAACTCAGCTATTTGAACAGCATTAAGAGCTGCTCCTTTTCTTATTTGATCTCCACATAACCATAATTCTAATCCATTAGGATGACTTATATCAGTTCTTAGCCTGCCAACAGCAACATTATCCCTTCCCATAACGTCATTTGGCATAGGAAATCTATTATTTTTATAATCCTCAATAATTTCAATTCCTGGAGATTTTTTTAATTCTTCAAGCGCATCTTTAGGTTCAACTAAACCGGCAAATTCAATATTAATCGATTCAGAATGTGCTCTCAGTACTGGGACTCGTACACATGTAGCAGAGAGCTTTAAATCAGGAATATTTAATATTTTTCTGGTCTCATTAACCATTTTCATCTCTTCTTCGCAGTAATTATTTGGAAGCATAGGTGAATTATGCAAAAACAAATTAAAAGCTAGTGAGTATGGCAAAACTTCACTTTTTTGAAGATTACCCTGAAGATATTGTTCAGTTAAAAGTTTTAGTTCCTCCATCGCCAATTGGCCTGCACCACTTACAGATTGATATGTTGAGACAATAACTCTTTGAATAGTCGAAAGTTTATTTAATGGAGCCAAAACTAATGTCAACAAAACGGTAGTGCAATTTGGATTTGCTATTACCCCATCATGATTGAGTGCTTCACTAGCATTAACTTCAGGAACTATAAGAGGTACATTCTTATCTAATCTAAAAGCACTGGAATTATCTATCAGCAAGGCATTTTGATCCATAATGGTAGACAACCATTTTTTTGAAATACTTCCACCAGCTGAAGCTAAAACTAAATCAAGATTCAGAAATTCTTCCCTAGTGGTCTTTTTTGTAACTAATTCTTCACCTTTCCAAATAATTTTTTTTCCTTCTGACCGCTCTGATGAAAGCAAGACTAATTCTGATATTGGGAAATCACGTTGTTCAAGAATTTTGAGTAATTCAGATCCAACAGCACCTGAAGATCCTAAAACAGCAACTTTTAATGGCCTATTAGGCAAAAACGGGGATTGTCTCACACTTTAAAATGATTTTTATAAATAGATTGACTATTTTTTTTACTTTATCAAAAAATTAACTTTCAAGGAAATCACATAATGTGAAATAATTAAGATTCGGCTTATAGTAATAATTACAAAAAACATGGCTAAAGAAGCATTAATAGTCAAAACAACTCCTCTGCCTCAAAGTAGAATTTCATTTGAATTAGAAATACCATCTGAAACATGCAAAACGTATGTAAATGAAACTATAAGTACTATCAGTCGTTCGGCTAAAATTCCGGGATTTAGACTTGGTAAGATTCCTAAACAAGTGTTAATCCAAAGAATTGGTATAACTCAATTACATGCTTCAGCTTTAGAAAAAATTATTGATAAATCATGGCAAGAGGCATTAAAAATAAAATCTATAGAGCCATTAAGTGAGCCAGAATTGGTAGATGGATTTGAATCTTTACTTGCAAAGTTTAGTCCTGAAAAATCACTTAAAGTTACTCTTCAAACTGATGTTGCCCCCGAATTAAAATTAAAAAAAACCAAAGGAATTAGTGTTGAAATCGCAAAAACTAAATTTGACCCTAAGTCAGTAGATGAAGCGCTAGAAAAATCTAGAAACCAGTTTGCAAATATTATTCCAGTAACCAATAGAGCAGCGAAATTAGGGGATATTGCTGTAGTTAGTTTCAAAGGAAAATATAAAGATTCTGGGAAAGAGATTGATGGCGGGACAAGTGAATCAATGGATCTTGAGTTAGAAAAGAACAAAATGATTCCCGGTTTCGTTGAGGGAATAGTAAAGATGAAAATTGGTGATAGTAAAACACTTAGCCTTAAATTTCCTGAAGATTATTCTCATGAGGATTCAAGAGGCAAAGAGGCAATCTTTGAAGTAAATCTTAAGGATCTTAAGGAAAAAGAATTACCTGAACTTAATGACGATTTTGCAAAGCAGTCTGGCAACAAAGAATCATTAAAAGAGCTAAAGAAAGATATTGAAAAGCAACTTCAAGACAATTTTGAAAAAACTCAAAAAGATATCAAAATTGAAGCTTTATTAGATGCTTTAACAAACGAATTGGTTGCTGAAATTCCAAAATCTATGATTGATATAGAGGTGAGGAATAATATCGAACAAACCGCACAACGATTTGCTCAACAAGGTCTTGATGTTAAATCTACTTTCACGCCTGAATTAGTTAAATCATTAGCAGAGTCCACAAGGCCTCAGGCTGAAAAAAATGTTCAAAGAAATTTAGCTCTACAAGCATTAGCTGAAAAAGAAAACATAACAGTTGAAAAAGATGAAATTGATCTAAAAATGAAAGATTATGAAGATGCAATCTCTCAATCTTCAAAACAAATAGACATTAAAAAATTAACAGAAGTAATAAGTAACGATTTACTCAAAGAAAAATCAATAATTTGGCTCGAAGAAAATTCCGAAGTAAAAGAAAAAACCACAAAAACTTCAAAAGCTACCAAAACCTCTAAAACAACTAAAGCGACAAAAACTGCGCCAAAAACAACAAAAACAGCCAAAGCAACAAAAACTCAAAATAAAAAAGAAAAAAAATAATTTATAAAATTTCTTACTAATTAAACAAAAACATCTTAAATTATTTATAAGACGAATACTATTTTGTGAACTCAGAAAAAAAACATTTAATCCAGAGCTCAATAACTTCTTACGAAAGTATTAATAAAACTATTGGTGCTGTGCCTACTGTTATAGAACAATCTGGCAGAGGAGAAAGAGCTTTTGATATTTATTCAAGACTATTAAGGGAGAGAATTATATTTTTAGGTAGTGGAATTAATGATCAAGTATCTGACTCTCTTGTCGCACAATTGTTATTTCTTGAAGCTGAAGATCCCGAAAAAGACATACAAA
>MWOO01000003.1 GCA_002025945.1 Prochlorococcus sp. HOT208_60m_813O14 | reverse complement strand
TCTGCGTATGTTCCTTGTGGACCTAAATATGCAACTTGTTTGCGCATGATTAATTGTAAAAAAAAAAGAGATCAAATAAGCATTGGAGGATTATAGAAAATGCTATTGTCTTTTGATGCTAAACAGAAACTCAAGCTTTCTGTAACACGTAATAAAAAATATCTTCCTAAATATCTTTTAGAGGAAGAAAGAGTTGTTGGAGCAATGCTTGACTCCAAAAAATTAGTACCAGAAGGAGTAGGTAGGTATAAGTATACAGTAACAAGTTTTAAGGTTTTTCAATTAGATATTAACCCTGTTGTCTCAATTGCGGTAGAAAATAAAGATGGAATTTTAAAAATGAGTGCTCTTGAAAGTACATTAGATGGTTTGGGTATAATAGATGATTTTAATCTTATTTTGAAAGCGAATTTGGAAGCAACTGATATTGGTTTAGAAGGTGAGGCGCTTCTTGGAGTATCTGTAAGCCAACCCCCTCTACTGAAGCTGGTACCAAAGAAAATTTTGGAATCTACTGGTCATTCGGTATTAAATGGAATTCTGTTGGGTATAAAGTCAAGGGTTCAACAGCAACTCGTAAAAGATTTTTTAGATTGGTGTGAATTAAATAAGATTTGATTTCTTTAAAAAACTTTTCCTGTGAAGTTTAGTTATTCCATTTT
>MWOO01000029.1 GCA_002025945.1 Prochlorococcus sp. HOT208_60m_813O14 | reverse complement strand
AAAATTAGATAATAATCAAAAAGAAATTCTAAAAAAAGATAATGGTTCTGATATTGGTCCTGTTTTAAATTGGAATCCTCAAACTGGAAGTTTACAACTTAGTCAAAATGCCACTCAAAAGTTGTTAGCGAGTTTAGGAGGGCATGTCACACAAAGACGTGATACAGGGTTGACAGTATTTTTTCCGATTTCAGATGCAAAATGAAATGAGAATTAAGTTATACATATATTAAATAATGTAGAAAATTTCCTATTAATTTTGAATTTTGCAAAATATGAATGCTAATTTCTTATTATAAATAACTCAAAATTTAGGATGACTGAAACTTTAGTTGGTCAATTTCCAAAGCATATAGGAAGTACTGGGGGTTTATTAAACTCAGCAGAAACCGAAGAAAAATATGCAATTGTTTGGAAAAGTTCAAAGGAACAAGCATTTGAATTGCCCACCGGTGGAGCAGCTATTATGCATGAAGGTGATAATTTAATGTACTTTGCAAGAAAAGAACAATGCCTTGCATTAGGGACACAATTAAGAGCCTTCAAACCAAGAATTGAAGATTTTAAAATCTACCGAATTTTTCCAGGTGGCGATATTGAATTTTTACACCCAAAGGATGGTGTTTTCCCTGAAAAAGTAAATGAAGGTAGAGAGAAAGTAGGTCATAATCCTAGAAGAATCGGTGAGAATCCTAATCCAGCTGGTTTGAAATTTACAACTAAGAATACTTTTGATTAACTTTTTGAAAGTTGATATAAAAGAAGAAAATAATTATAATTTGGGCTGACATTATTAATATGATCAGCTCACTGAAAGATACTTTTTTAAAGGCTTACAAAGAAGGTAAAAATTTTATACCTATAGTTGAAACTTGGCCAGCAGATTTAGAGACTCCATTATCGACATGGTTAAAATTATCTTCAAAAGATTCCCATGGTGTTTTTCTTGAATCTGTTGAAGGTGGGGAGAATTTGGGTAGGTGGAGTATTGTTGCTACTAACCCTCTTTGGGAAGCTGTTTGTCATGGAGAAGAAATAGTTAAAACTTGGAATAATGGCAAAACTGAAATACATAAAGGTGATCCTTTTGATATTTTAAGAAGTTGGACAAAGGAATATAAGTCAACCATGCTTGATGGCTTACCATCAATTGGACAGTTATATGGATCTTGGGGTTATGAATTAATAAATCGAATAGAACCAAGCGTTCCAATAAATGAAATACCAGAAAACAATATCCCCTATGGTTCCTGGATGTTTTTTGATCAGCTAGTTGTTTTTGATCAAATAAAAAGATGTATTACTGCAGTAGTTTATGCAGATACAACTTCTTCAAAAGAGAGCTCAATTGAAGAGTTGTATCTAAACTCAATTTCTAAAATTCAGAAAACTAGAAATTTAATGAAAGTTCCTCTAAAAGAAAATGAGTTTTTAGATTGGAATGAAAATGAGAATTTTAATTTAGATCTAGAAAGTAATTGGGAGAAAAAAGATTTTGAGGATGCAGTTCTCTCTGCAAAAGAATATATAAGAAAGGGAGATATCTTCCAAATAGTTTTAAGTCAGAGATTCCAAACTCAAGTCAATAATGATCCTTTTAATTTATATAGAAGTTTGAGGATGGTTAATCCATCTCCATATATGTCATTTTTTGATTTCGGCTCATGGTATCTGATAGGTTCAAGTCCTGAAGTAATGGTTAAAGCAGAAAAAAATAAAAATAGTCAGATTGTTGCAAGCTTAAGACCAATAGCTGGCACAAGACCTAGAGGTATTGATAATCAACAAGACTTGGAATTAGAAAAGGAATTATTAAAAGATCCAAAAGAGATAGCTGAGCATGTAATGCTAATTGATCTTGGGAGAAATGATCTTGGAAGAGTTTGTGAAATTGGAACTGTCAAGGTTAAGGATTTAATGGTTATTGAGAAATATTCTCATGTTATGCATATAGTCAGTCAAGTTGAGGGAATCTTAAAAAATAATGCTGATGTATGGGATTTGCTCAAAGCATCCTTTCCTGCTGGCACAGTAACTGGCGCCCCAAAAATAAGAGCAATGCAATTGATTAAGAACTTTGAAAAAGATGCTAGAGGGCCTTATGCTGGTGTATACGGATCTGTTGATATTAATGGTGCATTAAATACAGCAATTACAATAAGAACCATGATAGTTAAACCTTCAAGAGATGGCAAATATGATGTATCAGTGCAAGCAGGAGCTGGAATAGTTGCTGATTCTTTTCCTGAAAATGAATATCAAGAGACGATAAATAAAGCAAAGGGAATACTAAAAGCATTAGCTTGTTTGGATAAATAAATGAGTAAAAATAATCTTTATAAAGGCTTTGAGGTGGAAATTTTTACAGGTTCTTTAAATTCTCATATCGGTGTTTCGGCTGAAATTGAGAAACAATTTCCTGACTTTGTAAAAGAGCCAGATAACAGAAATGTTGAATACATAACAACACCTGAAAAAGAATATGATTCTTTATACGAGAAATTAATAACTCCAAGAAAAAAGTTAAGGAAGTGGCTAAATACTAAAAATTTAACAATTATTCCTTCATCCACTCTTTGTTTTAAACATGATATTCGATTTCAAAGATCTGATATTGACAACGTCTATCATCAATTTATTCAAGATAATTATGGTATATCTATTGCAACTTCAAGTGTCCATATAAATATAGGAATAAATGATTTAGATAAACTTTTTTCGGCTATTAGACTTATAAGATCTGAGGCTGCTCTATATCTATCATTAAGTGCTAGTTCCCCTTTTTTAAATAATAAAATTACTAATAATCACTCTCAGAGATGGATACAGTTTCCTAAAACACCAAGTAGGGTCCCTTTTTTTGTAAATCATAATTCTTATATCGACTGGATAGAGGAAAATATATCTAATAAAAAAATGCAAAATATAAGGCATTTTTGGTCGTCAATCCGACCAAATGGTCCACAAAGACCTTTAATTCTTGATCGTTTGGAATTAAGAATTTGTGATTTTGTTTACGATATTAATCTGCTTTTAGGGATAACGGCCATAATAGAACTAAGGATTTTAAATCTTTTTGAAAATATAAATACCTTAGATCCTATTAATGCTAGTACTTTTTCTATGGATGAGTTATCACAAATATGTGATCAAAATGAAATTAATGCTGCTAAAGATAGTCTTAATTCAGAGTTAGTTCACTGGCAAGATGGCAAAAAAATTATTTGTAGAGAATGGATTCAAAACTTGTTATCAGATTTATCATCCACAGCAGAAGATTTTGGTATGAAACATCTTTTAGACCCTATCTATAAAGTGCTTGAAGAAGGCAATCAATCTATGAAATGGATAAATCAATATAAAAAAGGTCTTTCTATTGAGCAGATAATGAAAATTTCTATCGAGGATATGATTAGGAGTGAGGCCTAGAATGTTTGATTATTTAAATAAACTTTGATCTGAACATTTTCACTTGTGACATAATGATTATATGGAATCTTTTCAACAGATAAAAAATAATAATGTGGATCTTGTCAGTAACAATGATCCACTTGATAAAAATCGTCTTCTAATTGAAGATCTTTGGGAATCTGTGCTTAGAGAAGAATGCCCATATGATCAAGCAGAAAGATTGATACAGCTTAAAGAATTAAGTTATTCAAAACAAATTGATGGCGATAGTTCAAAAACTTTTAAAAATGAAATAGTTGATATTGTAAATTCTATGGATTTAGCAGAATCCATAGCTGCTGCAAGGGCGTTTTCGTTGTATTTTCAACTCGTGAATATTTTGGAACAAAGAGTTGAGGAAGATAGATATATTCAAAGCTTTACCAATAAAGATGTTCAAAAATCGCCAGACAATCTTGATCCTTTTGCCCCAGCATTGGCTAGGCAAAATGCTCCAGTAACTTTTAGAGAACTATTCTACAGGCTGAGGAAATTAAATGTGCCGCCAGGCAAATTAGAGGAGTTATTACAGGAAATGGATATTCGTTTAGTTTTTACTGCACATCCGACGGAGATAGTAAGACATACGATTAGACATAAGCAAACAAGAGTAGCAAATTTGTTAAAAAAAATACAGATTGAGCAATTTCTAACAAAAGAAGAAAAAAATTCTTTAAAAACCCAATTAAAAGAGGAAGTAAGACTTTGGTGGAGAACAGATGAATTGCATCAATTTAAACCTACAGTTTTAGATGAAGTTGATTATGCCTTGCATTATTTTCAGCAAGTTTTATTTAATGCGATGCCTCAACTGAGAGGCAGGATCGCTGAAGCACTTACCGAAAATTATCCAGATGTTCAGTTGCCTTCAGAATCTTTTTGTAACTTCGGTTCTTGGGTAGGCTCTGATAGGGACGGTAATCCATCGGTCACTCCAGAGATAACATGGAGAACTGCTTGCTACCAAAGGCAGTTGATGTTAGAAAGATATATTATTGCGACGTCTAATCTTAGAGATCAATTAAGTGTGTCGATGCAATGGAGTCAAGTCAGTTCCTCCTTATTAGAGTCACTCGAAACTGATAGGGTTAAGTTCCCTGAAATTTATGAAGCTAGAGCTACAAGGTATAGATCAGAACCATACAGATTAAAATTAAGTTATATTTTAGAGAAATTAAGGTTAACACAAGAAAGAAATAATTTATTAGCTGATAGTGGGTGGAAATTCGAGTTGGAGGGAGAAATTGATAACAAAAATCTAGATAAAGTTGAAAACTTATATTACAAGTCAGTAAACGAATTTACTTATGATCTAGAACTAATTAAAAATAGTTTAATTAGCACAGATTTAACCTGTGAGTCTGTAAACACCTTACTTACTCAAGTTCATATTTTTGGATTTTCTTTAGCAAGTTTAGATATTCGTCAAGAGAGTACAAGGCATAGTGACGCTATACAAGAGCTTACAAAGTATCTTGATTTATCTGTTCAATATGACCAAATGTCTGAGGAAGAGAAAATTAAATGGCTAATAGACGAATTAAATACAAAAAGGCCTTTAATTCCATCTGAAGTTAACTGGACAAAAACTACAGAAGAAACTTTTTCAGTTTTTAAAATGGTTAAGAGACTACAGCAAGAATTTGGAAGTCGTATTTGTCATTCTTATGTAATTTCAATGAGTCATAGTGCATCTGATTTGCTTGAAGTTCTCTTACTGGCAAAAGAAATGGGACTTCTTGATCAAAATTCACAAAAGTCAAAATTATTAGTTGTTCCTCTTTTTGAAACTGTGGAAGACCTTAAAAGAGCACCAGAAGTCATGGAAAAGTTGTTTAAATTAGATTTCTATAGATCATTATTGCCAAAAGTAGGAGAATCTTTTAAACCTTTGCAAGAATTAATGCTTGGATATTCTGATAGCAATAAAGATTCAGGTTTTGTATCTAGTAATTGGGAAATTCATAGAGCCCAAATAGCTCTTCAAAATCTTTCGAGTAGAAATAATATATTGCTAAGACTTTTTCATGGAAGAGGAGGTTCTGTAGGGAGAGGAGGAGGACCAGCTTATCAGGCAATATTGGCTCAACCAAGCGGCACTTTAAAAGGGAGAATAAAAATAACAGAACAAGGTGAAGTTTTAGCTTCTAAATATAGTCTTCCCGAACTGGCTTTGTACAATCTTGAGACTGTCACTACAGCGGTAATCCAAAATAGTTTGGTCAATAATAGACTTGACGCTACTCCAGAATGGAATCAATTAATGTCCAGGTTAGCAGAAACATCAAGATCTCATTATAGAAAATTAGTGCATGAGAATCCTGATTTGTTAAATTTCTTTCAAGAGGTAACTCCAATAGAAGAAATAAGTAAATTACAGATATCTAGTAGGCCTGCTAGAAGAAAAAAAGGTGCAAAAGATTTGTCAAGTTTAAGAGCTATTCCATGGGTATTTGGTTGGACACAAAGTAGATTTCTTTTGCCAAGTTGGTTTGGAGTCGGCACTGCATTGTCATCAGAATTAAATTCAGATCCACAACAAATTGAATTATTAAGAGTTCTGCATCAAAGATGGCCATTTTTTAGGATGCTCATATCTAAGGTAGAAATGACATTATCTAAGGTGGATTTGGAAGTTGCTAGATATTATGTTGATACTCTTGGCAGTAAAGAAAATAAAGATTCTTTTGATGATATTTTTGAAGTAATTTCTAAAGAATATAATCTTACAAAATCTTTAATACTTGAAATTACTGGTAAAAATAAGCTCCTAGAATCTGATAGAGACTTGAAATCGTCCGTAAACTTGAGAAATAAGACAATTATTCCATTAGGGTTTCTACAGGTTTCACTGCTAAGAAGACTAAGAGATCAGACAAGACAACCCCCAATTAGCGAATTTCTTATTGAAAAAGATGAATCTAAAAGGGCTTATAGTAGAAGTGAACTATTGAGGGGGGCACTTTTAACTATTAATGGTATAGCAGCTGGCATGAGAAATACAGGTTGAAAATTGCAATATTTTTCTAAAAAAAAACTTGTTCTTCCAGAAGGTTATTTTGTAAACTCTTCTCAGATCCCATTAGCTCAAGAAGTTAATAAGCTTTTAGCTAATTGTGGTTGTGAGATATTTCCAAAAAAATCTCTTTCTGAAGCTATTAAGAATAGTAATTTCTTCGTTACCATACAGAATGAAGTAAAAAATAAATTATATGGCTTTGTAAGGGTTACATCTGATAGGGGATTAAATGCTAACTTATGGAATTTGAGTGCAGCATCAGGTAATAATCAGCAACTTTATTATTCAATATTGCTTCAAGTAACTCTTGAGAAAATCAATAGAGAAATGCCTGGATGCAGTATTTCTGTACAGGCTCCAGTATCTTCATTTAAAAGTTTAGAGGAAAATGGATTCATAATTGATCCAAATGGAATTAGAGTAATGGGGTATAAACTTTAAAAATCAATTTACGAGCATGGAGGGATTCGAACCCCCGACTCTCAGAACCGGAATCTGATGCTCTATCCAACTGAGCTACATGCCCTTTTTTTCAATTTCTTTAGAGAAAATCTAAATATTTTAAATTTAGCTAATTTAATTAATGAATGCATAAAGAAAATTTTCTTAAATAAATTAAAAATTAAAAATTTTCGAAACCATAAAAGTTTTGAAATTGACCTTAAAGAGCAAAGAGCAATTGTTCTCGGTTGTAATGGTATTGGCAAGTCAAATTTACTTGAATCAGTTGAGTTTTTAAGTCAACTAAAATCTACTAGAGCATTAAGTGATAAAGATTTAATAGAAAATGATAGTGAAATGGCTGAAGTGATAGGACAAATAGATTTTAGAGATGATTTAAAGTTAAATTTATTTCGAAAAGGCCCTAAAAGAATTTATGTCAATGAATCAATTTTGAAAAAGCAGAGTGAAATAAAAAATTATATTAGGAGCGTATGTTTCTGTTCTAGTGATATTAATATTGTCAGAAGTGAACCTAGTTATCGAAGAATATGGATTGATAAAGTCGTATCTCAACTTGAACCAGTATATTTAGACCTGATAAGTAGATTTAATAGGCTTTTAAAACAAAGAAGTCATTTTTGGCGTTCGGAAAGTTTCTTAAAAACCCAATCCACAGATATTGTTGAAAGCTTTGATATTCAAATGTCAATAATAAGTACAAGAATTTTTAGGCGCAGAAGAAGAGCTTTATTAAAAATAAAACCATATGTTGAATATTGGCATAATCATTTAAGTAAATCTCGAGAGCAAATAGACATAAATTATCTTTCTGGGATACAAAATATCAGTCCAGAAGAAGAAGAAGAAGAAGTTATTAGTAAAAAAATAGCAGAACAACTCTTAAATCAGCGATCAATAGAAGCATTGACTGGTAAATGTAATTTTGGACCTCATCGTGATGATGTTGAGTTTCTAATCAATAATATTTCAGTTAGAAAATATGGTTCATCCGGTCAGCAAAGGACTTTTATCCTGGCTTTAAAGATGGCTGAACTCGATTTATTAACTAAAACATTAAATGTTCCTCCGATACTTATATTGGATGATGTCTTGGCGGAATTAGATTTAACTAGGCAAAATTTATTATTAAATTCTGTTGGTAAAGATAGTCAATGTTTGATAAGTGCGACACATTTAGATAAATTTAATCAGTCTTTCTTAGGCTCGTCTCAAATGATTCACTTATAATTTCAAAAAAGCATGATTTTTAGCTTATCTTAATTTCATATAAATTTCTTTAATGGCAGTCTCCAAAAAAAGTCAAATTTTAAGTTCGGTAATTGATGAGCAAAAATTAAGTCATCAAAGTAAACACCTTTTGTTGGAACTTTATAGATGCGATCGCGAAAAACTAAATGACGAATCCTTTTTACGCTGTATTTTAAATAGAGCTGCTAAATTGGCAAATGCAACAGTTTTGAATTTGATAAGTAATAAATTTGAGCCTCAGGGTGTTACGGCAATTGCATTACTGGCAGAATCTCATATTTCAATACACACTTGGCCTGAATCTAATTATTCGGCAGTCGATATTTTTACATGTGGTCAAAATATGTTGCCAGAACTTGCTAGTCAACATTTAATTAGAGCTTTAAAGGCAGAAGAACACTTTTTACGTGTTATCGAGCGAAATCCACCTTCAGCAGTTTCTAAACAGATCCGAACGGTTGTTTGACAATATTTACCTATTTAATTTTCCGCTTACTAGTCCCTCAAGATCTAAACTTGTGCAATTAAATCCTAAATTAGAAAAATATTGAACTAACTCACTAATTTTATAGTTGTTAAAAAAATGCTTTAATTCATCTTGGGGAATTTCTATTCTTGCAGTTAAACCTTGGCATCTAACTCTAACATCCAATAATCCACACCCTTTAAGATATTCTTCTGCTTTCTCAACCATTTTTAGCCTTTCACTAGTTATTTCATGGCCATAAGGAAATCTTGATGATAAGCAAGGTTGAGCAGGTTTATCCCACCAAGGAAAACCCAATGCTCTTGATATATCCCTAATGTCTTGTTTTGAGACTTTAAATTTCGCAAGGGGAGAGATAACTCCTGCTTGTTTTGAGGCTTGTATACCTGGTCTGTAATCTTTAAGATCATCCAGATTGACTCCATCTAAAACAATCTTGTAATTAAGTTTTTTAGAGAGGTAGGTTGTATGTTTGTGGAGCTCTTTTTTGCATGCAAAGCATCTATCCTTAGGATTTTCATTGTAACTTGATTGGTCTAATTCTGATGTTTTAATTTCTAAATGCTTTACTCCAATCCATTTTGCTTGCCTTCTTGCTTCTTCACGAAGAGTATTGGCTAATGCAGGAGAAATACCAGTTACAGCAATTGCTTTGCTACCTAATTGCTCGAATGCTAATGATGCTACTAATGTACTGTCAACTCCCCCGGAATAAGCAATACAAACACTATCAAGATTCTTAATGTATCTTCTAATTGTATAAAGCTTTTCACTTTGTTCATCAGAGAGAATTTCTAGTTGATTGAACATGCTAATTACTTTAATATTCGAATTACCTATGAATAGGTTGAATTTATTATTAAATCTTTAATAATATTCTTATCTATATCTTAGATTAAAATTACTAATTTTGTTCAATTGACCAATACGAGTAGAAATAGAGGAATTGGAATTGTCACAGCAAGTGACAGTCAAGAGAGATCAAAAGGTCAATTACATATTTATGATGGAGAGGGAAAGGGAAAAAGCCAGGCTGCATTAGGAGTAGTTCTCAGAACAATAGGATTAGGAATATGCGAAAAAAGACAGTCAAGGGTTTTACTTCTAAGATTTTTAAAGGGTCCTGAGAGGTCATATGATGAGGATTCGGCTATAGAGGCTTTGCAAAGAGGCTTTCCACACTTAATTGACCATGTAAGGACAGGGAGATCAGAATTCTTTACTGCTGACCAAGTGACAAAGTTTGATATTGGTGAGGCAGAGAGAGGTTGGAATATTGCAAAAGGAGCAATTGCAAGTTCTCTTTATTCCGTAGTAGTACTAGATGAGTTGAACCCAGTTCTTGATTTAGGAATGCTTGATATAAAGGAAGTAGTCGATTCTCTTCAAAATCGTCCAGATGGACTAGAAATAATTATTACTGGAAGGGCTGCCCCTTCTTCTTTGGTAAGAATATCTCAACTCCATTCTGAAATGAGACCACGTTTGACAAGAGATTTATCAAAACTAACCAGACAAAGTAGTTCTAATGGTGGAATTGAGATTTATACAGGTGAAGGAAAAGGTAAATCTACAAGTGCACTTGGTAAGGCTCTCCAAGCTATTGGTAAAGGAATATCTCAAGATAAAAGTCATAGAGTTTTAATATTACAGTGGCTAAAAGGTGGTAATGGTTATACCGAAGATGCTGCCATAGAAGCTTTAAGAGAAAGTTACCCACATTTAGTAGATCATTTGCGCTCAGGAAGAGATGCGATCGTATGGAGAGGTCAACAAAAACCAATTGATTATGTTGAGGCAGAAAGAGCATGGGAAATTGCTAAAGCCGCAATTTTGTCTGGTTTGTATAAAACAATTATTTTGGATGAATTAAATCCAACTGTTGATTTAGAACTTCTACCTGTGGAATCAATACATCAAACGCTCTTAAAAAAACCAGCAGATACAGAAGTTATTATTACTGGGAGATGTAAAAATGAACCTTCATACTTTGAACTCGCTGATGTTTACTCTGAAATGGTTTGTCATAAGCATTATGCAAATGTTGGAGTAGATTTAAAAAGAGGCGTAGATTACTAAATATTCTTTAAAGTATTAATTGAACAATATTTTTTTACCTTTTCGATGCCGCCCTCAATAGATTTTGACTGAATGTTGAATTTAGACAAGATTCTTGATGCTTTTTCAGAACGTTTACCAGATTTACATATAGTGAAAACCTCTTTACTTAAACTTTCTTTTTGAATAAATTTTAAGTCAGATTCTTGGTTTAAATGACTTAAGGGAATTGATATAGATCCATCTATTGCAGAATTAGAAAATTCTTCATTTTCTCTAACATCAATTAAAAGAATTTTATTTGGTTTTGCTTTGTATAGGCTATTAAAGTCATTAGCATTAATGCTTTTGATTTCATTATTTTTCTCACAATTTTCATCGTTATTATAAAAGCCCTCAAACTGAGAGAGATTTTTGATTCGTTTATATAACTGATTACTTTTAAGATTTAATTTTTTCATATTCATATTCAATAGATCAAAAATTAAAATCTTTCCATCTAAAATTTCACCTTTTTTCAAAATGATTTTGATAATTTCATTAACCTGAAGAACTCCTATTAAACCTGTTGAAACACCTACTACTCCGTATTCTGCACAACTAGGGGCAGCATTTTTTGAAGGTGATTCTGGAAGTAAGTCTCTTAAATTCGGACTATTTTTATATAAATTGAAAACACTCACTTGCCCTTCAAATCCTTGTACACTTCCAAAGACAAGGGGTTTATTTAATAGCAGACATGAATCATTTATTAAATATTTTGTCCCAAAGTTATCCGAGCAATCACAAATAACATCAAACTTCTGTACTATTTCAAGAGCATTTTTAGGATTAATTCTCTCTGAAAAGGTTAATAATTCACAATTAGGATTGATTTTTTTAATTCTTTCTCTGGCAGAATCAATTTTAAGATTGCCAATAGTATTAGTTTCATGAATTATCTGTCTTTGGAGATTAGACTTTTCAACTTTATCGATCCATATTCTTCGATAACT
>MWOO01000028.1 GCA_002025945.1 Prochlorococcus sp. HOT208_60m_813O14 | reverse complement strand
TTTATTTTTAATAATAATTACACAATTTTAACTTAATTTAGAACATTAAAATTAAACAAAAAAAATCACCACAAACGTGGTGATTTAAATTATTTAAGGGAAATTTAACCAAACTTACCTGAAGTGGATGCGATAACGAATGCCCCAAATGTAAGTATGTTTCCAATCGTGAAATGTGCTAGGCCAACTAATCTAGCTTGAACAATTGAGAGTGCAACTGGCTTATCTCTCCAGCCAACAAGGTTAGCAATTGGAGTACGCTGATGTGCCCAAACTAATGTTTCAATTAACTCCTGCCAGTAACCACGCCATGATATTAGGAACATGAAACCAGTAACCCAAACCAAGTGACCGAATAGGAACATCCAAGCCCAAGGAGATAAAGAATTTACTCCAAATGGATTATACCCATTAATAAGTTGGGCAGAGTTTAACCAGAGATAATCTCTGAACCATCCCATTAGATACGTTCCTGATTCGTTAAATTGTGCTACGTTACCCTGCCAAATTGCTAGGTGTTTCCAATGCCAGTAGAAAGTTACCCATGCTAGTAAATTTAATGCCCAGAACATAGCTAAGTACATAGCGTCCCAAGATGAACTATCACAAGTACCTCCACGTCCAGGTCCATCACAAGGGAAAGCATAACCTAAATCTTTCTTATCAGGAATTAATTTTGTTCCTCTAGCATCAAGTGCACCTTTGATAAGGATTAATGCAGTTGTATGAAGCCCTAAAGCGATTGCATGGTGAACTAAGAAATCTGCTGGCCCGATAGGTAAGAAAGCACTTAATGCATCTTGTCTATTGATAAGATCCATCCAGTAATGATTACCTGGTAATGAATTAGCTGCGAGAGATGCTGAGCTTGTAGGATCAGATAATAAAGCGTTAAAGCCATACATCATCTTACCTTGAGCTGCTTGAACGAATTGAGCAAATACTGGCTCGATTAGAATTTGCTTTTCAGGATTACC
>MWOO01000027.1 GCA_002025945.1 Prochlorococcus sp. HOT208_60m_813O14 | reverse complement strand
AATTGTTAACGAGATTTGACAAGAATCATAAAGGAGTGAAAGTAGTAGTAGATGAATTTGGGGGATTCGTGGGGATTATTGGTGCAGAAGCTGTTTTATCTGTATTAGCTGGCTGGTGGAAAAAATAAATCATGAAACAATTGAAAGTTAATAAAAATTATTTGCTTTTGAAAAATTGGTGGGCGACTATTGATCTTACCAACTATGAAAAAAGATATTTTAATAGAGAAATAATTTCTTTTAATCAACAACTTTTTAGACTGAAAGAAAGAAAAATAAGAATTGGCGCATATGGTAAATCGGGAGTAGGGAAATCATCTGTTTTAAATTCTTTATTAAAAAAAGATATATTAAAAACAGATATTATCAATGGGACCACAAGAGAAATACAAGCTGAAGAATGGAATATTAAAGATCAAAGACTCAAAAGTATAGAATTGCTAGATTCTCCAGGATTTGATTTCTGCGATATTAAATTCCCAGATAAAATTTACTCCTCCATAAATCACTCAGATATTATTTTGTTTATAGTCTCAGGAGATCTAAATAGAAATGAATTAAGCGAAATCAGCTCCTTTATTAAAGATGGGAAAAAAATTATTGTAACTTTAAACAAAATTGATCTTTTTACTAAAATTGAATTAGAAGAAATAATAGAAAGTATAAAGTTGAAGCTTCCAAAAGATTTAAGTATTCCCATAATCATTAACCATGAAAACAATCTTAAAAATTACTTGACAAAAATAATTAATCAACATGGTGAGATATTTTTAACACTAAATTCTCTTCAATCTGCTGACAAATTGTTTCTACAGATAAAAGAGCAAAGATTGAAAAGAAAGCAGAAATTAGCACAATCAACTATTGGTAAATTTTCGACCATAAAGGCATCAACGGTAGCTCTTAATCCTTTTATTTTGTTCGATATTGCTGGAAGTTTTGCACTAGATACTGCATTGATTAGCGAATTAAGTAAGATTTACGGCTTCAATTTAAAGGGTGAATCTACCAGAAAAATATTCAAAAATATATCAATTAACAATTTGTTTTTGGGCGTCACTCAAGTCGGAGTCAATACATCTTTCAACCTTGTTAGGAAAATAATTTTATTAACAGCACCTTTGACTAACGGGCTATCATTATTGCCCTATGGACCAATAGCAATTATTCAGGCAGTAATAGCAGTTCATTCTACAAAAATCCTTGGTAAATTAGCAGCCAAAGAGATATTTAAAAGAAGCAAAGCTTCATTTATTGATCCTTATATTATGATTCAAAATATTAATTTTAGTGAACCTGAGATTTTTAAACACATAAATATCTATTTAACAAAAAGAAATTTAAATAATAATTTTGTTAGTTTTCTACCTTAAAATCTAAAATGGGGAAAAGCATTGCATTATTTGGTACTAGTGCAGATCCACCTACCATTGGACATAAGAAAATACTTGAAGAATTATCAAGGATTTATGCTTTTACCATTAGCTATGTCAGCAATAATCCCAACAAAAAGCACATAGAGGATATATCAATTCGTAGCCATTTATTAAAAACTCTTATTGAAGATTTAGATAATCCTAAAATTTTATTTAATCAAAGTGTTAGTAGCCAATGGGCAATAGATTCAATCAAAAAATGTAAAGAAATTTATGAATTTAATAATTTAGATTTTGTTATTGGGAGTGATTTAATTAAAGATATTTTCTACTGGAAAAATTTTGACAAAATTATTTTAGAGGTAAATTTTTTTATAATTTTAAGAGAGGGATATCCTATTGAATCAAAGACACTTAAAATGTTAGAAAATTACAAAGTGAAATTTAAGATTTCAACCATCAAAATCCCAGATACTTCAAGTTCTCAGTTCAGATTAAATTTTAATTGTTCTAATTTACCAACTGCATTAATAGATATAGTAAAGAAGAATAATTTATATGAATCCACTAAATTAGTTGAATGAAGTTTTTACTTGCTCAAATAAATCCAGTTGTTGGCGATTTAGAGGGCAATGCAAAAAAAATACTGTATATTGCTTCGAAAGCTAACTCAATTTCTGCTGATTTTATTCTTACTCCAGAATTGTCATTATGGGGATATCCTGCAAATGACTTACTTTTAAAAAAAAATTTAATCAAAAATCAATATCAAATTCTTGATCAATTAGCCTTAGATATAAATAAAAAATATGGAAACTTAAGTATCGCAGTAGGGATAGCTGAGAGAATAAATGATTGTTTTTTCCCAAACCTTTATAATTCTATTGCGTTGCTTGAGGGTGGCGAATGGAAAATAATTGCTCGTAAAATTATTCTTCCCACTTATGAAGTATTTGATGAGAAAAGATACTTTAGATCAGAAGAAAAGGTTTCTATATTGGTAAAAAAAATTAAAAATAAAACTTGGCGACTTGGCTTTACTATATGTGAGGATTTATGGGTTAACAAAGATATAGAAGGTAGAGGAATTCATAAAAAAAATCCTATTATTGATTTAAAGAAAAAAAAAAGTTGATATTTTAGTAAATTTATCAGCCTCCCCATATACTTTCAAAAAGTTAGAGCTAAGATCCAAAGTTTCCAGTTTTGCTGCTCAATATCTTCAAGTACCTCTGATTTATGTGAACCAGATTGGAGCAAATGATAATTTAATTTTTGATGGAAATAGTTTTATTCTTGATAAGAATGGATTTAAAATTAGGCAATTAAAGTCCTTTTCAGAAGAGCTCTCCAGTTGGGAAATTGATCAAACAAAACCTGAAAAAAATAAATTTGAAAACTCTGAGATGTCATCAATTTTTGATGCATTAGTTCTTGGTGTTAAAGATTATGCAAAAAAATGTGGATTTAAAACAGCTTTAATTGGATTAAGCGGTGGCATTGATTCAGCACTTGTATCAGCAATTGCGACAGCTGCTCTTGGTAGTAATAATATTTATTGCGTCTCAATGCCCTCTAAGTGGAGCTCATCTCATTCAAAGAGTGATGCGAAGGATTTAGCGAAAAGACTAAAAATAAATTTTAATAGCATCCCAATTGAAAATTTGATGAGCTCTTTTGAAGAATCTTTTATAAATACCATATCTTTCGAGATGGCTGAAATAACAAATCAAAATATTCAATCAAGAATCAGAGGAACGCTTCTGATGGCTTTAGCAAATCAAGAAAAGCATTTATTACTTTCAACAGGAAATAAATCAGAGCTAGCTGTAGGATATTGCACACTTTATGGTGATATGAATGGAGGATTATCGGTAATTGGGGATTTATATAAAACAAATGTTTTTAAATTATGCAATTGGCTTGATAGTGAAGATTCAATTAATCATAGAAAATCATATATGTTAGATACTAAGGTAGATATAATTGGAGAAAATATACTTACGAAAGCTCCAAGTGCCGAATTAGGTCCTGATCAATTAGATACTGATTCTCTTCCACCTTATTCTATTTTAGATAATATCCTTAAAGGCATTATTGAAGAGAAAAAAGATTTACAACAACTTGAAAAAGATGGCTATGAAAAAGAGTTAATTTTAAAAATTATCTCACTCATAAAAAAAGCGGAATTTAAAAGAAAGCAGGCTCCTCCAATCCTAAAACTAAGCAGTCAATCATTAGGAAGTGACTGGAGAGTTCCCATAGCAATATCTTATTGATCACTAAAAGAACACTGTTGGATGTTTTTCAAAGGTCGTTTAACTGAATCAAGGTTGATACCTTTTTTGATAGCAAGAATTATGCCTGCAGCTTCTAAATAATTATCCACTGCAAAAAGATTGGGATAATCAAAAAACTCATTTGTCACTTTTAATGTATTTTGATTTTTTACAGATATGATATTTAAACCTTTTTCAATCCCCGCTAGTACTGCTTCTCCACCTAATGCCCCATGAGGAACAACAATAGATTCAATCTGATCAGGGTGCAGTAAGATTGATTCATTTTTAGCAGGCAATTCAACAATGTTAGGTGCATTGCTTAACCCAATTAGTACTGATGGTAAAAAGGTATATCCTATTTCTTCTGCAGCTGCACGAGGATCTAAATTTTCATTCAATTCAATTGGATTTAAAGCAGGTGCGTGAGCACAGGGAACTTTTAAAAATTTGCTTATTAAATGACTTATAACTGCTTCGACTCCAGAAATAGGATCAACCCCTTTCCCCTCTCGATAAATATTTGTTTCTAAAGAATCTGAATCATCTGGAAATTTTGCCACAATTGCTATTGCCGTAACTCCTTTTTCTATTAAACATTTTCCAGCATCAATTAGAGTATCAGGATTTTCAATTAAGCCACCACTGATTTCAGAAGAATCAGAATCAATAACTATGTTTAATGGCTTTTTTGTAATCACATAAGAATGAACATTAATCCCCAATGTAGAAACACATGCATCAGCAACTTGTAAATGTCTTACTAATATTTCTTTTTCAATGGCTGAATCAAAAATTATCCCAATTTTCTGTTGCTTTACCCTTTTTAAAGCGATTTCTCCTTTAGCAAATCGGTCTAAACTATAACCTTCAACATAAAAAATATTTTTATCTTTTTCAGAAAGAGTACCCCCATTCATAACATTTGGATGAGTAATTAAACATCCACTTGCCGATGCTAATAATTTAGCGGTAGGAAGTGCATCCCCAGCAAAACCTCCTATTTCACAACCGATACCAGTTGGAACAATGAATATTGTTGGTGAATTTTCCATTAATAAAAATATTTCAATTTATATTTTTTAATTAGCTAAGACAACCTTGATTTTAAGTTTTTTTGTTCCAAAAGAGTCAATAGAATTTTGAATATCAACAATTGACCATCGAATTAAATCACCTTTTTTTTCTAAATTTGCAATGATATATCCCCTTAAATGTTTTAAATTTATTGAAACTGGCCAATCTAAATAAAAATCAACTGAACTTAATTTCATTTTTGATATTTACCAAATTGATCATTATATAAGTCATCTTCGACTTCTTTACCAATAACAATATTTAAATCTGACTTGGGATATGCCACACACAAAAGTGCAAATCCCTTTTCCCTCAAATCATCATTTAATCCCATAGCATCCTCTTGATCTACAGATCCTTCCAATATCATAGATGCACAATCTGTACAAACTCCTGAACAACAACTACTTGGTAAATCTATTCCATTCATTTTTGCAGCTGAAATAATATCTTGATCTTCAGAACATAAAAAACTAAAAGTCTTTTGCTCAAATTGAACTTTGATATTGTATTCAGGCATATCCTAAATCTTATTGCTAAACTGCTGAACCTCCCACAACTTCTAATATTTCTTGAGTAATAGCTGCTTGTCTGGCTTTGTTATAGGTTAGATTCAAAGTACTTGCTAATTCTTTAGCATTATCACTTGCATTGTTCATAGCAGTCATCCTGCAAGCGAGTTCTGAAGCTGCCGACTCTTGAAGAGCTCTTAGTACCTGATTCTGTAAATATAAAGGCAATAAAGAATCTAATAGTTGATCAGGACTTTGTTCAAAAACAATATCTGATGGCAACTGCTCTGAATCACTTTTTTCAATATTGGATTTTTCAACAAGTAACTTACTATCTTTTGTAGTCAACCTAAAAATTTCATCGTTTTCCTCAGCAATTCCTTGAGGGTCAAGTGGCAGTAGTGTTTGAACGACAGGGGCGCAGCTAACTAGAGTGATGAATTTCGTGTAAATAATTTCAACTCTATCAGAATTTTCTGAAAGAAATTCAGCTAAAATCTCATTTGTAACTCCTTCAGAGTCCTTGACTGTGGGTACCTGTTCAAGTTCTTTGAAAGTACTTTTAATTACATATCGATCCTTTCTATTTTGAAAATATCCAATAGCTTTCTTCCCTACCAAAATTAAATTTGGTTGATACCCTTGTTTGACTAATTCTGCGTATCTTATTTCTACCTTTTTTATTATATTTGTGTTGTAACCACCGCATAAACCTCTATCCGCAGTTATGCAAACTAAGGTGATGCTCTTTACTTCTCTTTTGGATAATAAAGGAGAGTCGACCGCTTCAAATTGTACTCTAGATTGAATATTTTCTAAGACCCGTGCAAGTTTATCTGCAAAAGGTCTACTCTTAAGAACTTGATCTTGAGCTCTCCTAACTTTTGCAGCTGCAACAAGTCTCATTGCCTCCGTAATTTTTCTTGTATTTTTAACGGAAACGATTCGATCTCTAATCTCTTTAAGATTTGCCATGGTATCTCCTTAAATAAAATTAAACTGTGGCAAGCATTGATGATTTAACTTCATTTATCACATCTTTTAGAGTCGCTTCTAATCCATCATTTAATTTCTTTTCTTTAAGAATCTCTTCTAT
>MWOO01000026.1 GCA_002025945.1 Prochlorococcus sp. HOT208_60m_813O14 | reverse complement strand
TAATTTTTTTTTGTTAATATCTTTAAATTCTATTGATGGTTCACCATCAGCAAAAAAACCAATCTCGTTAATATCTTTATCAAGTTTAGTTAAATTCTTTGCCCATTTTTTTGGTAAGGAGAAAACTAATTCGTAATCTTCACCTCCAAAAAAATAATATTCGTCCCATTTATCTCCTTTAGGCCAATCCTTATCTTTGGGCATTTTTTCATAATTGATAATTGCTTTGCATTTGCTAGCACTTGCTAAATCTTGTAAAGCTTGAAATAGACCATCACTGCTATCAGTACATCCTATCTTTTTGATTTTTTTATTGGAGCGAGTCTTTATAAGATTTTTTAGAAAATTTGGGTAAACTTTAGGGCGACAAAAATGTTCAATGGATTTACTGATTAATCTTTTATTAAGAGAAAAATCATTATCTAAATAAATTTTATTTTTAATTAAAAAACCTAGTTTGCTAAGACCATGAATTCCTGTAGTTAAGATGATATCTCCCGGTTTACATGCGTTTCTTCTTAATTCAAGTTCACCTTGAATCCCAAAAGCAGTAATTGATATTGCTTTTTGATTCCCTTTTGAGCAATCTCCGCCAAGAATTATGCCGCCATATTCTTTTAAAGCTTTATTTATTCCTGCATATAACTCTTCAACCCAAATAAACTCAGTTTTAGCAGGTAGAACTAGGCTTATTGTAATACCAATAGTTTTCTTGCTTCCACTAGATAATAAGTCAGAGATGTTGCTTACAACTGCTTTCCACCCAAGGTCTTGAGGACAAATACTAGTGTCATTGAAATGAACATTTTCCACCAAAGAATCAGTATTAATAAGTAAATTTTCACTTTTAGTTTTGATTAAAGCGCAATCATCTGAAACTTGATTTTTAGGCATAAATTTACTTAGCCTATTTATTAATTCTTTTTCCCCTATATCTTCTAATATTTCTTTATGCATTTAATTTAAGGTTTTCAATCCCTTCTAAAACATCAATCGAAATTATTGTGTCATCTTTAGTAAGCTCTTCTAATACATCAAATCCATTTACAACGTAACCAAAGGCAGCATTCCTCCCGTCAATTAAATTGCGACCTGCTGGATTTAATTCTGCTTCATATAAAAAGAAGAAAAATTGCGATGACCCATCATCAACTGCGGCATTAGAATGGGACCATCCTAGAGTTCCAAGTGTTGCAAAAGGTAATGTTGGCGTCTCTGTGTAAAAGCCTAAATCTTCAAAAGTTTGATTGTAAAAAGTATCTTGTTCATCAGGAATTCTTATTTCTAAGGGAACGTGACGTTCTTCGTTTGTTTCAGGATCTATGTAACCAATATCATCACCAATTGGATCACCTGTTTGCAGTACAAAAAATTCTTCTGCTCTGTTAATGGGTAAATCTTTGTAGAAGTTTTTTGAAGATAAATCTATAAATGCTCCTGCTGTAAGTGGGGCGTTAAATCCATCCACAATTGCTTGCATATCTCCTTTGGAGGTTTTTATATTGACTTTTGCCCTGCCTAGTAATCTTGGTAAATTATCAAATTCCTGGGGAATAGAGTATGGAAATTCTTTTGGTAGAAAATATTCTTCTAATCCACCTATTTTATCTAAAGCATTTCTTCGAGTCGCTATAAACGAGTATTTATCCTTTGATTTAGAGTAATCTTGAAGGCTATCAAAATTTTCTTTGAGTTCTAAAAATGTTTTTTCAGCAATCTTCTTTTTATCTTTTGGTAATTCTTGAATAATTTTACTTTGGTATTTTTTTAGCAAAGATTGACATTTTGTAACAGTTTTCGTAAGAGCGGGCCATCTTCCTCCTCTTACAAGGTCACTAGTGTCTTCCAATTTGTGTTGAATTTCTTGTAACTCAACTTGCTTGATAGGGAGTGCGTTTCTGAGGATTGCATTAGGGTCTTTTACTGCATTTCCAGTAGGTAAATCAGCTAATACTTGAATAGGTTTTAAAAGAAAAACCTGTAAAATTACAATCGATAGAATTAAGAAAAGTTTGTTCTGATTTGATAAGAATTTTTGCATAGCACTCTTGCAGGTTTATGATCCTTGGGGGATGTAAATACAGGAATGATTTCCAGTAACGATTTTCGCACAGGTACTACCATCGAATTGGATGGACAAGTTTGGCGTGTTGTAGAATTTCTACATGTCAAGCCTGGTAAGGGTTCTGCGTTCGTACGAACAAAATTAAAATCAGTTCAAAGCGGCAACGTTGTTGAAAAAACTTTTCGAGCTGGAGAATCAGTACAGCAGGCTATCCTTGAGAAGTCTAACCTGCAGCATACTTATGTGGAGTCTGGTGATTATGTTTTTATGGATATGACAAGTTTTGAAGAGACAAGACTCACCTCTGAACAAATCGGTAAAGGCGCAAAGTATTTGAAAGAGGGAATGGAGGTTAATGTAATTTTCCATAATGGTAAAATTTTAGAAGTAGAACTTCCAATATCTATTACTTTGAAAGTTACAGAGACTGATCCAGGAGTTAAAGGTGACACTGCTAGTGGCGGCACGAAACCAGCTATTCTAGAAACAGGTGCCCAAGTTATGGTTCCTTTATTTATTTCTGTGGGGGAAATGATTAAAGTTGATACTCGAAATGACACTTATCTTGGACGTGAAAATTAATGGCTATGAAATTAGATCATGATGACTTAGATCGCTTAATAGAGAAAATCTCTACAAGTGATATACAAGAGTTCTCGCTAGAGGGAGAAGATTTTAAACTCGAAATAAAAAGGAATGTATTTGATCAGAATCAAGTTATTAATCATTTAGTTTCTAATACTTCATTTGATAAGCAGACAATTGCTAATCAAAAAACTATTAATGATAATATCGCTGTGGTTAATGAGCCTGAAGCGCCTCAGGTGGCACCCCCAGGACGTTCTGACCTAACTGAAATTACTTCTCCTATGGTTGGGACATTCTATAGGGCTGCAGCGCCTGGCGAGGATCCATTTGTCGAAGTAGGAAATAACGTTAAGGTCGGTCAAACTATTTGTATTTTGGAAGCAATGAAGTTAATGAATGAAATTGAATCTGAATTTAATGCTGAAATTGTAGAGATTCTCGTTGAAAATGGAACACCAGTTGAATTTGGTCAAGTTTTAATGCGTGTAAAGCAGTCTTGAATTGTTAGTCATCTCTACGGCAGCCTTAATAGCCTCAATCATGCTTTGAGATTGAGCAATTCCTTTGCCGGCAATATCAAATCCCGTTCCATGATCTGGAGATGTTCTTATAAAAGGTAAACCGATTGTGGTATTTACTGAGTAATTAAGAGCTATAACTTTCATTGGTATTAAACCTTGATCATGATACATAGCAAGAATGCCATCATGTCTTTCAGCATTTTTGTCATTCCATGCTTTTACCGAAGAATTCCAGCAACTATCTGGTGATAAAGGGCCAAGTAATCTAATATCTTTATTCTTCTCATTCCACGTAATTAATGCATCATTAAGCCAATCTTTTTCTTCATGACCTAAAAGACCTTCTTCGCCGGCATGAGGGTTTAATCCTGCTACTTTTAAACTCGGTCTATCAGTATATGAATTACAAAAATCTTTAAAAAGATCCAATTTAGCGTGGATCAATTTTGTAGTCAATTTCTTGGGAACCTCAGATAGGGCTATATGGGTTGTAGCTAATAAAGTATTAAATCTCCAACCTGTTATTGGTGATTTTGCTGTGAATAGCATGCCAACCTTTTTTACTCCACATGATTTTGCTAGTACTTCAGTTTGACCAGAGAAGTAATGACCCGCTAAGGACCATGATTTCTTGCAAATGGGTCCAGTTACAAGTGCTGAATTAGGATATTGTTTTACAATTTCTATTGCTTTTTTTAAATATTGGAAACTTGAATTGCCGTAACTTGATTTAGAGTCATTATTTGATGAAGAAATTTCGAGATCATGAATCTTGAAATTTTTTGGATTTGCAAGGTTTTCTAATCCTAATGATCTGAGATATTCATATGTATTTTGTAGATTTTTTTTTGATCCAACTAATATAAAATCAATATTTTTTGGTATCTGTTCAGAACAAAGTGCTTTTAAGATTATTTCAGGTCCAATACCTGACTCATCTCCAACACTTATTACTACCTTCAATATTTTATTTGTATTTTTAATATTCATAAAAATTTTTTAATTTATTTTTTAACTGTTTAGATAGCAATTTGTTAAGCCTAATTTGTAGTTTTTATAAATTAGTTTATATCCGAGTGTTTCGCATAAAAGTTTGTTCGAAACTCTTCTATTTTCCATCCAAAAAGATTGAGCGATAGGTGATAGTTCATCTTTTGTATCCTCAAATAACATTGGCTTTGGCATTGTTAAACCAAGTAAATCGTAGCAATATTGAATAACTTCTATCTGCGAACAGGGTTCATCATCTGCAACATTAATGATTTGGTGAAACTTTAAATAATCTTTATTTTCTAATAAATAAATAATCGCATGTGTAATATCAGCTACATGAATCCTTGAAAATACCTGATTTTTTTTAGAGATTACGCGAATTTTTTTATTTCTTATTGCTTCAAAAGTTGATCTTCCAGGTCCATAAATACCGGGTAACCTGAAAATTTGTATAGGTAAACCAGACTCAATCCATTCTTTTTCACAATTCAATCTCTTATGACTTCTACTTTGAGAAGGATTAGGTTGATCAATCTCAGAAACCCAATCACCTTTGGTGTTCCCATAAACTCCTGTGGTAGATAGATATCCAACCCATTCAAGGGATAAACTTTTTAGTTGTTTTTGAAGACTTCCTAGTACTGGATCCTTTCCATTTTTGTCGGGAGGTATGCAACTAAGAATGTGTGTAACTCCATCAAAAATTTTTTTATTGGGAATAATACCGTTTTCACTGTCAAATACAAAACTATTGGAATCTTTGTTTTTAGACCTCGAACTTGTTAAAGCAGTATAACCTAATTGCCTTATTGTTTTTGCAAAGAAACTACCGCTAAAACCACAACCTAAAATTAAAAATTTTTTTTTATTATTTAGTGAACTTGTCTGATTATTCATATGGGTGTAGAGTAGTACATACGTATTATTTATTCATGAAGACAGCTTTAAAACTTGATTCAAAATCAAAAACTTTTTGCTGCCGCAAAAGTGACACTCATCTTAAAGAAAAAGAGATAAGTTTAATTAATTTTAAATTCTATCAAAAATTATTTATCCTAATCATTACATTTTCGACAATTTTAATATTCCCTGAATCGCCAAGAGAATTAGCAAATATATGTGAAAGTTATAACCTTAGAAGAATATGTAATGTTTGGTAGTCAAGCTGCTTCATATTCTGATTTTTCTTTTTCATAATTTTTATTGCTTATCTTAAGATTATGATTAGCCCATTGCAGTAATCTTATAGCTAATCTTAAATCTCCTTCTAACCAAGCTCTTATAGCCATTGCTCTTCTTGGATCATAAAATTTTTGTTTTCTATACCAATACAAAGCATTTTCATCTGATTTGTCCCCATTACAAGAAAGGCAAGCTGGAACGCAGTTTTCTGTTGTGCTTAAACCACCCTGGCTACGTGGCAAAACATGGTCAATAGATTCGGATGGTCTTCCGCAATATATACAACTTTTTCCTGTAAATTTATGAATTGACTTTCGCCATTGTCTAAATCTGAACTTAGGACATAAATCCTCTAAAAACACCGCATCATTAATATGCATTCAGACTATTTAATTAAATAAATAATCGCTTGTAAATATCAAAAGTCAATATTTAATTATCATTTTATAGCTGACAATTGCTAATAAAAATATAATTTAGTGTTAATAGATACAAAATAAAATTATTACCTTACTAACTTTAAATTGAAAAACTCAAAACTTTTTTTAATAGCTGTATCTTTCAATTGTTTCTTCTGTATATTCTTCGTTAGTTTCTTCTAATTCTTTTTCTAATTTTTGTCTTCTTTTTTTTCTATCTAATGCTTCTCTTTCCTGTCTTTCTTGTTCTCTTTCTAAATCTCTTTGTAATTTCCTATTTGGGTGAAGATTATTCAAGTATTCGATGCAATAACTGAATTTTTCACGTTCCCTAATAACTGTTTCAGTGATTTGCGATGCTGCTTGTTTTGGAGAAACTTTAAAAATTCCTCCTTTTTGTTTTTTTATATAACTATATGCTGCTTCCCAACTACTTTCGTGGTCATTACCACCCTCTCTCATGCTACAAAAAATTTCTGCTCCAAATGAACTAGCTTGTACTTCTGATGTAGTGAGAGTTAAAGGAGTAAATATTCCTAAAGTTAATAATATGAGTTTTTTCTGCTTAATTCTTTGCATTAAAAATTATTCTTTAATTTTAAAATATCTATTCTTGAGAATATGTCTATAGAAATTTAAGATTTTATTACTCCAAAAATGCTTAAGCATTTTACAACTAAAGGAAGTATTAGAAGAACAGTAATTAGCCTTACTGCATGAAGAGTTGCGACTGCAGCTCCTACTCCATATTCTGAGCCTACAAGACTCATACCGCTAATACCTCCTGGCGCAGCTCCAAGAATTGTTGTTATAACATCTATTTTTAGTAATCTACTTGACCACAATCCAATTGCTAATCCAGTTGTAACTAAAGTAAAAGTTATTAAGATAGCAGGTCTCCATAGGCTTTGAATGTCAACTAATGAATCTTTTGTCAACGACGTGCCGATGACTGTTCCAATTCCAATTTCTAATATTGTTCTTGTGCCAACTGGCCATTCTGCTAAATCTACTTTGCCGCTTACGCTCAGTATGCTTGCTCCTATTAAAGCACCTGCAAGAGGAGCCGCAGGAATACCTGTTTTAAGAGCCAAAGCTCCAAAAATTCCACCAGCTATTAGATAGTAGATTAGATTTATGTTTGGCATAGATTTTAAATGTGTTTGGACATAATATTAGAAAAATTTATATTTGCTTGGGTTTATAGTCAAATTATATTTTAGATTTCCTCTCGTAATGTCCCCTTTTGTTGGCATAATATTATTTAAAGCATGAATTTTATGTCTTCACAAATTTCATACAAAGCTAATAAATCCCGCATCAAGAAAAAATTATCTTTTTTTGAGGGCGGTCACCAGCTTGAAAAATTAGAGTTTGCTCTTGCAATTGCTCAAACTAAAGGTGATGAAAAAAAATCAATTTCTCTTAGAAAAAAGATTTTTGAATTAGGCGGAAATGTAGAAGAGCCTGGAACTTAACTTAATTTTTGTCAAGATATCTAGATGCCACTAATATTGCTTCTCCTGCTTCTTGGGCTGTAACTTTGCCGAGATCTAAAAGCGTTTTACTAATTGCAGAAATTACTGTAAGTATGTCTCTATCATTTATGTAGCCTAAGTGTCCAACTCTAAATATTTTCCCTTTCAAATGATCTTGACCTCCAGCAAGTAGAATATCAAATTTATTTTTTATTGTCTTTCTAAATTCTTCAGCATCTATTTCTCCAGTTTTTATTGCAGTAATTGATGGACTTAAATGTTTTTCATCAGCAAATAATTTAAGATTTAAACTTTTTACAGCATTGCTCATTGCTAATTTATGCTTATTATGTCTAAAGAAAATATTGTTTAATCCTTCTTCTCTCATCATTTTTAAAGATTCATCTAAAGCAAAAATCAAATTAACTGAAGGAGTGTATGGATTACTATTACTTAAAAGACTTTTTCTGTAAGATTTTAAATTTAAATAAAATTTAGGTAAGTTTGATTTTTCTGCAGCTTCCCATGCTTTTTGGCTCATTGCTACAAAACTAAGACCTGGCGGGATCATGTAACCCTTTTGTGATCCTGAAGCAACAATATCTAATTTCCATTCATCTACTGGTACATTGCAAGCACCAAGACTTGTTACGCAATCAACAATTGATAATGCAGTGTTATGCTCCTGTATATATGAACTTATAGTTTCTAGATCATTAATTACACCTGTTGACGTTTCAGAGTGAGTCAAGATAACAGCTTTTATTTCTTTTTGTTGATCTTCTTCTAATATTTTTTTGAATTCTTCTGGATTAAGCGGCGTTCCCCATTCGGAAACAATTTTTATTACTTCTAACCCAAATTCTTTGGCAACCTTTACCCATCTTTCCCCAAATTTTCCATTTTCTCCACAAATAACCTTATCACCTTTACTTAAGGAACTGATTATTCCAGCTTCCATTGCAGCAGTACCGCTTCCAGTAATTGTTAGAACATCATTTTGAGTTTGATGAAGCCATTGTAAATTTATAGTAGTACTTTCTACGAGTTCTTGGAACTCTTTACTGCGATGGCCTATGGGATGCTTACTTAATGCTTGTAAAACTTTTTCTGGAACTGGTGTGGGTCCAGGAATCATCAACGATAATTTTTGTTGTATGGCCACTTTTTATTAAATAAGTCATTCTTAGATTAGTGGTCATTAAATATTTTTCAATTACTTGATTTGAAAAAAGGATTTTCTTTACCTTTGTGGGTTGCAGCTGCTGCTAAGGCGGCATTAAAAAAATTGGTAGGATTTTCATTTGAGAATTTTCAATTAATTAAAATTCCTTATGAACAAAAAGAAATAAAAATAGAGGTGCATTCTGTTGGTTTTCTTAAAGGAGATACTCATGCATTAGGAATTTCCTTTGCCAAATCTGGGTTAGATCTTGATATTACGCAAAACTTAGAAATATGGACAATAGCTTCTTTAGAAAAGAATTCAATTAAGAGTTCTGTTCAAACAAATCAAATAAATATTATTGCAGGTTATGGAGTAGGCATTAAAGAGAAGACATCTGAGATTTGTATTTCTGAGTTTGCTAAAGAAGTTTTATATGAAAATTTATTTGATATTATTCCTGATGGTTTTAATTTAAATTTAGAAATCATTTTCCCAAAAGGGAAGTTTTTGTCTGAAAGGACTAGTAATAGGTCATTTGGAATTGTAGATGGTTTATCTATAATTGGCACTGCTGCTGAAACTTATTCGAGCGCATCACCTGAACAATTACAAAATGCCAAAACTGAGTTAACAAAGATAATTAAAAATAGTTGTAACGAAACAGTTGTTTTTGTGATTGGTGAAAATGGTTTAAATTTGGCTAAAGCTTGCAAGGTTAAATTTCCAATAATCAAAGTTGGCAACTGGTTAGGACCACTAATAGTTGATGCTGCAATAAAAAAGATTAAAACTGTAATTCTTTTTGGTTATCACGGGAAATTAATTAAATTAGCTGGCGGTATTTTTCATACACATAATCATCTAGCTGATGGCAGAATAGAAATTCTTGTTTTTTTAGCTGTTAAAGAAGATATTCCACTTGAAATAATAGTCAAATTATCTCGCTTAAAGACTCTTGAGGATGCTTTATTACTTCTTGAAAGCTTTAATAAATCTATTGCGAATAAATTATTCCAAAATTTATCCAATACTGTTGAAGAGCGTTCTTTCGAATATGTTAATAGATATATAAAAACGGATATGCGAATTGCAGCAATTATTTTCGACAGAAAAAGGAAAATAAGATGGTCGGGAAGTAATGGAAAGGATTATATTTCTATTTTCAATTAGATTAATTTTTGATTGATTATGCTTTATTAATAAATTGAGCTAACTTTTATATATGAGTAAAAAATCTTTAAAAAAAGAACGAGATCCTTCAATATTAATTCTAGATTTCGGATCTCAATATTCTGAATTGATTGCAAGAAGAATTAGAGAAACTAATGTTTTTTCTCTTGTAGTAAGTAATAGTATTTCAATTGAGGATATTTATGAAATAAATCCCAAAGGGATAATTTTGAGTGGAGGACCAAATTCTGTATATGATCAAAACTCACCTAAATGTGATCAAAAAATTTTTGATCTAGGAATTCCTATTCTTGGGATATGCTATGGAATGCAATTAATGGTAAAAGAACTTGGAGGATCTGTCACTCCAGCTATAAAAAAAGCTGAGTACGGGAGAGCACCAATCAATATAGATTTAGAATCTAAATTACTATCTGATGTAAAAGATAAATCTATAATGTGGATGAGTCATGGCGATTCAATTAATTGTTTGCCTGATGGATTTAATAAAATTGCTCATACCGAGAACACACTCCATGCAGCAATTGCAAATGATAGTAAGAAATTATTTGGAGTACAATTTCATCATGAAGTTATTCATTCAGAATTTGGAATGATGGTAATTAAAAATTTTGTTTATAAAATTTCTAATTGCTTAGCTGATTGGACAACCGAAACCTTTTTAGAAGAAACATTGCCCAGAGTAAGACAGCAAGTGGGTAATAAGAAAGTTTTGCTTGCCTTGTCAGGAGGAGTTGATTCCTCAACTCTTGCATTTTTACTTAATAAAGCAATTGGAAATCAGCTTACATGCATGTTTATAGATCAAGGTTTCATGAGAAAAAATGAACCGGAATTTTTAATGAATTTTTTTGATAAGAAATTTCACATTAAGGTCGAATATATTAATGCTAGAGAAAGGTTTATTGCCAAATTAAAAGGAATTACTGATCCAGAACAAAAAAGGAAAATTATTGGGGAAGAATTTATTAGAGTATTTGAAGAAGAAAGCAATAGATTGGGACCTTTTCAGTACTTAGCACAAGGTACTCTTTATCCTGATGTTATTGAAAGTGCTGGAACTAACATTGACCCTAAGACAGGTGAAAGAATAGCTGTAAAAATAAAGAGTCATCATAATGTGGGAGGATTACCAAAAGATTTACAATTTAAATTAGTTGAGCCTTTAAG
>MWOO01000248.1 GCA_002025945.1 Prochlorococcus sp. HOT208_60m_813O14 | reverse complement strand
TCAAGTTAGGTACGACAAGGTTATTCAACCAACTTTGGTATCACCAGGTAAATTCATACTTATATCAACGGCTGTGAATTGACCTTTATATCCTTTTACAAACTTTTCTTCTTGATTAATACTATAACCGAAATGATTTAAAGCCTTAATTAATGGCTCTACTTCTTTGAGCTGAGTTTTAATTGTACTAAAATGTGACATTAGATTCGTTATTTAATTGTGTTAAGTTTTCACTTTGATTAGAGATGAAAGCATCAGAAGTTTTATTCTTAACTGTTACTTTACCGAGAGCGTCTTCGGGATTTTTTTGTAGCTTCATTGCATGAATTTCCAGTAAATCCCTCAACAGTCTCTTCAACTCTTCCGTCTTGATGAATTTTGAATCTCAATGTTTTTTGAGGCATTAAATTCAAGTACTGTGTACTTTTACTTTATATAGAATAACGAAAATATTTTGTTTCAGTTGGTACAAGTTAATTAATTTTACTTTTTATATTGAATATCTGATAAATTAATTAGTTATCTAGTGTTCTTGTAAAAAATTAAGATTTTTAATT
>MWOO01000247.1 GCA_002025945.1 Prochlorococcus sp. HOT208_60m_813O14 | reverse complement strand
TTGCCAGGACTCAAATAGGTGAAAAAGTATATAGAGATTGGATGCCATTTATAGGTACTTTATTTTTATTTGTCTTTGTTAGTAACTGGGGAGGAGCTTTAATTCCTTGGAGATTAATTAAGTTACCAACTGGAGAATTAGGAGCACCTACTGCAGATATCAATACAACTATAGCTTTGGCTTTATTGGTTTCACTTTCTTATTTCTATGCAGGTTTAAGCAATAAGGGTTGGAGATATTTCGAATATTATGTCCACCCAACTCCTATTATGCTTCCTTTCAAAATTCTAGAGGACTTTACGAAACCTTTATCGCTCTCTTTCAGGCTATTTGGAAATATCTTGGCTGATGAGCTTGTTGTTGGTGTTCTAGTCTTTTTAGTTCCGCTAATTCTTCCAATACCCGTTATGTTCCTGGGATTATTTACTAGCGCAATTCAGGCATTGATTTTCGCAACTTTAGCGGCCTACTACATTGGAGAAGCTGTTGAAGAACATCATTAGCTTTTTCCTCATACATTCAGACGCTTTTACAAAGGGTCTGTAATCTGGCAAAATATCTAATCGCGTAGGTCTGAAAATATCAGACCCATTCTTAAAAGAAAGGATGTCCAAGCGTGTATGACAACAAAGATTATCACAAGTATTAAGCTCTTTATTTCAAAATTATG
>MWOO01000025.1 GCA_002025945.1 Prochlorococcus sp. HOT208_60m_813O14 | reverse complement strand
CTGCATTAACTTTTGGAGAAGGTTGGCATAATAATCATCATGCATTTCCCAATTCGGCAAAACAAGGATTATTTAGAGGTCAGATAGATATAACATGGGAACATATTAAGATTCTTGCGAAATTTGGTCTTGCAAAAAAAGTAAAGTTACCCTCTAGGTCTTATTATTAACTATATTGTTCAATATTTTTATGGCTAAATGAGTACAAGTCGCATTAACTGAATCAATCGCATCACTAGGTAAAGAGGGAGATCTAGTTCAAGTAGCACCTGGATACGCAAGAAATTTTCTATTACCTTATGGCAAGGCAATGAATGTAACACCAGCAGTCCTTAAGCAAATTGAAAGGAAGAAAGAAAAAGAAAAAATCGCTGCTGATAAATTAAAGCAAGAAGCTTTAGATTTCCAAACTGCATTATCTACAATAGGTAGGTTCACTATCAAAAAACAGGTCGGAGAAGATGGTGTCCTTTTTGGAACTGTTACAAATGGGGATGTTGCCGAAGCGATAGAAGCGGCAACTAAAAAAGAAATTGATAGAAGAAATATTACTGTTCCTGATATTCATAATTTAGGTTCCTTTACTGCAAAAATAAAATTACATCCAGAAGTAAATGCAGAAGTAAATATTGAAGTAACAAGTTAATCAATTTGTTGCATTATTTTGAAAAGTAGCCAGAGTATATATCTAAGCAATTAAAGATATGGTTTCCGTACCTTTTCCAAATAATGGGCAAAATAAAAATTTTAAAAAAGATT
>MWOO01000246.1 GCA_002025945.1 Prochlorococcus sp. HOT208_60m_813O14 | reverse complement strand
ATTAATGAAAAACTTACAAAACTAAGATCAGCGAAATCAAAGCTCATGCAACTTAAGGGTATTCCACCTACTAGTGATGAGCTAGCTGAAGAAATGAAAATAACCAAAGAGGAAATTGACGAACTCCTTTCTTGTGAATTGAGAAGCATCACTGTTAGTCTCCAAGGTACTGTTAAATCAAAATCAGATCCTTCCGAGTTAGTTGATATTCTTCCAAGTGATCAAACTCCCCCAATGGAATTAGCCGAATTAGCTGAAAGGACAGACTCGGCTTGGAAGTTATTAGATAAAGCAAATTTAACTGAGAAAGAAAGAAAGATAGTAAGCTTAAGATTTGGTTTAGACGGCTCAAATGAATGGAGAACGTTAGCTGAAGTTGCAAGACATATGAGTTGTAGCAGGG
>MWOO01000245.1 GCA_002025945.1 Prochlorococcus sp. HOT208_60m_813O14 | reverse complement strand
GGCTTATTATCTTCTGTTTCACAAAAATGTATTTTAATCTCTCCAGAAGGTAGTAGTTCGTATAAAGAAGGATTATTAATATCAGGCGATCCGTCCTTTTTAAATTGATACCTCCAGTCCCATTTTTTATCTGTAAAGGAAATATAATCTTTTCTTAGAGAATATGGAAGCATAACCTTTTTTTTATTCCAATTAATATTTATAAATGCTCCTGGCTTTAAGTCAGATATCTTTTCTACTATGGAAAAGTCACCATTAATATTATTTCCCATCACTAGATTAAGCTTTGAATTTTCACAAACATAGCTACTATTTAAAGCTAATAAAAGTATTGAGGTAATAAAAAATGAATGAATTTTTTTGAGCTCCTTTTAGAGTAGATTTACTTTCAAGCTAAATGACTTAATTAAAGATTTTTTGGATCGATTTAAATCATAATAGATTGCATACTCTTTAGATGTACAAGATTACAATTTAATGCCTCTTCGTAATCCTGAACTGAAATAAAATTATTTAAAAAACCTGAATATTTTGCATCTCCGCCTATGGTGCTTGAAAGTATATATTTTGGATTGAATTTGTTAATCAATTTAGGGATTACATCAGCACCTTTTACAAAAGAACCA
>MWOO01000244.1 GCA_002025945.1 Prochlorococcus sp. HOT208_60m_813O14 | reverse complement strand
GCCGCAGGTTCAACGGGTGAACGCCCATTTTTTGAAATAATCACCAGTATTAGGTACTGGATTATTCATGCAGTAACATTACCAGCTATTTTTATAGCAGGCTTCTTATTCGTATACACAGGCTTGGCTTACGACGCTTTCGGTACTCCTCGTCCAAGTAGTTATTTCCAATCATCTGAATCTAAAGCACCTGTTGTAACACAAAGATATGAAGCTAAATCTCAACTAGATTTAAGAACAAAATAACAATGACTAATTCTCAAGCTCCAATGCAGGCTGCGGAAGTCCGCGTTTATCCTATATTTACTGTCCGTTGGCTAGCAGTTCACGCTCTAGCTATTCCTTCAGTATTCTTTTTAGGTTCTATTGCTGCTATGCAATTCGTAGCCCGATAAATTTAACTATCATGCAAGTAAACGAAAATCCTAACAAAGGTCCAGTTGAACTTAATCGTACAAGCCTTTATTTAGGCTTATTATCAGTTTTTGTATTGGGAATTTTATTTTCCAGTTACTTTTTCAATTAAATTAAAATCATGAGTAAATTAAAAGGACCTGATGGAAGAATTCCAGATAGACTTCCCGACGGTAGACCAGCAGTAGCATGGGAAAGAAGATGGACTGAAGGAACTCTTCCTCTATGGCTT
>MWOO01000243.1 GCA_002025945.1 Prochlorococcus sp. HOT208_60m_813O14 | reverse complement strand
AATTCTAAAATTAATCGATCACTCATTTTTTGTCCTACACCAGGTACAGAACAAATTAATTTTTTGTTTTCTGTCTTTATTGCATTAATAACTTCACCAATAGAGAATTTATTTAATGTCCCCATACCGATTTGAGATCCAACACCTCGGATGCTCAAGATTTCTATAAAGAAATTCTTTTGTTCTTTTGATATAAAGCCAAATAATAAATCTGAATCATCTTTTTTAATATGTTTTAACCAAAGAGTAATTTTTTTATTAGATATCTGATTTGTTTTTAATTTGAGAAAAAAGGATTCAAGTATTTGTATTTGGTACCCCAATCCTTGACAATTTATTAAAACAAAAAATTTTTGATTAGTTTGCCATAACTCAACCAATTCTCCATTTATCCAATTAATCAATTAA
>MWOO01000242.1 GCA_002025945.1 Prochlorococcus sp. HOT208_60m_813O14 | reverse complement strand
TTAATTGGAATTACAGGCAGTTTTAAAATGGATAGTTGGAAAGACAAAAATAGAGGCGAAGATAGATACAAACCAGTTGTCAGAGTAGATAGATTAAACTTGCTAAGCTCTAGAAAAGAGTCTGAAAATAACCAGTATTCTAACAACAGCAACTCTAGTGAAATACCTTTCTAGGCTCAATTTTTTTTAACAATCCTTATAAGTACTTTTATTAAAAAATATAAGAAAATTAAAATTAAAATTGGCTTAACAAGATATTTGATTTGATCTAAGTAATTTTCAATTATTCGATAATTCTCGCCAAATAAATAACCCCCATAAGTAAGAAGTGAGACCCATATCAAACTACCGAATGTAGTCCAAATCAAAAATTTTCTTAATGGCATAATTTCTATACCAGCTGGAACTGAAATTAAAGTTCTTATACCTGGTACTAATCGCCCCCCAAAATACTAAAGAAACACCGTATTTATCAAACCACGTTTTACTTTTAATTAAATCATTAGAAG
>MWOO01000241.1 GCA_002025945.1 Prochlorococcus sp. HOT208_60m_813O14 | reverse complement strand
ATGGAAAATCAAATAATATTCTCTTGGCTCCTAGGGTAGATAGAGATTTGTTAGGTGCTTTCTCAGATGATGTTCTTTCTGATATGGATAATGAGACTATTGAAAAGATTAAGAGAATGGGATATCATTATTCTTCAGAGGGAATAAGAAAGTCTTTTGATCTAAAAGATCTTCTCTTGGAATGTGAGATGGTTATTCTTGCTTCAAACAGTAATCACATACAAGATGACGTTAAACATGCTTTAGAACTAAGAAAAACTTTGAAAAGAGAAAATGTAGTTCTTGGCTGTCTCGTCGGTTCTTTTTGCATTGATAATCAAAATAAAAATCCTTTTATTCTCTGTAATAAATATCCAAATTTAGCTTTTTTCACAGGATTTCATCGTCACGGAGCTTTACGAAATCCTAATGATAGTTTTACTGCAAATTTCTGCCATCCTGATCCTCTTACT
>MWOO01000240.1 GCA_002025945.1 Prochlorococcus sp. HOT208_60m_813O14 | reverse complement strand
AAATAAAATGTCTAGCAAAATTTCTCCCTTTTTAATATCGTGATAGGGTTCATTTCTGAAAAATTACTTATCCCGATTCTAGATTTTTTCTACGGTTTAGTCCCTAGTTATGGTTTAGCGATTGTTGCATTAACAGTCGTTATTAGAATTGCACTTTTCCCTTTAAGCGCTGGATCCATCAGGAGTGCAAGAAGAATGAAAATTGCCCAACCAGTAATGCAAAAAAGGCAAGCAGAAATAAAATCTAAGTTTTCAGGTGATCCAAAGAAACAGGCAGAAGAATTAGGAAAACTAATGAATGAATTTGGCAGCCCCCTAGCAGGTTGTCTTCCATTGATTGTACAAATGCCTGTTTTATTTGCTTTGTTTGCGACCTTAAGGGGATCCCCATTTGCTGATGTTCCTTACAACATTAATCTTAAAGTTGTCCCCCAGGATCAGATTGCAGCTATTGATCCTAAACCTTAATT
>MWOO01000239.1 GCA_002025945.1 Prochlorococcus sp. HOT208_60m_813O14 | reverse complement strand
CTTTCGAAGGGAAGTTATGTAATGAATTCTACTAAGGATGCTAAAGAGAGAATTTCTAGATTAGTGATTCTTAAGGCTGATGAAAGAGAGGAGGTTGATGAATTGAGGGCAGGGGATTTAGGAGCTGTATTAGGTCTTAAGAATACAACAACTGGGGACACTTTATGTAACACAGAAGATCCAATAGTTTTGGAAACATTGTTTATCCCTGAACCAGTTATCTCAGTAGCTGTTGAGCCAAAAACTAAAGGCGATATGGAAAAATTATCAAAAGCTTTAACTGCTTTGTCTGAAGAAGATCCAACCTTTAGGGTAAGTACAGATCCCGAGACAAATCAAACTGTTATTGCAGGTATGGGTGAATTGCACTTAGAAATCCTTGTTGACAGAATGTTAAGGGAATTTAAAGTTGAAGCAAATATAGGAGCTCCACAGGTTTCATATAGAGAAACTATTAG
>MWOO01000238.1 GCA_002025945.1 Prochlorococcus sp. HOT208_60m_813O14 | reverse complement strand
TTTCCTGTTATTTTCCTCATTGCTTGGCTCATTAGCCTTGCTTGGCTTCCAATTACGTGATCTCCCATCTCTCCTTCTATCTCGGCTCTTGGGGTTAGTGCTGCGACCGAGTCAACAACTACAAGATCTACCGCACTCGATCTTATAAGTTGGTCAACTATTTCTAGAGCCATTTCACCAGTATCTGGCTGTGAAACTAACAAATTTTCAACATCAACACCTAAAGAGGCCGCATAAACTGGATCGAGTGCATGCTCTGCATCTACAAATGCAGCTACTCCTCCATTTTTTTGGACTTCCGCAATCGCGTGAAGCGTTAATGTAGTTTTTCCTGAACTTTCTGGTCCGTAAACTTCTACTACTCTTCCTTTTGGATAGCCTCCTCCTAATGCTAAATCTAAGGTGAGCGCTCCAGTAGATATTGTTTCTACTTTCATTCTTGAGGCGTCACCAAGTCTCATTATTGATCCTCGTCCAAAATTTCTTTCTATTTGACTTAAGACAAGACTTAATGCCTTGTCTTTTTCTTTTGATTCAGTTTTTTTCTTTTCTTCAAGGCTCATTGTTTGATTTATTGATTAAAGTTCTTGTAATTATTCTAAATTTGGAAATTTTTATTTAAACCAAACTTCATAAATACAAACTATAGTAC
>MWOO01000237.1 GCA_002025945.1 Prochlorococcus sp. HOT208_60m_813O14 | reverse complement strand
AACTTCAAATTCAAAACGATTTAAATTATGAATTTGAAAATGTAATGGTCACAAATGGTGCTAAGCAAGCAATATATAATCTTTTCCAAGTATTGTTAAATAATGGAGACGAAGTTATTATTCCTTCTCCATATTGGTTAAGTTATCCCCAGATGGTTAGATTGGCGGGTGGGAAGCCAATTTTTACAAATTCTTCTGCAGAAGATGGATTCAAAATAAATATAGAAGATTTGAAGTCAAAAATCTCTTCAAAAACTAAATTCATAATTATCAATTCTCCCAATAACCCAACTGGAAGAGTTATGTCAAAGGAAGAATTATTACAAATTGCCGATTTAGCTAGAGAAAATCCAAATATC
>MWOO01000024.1 GCA_002025945.1 Prochlorococcus sp. HOT208_60m_813O14 | reverse complement strand
GACAAGTGGCCCTTGTATTGAGGGCGAATTATGGGAAAATTGGAAATATCAAAGAAGTATAATAAACTATTGGCTACATGATTTACATTGGGAGGAATTGAGTGGTATAAATTGCTGTCAGAAGACCTGGGATGATGGACCATTTGGTCGTGAAAAAGAATTTTATGGACACGATAATAAAAATAGAAACGCTATGAATTCTGATTCGGCTGCAAGGGTTTTGGAGGAAATTATGATTCATATTGATTATCAAAAAAATGATTTAAATTTACGAAGTTTTTTAAAAAGAAATTTAAATAAACTTGTTCTTAAAAACGATTCTCTTAATCAAATAGATGGTTTTTTGGGTGCAGGATTACCAGAAAGCATTAATCTTTGGAGCAAAGCAGGCTTAATGTCTGAAGTTAGACATGATTCTGCTTGGTGGACTAATAGTCGATCTCTCCATACTTTATTAGTTGTTTTTTGTGATGGAGAAAAATATGCCAAAGATACTTCCTTCTTACCATCAATATCAAAAGAAATATTTGAATTCAATAAAAGATATCTTACTTAAGACTAAAGTAAATCGTCTAAGTAATTACGATCTAATTTGTCAGTATATGCTTCATAAGGTAACATCATTACTTCTTCACAATCTAAATCATTCATAATCCATTCTCTATATTCAGCTAACAAACTTTTTGTATCTTCATTATCTAATTCATAAATACGCAACGCTGTATCTTTGAAATTTTCTTTAATTAAATCTTCAATTTCTTTCCTCTTCATTTTATGTTAATTCTCCTTCCAAAATCACTCTTCTTATTGTTGATAACGCAATTCCTGTTTGTGATCTGATTGATCGATATGAATATCCTTCATTACGTAATCTGATTACTAAAGATTCTTTTAAAGGACTTATCTTGGGTCTGCCTCCCAAATTATTTCCAGATAATTTTCTGCGTAATAGTTGTTCTTTTTTTCTTTCACCTAAACTTTTGTCTTCTAAATTATCTAATTCATATAAAATCTTAAAAATTGAAGAATTTGCGTTAGAAGATTCATTAGCAGCAAAAAAAACCAGTCAAAGTTCGCAATTGAATATCCTTATTAATAAGTTTATTTATTGTTATCAAGCATTCTTTTTTATTTTTAAATGCTCGATCAAGCTGAGTTATTATTAATTGATCGCCTTTTGATAAGGAATTTATAGCATTATTGAGTTGGGGTTTGATTTCTTCATCTAAACTTATAAATTCAGAGAACACTAAAATGCAACCCTCTTCCTTCAAAATTTTTATTTGCTCTTCTAAATATTCATATTCGTTAAGAGTGGCTCTAGCATAACCTATTGCTTTAGAGTCTTTATTTTTTTCCGATAATAAAATACTTTTTCTTTTAAATTTAAAAGTCAATGTTTTATTACATATATTTTTTA
>MWOO01000236.1 GCA_002025945.1 Prochlorococcus sp. HOT208_60m_813O14 | reverse complement strand
CCCATAATTGATGGAGATTCTATTGATCAAGAGATAGTATTTAAAGCTAGTAGATACGACAAAGGAGATCCGGCATATCTCAATTGTCCTATGAATAAAAATGATTACATCCATTTCAGAAACGCACTAATAGAAGGAGAACAAGCCAGCTTAAAAGACTTTGAGAAAGAATCCGCTAATTTCTTTGAGGCTTGCTTACCAATTGAAGAAATTGCTAGAAGAGGAATTGATACTATGAGATATGGCCCCCTGAAAGCAATTGGGTTGTGGAATCCAAAATGGGGAGATTTATTTGATAGGGAAAATAGATTGAAAAAGAGACCTCATGCAATTGTCCAATTAAGGAAAGAAGATTTAGAAGGGAAACTACTAAATATGGTGGGTTTTCAAACTAACCTCAAATGGTCTGAGCAAAAAAGAATATTTAGGATGATTCCTGGTTTAGAAAAGGCTGAGTTTGTACGTTTTGGTGTAATGCATAGAAATACTTTTTTAGAAACTCCAAAATTACTTTTACCGACATTGCAATTTATGAAAAGAGAAAACCTATTTGCTGCGGGTCAAATAACTGGGACGGAAGGTTATGCAGCAGCAGTTGCAGGCGGCTTGCTTGCAGGAATAAATGCATCCTTATTAGCTAAGGGTAAAAAAACCAGTAAGTTTTCCTGATGAATCAATGATTGGTTCTCTAATGAATTTTATTAGTAACAAAAATCAAATATTATCTAATCAGAAAAAGAATAAATTCCAACCAATGCCTGCTTCATTTGGTTTAGTTCCAGAACTAACTAAAAGAATAAAAGATAAAAGATTAAGGTACAAAGCTTATCAAGAAAGATCTACAGAAGCCTTGAATGACTTTAAAAATAAACTAGATTCTTGTTTTGATAAAGACCAATTACTCAGCAAAATTTACTAAGATTAATTATCAAGGATCCAAAAAATGGAATTGAACAAGGAAAACTTCGATGCAATTATTATTGGCTCAGGAATAGGAGGGTTAGTAACTGCTTCACAATTGGCAGCGAAAGGAGCTCAAGTATTAGTTCTTGAAAAATATATTATTCCAGGCGGG
>MWOO01000235.1 GCA_002025945.1 Prochlorococcus sp. HOT208_60m_813O14 | reverse complement strand
ATTGGTGTCAATTTTGCCACTAATAAATGGAGCGAAATAGCGAGAGCAGAAAAAATAATTTTCTTTTTTGAAGATCTATAAGCGAGATATCCTATAACTGGAATCCAGAAAATAAGAAGAGTTGGTAAGGTTAGATAAAATATAGATGTGAAAATACAAAACACTAATATCAAAATCCACTCTATGGGCATTTGCGACCAATAAAGCATCACGCTTGTCAAAACAAGTAAAACTAAGGAGGTACCTAAGTCTGGTTGAAAGAAAATTAACAACCAAGGAATAACCACTACTAAAAAGGGCAATACTAAATCTCTTATAGTATGAATTATTTTTTTGTCGAGTACTAAAGCAAGAGTTAATACAGTACTAAGTTTAGCTACTTCTGAAGGCTGAAAAGAAAAAATGCCCAAACTTAGCCATCTTTGGGCTCCAGAAACTGAAATCCCAAAAAAATAAATTAGAAATAAGGATATTAAAGTACAAAAATAGAATGGAACCACATACTTTCTAATTCTCTCTAAGGGTATGTAAGAAATAAATAATGCTAAAAAATAACCCAAAAAACCAGTTAGAATATGACTTAAATAATTTGATACCAAAAGATCAACCTGAATACTTTTTATTAATATACCCGAAA
>MWOO01000234.1 GCA_002025945.1 Prochlorococcus sp. HOT208_60m_813O14 | reverse complement strand
AAGCTCTTGATCGTATCCACTTTCTCTAATTTCTTTCAACATTTCGTCTGGAATTTGCATAATCGTCAACTCCTATGTGACAGTTTTTTAGAGGAGAATAAGCCCAAATAAGCCAGGAATAGAACTATTTAGAGCAAATTAGAGCCTATATACGCATACTTACGAATATATAAGAAAAAAGCAAGAAAAGAATATAAGAAACTCTTGGAAGAAGGTTGGAAGAAAACCAGTATTTTTAAAAGTTATTTATAAGCGGTGCAAGCAGTAAGCGTTTCACAAAAAAAACAGCTAATGATAGTAAATTTTATTTAAGATATAAAAACAAATTTTAGGGAGGATTAAATGTCTATCATTACCGATAATACAGTGTTAGTCCATATTTACAGCGGTTTAGAATCCAAAAATAAAGTAACTTTAGGTTTATTGGTTGCCCTCACTGCAGAAAAAAACGATCATAAAGTAACTCTTTTTCTAGCAGGAAACGGGGTACAAATATTAAATTGTAAAAAAGCTGGTGAAATAGTTGGTCAAGGTACTGGAGATTTATACGAGCATCTTCAAAATTTAAAGAAATCAAAAGTTACCATATATGTTTCAGGTATGTCTGCTAAATCTAGGGGTTACGATCAGAAGCTATTAGATGGATATACAGCAGAGTTTGTAATGCCGGATGTTCTAGTTGAAGAATCAATTAAAGCAGATAGCGTACTTTGCTATTAAAAAATGAAATCGTACATGGAAATATGCCTGGATGCATAGATCATAAGGAACTACTGATATGAAAACTTGGGAATAAATAAAACGCTTACTACTTGCACTGCAGGTAAACTAAGGCTTGGTTATCCTGAATTAATAATCCCTGAAGAAATACCTTTTTAATTAATGTTGCGACTTCTTCCGTTCCCGATTTTTATTTGCATTTATCTATTCTCTTGGTGGAGTTGTAAAAAAAAATATTATCGCTAGTGATAAGCAACTAAAGCCTTGCATTGATTGGGCATATATAAAAAATTTACCTCTCCCACCAAAACCTTCTTTTGTAGAGTTTTATATTG
>MWOO01000233.1 GCA_002025945.1 Prochlorococcus sp. HOT208_60m_813O14 | reverse complement strand
CACAACCGGATGAATCATGTTTCGTCGGTTTTGGAGGCAGAACTGAAAGTTTTAGAGATGATAAAGGAAACTACAGATCAAGGTAGATCCCTTCAGAACATGCGATCGGAGTACCTCATGATGTTCCAGTTTTAGGATACAGAGTAAATACCTGTGACAGATTAAGATTATGGAGAGCTGATGCAACTGAAAGTTTTGACTTTTATGCATTTAATATTGGTGATTATTATGGTGCAGTAGAGGAAAAAGTTGCATCTGAAACTCTTTCAAAAGTTCTTTATCCAAATGATGGAACTGATGAAGGTAGAAGATTAAGACTCAAACAACAACACTTTTTTGTCAGTTGTTCTCTACAAGATATGTTGAGAAGTCTTGAGAAAAGATCAATCGCAATAACAGAATTCCCTAAGCATTGGACAGTCCAATTAAATGACACACA
>MWOO01000232.1 GCA_002025945.1 Prochlorococcus sp. HOT208_60m_813O14 | reverse complement strand
ATACATGGTCCAAATTTCTTAGAAAAGATGAATGAAATTAATGAGAAAGAGAAGAATTTTCAAATTTCTGTAAGGCACTCATTTCCTATAGAAAGGAGAGAATTAAAATACATAGGAACTTGTCAAAATTGTGGTGAGAAATTTTTCTATAGGAAAAGGATAAAGAATATTGCCTGTAAAAAATGTTGTGTAAATTTTTTTAATGGATCATGGAATAAAAACTGTTTAATTTTGTTTGATTAAAAATATAAGATGTGTTTTTGTTTCTATATTTGGAATTATTTATTTTTTTAATGTAATTTATATTTTAAAAAGCAAAATAATTTATGGATTCAAGGAGAATTAAAAATCTTAGAAATAGTTTTAATAAAAATATTGTTGATAAACAGGTTGATAAAATCTTCGAAACTGGAAGACAATTTGTTGATGGAGTATCTGGTGCCAGGCCAGGAAAAAGAAGGAACTCAGATTTTCAAGGAATAACAAGTAAGAGTGTTAAAAAAGTAGGAAGATGGGTATCTGAAAAAGTGGATTTATTTTTTGATGAAGATAATGATGATTGGAATGATGAAAATTTTTACGATGATAATAGAGATATTAAGACATTTTCCAGAGAATCAAATCCTTATGAATCTTCTAAACAGCACTCAAAAAGACCTTTAGAAGCAATATCTTTAAG
>MWOO01000231.1 GCA_002025945.1 Prochlorococcus sp. HOT208_60m_813O14 | reverse complement strand
TTCGATACTAACAATTTTTAAAAAGTATTGATTATTTAATAAACAATAAATATTTAAAAATCGACTAAAGAATAAATTCTTTAGACATAGTTCTCAATTGATCTAGATTTAATCTTTCTAAGTAATTTTTAAAGTCACTAAGATTCTTAGTAGAGTCAGAATTTTTACTCTCATATAGAAGGCTATTAGAAATTAACTCAATAAGGTGATCTTTATCCATAACCACTTATAGACCAAAATTCCTGGTTAAAAAATTAAGGTCTTGAATTCGAGATCATTAACTCTTATCTATTAAGAGTGATTTTTATAAATTTTTTAAATCTTGTTCTATTTTTTCTAATCTTTCATTTAATTCTTTTTGTTCCTTAATTAAGGATTTTTTCTTTACTGCACGCTCTTTGTTTAAAGGAGAATTGAAATATTTTTGGTAAGAGACAAAAAAAACTGCTAATGCGACTGCTATGCCAAGAGCACCAATTATTAAAATTGGAGACGATGGAAAGTCATAAAATGGAATTGACAATGTACTTTAATAAAAATAAATTCTAACTATCTCATAAACAAAAAATGAGTAATAAATACTTATTTTTTAAGAAGCTTTATTGATAATTATGCTAGTTATTTTGTAAAAGATAAATAA
>MWOO01000230.1 GCA_002025945.1 Prochlorococcus sp. HOT208_60m_813O14 | reverse complement strand
GAGTCATCTATTATTCCTCCTTTATCATTGAGCATTACTGTATAAAGGCCCTGTCCTTCAGAAAAGGAGTATAAATTAGTAGGAAAAAGTTTTTGAATATAATCCTTTGGATTGATTCCCTTGATAGAAATCACACCCATGTGAGAAATATCAAATAATCCTGCTGAAGATCTAACTGATTCATGCTCTTTAATTAATCCTGAAAATGATATGGGCATTTCCCAACCTGCAAAATCCACTAATTTTGCATTTGACTCAACATATTTTGAATAAAGAGGACTTTTTAGCAAATATATGAAATATTTAGGTTGTATTTAGTATTTTTACACTGTAGTTTAGAAATTTTTTATTGCATATTTTCTAATGACAAAATTAAGCTTCTGAGTACTTTGGCTGCAACTATACTACTTACTCCGCTTTTATCAATTTCTGGAGATAATTCCACAATATCTGAAGCTACAATCCTAAGGTCTTTTAAAGTTTTCAGTATTTCTTCAAAATCATTCCAAAAAAATCCTCCGGGTTCTGGAGTTCCCGTCCCTGCTAGTAAACTGGGATCAAACCAATCTAAATCTATTGTTAAATAGATTGGAGAATTAGAGTATGGTAGAAGAGCTTGTTTTAACTCATTTGCATTTCCGCCTGGACAACAGTTAACTAATTGGT
>MWOO01000229.1 GCA_002025945.1 Prochlorococcus sp. HOT208_60m_813O14 | reverse complement strand
TCTCCATTTACAAGAGCTCCAACTCTAAATAATCCTCCTTTAGCTGGACTATTTCCAACATAATCATAGAAGGCTAATTTTTCTGGAATTGATGCATATGCCTCTGATTTAGTGGCACCATTATCTATAGCTGCTTGTACTCTTCTATTAATTTCAGTTTTAAAATAGCCTGAGTCCCATTGATATCTGGTAGGGCCAAAAAGCTCTACTGGGGTTGTTGCTGAACCGTACCACATTGTTCCTGAAACAACGAAAGATACAAATAATACAGCGGCCAGAGCACTAGCTAAGACTCCTTCGAGACTTCCGAGTTTTAGTGCTCTATAAAGTCTTTCTCCAGGTCTATTGGTGATGTGGAAAATACCGCCAATAATACCCATAAGTCCTGCTGCAATATGATTCGCTACAATGCCTCCAGGATTAAAAGGATTAAATCCTTCTACTCCCCAGGAAGGAGCCACAGGTTCTACATGTCCAGATAAACCATAAGGGTCAGAAACCCAAATCCCTACATTTGCGCAATGAAAAGCTCCAAAACCAAAACAGGTTAGTCCTGCTAAAAGAAGGTGAATCCCGAAAATTCTTGGTAAATCGAGAGCAGGCTCTCCAGTTCTTGAATCTTCCCATAAATCTAAGTCCCAGTAGGTCCAGTGCCAAATAGAGGCCAACATCAATAGACCACTAAATACTATGTGAGCTGCTGCAACCCCTTCGAAACTCCAGAATCCAGGATCAACTCCAGTAGCACCTGTAATATCCCATCCGTTCCAACTACTGGTGATACCCAGTCTTGCCATGAAAGGCATAACGTACATCCCCTGTCTCCACATTGGATTGAGGACAGCATCAGAAGGATCAAAAATGGCTAATTCATAAAGAGCCATTGAACCGGCCCAGCCGGCTAATAATGCAGTATGCATAAGATGCACAGCAAGTAGTCGACCTGGGTCATTAATAACTACTGTGTGAACTCGATACCAAGGCAATCCCATCGGTTAATTTCTAGTAACTATGCTGAATAAACAGCTAAACATCATGATAGTAAGGGTTTTTTAGGCTTTGAGGGATTTTTGTAAATAAACTTATTTTCTTGCAAAAATTGGGCAGATCAATTAGCAGAACTGAGTTTATAAGGATTTTTTGGCTAAAAACTGTTAATATTTTGGTCACAATTCTCAAGTAAAACAGCAAAAGATTGTT
>MWOO01000228.1 GCA_002025945.1 Prochlorococcus sp. HOT208_60m_813O14 | reverse complement strand
TTGGATACTTTTTCATAAGTTTTTGAATCTCTTCAGCATGGTAGCTACTACGAGTTAAAGGAGAACTAACTACTTGCATGAAGTTTAAATCTTTTTCCCCGAACGCTTTAAAGTAGTTAAATTTTGAAGGACTTACAAATCTTTTAACAGGTAAATGATTAGGACCAGGTGATAAATATTGGCCAATAGTAACAATATCAACGAAATTACTTTTTAAATCCTTAAGCAGACTTAAGACCTCCTCGTCTCTTTCCCCTAAACCAAGCATGAAGCCTGACTTTGTATAAATCTTGGGAGAATAGTCTCTGGCTGTTTTTAGCAACTCAAGAGTTCTTTCATATTTACCCTGAGGTCTTACTTTTTTATATAGCGAAGGCACAGTCTCAATATTATGGTTTAAAACGTTTGGATTTGAATCAAGAACTTTTTCAAGAGCTTTCCAGTTGCCACAAAAATCAGGAATTAAAAGCTCAATAGAAGTTTCAGGAGATTTTTCTCTTATTTGATGAACACATTGAAAAAATTGAGATGCGCCACCATCCTCAAGATCGTCTCTATTAACTGATGTGATTACAACATGCTTGAGCTTCATTCTAAAAACGGCTTCGGCCAGACGATATGGTTCAGTTGGGTCTAAGTCTCTCTTAGATCTATCAAAATCAATATCGCAATATGGACATGCCCTAGTGCAACCAGGTCCCATTATGAGAAAAGTTGCAGTTCCACTAGCAAAACATTCGCCAATATTTGGACAGCTTGCTTCTTGACATACAGTATTGAGTTTTAAATCATTTAATAAATTTGCAGTATTACCAATTCGCTCAACTTGCGGAGCTTTGACCCTTAACCATTCAGGTTTTGAAATTAAACTATTAGGATTATTAGTCACATTAAACTTTCTTGACCTGTAATTTTATTTTACTAAAAACAAGATGAATTAACTATTTATAATTTCAAAGACGAAGCTCATTCAACAGAAGAAAATAAATTAATGAATTCAATTAATCCTTCTGCAATTTAGAAAATCTTAATAAAATTTACTAGTTACAGAACGTTCTTGTTTCATTAACTAAAATTGAATCAGATTTCATAACACTATTTTAAATACAGATATCAGAACATACTAATTTTAAAAATGTTGATAAAAAAATTTGGGATTATTACACTATTTTGTACTAAAAAGTGTTTTTTTAATTATTTTTTGATACAGTA
>MWOO01000227.1 GCA_002025945.1 Prochlorococcus sp. HOT208_60m_813O14 | reverse complement strand
CTTCGGTTAACCACTATTTGACAAAAAAGGGGGCAAAGAAATAAAAAAGTCACTTTTTTAGGGTGACTTTGGATAACTTTTGGAATTTATAAACTCCCCGGGCGAAAGTCGGGTAGACCTTTCCTGATAGTGCCTGACTGAACCTGATATAAAAAAAAGACGAAATTGAGATATATTCCCAACATATTCCCAACATGATTAATCAAGAAAATCGTCCATTTTTAACTATCAAGGAAGTTTCAAAATTACTTGGAATTTCAGTTTCAACAATTAATCGATTAATCAAAAAAGGGGAATTTCCATCCAAAAGAAAATTATCTCCAAGAATAAAAATTTTTATAAAATATGAAATTGAAGAATGGATAGAAAAAAAGGGAAAGTAGTCAGACTTTAATCTAATTCTTTTTTTGGATTCAAAGCACCACTATCTTGTATCTCTTTATTCCATTCCTTTAGAAATTCTTTTGGTAAAGGTTTTTTCCTCTCTCTTCCCGTTCTTTCAGAAGAATATAGGGGTATAGATAAAAAATTTGTTTCTTCAGAAGATAAATCCTTTTTATCTTGATCTATAAGTTTTTGATCATTTGCATTTCTAACTTTAAATTCTTCTTCATTTTCAATTGCAAAAAATCTCCTAATAAATTCTCTTAAATCATTTGCCGCCGCCGCATCATCTTCAATCCAACCATCTTCAAACCAATTCCAATAAGGTAAATACTTAATAATCCAACCTGCTCTTTTTAATGAATTTGCTCTTTCTAAATGCTCGTCAGTATAAGAAGAATCATCTGCAAGATAATGATGTTTTCCATCAACTTCTATCCCAACCGCCTTTTTAGATAATTTATCGTAAATAACAAAATCTAACCTATAACCACATGTTTTTACTTGATTATATAAAACTAATCTTTCAGGGAATTCATCTGCA
>MWOO01000023.1 GCA_002025945.1 Prochlorococcus sp. HOT208_60m_813O14 | reverse complement strand
AAGACCTCAGTTAAAAAAAGCAGGAAGATGGCACGTAGAAACTTACTAGATATTTGATATTTAGATTTAAGTTTTACCTACTAAATACTTTTTGGTTTAGACACAATGTGTAGCTAATATTTGAAAAAAAGAGGATTTTAAATAAAGAATACTAAAAATATGCCTTCAACTTTAAGTAATCCTCTAAGATTAGGCTTACGGCAGGAAAGAGTCATATCTCCACAATGCTTGGTAATATTTGGTGCTAGTGGAGATCTTACTCATAGAAAATTAATACCAGCCTTATTTGAACTCTATTTGCAAAGAAGAATTCCTAGTGAATTTGGAATAGTTGGTTGTGCGAGAAGACCTTGGAATGATAATGAATTTAGAGAAAAGATGAAGCTAAAGCTATCAAATCAAATATCTGGGAAAGAAAGGGAGTGGGAACAATTTTCTAATTATCTTTTCTATGAACCAGTTGACTTACAACAAAGTGATCATGTCGTAAGGCTTTCTAGAAGATTAAATGAAATTGATAAAACACAAGCTACTCATGGGAATAGAACATTTTATTTATCAGTATCTCCGAATTTCTATGCAAGTGGATGTAAAGCTCTTAAAGCAGCTGGCCTTTTAGATGACCCTAAGAAAAGTCGTTTAGTGATTGAAAAACCATTTGGAAGAGATTATTCAAGTGCAAAAAAATTGAATAAGATCGTTCAAAGTTGCGCGGAAGAAAGTCAAATTTATAGGATTGATCATTATTTAGGTAAAGAAACAGTTCAAAATATTCTTGTTTTGAGATTTGCGAACACTATTTTTGAACCAATTTGGAATAGAAATTATATATCAAGCGTTCAAATTACTTCATCTGAAACAGTAGGCGTTGAAGATAGAGCAGGTTATTACGAAAGCTCAGGTGCTTTAAGGGATATGCTTCAAAATCATATGACTCAAATGCTTGCTGTTACTGCTATGGAACCTCCTGGGAAGTTTGAACCAGAAGCAATAAGAAATGAAAAGGCAAAGGTTCTTCAAGCTTCAAAACTTGCTGATGAAAATGAACCTTGGAATTGTTGCATAAGAGGTCAATATGGAGAGGGAGGGAATATTTCAAATCGACTCAAAGGATATAGGCAGGAAGATGGTGTTAATTGTAACAGCACAACAGAAACTTATATCGCGACAAAAGTATTCGTTGATAACTGGCGTTGGCAAGGGGTTCCTTTCTATTTGAGAACAGGGAAAAGACTACCTAAAAGACTTGGAGAAATAGTCTTGACTTTTAAAGATGTTCCTGTTCATTTATTTGAATCAACAATAATAAATCCTGCTCCAAATCAACTTATCCTTAGAATTCAGCCAAATGAAGGTGCTACTTTCAAATTTGAGGTTAAATCTCCTGGTTCTGGAATGAAATCAAGACCTGTTGAGATGGAATTTTCTTATGATGAATCATTTGGAGAACCCTCAGATGAAGGCTATGTAAGATTATTAGCTGATGCAATGCTTTCTGACCCAACATTATTTACTCGAAGTGATGAGGTAGAGGCAGCCTGGAAACTTTATACGCCATTAATAGAATTGATGGATAATTCTCCTTGGAAGTTACCTATTTATAATTATGAATCTATGACATGGGGACCTCCTGAGTCAGATCAATTAATTTCAAAAGATAATATTTTCTGGCGCAGACCCTAAAAATGAAACCTCAACTTACACTACAAACCCCTTTAGAGCTGCCTTATCAGGAAATTTCTAATTACCTTAATAAATTATGGATTTCAGAAGATAAAGATAATAGTGGAGCTAATACTTTCACATTAATGGTCTGGCAGCCTGCTTGGCTAGAACAATGTTTGGTTCAAAAAGGATTAGTAAATGGACCAATTACTGGAAATTTAAATCCAGAGATAATTGAAGCTGCTAAAAAATTTATATTAGATCAAGGACTTCCTATCACTACTTCACTTAATAGTGAAGAATTATTGAATTTGTTGAAGGAAAATTTATCTAATAAAGATTTTGAAGATTTTAGAGGACAATTTTTTGAATCAACGATAAGTTCATTGAATCCAAGAAGATTGATAACTCTAGCGCCAACATTAAATAAAAATTTAGATATCAAAACTTTTGTTTCCGCTTACTGTCCATTAAGTGATACCCCAGCTATGCAACCTATTTGCGGGGATTTAGTTGTTATTAGGGGAGGCTCGGCCTCAATAACTAATAAAGGATTAAAAATAATTGATGAATTATCTATTGATGAATTACCTTCATGGTTGTGGTGGAATGGAAGCTTGGATGAGTCGCCTGAAATCTTCGAATATTTCACTGATTATGGTCTAAGGTTAATAATTGATACTGCTCTTGGATCGCCTCAAAGATGTTTAACAGTTTTAGATCAATTAAATAATTCAAATAAAGCTATTAATGATTTGAATTGGGTTAGATTGAAAAATTGGAGGGAATCATTGGCAATGATTTTTGATCCGCCTTCGAGGAGACCAATTTTAGATCATATTACTGATATCGACATTGATATCGCGGGGGATCATATGATTCAAGCGTTGTTTTTGATTTCATGGATTAGCGATAAACTTGGTTGGTCTTTTCTAAAAGTTGAAAGAGATACAGAATTAACAAAAATAGAGTTTGAAAGAATTAATGGCGAAATAATTTCTACATCAATTAATCCCTTATCTTTGGGAAATCCAAGTATTCATTTAGGACAAGTTATTGGACTGAGGCTGATTTCAAAAATTAGTGAGGTTCAAAAAAATAACACTTGTGTAATACTTGGCTGTGAATCAGTGGAATGTATGAGACTTGAAGCAGGTGGAATGGCTAATATGGAATTAATAGAACAAGTTGTTCCAAATTCTTTTTCCACATCAGAGTACGATGTTAGTAAATTATTGGGAAGTAGTAGAGGTAATACCAGTCCTCTTTTTGAAAATTCTATTAAAATAGCTCTTCAAATATTTAATGGTTTGAATAACTAATAGATGCCTTGTGTAATATCTTCTCCTTCAACTGATAGCGGGAAAACAACATTATCTCTTTTGCTATCTTGTTGGGCGTTCTCAAAAGGTATAAAGATACAAACTTTCAAGGTTGGCCCAGATTATCTTGATCAACAACAACTTAGCTCAATTGGCCAACCTATTTGCAGGAATTTAGATATTTTTTTAAGTGGTGAGGAATGGGTTCAAGAAAGTTTTTTTAAACATTCTTTGAAATATGAATTCTCGTTAATTGAAGGAGCAATGGGTCTGTTTGATGGACTAGGGTCAACAACCTATTCCAGCACAGCAAATATCTCTAAACTTCTAAATGTGCCAATAATTTTTATTGTTAATGCTAGAGGCCAAGTAGCTTCTCTTCTGGCGACTATTCGAGGTTTTAGAGATTTCGATAGTGAGTTGTCAATAGCAGGAATTATATTTAATAACGTTAATTCAGATAGACATAAAAAATTAATCAAAGAAGTTTTTAAAAATGAAGATATCGAAATTCTTGGTTTTTTACCATCTGATTCAAAAATAACTTTAAACAAAGCTAATTTAGGTTTGATATCTCCAATTGATAATAGAAAAGAAATTGATGTTGAATATTTTGCAAATTTCGCCGAAAGAAATCTTGATGTATTTTCTCTTATAAAATTTCTTAAATCTCCTCAAAAGAATATGTTTAATTCTTTCAATTTTAAAGATTTTAAAATAGACAAAAGTAAACCTATCGCAATTGCAGAAGATAAAATCTTTCATTTTCAATATCCTGAAACTAAGGAGTTTCTGAGTGAAATAGGAATACCATTGATTTCATGGAGTATTTATGATGATGAAGAAATACCTAATGAGGCTTCTTCTTTAATTATTCCTGGGGGGTTCCCTGAAAAATATGCTGATCATATAAGTAACTCTTCAAAAAGCTTAAATTCGTTAAGGAAATTCCGCAAAAATGGATTTATATATGCTGAGTGTGGAGGGATGATGATTTTAGGAGACTTCATAAAAGATGAAAATGGTAATAATCATAAAATGAGTGGTGTCCTGCCTTTTAGATCAAAAAAAAGTAAACTTTCAGTAGGTTATAGATACATTGAGGGTTTAAAAGATACTCCAATGATTAAACAAAATCAATTAATTAGAGGACATGAATTTCATTATTGGGAAATTGAAAATAATTTATCTGAACTTGATTATGGAAAAACTGAGCATCCTAAGAACCTTTCTTCCCCATGGAAAATTAAATCTTGGGAAACCGAATACAAAAATGAAGGATTTTTTGATGAAAAATTACATGCAAGTTGGATTCACTTACATTTGCCAAGTTCTCCAGAAGTCGCAAAAAACTTTATAGAGGCCACTCAAATTACTTTTTCAAAGAATTCTTAATTTATTATCAAATCAAATATTTTGAGAGGAGAACCTAATAAAAACATTCCAGGCAATGTGATTAATGGTCCTAAAAAACTCCCCACCATGACCTCAATTTTCGTATGACCCAATGTTTCTTTTAACAATAATCCAGATTGAGGGTCTAGTTTTTTTGATAGTTTGTTAATTTCTGCAGCTTGAATCCCAGCTGATTTTCGAACACCACTTGCGTCATACATAACTATTAGTGCTACAGCAACTGATAATGCGAATATTGAGCTATCAAATCCTAATTCATAACCTATACCAGATGCTGCGCCAGTTATTAAGGCGGAATGACTCGAGGGCATACCACCGGTCTCGAACATAATTCCAAATCTTATCTCTCCAGTTGAAAAGAAATTGAATATAATTTTAAAAAATTGAGCTAGCAAACAGGATAATAGGCTCCAGAAGAGAACTGAATTATTAAAAAAGGAAAAAAAACTCAGACATAAAGTAAAAATAATTATCTGTCTCTATTCGTAATAAAGTCGGCTAACGATATTAAATACTTTGCATCTGCGCCCCAAGGTTCAATTGCTTTTTTTGCTTTTTCAACTAAATCAAATGCTCTTTTCTTTGACTCCTCCATTCCAAGTAATTTAGGGTAAGTAGTTTTATCAGCTAAAAGATCTTTGCCAGCAGTTTTACCAAGCTTTTCACTGCTGGAAGTTAAATCAAGAATATCATCTATTATTTGGAAGGCTAAACCAATTCCCTCTGCATATGTTGTCAGAGCTTGTAATAGTTTTTCGTTAGCTCCTGCGATCATCGCACCTGTTCTAACGCAGGCTTTTAATAAAGCCCCAGTCTTGTGAAGATGAATATATTCAAGAGTTTCAAGGTTTACTTCTTTGCCTTCGCATTCTAAATCAACAACTTGCCCACCGACTAGGCCTGGTGCACCAGCAACTAGGGATAATTCCCCAACTACATTTAATAATCTATTTGGATCGACTCCAGGGCTTCTTAAAGAAACCATTTCAAAGGCCCTTGTTAATAAGGCATCGCCTGCGAGAATAGCTATTGCATCTCCATATACTTTATGATTTGTCGGCCTACCTCTCCTCAAGTCATCATTATCCATGGCGGGCAGATCATCATGAATCAAGGACATTGTATGGATCATTTCTATTGCTACCGCAGTAGGAACTGCAAGAGATGGATCTCCGCCAGCCAGTGAGCAAGAAGCTAAACATAAAATTGGACGTATTCTTTTCCCCCCAGCTAAGAGGGAATATCTCATTGATTCTCTTAATATTTCTGGATTCTCAGGGCCCAAGGAAAAATCAAGTGCTTCTTCTACAACCTTTTTTGTTTTTTTAAGATATTTTTCAAAATCAGAAATACTATTTATAACTTCAGTCATTTTATACCTTCAGTAAAAAAAAATTCATCTTGGATTTTATGGCAAAAGGTCATCAAGAGTTGATGATAAACCAAATTGTTTTTGCCAGCTAAAAATAGTATTTACAAGTAACATTGTTACTGTCATTGGTCCAACACCTCCTGGTACAGGTGTGTAAGCAAATACTTTAGAAATAACATCTTCTAATAATACATCGCCACATAATCTGGTTTGATTTTTATCCGAACTTTTTAATCTATGTATTCCTACATCAACAATTATCGCTCCTTCTTTCACAAAACTAGAATCTATAAGATTGGGTTTTCCTGCAGCCGCAATTAGAATGTCGGCTTCTCTACAAACTTTATTCAAATTTAATGTTTTAGAGTGAGTAATTGTTACCGTGCCATTTAGATTCAACAACATAAGCGATAGTGGTTTCCCAACAAGCAAACTTCTTCCTATAACAACAATTTTCTTACCTTCAATTGTAATATTTTGGGATCTTAATAAATTAATAATTCCTGCTGGTGTGCATGATCTCATCGCAGGCTCATTTTTTACTAGTTTGCCGATATTTATCTCATTTAGTCCATCTACATCTTTGCTTGGATTAATATGGCTTATTAGTTTTTGCTCGTCAAACTTCTTTGGGATGGGAAGTTGAAGTAACATTCCATCAATATCGTTATCAGAATTAAGTTTATTTATTAATTGTTCAACGTCTTTTTGCTCTACACTATCTTTTAGATGAAAGATAAAGCTCTTTATTCCAATCCTTGAACATGCTTTTTCCTTGTTTTTAACATAAACTCCACTGGCGAGGTCTTCACCTATTCTTATTACGGCTAGACCGGGGGCCCTTTTTGCAATTATTTTATTACTAGAAATATAATCAGTTAATCTTTCTTCAATTTCAAGAGATAATCTTTTACCGTCTAATTTTAATGACATTTAGAAAAACATCTCCTTTTTACACCTAGCATGCCTATAATTTTAAATTATTCAAATAGATTTATCTATATTCTGTGCAAAACATCATAACTACCCTAAAAAAATTGTTTTATCTTTGGAGGCGAAGTCAAGTCCCAGTAAAACAACCAACTAAAATTTCAAGAATAGATAATCTCATAATTATCTTAGTATGCATTGTAATATCAATAATTTCTTCTTATAAATTACTTCTTATCTCGCCTTTAAATATCGCAGATATTTTTTCTTGGTTTTTGGCCTTTACTGAAATACTTATAAGTTCTGGACTTTTGATATTAGTTTCAAAAAAAGAGAATCCCACAATCTCTTCAAGACAGATTTTCTTGATAATTACTCTTCTTTTAGCAGTACAAGTTGCCAAATTAGCCTTAGCTTCAACCATAAGTCCATTATCTATGATTATTCCACCGGCATTAATAATATCTCAAGGAATGGGAAGTATAACAGCTTTAGCTTGGGTATCAATAGCGAGTCTTATTTGGCCTGACCCAGAAATTGTTATCAATAATAATTTATTTTTTATCTTATTAGTTTGTGCTTCAATAGTATCTCTTCTTGGAGGAAGAATAAGAAGTAGAGCTCAGTTACTTCAACTATCAATTTTTGTCTCTATAGGATCTTTCTTGAGTCAATGGATATTGATAGGTAAAGATAAAATATCTTTTATTAATAATCAAAATTTTGTTTTAGCTAATGGGGATATATTTTCTGATTCCTTGGTATTGGTAATAGCTATGCTTTTTACAATTTTATTTATTCCTATTTTTGAATCTATATTCGGACTATTAACTAAAGCAAGATTACTCGAATTGGCTGATAAGGAGAAACCTCTAATTAGAAGATTATCTTTAGAAGCTCCTGGTACTTTTGAACATACCTTACTTATATGTGGTTTAGCAGAGGAAGCAACAAGAATGATTGGGGGTGATATTGATCTTATTAAAACTGGAGCGTTATATCATGATGTTGGCAAATTACATGCACCTAATTGGTTTATTGAAAATCAGGATGGTTCAAAAAATCCTCATGACGAATTAGATGATCCGATTAAAAGTGCAGAAGTATTACAGGCTCACGTTGATGAAGGATTGAAATTTGCAAGAAAAAATAGACTACCTAAACTGATAGCTAATTTTATTCCTGAACATCAAGGTACCCTTAAAATGGGATATTTTTTTCAAAAAGCTAAAGAAAAAAATCTAGACATAAATGAAACTTATTTTAGATACAAAGGTCCTATTCCTCAGTCCAAAGAAACGGCTATTTTAATGCTTGCCGATGGATGTGAAGCAGCTCTAAGAGCTATGGATATAAATGCATCTGATAAAGAAGCTTTGAAAACGATTTCTAATATTATCTACTCGCGTGAAAAAGATGGGCAATTAGATGATAGTAACTTATCAAAAGGAGAAATTTTTCTGATAAAAAGGGCATTCTTGAATGTATGGAAAAGAATTAGACATAGAAGAATTCAGTATCCAACTAGCAAGAATAATACCTTTTCTTAATTTTCAATTTCATAACCTAATACTTCTTCGATGTTTTGGATTACACCAATAAAGAAGAGCTAACGTACTTAATAATGTTGTTAAAAGAGTAAATCCACCAATTCCATAAATGTCTTGCAGGGTTATTAGCCTTACAACTGAATAAGGGCCCATACCAGAAATTACCATTGATAAAGACACTAGTGTTAAAGTTACTCCCCATTTTCTCTCTGCTAAAAGAGCTGCTGAAGAAACTATTCCAACAATCGCAGCAGGCCATCCAAGACTTATGGCAAGAGTTATATTTGCAACTTTTAGTGGAGGCCCATAACTTATTATTAATGCAATTATTGGAAGTGCAATTATATTGCTGATCAAGCCAACCCACGAAAGTGCCCAATATCCAAATAACCTTTCTTTCATATTTACTGTCTTAACTATTAATTCAATTTACAGTATTAAGATACTATTTTTTATGCTACTTAATAATCCTAAGAAATAATTTATCCTAAGAAATAATTTAATTTGCAGGATTAGATAGAAATGTTTTATCAGAATTTTCTAAATTATCAAATTGTGGATGAATTGAATTTTTTTTCTCAGAAAATACAAGTCTATTTAAAGCATTAACGTAAGCATTCGCTGCGGCAACTACAACATCTGTATCAGCAGAATGACCAGAATATATTTTATTATCCCTTCTTATTCTTATTGTTACTTCGCCCAAAGCATCAATTCCTTCTGTTACCGACTTAACAGAAAATTCAATTAATTCATTAGGAACTTTAGCTAATTTATTTAAAGCCTCGCATACAGCATCAACCGGTCCAGTCCCTATTGATACAGCAGTATCTTCAGTATTATCTTCAGTGTTAAGAAGCGAAATGGTGGCAGTAGGTTTAGATGCGTTACCGCAACTTACTTGCACAAGACTTAATTGAAATTTAGCCTCTGGGAGCTGAACTTGTTCACTAACAATTGCTTCTAAGTCTCTATCAGTAATTTCTCTTTTCCTGTCAGCTAAATCCTTAAAACGAGCAAAAGCATCATTTAAATCTTCTCGGCTCAAATCATATCCCATCTCTTCTAATCTTGCTCTTACTGCACTTCTTCCACTAAGCTTCCCCAAAGATATTTTGTTGTCACTCAAACCAACAGTTTTTGCATCGATAATCTCGTAAGTTAGCCTATTTTTTAAAACCCCATCCTGATGAATGCCTGACTCATGTGCAAAAGCGTTAGCTCCTACAATTGCTTTATTAGGTTGTACAGTCATTCCAGTTAGGTTGGAAACAAGTCTAGAGGTTTTTGTTATCTCTTCTGTTCTTATAGCCGTAAGAGGAGTTGGTGAATCTGCATTTCTTTTGAAAAAACTATTAAAAAAACTTTTCCTAACATGTAATGCCATTACTAATTCTTCTAGAGAGGCATTCCCAGCTCTTTCACCAATTCCATTAATAGTGCATTCTAGCTGTCTTGCTCCATTTTTCACTGCTTCAAGAAAATTGGCTACTGCTAAACCTAAATCATTATGACCATGAACAGAGATTACTGCCTCATCAATATTTGGAACATTTTTATTTATATCGGCAATTAGTTTGCCAAATTCACTAGGGGTTGTAAATCCAACAGTATCAGGAATATTTATTGTTGTCGCACCTGCAGAAATTGCAAGGTTAATCACTTCGTATAAAAAATCAGGATCACTCCTCGAGGCATCTTCACAAGAAAACTCAATATCCTCTACCAATGATTTTGCATAATTAACCATTTCCGGAACTATTTGAAGAACATCTTTTCTGGATTTTTTAAGTTTATGTTTAAGGTGAATATCGCTTGTAGCAATAAAAGTATGAATTCTTTTCTTAGGAGCTGGACTTACTGCTTCGTAACATGCTTTGATATCTCCTTTAGAAGCTCTAGCCAAACCACATATTATAGGACCATTTTCTTTACCTACAGCATTGGCAATTTTGTTAACAGCTTTAAAATCTCCTGGACTTGCGAAAGGAAATCCAGCCTCAATAACATCTACCCCTAATCTTGCTAATTGATGGGCGATAGCAAGTTTTTCTTCAAGATTTAAACTTGCACCAGGAGATTGCTCTCCATCTCGAAGAGTTGTATCAAAGATCAAAATTCTGCCAGGATCTTTAGACATTAGAGCTAGTAACCTGAACTCATATTAAGCTAATTAAAAAAATTTGACTAGATTTCGTTCAATAAAAGTTTGCTATAAGTTTATAACTTAAACAATATTGGTTAAAATTCTGAAGAAAAAAATGAAATACTTAAATTATTAAAGTATTCTTTTAAGATTAAAGCTTCCTTTTATAAAAGGTTAATTTTGATTTTTTATAGAATTAAAGGCCTAAATTATAAAAAGTATGAATGGGCAATACCCCCAAAAAAATATTCTTGGTCAGTTAGCGATAGTTTTACATGCTCATCTACCTTATGTAAGAAAAAATGAAAAAAACTCCTTAGAAGAAGATTGGTTATTTCAGGCTATTTTGGAATGTTATATACCACTTCTTCAATCAATAGAATCTTCCAAAAATAAAAGTCCTGAGAATACAAAACTTACTATTAGTTTGTCTCCAACATTATTATCGCTTTTAAATAATCAACAAATTCAAGAAACTTTCCCGAGTTGGATTAAAACAAGGAATGATTTCTTAAACGAACTGCCACTGGGAGAAAAAAATGCCTCTTCATTTTTAATGAAAAATCTAAATGATAAATACTTATATTGGCAAAATTGTTCTGGAAATTTAATTGAGAAGTTTAGGGTTTTAAATAACTCAGGAAATTTGGATATTCTTACTTGTGCTGCTACTCACGGATATTTGCCAATTCTAAGGGAGAATCCTGAAACTGTTAAAGGACAAATTAATACAGCAATTAGGAGCCATGAAAATATTTTTGGAAAAAAGCCTTTAGGTATTTGGTTACCTGAATGTGCATATTATGAGGATTTAGATGAAATACTATTTAATTCTGGAATAAGATATGCAATCTTAGACGGTCATGGGATTTTAAATTCTACACCAAGGCCTAGGTATGGGGTGTATGCTCCAATTTGCTCAAAAAAAGGAGTTGCCTTCTTCGGAAGAGATAGTGAGTCAACTTTGCCAGTTTGGTCTGCTAAGGATGGGTTCCCGGGAGATAAAGTTTATAGAGAATTTCACAAAGATTTAGGATGGGAATTACCTATCTCCGAGCTCCAAAAGAAAGGTATTTCAACTAAAAGACCTTTGGGTTTGAAGTTCCATAAAATTACAGACGATAACTTACCACTAGGGGAAAAGGCGTTCTACTCAGAAAATGAGGCCATAAAGAAGGCTGCAGAACATGCTAATGCTTATCTTCTCGCGAGAACTAAACAATTAGAAAAATTAACTTTATCTTCTTCCTTTAAGCCTTTATTGGTGGCTCCATTTGATGCAGAGTTATTTGGTCATTGGTGGTATGAGGGACCTTTTTTTATTGAAAGTATTTTAAAGAACTCTAGTAAATATTCAATTAAACTTACAAATTTAAAAGAATTCTTACTGCAAAAGCCAAGTCTTCAGATATGCGATCCGTCTCCATCAAGCTGGGGACAGGGAGGTTACCATAATTATTGGATTAATGACGCAAATGCATGGATTGTTCCAGAGATCACAAAAGCAGGATCAACTTTTGTTGACTTATGCTCGAAAAATTTAAAAGATGAATTATCTACAAGACTTTTGAAGCAAGCAGCAAGAGAATTACTTCTGTCTGAGTCTTCTGATTGGAGTTTTATCCTAAGAGCTGGAACTACAACTGAGCTTGCAAAAGAGAGGATAGAAAGACACTTGTTCAGGTTCTGGAAAATAGTTGAAATGATTAAAAATCAAACCAATATTAATTTAAAATTTCTTGAAGATATTGAGGAAGAAGATAAAGTTTTCCCAGATATAGATATTGATGATTGGCTAAAATAAAAATACTAATTTAACTTAAGCATTCCTAGTTTTACTTTTAGAGGTGAATTTATGAACATCTTAGTCATCACATAAATAAGTTTTGGGAGAGGAAGTGTATTAGTAAGAAAACCTACCCATTCATTGGTCGATAATCTAAAGAAATTTGAAAAAAAGCTTCTTAATCTACCTTCGTCAAAACTCATCAATCTTCTTAGACCATATTGGTAAAGTTTATGCCTTTGTGTTAACTCGTAAGGCCATAGAATCTCCCACCCTTTAGTCGCAATTTCAAGAGAACTTAGATGAGGTTCTTTTAAAAAGATTGCTAATTTTTCTGCAAGAAGTGGAGCTCTTCTTAATAAAGATCCGATCATGTATCCTGATGCAGGATGCACCATGCTTGCAGACCCACCAAAACCAAGTACAAATTGTTCTTTAAATGGGAGAGGCAAATTCATTGGGAAAAGGCAATTCTCTTCATGAAAAATTTCACTTACCTTAATACCCTTACTATTCAGTCTTTTAAAAAGTCTTTTTTTAAGATCTTCTTGGGATAAAGCAGGATAGCTAGCTAACGATGTTTCTTCAACAAAAAAAGTGTCATTTCCAAGATCCATAGCATAAAGAAAGGAAGGAGATGATAACTTTTCTTCATTATCTAAATGATTTGGACGAAAATCCATTAAAACAAACTGTTCCTTATTGACGGGTGGCGACGAGAATTTACCGACAATTCCATACGCAGCTTGTTGAGCGATTTCATTTTGGACTGGTCTTTTTACAAAATTACTTTTATGACCACTTGCATCTATGACTAACCTCGCATTTATTCTTAAACCTGAAAAACAAATTACCTCAGATAGTTTATTTTTCTCTTTAATATCTTTTGCTGTTTCATTCAACCATTCAATCCCTTTACACTTTTTTAAAAGCTCATTTTGAAAAGCTTCTTGATTTATTAAACCATAATCGTAATTATGTTTTGTTGGATTATCTCCCTTTTCACTTTCCCCATTCCCAAAAAAACTAACCGTTTTACACCACCGATGAGATAACAAAGACTCTAATCCTAGTTCCTCTAATTCAGAAGCCCAAATACCATATGTATTCTCCCATTTTTCATTTGGAGATTTAGTTGATATACCCTTTATATATAAATCCTGTTTGGCTAATTCAGAAGCCAAGCATAGTGCTGCAGGACCGGAACCTAGAATTAAAATATCAAGTATTTCCATATGATCTAATAAACCATTTTTTTTTAATTATCTTTGCCTAAGTTGAATTGATCTGTTTCTTCTGTTTGTTCATGAGGAACTAAAACAACTTCTGATAAATGATCACCCTCATCCAATCTTTGTAATTTTACTCCAGTAGCGGCTCTAGATTGTTGGGAAATTTTATCTGCGTTTGTTCTAACTATCACACCTTTTTCGGTCACAAAGAGTAATTCTTCACCTTCTCCAAGGACCTTCAAACAAACTAATACATCATTTTCAATTCTGAATTTTATCGCTCTCAAACCCATTCCTGCTCTTTTTTGTAATCTAAACTGAGTTACAGGTACTCTTTTACCTAGTCCAAATGCACTGGCTATTAGTACCCAAGGACCTTCTGAAGAGTTGACTTCAATATTTTCATCAAGTTCTTTAGTAAGATCTTCACTTTTAGCCAATTGATCAACTAAATCAGCTGTCAAAACATCCATAGATACAAGATTGTCACCTTTCCTAAGGTTCATAGATTTAACCCCCCTTGCCGTCCTTCCAAGTGGCCTTAATTCATTAATATCTAATCTGAAATGAATCGCCATCCCTGTTCTTGATCCAATTAAAACACTATCACCTTCTTTTGATAATCTAACCCAAGTTAAAGCATCTCCATCCTCAAGATTTATTGCTATAAGCCCATTTGATCGAATTTTTGAGAAAGCAGAAAGTGAAGTTCTTTTTATATATCCAGCTTTGGTTAGCATTAATAAATAACAATCGTTATCAAAGCAGTCAACTGAAACCAGTGAAGTTATCTTTTCTTCCCTTGGTATTGGGAGAAGTTGAACCGATGGAGTCCCTTTAGCGGTTCTACTACTCATAGGAACTCTATATGCTGGGAGAGCATAAGATACACCTCTATCACTGAAAAGCAAAAGAGTATCATGATCATTACAGCTTATAAATAGTTTTACTTCATCATCTTCTTGTGTCTTCGTTCCAGCTTTACCTCTTGATCCACGACTTGTAGATTCAAATTCATTAACAGGCATTCTTTTTAAATAACCTGCTTCAGTTAATAAAACTACAGATCTGTCATTAGCGATAAGATCAATATCATCAAGACCTCCTCCCAAATCAAGAATTTCTGTTTTTCTTGGAGAGGAAAATCTTTCATCTATTTTATTAAGTTCTTCAAGAATAATTTCAAAAATTCTTTCTTTACTATTTAAAATTTGTTGATACTGGTTGATTTTTTTAGTTAATTCATCATGTTCCCCTTTAATTTTGTCTGCTTCTAAGGCTGTTAGTCTTCTTAGTTGCATTTGTAAAATTGCTTCTGCCTGTGTGGCAGATAATTCATGATCAGTTTGTAATTTTTCTCTAGCTGAAACTGTATCTTTTGCTGATCTTATTAGATTGATAATCGCATCCATATCATCCAATGCTAATAAAAGACCTTTTACAATATGATCTCTTTCTTCTGCCTTTTTTAATAAAAATCCTGTTCTTCGTCTTACTGTTTCTACTCTAAAATCAAGAAATACATCTAACATTTTTC
>MWOO01000226.1 GCA_002025945.1 Prochlorococcus sp. HOT208_60m_813O14 | reverse complement strand
GTGAAGGTTATCATGCTGGGAAAAGTGCTTTTTTTATAAGATTAGCCGGATGTAAAGTTGGATGTTCTTGGTGCGATACCAAGAATTCATGGGACGAGAAAAAACACCCTTCTATATCAATTGAAAAAATAATAGATCGCATAAAAATTGCCAAAAAAAAAGGAGCATCTTTTTGCGTTATTACAGGTGGAGAACCTTTACAACATAACTTGGATAATTTTTGCAAAGCCATAAAAAAAATGACGATGGGAGAAGAACAAAAGCCAATGAAGATTCATATTGAGACAAGTGGTGTTAATTCGATATCAGGAAGCTATGACTGGATTACTTTATCTCCAAAAAGACACTCACCTCCAAAAAATTATTTTTTAAAAAACTGTAATGAAATCAAAATAATCATAAATGAAATAGAAGATATTGAATTTGCTGTTCAAATAAAAAAAGAAACTTTAAAACAATATCAACTCTCTAAAAGCGAAGATGGATTAACAAAAAAAGATAAAATTTTTTATTTACAGCCAGCATGGAACAATTCGAATGGTTTTTCTCTTGCTATCGATTTCGTAAAACATAACCCCGATTGGAAATTGAGCCTTCAAACTCACAAATACTTAAAAATTAATTGAAATCATATGACTCTTAAAAATAAATCGATTGTAGTTTTATTATCTGGAGGTTTAGATTCTTCAACAGTTACTGGTATCGCAAAAAAATCCGAAGCTAAAATTTTTGGCCTTTCATTTGACTACGGTCAACGTCATAAAAAAGAATTAAATTCTGCATCAATAATTGCAAAACACTTTGATATCGAAGAATTTAAAATCATTAAGCTTGACTTATCTTTATGGGGAGGCTCATCATTAACTGATACTCAAAAAAACATTCCAATAGAAGGAGTACAAACTAATAAAATTCCTAATACTTATGTTCCTGGGAGAAATACCATATTTATTTCCGTTGCACTAAGTTATGCCGAAGCAATAGATGCTGATTTTATAGGATTAGGAGTTAATGCACTAGATTATTCTGGTTATCCAGATTGCAGGCCTGACTACATTAAAAAATTTCAAGAGTTAGCAGATTTAGCCAATAAAAGAGGAAGAGAAAATAATCCAATAAAACTTTGGACACCACTATTAGATTTAGATAAAGAGGAAATTATTAAATTAGCTTTTGATAATCATGTCCCTTTAGATAAAACATGGAGTTGTTATTCGGGCAATTCAAAACCATGCGGTAAGTGCGATAGCTGCAGAATTAGAAATGCCGCTTATGAAAAATGGCTTAAAAACAATAATAAAAAATGAAAATAAAAAAAATAATTCTAGAAAAATGGATAGATCCAGCACTGATTACGCATCATCTAACAAAAAAATTTGGAGATAAAGGATTAGCTTGGCTAGACAGTGATGGTAAAGAAAATGGGGAATGGTCAATAATAGGAATTAAACCTAAAAAAATAATTCAATCAAGAGATATCAATAACTTAGACAAAACTAATAATCCATTTAACAATTTAAGAAATATTGAAAAAGGATTTTGGATCGGATGGTTAAGTTATGAAGCTGGAGTTTTCATAGAACCCAAAAACCCATGGCGAAAATCTAATATGGCAACTTTATGGATTGCATCATATGATCCAATCATTAAATGTAATCTACTAAAAAAAGAAATAATTATCGAAGGCACAAACTCATCTGAACTGATGAATTATAAAAACATAATCAACAATATTAAAAATATTGAAGAAGAAAATATTAATAAAACAAATTTGAATTTTGATTTTTCAAAAATCAATTTGGACGAAATGGCTGAAAAATTTCAGAAAAATATTCTAAAATTGAAAAAATTAATTTCCTTAGGGGATATATTTCAAGCAAACCTAACAACTAAATGCGAAATTGAATCTTCCAAAAACTATAATCCTCTAGATATTTATTTGAAAATAAGAAGGAAATTAAGAGCTCCTTTTGGAGGAATAATAATCAATAATGAAAATTATAAAGAAGCTGTATTATCTACCTCGCCAGAAAGATTTATAAAAATAGATAATAAAAATTTTGTAGAATCAAGACCAATCAAAGGAACTAGATCCAGAGATAAGAATTTAGATCAAGACGCACTTAACGCTATCGATTTAATAACGAACGAAAAAGATAGAGCCGAAAATATTATGATTGTTGACCTAATAAGAAATGATTTAAGTAAAGTTTGCGAAACAGGAAGTATTATGGTGCCAGAGATATTAAAACTAGAAAGTTTCTTAAAAGTTCATCATCTAACATCAGTAATCAGAGGCAAATTAAAAAAAGACAAAAACTGGATTGATTTACTAAAAGCTTGTTGGCCTGGGGGCTCTATAACTGGAGCACCTAAATTAAGATCATGCCAGAGACTTTTTGAATTAGAAGAATGTGAACGTGGACCATACTGTGGCTCATTTTTGAAGCTTGACTGGAATGGAGAGTTTGACAGCAATATACTAATAAGATCATTTTTCATTAAAGACAAAAAAATTAATATATATGCTGGGTGCGGAATAGTTATTGACTCAAACCCTGAAGAGGAAACTAATGAACTAAAGTGGAAACTTTTACCGTTAATTGATTCACTCAAATGATTGAAACATTAGGCTGGCACAAGGATCAATGGTTGGATATTGATAAAATATTTATTGCTGCGAATAATAGAGGATTAAAATTTGCTGATGGTATATTTGAGACCATTTTGATAAAAGAAAACAAACCTATTCTTTTTGAAGAACATCTGAAAAGGCTAGAAAAAAGTAGCAAGATTTTAAATATTAATCTCAAAATAAATAAATTAACTTTGAGACAACTTATTCACGATGGGATTAGAAAGTTATCGCTTAAAAATAATCAATTTGCTTCAGTAAGAATAAACCTTAGTCGAGGATATAATAAAGGTCGAACACTAACAATTGATAGCACTTCTGAGACAAAAGATTTGGATAATATATGGCTTGAGTTCTATAGAATCCAACCAAATTTTAATCCAATAAGCGTTTGCATTAGTCAAACAGAAAAAATAAATGAATTCAGTCTTATAAGTAAATGCAAAACATTTTCATATAATCAGGCAATACAAGTTTTGACAGAAGCTAATGAAAAATCATTTGATGATTCATTACTTTTGAATACTTCAGGAGAACTTTGTTGCGGAAGTACATTTAATCTTCTAATTAAAAGAAATAATCAATGGATAACTCCTAGAAAAGAGAGCGGCTGTTTAGAGGGGATTATGATTTCTAAAGCTTTAAAATTGAAAATTGTAAAAGAAGAATTAATTCCTCCAGAATTTCAAAATGATGACATAATAGTTGCAATTAATAGCTTATCTTGCAGACAAATTAATCAAGTTAATGATTTAAAGCTTAAACCTAAATTCGATCCAATTTATTTTTGGGATTTATTATATAGTTGAACTTTATTAATATCTGGTAAATAGACATCAGATACTTTAGTTATATTGTTATTAACCTTAAATTCAACAATTTTTCCAATAATGATAATTGATGGAGCTGAAAATTCTTTATCTTTGATTTTATCTGGGAGATTATCTAATTTATCTATAAAACATTTTTGATTTTTCAAAGTAGCTTCTTGGATTACAGCGCATTTTGTATCCTTACACAAGCCGCCTAAAATTAATTCCTCTACAATAAATTCAATATTTTTTATGCCCATAAAAATTACTAAGCTATCTGATGATTTAGCTAAATCTCTCCAGTTCACTGTCTTTTTTTCCTTATCTACACGCTCATGTCCAGTGACAAAAGTTACGGAACTTGCAGCATCTCTATGGGTTAGTGGAATACCAAAATATGTGGGGGCAGCTATCCCAGAAGTAATACCAGGAACAATTTCAACTGAAATTCCATTGTTTTCTAAAATCGATACCTCTTCACCACCTCTAGAAAAAACGAATGGGTCTCCCCCTTTAAGCCTTACAACATTTTTGCCTTCTTTTGCTAATTTCAAAATAAGATCATTTGTTTCTGCCTGAGGTACAGAACACTTCCCAGCTCTTTTACCTACATGGAAAATTTCTGTATTTTTTCCTGCCTCTTTTGTTATTTCATCCGGGATTAAAGCATCATGAACTAATGCATCACAATTTTTTATCAGGCGTAAAGCTTTCAGAGTCAAAAGCTCAGGGTCACCAGGACCTGCTCCAACTAAGTAAACAATGCCGGGCACAATAATCTCCATTAACAAGTATGGTAGTAGAAGTTAATCGAAATGAAGGTAAATATTGTGAAAGAAAGTTTATTAAAGCCAAAAAAAAAATTTACTCTCCTTAGTGCGTTTATCACTCTCTTAAATGATCGTTTAAGTGAAAGTATATTGTTACCCATATTACCCTCTTTTGTTTTACTCTTTGACTCTAAAGCAAGTACATATGGTTTATTATCATGCACTTACCAATTAGCTCAATTTACAGCTTCTCCTTTTATAGGACTTATGAGTGATAGATATGGAAGAAGACCTGTCACTCTTTTTTGTATTACTGGTTCAATAATAGGAATATCAATATTATCTTTTACAGTTCTTTTTAATTGGACAAATTCAATAGCCTCTATCCCTTTATTTTTATTATTTTTAGCGAGACTAATTGACGGATTAAGTGGGGGGACTGCAGCTACTGCAACAACAATTCTTGCAGATATTTCAAGCCCTGAAAAAAGAGCAAAAACATTTGGGCTTATTGGTGTAGCGTTTGGTTTAAGTTTTTTCTTAGGTAATATTTTTGTTGTAATTTTTGCAAGAAATACAAATAATAATTTTATTATTCCAGTTTTGATAGCCTCAATCATTCCAATAATAAATTTTCTCCTTGTATTTTTTTACTTACCAGAAACCAAGCCTAATAGTGACTCAAATAAATCAAAAACTATTTTAAAAAACCCTTTAAAAGCTCTATTTACAGTTTTCAAAGAAGAAAAGATTAAAAAATTATCATTAGCTTTTTTTATTTACTTTATTGCTTTTACTGGATTGACCAATATCCTGATATTTTTCCTTCAAGAATCTTTAAACTGGACGACCAAAGCATCAAGTGGAACTCTTGTTGTAGTAGGAATCATTGCAATTATCGTTCAGGGAGGATTAATTGGGCCTCTGGTAAAGCAATTTGGCGAAATGCGATTAACACTCTTCGGATCAGGCTTTATTCTTGTGGCATGTGCTCTTTTAATAACTGCTCCAAAAGAAAATGCGACAATTAATATTTATTCAGCTGTTTCATTTTTAGCCGTTGGAGCAGGGTTAATTACACCCACGTTAAGAGCACTAATATCTAAAAAATTAGACATTGATAAACAAGGATCAATTTTAAGTAACCTTCAGGGTCTACAGAGTCTTGGAGGAGTTTTAGGGATTGCGATGGCCGGAAGGGTTTATGATAGTTTTGGTCCTAAATCCCCTTTTATAGCTGGTTCCGTTATTTTACTTTTCATGATATACCTTATTGCAGAGGGTGAAAATAATAATTCTTTTAAAAATCAAAAATTAAAAGTTTTTTAATGAAAAGCCAGACTGATATTTTTATTAATAGAGAATTAAGTTGGATTGAATTCAATAAAAGAGTTCTCCTTACTAGTATGGAAAGGGAGTACAAAATTTTAGACAAAGTAAAATTTTGTTCAATTTTTAGTAATAATCTTGATGAGTTTTTTATGGTAAGAGTAGCTTCATTAAAGGCTCAAGTTGAAGCAGAAATTACAAAAAAAAGTATTGACGGACTTACCCCTAAAGAGCAATTAAAAAAAATCAATAATGAAATTAAAAAGTTAACTATTCTCCAAGAAAACTATGTAAATAATGAATTAAAAAATGAATTAAAAGAAAAAGGTGTAATTTTAAAAAAATATAGGGACCTAAGTGAAAATCAAAGAAATTGGTGTAATAACTTCTTTACAACATCTATTTTCCCTTTATTAACTCCATTAGTTGTTGATCCGGCACATCCATTTCCTTTTATAAGTAATTTAAGTCTAAATTTAGCAGCTTTAATAAAAGATGAGGAAGATTCTAAAAATCAGTTTGTCAGAGTAAAAATACCAACAAAAAATATACCCCGATTTATACGAATTCCCAATGAAATTACTCAACTTAGTGATGAAAGTTCTTACTATTTCATAAGTGTTGAAGATTTAATTGGGAATAATATAAATACTTTATTTAACGGAATGGAATGTATAAATTACTCTTTTTTTAGAGTGACAAGAGATGCAGATTTAGAATTAAAAGAACTTGAAGCTGATGATCTACTTTTAGCTGTTGAGCAAAGTTTGCAAAAAAGAAGATTAGGTGGAGACGTAGTTAGATTAGAAGTAGAGTCAGATATGCCAGAAAATATTCTAAAGTTACTTATTGAAAGTATCTCAATACAGAAAGAATATATATACTTTTGCAAAAGTTTATTAGGCCTAGACGATTTAAATCAGCTTACAAAAATTGATAGAGATGATTTAAAAGAAAATCTACTAATTGGAAAAACTCACCCAGAATTAAAAAATTTAGATTTGCCTTCAAACAAAAACCTTAATTCTATTTTCAAGATACTACGAAAAAAAAATATTCTACTTCATCATCCCTATGACTTATTTAAAACTTCAGTTGAAGAATTTATAAACAGAGCAGCTGATGATCCACTTGTAATGGCTATAAAAATTACTTTATATCGTGTTTCCAAGGACTCGCCTATCATCGAAGCCTTAATGAGAGCTGCAGAGAATGGGAAAGAAGTAATGACCCTTGTTGAACTAAAAGCAAGATTTGATGAAGACAATAATATTCAATGGGCAAAACAACTTGAACAAGCTGGAATTCATGTTGTATATGGAATCATAGGATTTAAAACACATACAAAAATATCTTTAATTGTTAGAAAAGAAAAAGGACGCTTAAGAAATTATTTTCATATTGGAACTGGAAACTATAACTCTAATACTTCAATGTTTTATACAGATTTAGGATTACTTTCAACAGATCCTGATATTGCATCAGATTTACTTGAATTATTTAATTATTTATCAGGTTTTTCTAAACAAAAAAGTTATAACAAGTTATTAGTTTCTCCATCATCGATGCGGGAGAAGTTTATATTTCTCATAAAGAGAGAAATTAAAAATGCTAGGGAAGGTAAAAAAGCTGAAATAATAGCAAAAATGAATTCTTTAGTAGACCCAGAAATAATTAAACTTCTTTATTTAGCTTCTGACTCAGGTGTAAAAATTACCCTGATAATAAGAGGTATTTGTTGCTTATATCCCCAAAGAAAAAATTTAAGTGAAAATATCACAGTTATAAGCATTATTGGGCATTTCCTTGAACACTCAAGAATTTTTTGGTTTTGTAATAATGATGATAATGAAGTTTTTATCGGAAGTGCAGATTGGATGAAAAGAAACCTTGATAGAAGAATAGAGGCTGTTACTCCAATAGATGATTCTGAATTAAAATCTCAACTAAAAGCTCTTTTGCAAACTTATATTAAAGATGATTACTTTTCATGGATGATGAAAGAAGATGGTTCTTATGAAAAATGTACATTAGATTCGGCAGAAAATCGTTCACAAATTGATCTCATAGAAAGATAAAAAGAATATTGATTTTTATAACATTTAAAAAAAAACTTAATATTTTAAAATTTTTTTTATTTTTATAAAAGCCTTTCATATCAAGAGATTTCAAGAAATTGGGACAAAAAAATCTTTTTTTGTCTTTAAAGTTTCAACGTAAAAGTAGTTTTTATTTCGATTTCAGTGCTAGCTTTTTAAAAAATCCATTATTTAGGAGGCCAGGGTGATGGGGATCCCTCTGGAATCTGCGAAGAGCTCTTCAGATAATAATTTTGATGAGCCAAGATTACCAAACACTGCGGGCGAATCTCGCTCAAAAAAATCCAGTCTAACTTCAAAACAAAACCAAAAAAAATCAAGAAGACTAGCTTCAGATTCAATTGGTCATTATTTAAGTAGCATTGGCAGAGTTCCTCTTCTCACTCCAGCAGAGGAAATAGAATTAGCTCATCATGTTCAGAACATGAAAAAATTGCTTCAAACTCCCGAAGCTGATCGAAATAAAAGCCATCTTTATCAAATTAAGATTGGCAAAAGAGCAAGAGATAGAATGATGGCAGCTAATCTAAGGCTCGTTGTCTCGGTTGCAAAAAAATACCAAAACCAAGGGCTTGAATTATTAGATCTTGTCCAGGAAGGAGCTATTGGCCTAGAAAGAGCTGTAGATAAATTTGATCCTGCTATGGGATATAAATTCTCAACTTATGCTTACTGGTGGATTAGACAAGGAATGACAAGGGCAATTGATAACAGTGCTAGAACCATCCGTTTGCCTATTCACATAAGTGAAAAACTGTCCAAAATGAGAAGAGTTTCTAGAGAATTATCACATAAATTTGGCAGACAACCTACAAGATTGGAAATGGCAACTGAGATGGGCATTGATCAAAAAGATTTAGAAGATTTGATTTCTCAAAGTGCTCCTTGCGCCTCCCTAGATGCACATGCAAGAGGGGAAGAAGACAGAAGTACTCTTGGTGAACTCATACCTGATCCAAACTGTGAAGAGCCTATGGAAGGTATGGATAGAACTATTCAAAAAGAGCATTTAGGAACTTGGCTTTCTCAATTAAATGAAAGAGAGCAAAAAATCATGAAGCTCAGATTTGGGCTAGATGGTGAAGAACCCTTAACACTCGCAGAAATAGGGAGACAAATTAATGTTTCACGAGAAAGAGTAAGGCAACTAGAAGCTAAAGCAATATTAAAGCTTCGAGTAATGACAACTCATCAAAAAGCAGCTTAATCAATTTGATAAAATTTACCGTAATTTTATTATATTTATTTTCAATTTTTTTAATATCAATAGTTTTTAAAAAATATAATGAAGATAGCAGAGAAATCGTAAGAAAAATAATACATATTGGAATAGGACCTTTAATACCAATTGCTCAATTTTTAAAAATTAATCAAAACTCTGCTCTAATTTTTACAGGAATTGTTTCTTTAATGGTTTTCATCAATTATCACTATAAATTATTTCCAACAATTGAGGACGTTGAGAGAAAAAGTTATGGGACATTATTTTATTGTCTAAGTTTATTTATTTTGATTTATCTTTTCTGGGATAAAGATCCATATGCACTAATTAGTGGATTTTTCATAATGACTTTTGGTGATGGATTAGCTGGATTAATAGGAAAAAGCTTTAACTCAAAGAGTTGGATTTTTTTTAAACAAAAAAAATCTTTATATGGAACCATAACAATGTTTTTAACAAGTTTGATAGTAGTTTGCTCAATAGGATACTCTCAACAAAATAGTCTAAATTTAAATTATTTTACAATAGCTTTTATTGCGACTTTGCTCGAACAATTTAGTTTTCTAGGAATAGATAATTTCATTGTTCCACTCACTTCAGCATTATTTTTTAATTTTTTTATAACTAGCTAAGTGAATCGTACAAAATACCGATTAATTCTTTTGTTGTTTCTATATCTATACATGCATCTGTAATGCTTCTGCCAAACTGGAGATCTTCTTTTTTTAAAAGTTTTTGATTTCCCTCCTTCAAATGACTTTCAAGCATAACTCCTAAAATATTTTTTTCACCATTACTAATTTGAGAAGCTACATTTTTTAGCACTTCTGACTGTTTTCGGAAATCTTTATTGGAATTTCCATGACTACAATCAATCATCACTTTATGAGGAAGATTACACTGCCTCAATTCTGCTGAAATTCTTTTTACATGATCACTTTCGAAATTTGGGCCTTTTGAACCGCCTCTTAAAACTATATGTCCATCTGGATTTCCTGTAGTATTAACTATAGAAGCCATTCCATTTTCATTTACACCTAAGAAGTGATGGGATTTTGAAGCTGACTGCATTGCATTAATTGCAGTAGTAAAAGAACCATCCGTTCCATTTTTAAAGCCTATAGGCATTGATAATCCTGATGCCATTTCTCTATGAGTTTGACTTTCTGTAGTCCGCGCACCTATAGCTGTCCAACTTATTAAATCGGCAATGTATTGAGGAACAATTGGATCTAGTAATTCTGTAGCAGAAGGTATGCCACGAGTTGCTAAATATGAAAGCAAATTTCTTGCCCTTCTTAAACCAGTATTAATATCATAAGAATGATCTAGATGAGGATCATTTATCAATCCCTTCCAACCAATAGTTGTTCTTGGTTTTTCAAAATATACTCTCATAATTATTTCTAATTTATCTTTATACATTTCTCGGAATTTTTGAATATATTTTGAATATTCCTTTGCAGCCTCAAGATCATGAATTGAACATGGACCCACAATGACTAAAAGCTTCTGATCATTATGATGCAAAATATTTTGTATCGATCTTCTTGTTTTAGATACTGTATTAGCAGAGTCGTGATCTAAAGGTATATCATTATGTAATCTGCTTGGAGGTATTAATGGACGTGTTTCAAGAACATGTAAATCTGATGTCTTTTCTAAAGCTGAATTATTTGATGATGTCGTCATTGATTAATTAAGAAGTTTGAATATTTAAAAAAGCATTTATGAATACTCTCCTTTTCAATATTAAAAATAACAATAGATTAGGCATTAAACCTTACTAATGAAGAATTTGGAAACATTGCTAAAAGATTATGCAGAGCATGTGGCTGAAAGAGCTGCCAAAGGTATACCTCCTTTACCTTTAAATGCTGAACAAACAAATTGTATTACAAAATTATTAGAACAAGATAGTACTTACGATTCATCTTATTTACTCGATTTACTCATAAATAGAGTACCCCCCGGAGTTGATGAGGCTGCTTACGTAAAAGCAAGCTGGCTTGCGGCTATTGTTAATTCCGAAAAACATTGCAAATCAATCAATCCCGAAAAAGCAATTGAAATACTAGGAACAATGATAGGCGGATACAATGTAAATTCTTTGGTTGAAATACTTAAAGGAGAAAATAGTTTACTCGCAAAAAAAGCGGCAGAAGTTTTAAAAAATATTATTCTTGTTTACGACTCGGCTAATGAAATTTATGAATTATCTCAAAATAACATTTATGCAAAAGAAGTTGTAAATAGTTGGGCAAATGCAGAATGGTTCGTAAACAAAAAAGTTCTGGAGAAAGAGATTACTTGTTTAGTATTTAAAGTTGACGGTGAGACAAACACAGACGACTTATCTCCAGCTGTACACGCAACAACACGCCCGGATATTCCAATGCATGCATTAGCTATGTTGGAATTTAAAAAACCTGATGGACTAAAGATTCTTGATAATTTAAAAAAACAAAATTTACCAATAGCTTATGTTGGAGATGTTGTTGGAACAGGGAGTTCTAGAAAATCTGCGATTAATTCACTCATTTGGCATATAGGAGAAGATATCGCTTTTGTTCCCAACAAAAAAACAGGTGGAATAATAATTGGCAGCAAAATAGCCCCAATTTTCTTCAATACTGCACAAGATTCAGGAGCTTTACCTATAGAAGCTGACGTATCTCAAATGAAAACCGGAGATGTTATTAAGATATATCCCTATAAAGGCATTATTAAAAAAATTGAAAAAGATTCAAATACTGAAGAATTAATAAGCAAATTCGAGTTGTATCCATCAACTCTTACTGATGAAATTCAAGCTGGCGGAAGAATTAATCTTATGATTGGAAGATCTCTTACGGACAAAATTAGAAACAAATTAGATTATCAACCAAGTGAAATATTTACTAGACCACAAAATCCAAACAAAAGTAGTGCTGGATTTTCTCAAGCTCAAAAAATAGTAGGCAAAGCATGCGGTTTAGATGGAGTCAGGCCAGGAATGACCTGTGAGCCAATTATGACCACAGTTGGTAGTCAAGATACTACTGGGCCAATGACTAGAGATGAATTAAAAGAACTAGCTTGTTTAGGATTTACTGCAGATTTAGTGATGCAAAGTTTTTGTCATACAGCTGCATATCCTAAACCAGTAGATCTACTTACCCATAAAGAATTACCTGATTTTATATCTCAAAGAGGTGGAGTAGCTCTTAAGCCTGGAGACGGCATCATTCATAGCTGGCTTAACAGAATGCTTCTCCCTGATACTGTTGGCACAGGTGGAGATAGCCATACAAGATTTCCTCTTGGCATTTCATTTCCCGGAGGCTCAGGCATTGTTGCATTTGCCGCTGCAATAGGATCAATGCCATTAAATATGCCGGAATCTGTGCTGGTTAAATTTAAGGGAGAATTATTATCAGGAATTACTCTTAGAGATTTAGTTAATGCAATCCCTCTCTTCGCAATTAAAAAAGGACTCTTAACTGTTGAGAAAGAAAATAAGAAGAATATATTCAACGGGAAAATTATGGAAATTGAGGGATTACCAAACCTAAAACTTGAACAAGCTTTTGAACTTACTGATGCTACTGCAGAACGCTCATGCGCTGGTAGCACAATACTTTTATCCCAAGAAACTGTTCAAGAATATTTAAAAAGCAATATTTGCCTGCTAGAAAAAATGATAGAGAGCAATTACGAAGATTCAAAATCGATTTCAAGAAGAATAAATGATATGAAAAATTGGTTAAAAAAACCATCATTAATTCAACCAGATTCAAACGCTCAGTATGAAGAAATCATTGAAATTGATTTAGCACAAGTAACACAACCTATAGTTGCTTGCCCTAATGATCCAGACAATGTTAAAGAAATCACTGATGTTGCAAATACAAATATTGACGAGGTTTTTATAGGTTCTTGCATGACAAATATTGGTCATTACAGGGCAGCTGCAAAAGTTCTTGAAGGAGTACAAAATTTAAAAGCTAAATTATGGATTTGTCCACCAACAAAGATGGATGAAGAAACTCTAAAAACTGAAGGTTACTATAGAATATTTGAAGATTGTGGTGCAAGATTAGAGTTGCCAGGCTGTTCTTTATGTATGGGAAATCAAGCTAGAGTTGATGAAGGTTCTGTAGTATTTTCTACCAGTACAAGAAATTTTGACAATAGACTTGGCAAGAATGCACAAGTATTTTTAGGGAGTGCAGAATTGGCAGCAGTTTGTGCACTGCTTGGAAAAATTCCTGAAATAGAAGAATATCAGGATATTACTAAAAATAAAATTAATCCATATTCAGATGAACTTTATCGCTATCTTCAATTTGATGAAATACACGATTTCAGCTTGACAAAGTAATCATGGACCATGCCAAACTTTATAAAAGATAATATCCAAAAGACAAGTAATAATTCTTCTCGTAGCATCAAAAAATTATTAAAACAAAGATCTCTAGTCGTTGCATTTTCGCTCTTATTAACAGGTCTAGGGGCTTCAATTACAAGCATTTCTTTTAAAACTGGGATCTATTTTATTAATAATTGGAGATTAGCATTATTAGACCAATTCCCATCAATTGCAGTCTTACCTATTTTTGGAGCTCTAGGAGGAGCTATTGCAGGATATTTGATCAAAAATATAGCACCTGCTGCAAAAGGTTCAGGTGTGAGTCAAATCATGGGTTTCTTAAGACATAAAAAAGTTCCAATGAATTTAAAAGTAGGATTAGTAAAGCTCATATCAGGAATTATTGCGATTGGTAGTGGATTCCCTTTGGGTCCAGAAGGTCCATCAGTTCAAATGGGAGGATCCGTAGCTTGGCAAATGGCCAAGTGGCTCAAAGCTCCTACAGCTTTCAGAAGAGTAATAGTAGCAGCAGGTGGTGGTGCTGGAATAGCTGCAGTATTTAGCGCTCCATTAGGAGGGTTTATCTACGCAATAGAGGAATTATTAAACTCTGCCAGACCAGTAATTTTATTATTAGTAGTAATTACAACTTTTATTGCAGATACATCTGCTGATATTATTCAAGCCTTGGGTTTAGATCCTAAAGCAGGTGGCTTTGATTTTAATCTCGGATTTTTGATTCAAAAAGAATATGACCCATCAGTTTTTTTCTTACCTGTAGATTTTATTTACTTGGTTTTACTAGGAATAATTATTGGGATATTTGCAGAATTGTACAGCAGATATGTTTTGTTAATGCAAAATCTTGGGAAAAAGTGGTATAAAAATAAATTTATTTTAAAAATGAGTATCTGTGGACTTATTTTGGGAAGTATCTACTCTTTTTTACCCAGTACATTTCATAATTTAGATGAATTACAGAAAATAATAGCTGAACAAAATACAAGTATTGGAATTGCTTTATTAGCAGTTTTAGTACTATTTATCACGACAGGTTTAGCTGCAGCATCCGGAGCTCCTGGAGGATTATTCTATCCAATGCTTACTTTAGGAGGGTCAATCGGCTTAATAATGGGAAGCTGGGTAGAAATTGCGACAGGGCATGCTCCAAGTACATACATTTTTGCGGGAATGGGAGCTTTCGTAGCTGGATGTTCACGAACACCAATAACAGCAATGTTTTTAGCTTTTGCTTTAACAAAAAATTTATTAATAATGAAACCTGTCTTAATCAGCTGCATTGCAAGTTTCTTGATAGCAAGAGTTTTTAATGAAGAATCAATTTACGAAAGACAAATACAAATAGAATTAGAAGACTAAGAAACTATCTTCAATCAAAAACAGCAGTTTTGCTGTTGTAAACAAATACTTGATGATTTAGATGTAACCTAACAGCTCTTGCTAAAGCAATTCTTTCAATATCTCTTCCCTTTCTTATCAAATCATCAACTTCATCCCTATGACTTACATTAACCGTACATTGCTCTATTATCGGGCCTTCATCAAGATCTTCAGTAACATAGTGAGCAGTAGCACCTATTAATTTAACGCCTCTCTTCCATGCTCTATGATACGGTTGCGCGCCCTTGAATGCAGGTAAGAAAGAATGATGAATATTTATTATTGAAGAAAACTTTTTTAAAAAAGAATCACTCAAAATTTGCATATATTTGGCTAATACAACAAGATCAATTTCATTTTCTTTTAATAAATTTAAAAATTGATCTTCAACAATAGATTTATCAGTATTAAAGGTATCAATATAAACAAATTTTGCATTAAAGTCATTTGCAATAATTTCAAGATCTGAATGATTTGAAATTATTAACGGCACTTTCATTTTGAGTTCACCATTTCTTACTCGCCAAAGCAAATCAATTAAACAATGATTTTGTTTACTCACGAAAATAGCAACATTTGGAATTTCATCAGAATAATTTACGTTAAATTTTCCATTTACTTCATCTGCAATTTTTTGAAATTCTTTATAGATTTCATCTCTATTAAAAGATGCATTTTTACTATCCCATTCAATTCGACTAAGAAACAAACCCGCATCTTGATCTGTATGATGATCAGAATGTTTTATGTTTCCACCGTAATTTGAGATCCAACTTGTAAGTAAACTTACAAGACCTGGACGATCGGGACAAACAATTTTGAATATAATTGAAGGATGTTCCAAAAAATCTTGAACTATTAATTCCAATAAGCAAGTATATCTAATATATCAATGAAAAGCTTAAATGAAAATTTTCAAAAAGCACACATAGCTATTATTGGATCAGGGATTATTGGAAAATTTAACGCCTTAGAATTATCAGAATTAGGTTTCCAGATAACAATAATAGATCCAACTGAACTCCAAAATAGTAGCAATGCAGCTTTAGGCTTGCTAATGGGTAATATGTATCAAAAAAGAAGAGGTAGAAGTTGGAATCTCAGGAAACAAAGCATTGAATTATGGCCACAATGGATTACATTCTTACAAAAATTTAATTATGAATTAAATATCGAAAAACCATTAATTCAACTAACAACTAATGAAGAAAAGTTCAAAAAATTAGAGAAATTTATTTATGAAAGTAATGATCAAAACTTACAAATTTTAGAAAGAGACTCAATATTTATCAAAAATATAAATAAGACATTCCAAACCAAAAATATAAAAGGAATGATTTCCTTCAAAGATGGAAGAATCAATGCTTTATCGTTACTTCAAACATTAGATAAATATCTAAAACACAAGAAAGTAAATTACTTACAAGGAGAAATCATAAAAATAAGAAAATCAAACAATCAATGGATTTCTACAACAAAAAATAACGAAAACATCAAATCTGACATAGTTATTTTGTGTAATTCACTGAAAGCGATTGATTTAATAAATAACCTATCTCACAACATCAAATTAAGACCTGTTTTAGGTCAAGCTATGGAAATTGAGATAAATGATGCAGAAGTTGATTTATTATCGCTTCCAAAACAATTCAATATAAATGGTAAAAATATAATTCCAAAGTCAAAAAATAAGCTAATTATTGGCTCAACTGACGAATATAGTACGAAGCCAAAAGAAAATACATTCGAAAAGCTCACAAATTTTCTCGATAAAAAACCAAATTGGCTGATGAAAGGAAAAATTTCTAGAAAATGGTACGGAATAAGGGCAAGACCAGATGGTGAACCTTCACCAATAATGAAAAATCTTGAAGATGGACTAATTTTATGTACAGGGTTTTATAAAAACGGAATTTTACTGGCTCCAGCTTGTTCTAAATGGGTTGCTAATGAAATTAAAAATTACCTTTCCTAATCTTTAGTTTCAGTAAAGTCTGCATCAATTACATCATCTCCACCTTTTTCGTTTGAATCACTCTGATCAGGACCGCCTGCTGCGCCAGATGATGGTGGCTGATTACCTGGTTGCTGATAAACAGATGAACCAACTGCGTAAAGTTCTTGCTGAAGTTCTTCAAGAAGTTTTTTCATTGATTCATAATCTTCTTTTGAAGTTGCTTCTTTTAAAGCATTACTTTTTTCTTCAACTTTTGACTTTGCTGCAGTATCAATTTTATCTCCTAGCTCACCAAGTTGCTTTTCTGTCTGATATACAAGTGTTTCAGCTTGATTTTTTAAATCGATTTTTTCTCTTTTTTCTTTATCTGCAGATGCATTTGATTCAGCATCCTTTACCATTTTTTCTACTTCATTATCAGATAGAGTAGAGGCGCCAGTGATAGAAATACTTTGTTCTTTGCCGCTTCCTTTATCTTTAGCAGTAACACTAAGAATACCATTTGCATCGATATCAAATGTAACTTCGATTTGCGGCACGCCTCTTGGTGCTGAGGGTATACCATCCAATCTAAAGGTTCCTAAGCTTTTGTTATCAGAAGCCATTTCTCTTTCACCCTGTAGAACGTGTATCTCTACATTTGTTTGGCCATCTACAGCAGTTGAATATGTCTCAGATTTCTTTGTAGGCACTGTGGTATTTCGATTTATCATTTTTGTCATTACTCCCCCTAAAGTCTCCACACCTAGAGAAAGTGGAGTAACGTCAAGCAATAATATATCTTTAACCTCACCTGCTAAAACTCCTCCCTGAATTGCAGCTCCAACAGCTACTACCTCATCAGGATTAACAGTTTGATTTGGTTCTTTACCTATTATTTTTTTAACTAAATCTAAAACAGCAGGAATTCTAGATGAGCCTCCCACCATTACAACCTCATCAATTTCACTAGTAGAAATTTTTGCATCACTTATAGCTCTCTCAACTGGGGTCTTACATCTATCAATTAAAGAAGCTGCTAACTCCTCAAACTTTGCTCGAGTTAGATTCAAATCCAAATGTTTTGGACCTTCGGGAGTAGCTGTAATAAAAGGCAGATTTATTTCACTTTGCGTAGCATTTGAAAGCTCAATTTTTGCTTTTTCTGCTGCCTCAGTCAGCCTTTGTAAAGCTTGCTTATCTTGTCTAAGATCTATTCCCTCATTTGATTTAAAAGTACTCGCTAAGTGATCTACAATACACCTATCAAAATCATCACCACCAAGATGGGTATCTCCTGATGTAGAAAGAACTTCAGTTACTCCATCACCAGCTTCAATAACTGAGACATCAAATGTTCCTCCACCTAAATCAAAAACGAGAATTTTTTCATTTTCTTTATCCAGACCATATGCCAAAGCTGCTGCAGTTGGCTCATTTACAATTCTGAGAACTTCTAAACCTGCAATCTTTCCTGCATCTTTTGTAGCCTGTCTTTGAGAGTCGTTAAAATAAGCTGGGACAGTAATTACAGCCTGTGTAACTTTTTCACCAAGGTATTTACCCGCATCATCTGCTAATTTTCGTAAAACTTGGGAACTTACCTCTTCAGGAGAAAACTGCTTATCCAAAATTGGACACTTTAACTTGACACTAGATCCAGATTTTTCAACAGAATAACTAACTTCTTTAGATTCTTCATTAACTTCATCGACTCTTCTACCAACAAAACGCTTTGCAGAATAAAAGGTATTTTCAGGATTCATAACAGCTTGTCTCTTAGCAATTTGTCCAACAAGCTGATCTTGATTTTTTGTATATGCAACAACTGACGGAGTAGTTCTGAAACCCTCAGCATTTGCTATTACAGTAGGTTTACCACCTTCCATTACAGCGACACAACTATTAGTTGTTCCTAAATCGATTCCTACAACCTTACCCATGGGTAAATTCTTAATATTTGTTATTCTCCATAATCGGTCATCGGAGTCATTATTGTTACTCAAGAACGGGGTGTGGTTCCCGAACAGTTCGTCATTTTTTATGAAAAAATTTTAAACATGATTTCAAGTAAAACATCCTTTATTGCATTAATCGGCAATCCAATAAGCCATTCCTTATCACCGATTATGCAAAATGCGGCCCTTCAATATTTAGGCTTAGATTTAATTTATATTGCCATACCTTGCAAAGATGAAGATCTAGAATTAGTGCTGAATACTTTAAAAAAAATTAATTGCAAAGGGTTGAATATTACAATTCCCCATAAAGAAAAAGTATTTGAACTTTGTAGTGAAATTTCCCCTATTGCAAAAAAGATAAAAGCAATTAATACACTAAAATTAAACTCTGAAAAAGAATGGAGCGCAACTAATACCGATGTAGAGGGATTTATTTATCCATTGAAAAAATTAAACTTAACAAAAAAACAATCGATTGTTCTTGGATCAGGTGGTGCAGCAAGATCTGTTATTCAGGGATTAATAAATTTAAACCTTTCAACAATTTCAGTAGTATCACGTAACAAATCATCACAAGATGAATTAATAAAAAATTTTGAAAATCAAATTGAAATTCAGGGTTTCTTAAATAATGATAATCAAGCTCAAAATATAATTGAAGACGCAGATTTAATTGTAAATACTACACCAGTAGGAATGAAATCAGCTAAGCATAAGATAAATGTATTGCCATATGGGGAGGCTTTTTGGAGATCTCTTAACTCAAAAACAATTGTATATGATTTAATCTATAATCCTGCTCCAACTCATCTATTGAAAATTAGCGCCAAAAAAGGATGTATGACAATTGATGGTTTGCAAATGCTTGTTGCTCAAGGATTGAAATCATTATCATTTTGGACAAATGGTTTAGAAGTGCCTTTTCATATTATGAATGACGCATTAAAAAATTATCTTTAAAATAAATCATGATAATTTTCAAGGAACTGCACATCATGATGTATCGTAAAAGATGCACAGACGCTCATGACATCCATTTATGAGCCAAAGACCTTGTCTGAAACTATGAACGATCTACAATCCTATTACGAAACCATGTACATACTCCGCCCAGATATTGCGGAAGATGAAGTAACTAATCACATTGATAAATATAATAAGCTTTTAGAAGAATTTGGCGGCACCATAATTGATAGTCAAATGAGGGGTAAGAGAAGATTAGCCTATCAAATATCAAAACATAGAGAAGGTATTTACGTCCAACTAAGTCATCAAGGTGACGGACAACATATTTTCAAAATTGAAAAAGCAATGAGACTAAGTGAAGATGTTATAAGATATATGACCGTTAAACAAGAAGGACCATTGCCAACCCCAAGGTCTTCAACTAAGAGTTCAACAGAAGCAGAAGATAAAGATAAACCAGAAACCAAAGTTGAAACTAAAGAAAAACAATCAGTAGCAAGTGCAGATACTTCAACTTCTAGCAAAGATGATGTTGAAACTAAAGAAAATGCAGAATCTTAAATGTTAATCTTTTGTTTTTGAATTTAACTCAGCCCATATTTTATTAGACATACCCCACATATAAATAAACCCCTCCGCTAAAGAATGATTAAATACATCATCATTGCTGTAAGTTGCCAAATCTTCCCTGTAAAGTGAATTATTTTCCGACATTCTCCCAATGACTATTGCGTTTCCCTTATAAAGTCTAATCTTTACTCTTCCATTAACTGAAGTTTGAGTCGATGATATAAATGCATCTAAACTTTCTTTAAGAGGTCCAAACCAAAAACCTTGATAAACTAATTGACCCCATTTTTTTTCCACTATTCCTTTAAAATCGACAACATCGGGGTTTAACGTTATGCTCTCTAATTCTTTGTGAGCTTTGATTAAAAGTAAGAGGCCAGGTGTTTCGTAAATCTCTCTACTTTTAATTCCTACTACTCGATCCTCCATCATATCAATTCTTCCAAAACCGTGATTACCTGCAAGATTATTAGCTTTTTGAATGATCTCTACTGGAGTTAAAAATTCATCATTAATTCCAACTGGAAACCCATTTTTGAAAACAATTTCTATATCTTCATGGGAATCAGGTGAATTATCAACTGATGATGTCATCGAAAATATATCCTCAGGTGCTTCTTGCATTGGGTCTTCTAATATACCTGCTTCAATACTCCTACCGAGTAAGTTAACGTCTATTGAATATGGTGATTTTTTTGATACTGGTGCAGGTATACCAAATTTTTCTCCATACACTATTGCCTCTTCTCTACTCATATTCCACTCCCTTGCAGGAGTAATAATTTTTAAATCAGGACCTAAAGCGTTAATTGCCAAATCGAACCGAACTTGATCATTCCCTTTACCAGTGCATCCATGTGCTACTGCATCGGCATTAATCTCTCTAGCAATATTCACGAGATTTTCAGCAATTAAAGGCCTAGCAAGAGCAGTAGATAAGGGATATTTGTCTAAATATAATGCGTTTGCTCTAATGGCTGGAAAAGCGTATTTCTCAACAAAACTATTAACTAAATTGCCAATGATTGATTTAGATGCACCAGAGTTTAAAGCTTTTTGTCTAATAAGTTCTAAATCCTCGCCTTGTCCAAGATCTGCTACAAAAGTAACTACTTCTGAAATTCCATATTCATTCTTTAAATATGGAATACAAACGCTCGTATCTACGCCACCAGAATAAGCTAGTACAACTTTTTTTATTTGCTGCATCTAAATTTGCTCCATAAATTTAAATTTTTTGACGTATTTAAGAATTTGAATACTTTTTAAAAACTAATACTATTGTAACTAAAAGAGCTGGACCAAAAACTAGTAATAAGAGAAGAAAATTATTAATTATTAAAACATTGGGATTCAAATATCCAATAAGTTTTAATAATCCAGACAGCAGCAGTGAAATTAGCCAGATAAAAAAGTATTTTAAATTTGCTTTATCAAACAAAGTTTTTTGTGGGCATTATTATGTATTATCTTATATATAGAACATAACCTTTAATGGACTCAAATAAACTAAAACTTAGATTAGACGATATTTCTGAAGTCAATCCAGCTTTAAGTTGCTACCTCAGAGATGATCCAGCTCCTGTTTTGCCATTAAGAGATGAACCTGATCTGCTATCTTGGCTAGAGAATACAGGAAGACTTGTAGCAGAAAAAGAAGGAGATTCACAAGAGATTAGTACTATAGAAGAAGAAGAGCTTTCAGCACTTATGGGGGAAAAAGAAGATTATAAAACTGAAGAAGATCCTTCAGAAGATGATTGGGAAGATTAGAAAATTAACTTTAAATCGTTATTAATATTAAATTCTTTTGCTTTAATAGCAACCTCATATCTTTTTAATAATTTTATTTTTATAGGGGTTTTCACATTATTTTTTTTGGTATCTTTATTTGCTACGAAGAATGGTCTAGAAATAATCAGAAAATTAAATTTACTTCAAAATATAAGAACTGAAGGTCCTTCTAATCACTATAAAAAAAGTAACACTCCAACAATGGGTGGGGTTTTTTTGATAACACCTTTTTTAATTTTTCTTCTGATAATAACTATAAATTTAGGTTCCCTAAAATTATTTCTTTTATTACTGACTATTTTTGGTTTTTTTATGATAGGTTTTTTAGATGATTATTTAAGTATTAGAAACAAAGAAAATACAGGGTTAAAAACTAAAGAGAAATTTATCTTACAAAGTATCATCTCAATAATTTTTATAATTTTTTCCTATGAAAAAAATATAATCAGTCCATTAATAACAGTTTCTGACTCCTGGGGAATAAATATGAATATTTTCATATTGCCAGTTTCTTTTTTAGTACTTGTGGGCTTAAGTAATTCAGTGAATTTGACTGATGGGCTGGATGGGTTAGCAGCTGGATGCAGTGGGATTGTCTTTTATGGATTAGGAACAGAAATATTAATGAAAGAACAGCAAGAACTTTTTGTTTTTAGCATCTTATGTTTTTCAATGTCCGGCATATGCTTGGGATTTCTCAAGTATAATAGTTATCCTGCAAAAATATTTATGGGTGACACAGGATCTCTAAGTATTGGAGCAATTCTGGGTTCTATAGCATTATTAACCAATAGTGTTTTTACGCTATCTATTATCTCAGGAATATTTATTATTGAATCATTATCAGTAATACTACAAGTAGGGTTTTTTAAAATTACTAAAAAATTATTTCATAAAGGTAAACGCATATTTTTAATGGCTCCACTACACCACCATTTTGAACTTAAAGGACTTAAGGAACAAAAAATAGTTGAAAATTTTTGGAAAATCAACATTTTACTTGTAATTTTAGGTATAGTTTTAAAAATCAACCTTTGAAAAATTTGTTATGAATTTTTTTACATGGAAAGATAATGGATTAACAAGTGACTGCTCAAGTCTTGATGCAATGGCGTCAAGATTTGAAGAAACTGCTAACTTAATGAAAAAACTATCTAAAAAAGGCTTCAAATTAAAGAAAACTCAAAATAATCAACTAATTCTTCACCCTGATCCTGAAGTATTTGATCAATGGGGTTTTATAAGTGAGGAAGTTCCATTTAAACAACTTTGTTTGATATCAGATGAAGAATAACTATTTGAACTTGAAAATTCTTCAGTAAGTACTGATAAATAATTGCGTACATGAGTGTTCCAACTAAAGTGCCTGTTAACACCCTCAATTCCGTTTCTGCTCCATAATTTCCACCGATTATTATTTGAAATTCCTTTTTCAAGAATAACTTTCAACTCATTAATATCAGTAACATCGACTAAAAGTCCATTTTCACATTTTGAACGAATTTCTTTTGGACCTCCATCATTTGTTGATATTATTGGCAGTCCACATGATGAAGCTTCAAGAAGAGTTAAACCAAAAGGTTCTGTTAAAGCTGGATTTACAAATACACCACCTCTGCTAGCAGCCCACCTATATAAAGCAGGAATCTGACTTGGAAGATGTTTTTTTGGATAAGCTACCTTTCCATACAAATTATATTTATCAATTGTTTCAAAAATATTATTAAAAACATCTTTTTGTTGAGGGTCTAATTTTGAAGTACTATCTCTACAACCCAAAATCAAAATTAAATTAGTTTTTCTTTTTAATTTTTCAGATCTTCCATATGCCTCAATAAGAGATGGAATATTTTTTCTTCGTACAGCTCTAGAAATAGTCAAAAATGGAGGTTTAGTAGAATCCTTTAGAAAAGGATTCATCATGTTATCAATTTCGGCTGTCTCGCTTGTAGAGTGAATATGGTGAAATTTATTATGATCAACACCAGGAGGAATAACTTTAGCTTTGTGAGGTGAAAAAGAAGAATATTGGGAATATTGATACACTGACTCTTGTTTAGTGCTTGTAACAACAATATCAGCAGACTTCAATGCTTTTTCTTCTGCCTCAATTCTTTTGCTTATAAAATAAAGTTTTTCTATTTGATTAGTTTTTAAACCAGTATCAAGCAATTTCCTTTTTTTCTCTCTTCCTAAAGAATGACCTGTAAAAATAAGAGGAACGTTTAAAGATTTACTTAGTTTAACTCCTACATATCCAGCATCTGCATAATGAGCATGAATAAAATTAGGCTTTTTGTTTTTTTTATAGTAAGAAATCAGGCTTTCAGTTAAATGATCTAAATAAGGCCAAAGCAATTCCTTTCTTAAATATCTATTAGGTCCAAATTTGAATCTCAAAATTCTAACTCCAGGTTCTACAAATTCTTCTTCTTGAGAATATTCATCATCTACCTTAGGGTCTTTTATGAAACGAGTAACTAAATCCACTTGATCAACTTCTGAAGTATTAGCCAAGCTTTTAATTAACTCTAAAACGTATTGTGTTTGCCCTCCTGTATCTGCATCCCTGCCTAACTCAAGATTCTTAGAACGTATAAGACCATGTAAATGTAAATGTAAAAATTTCAACCTCATTCAGCAAATCCTCCGATCAACGACCTTCTAATACAAATAAGCTGAATTTTTAAAGGAAATATTAAGAAAGCATTATGATTTGAAATTTTTTTAATATAAAAATTTTCAAAAAACAGTTGTAGAGGAGTTTTATGACCCTTTAAAAAAGAATTTCATATTGCTGAAATAATTAAAATAAGAAGAAATACAACAAGGATTTTTTTATTTCAGAACCTTTTTAAGATATTTTGCTGTATGACTTGTAGGATTTTTAGCTACATCCTCAGGAATACCTTCCGCTATTATTTCTCCTCCTTTATCCCCTCCATCAGGTCCTAAATCGATAATCCAATCTGAACATCTAATAACATCTAAATTATGTTCAATAACAATTACTGAATTACCTTTATCTACCAAACGTTGTATCACATCCATTAATTTATGAACATCATAAAAACTTAACCCTGTAGTTGGTTCATCAATCAAATATAAAGTTTTTCCAGTAGCCCTTTTTGACAATTCCGTGGCTAACTTAACTCTTTGAGCCTCTCCACCAGATAATGTAGGAGCTGGCTGGCCTAATTTGACATATCCTAAGCCAACATCAACCAATGTAGATAATCTATCCGCAGCTTGAGGTATTGCAGAGAAAGTTTCTGCAGCTTGTTCAACAGTCATCTCTAAAACATCAGATATATTGAAACCTTTATATTTCACCTGAAGCGTCTCCCTATTAAAACGAGCTCCTTTACATACTTCACATTGAACATATACATCAGGTAAAAAATTCATTTCAATTACATTGACTCCCTGACCTTTACAAGCTTCACATCTTCCACCCTTCACGTTAAAGCTAAATTGACCAGCCTGATATCCTCTTGCTTTTGCTTCTACTGTGGCAGTAAATATCTGCCTTATAGGATCAAAAGCACCGGTATATGTAGCAGGATTTGATCTTGGAGTTCTTCCTATTGGAGATTGATCAATAACGATAACTTTATCAATTGCCTTTATACCCTTTAACTCTTTCACACCTTGAGGAAAAGGGACTTTTAATCCTAGAGAATGACATAATGCAGGATGAAGTAATTCATTAATCAAAGTGCTCTTCCCACTTCCACTCACACCAGTTATGGAAACTAATCTTCCTAAAGGAAATTCAACAGAAATGTTTTTTAAATTATTTTTAGAGCAATTATTTAAAATTAAACTTTTTTTTACGGATGATCTACGTTCTTTTGGAGTAGGAATCGACTTCCTACCACTGAGATAAGCTCCAGTTAATGACTTTTCTGAATTTAAGACATCTTGATAAGTTCCTTTAGCAATAATTTCTCCACCATAAACACCCGCCCCTGGACCAATATCTACTAGATAATCTGCCGATTTCATAGTATCTTCGTCATGTTCAACGACAACCAAAGTATTTCCCAAGTCTCTTAAACTTTTTAATGTTTCTAATAATCTGTCATTGTCTCTCTGATGCAAACCAATACTTGGTTCATCTAATACATATAAAACGCCAGTAAGACCTGCACCAATTTGTGTGGCCAATCTAATACGCTGAGCCTCACCACCAGACAAAGTCATAGCCGGTCTATCTAAAGTCAAATAATCTAAACCTACATTAATTAAAAACTTCAAACGTAAACGAATCTCTTTTAGAACCAATTCACCAATCTGCTTTTGTTTTTCTGATAAGGATATATTTTCTTTCTTTGTCTTACTTAAACCCATAATGCGCTCTACGTGAGTTAGAGTTTCAGAAACGCTTATAGAAGTTAAATCAGTAATGTTGTATGGACCAAGTTTAACAGCCAAAGCCTCAGGTCTTAATCTTTTTCCAGAACATGTCTTACAGGGAACTAATTCTAGATACTTTTCTAATTTTTGTTTAACTGATTCTCCATTGGCTTCATTCAATTGCCTTTCTAAAATTGGTAAAATCCCCTCAAAAGGTCTTTCAAAACCACTAGAAGTTTTAAAACGACTATCAGCTTGTATCAATATTGGTTTATCTGATCCCAAAAGCAGAACTTGTTTTTGCAAATCACTTAAATCTTTCCAAGGAGTTTTTAATTCAAAACCATAAGCTTGTCCTACAGAATAAAGTAAAGAGAAGTAATAAGTATTATCTTTCTCACTCCAAGGAGCTATTGCAGCATAAACAGGCAATGTTTTATCAGGTATAACTCTATCCGCAGTAAATTTTTTTAAATAACCAATCCCATGACAATCTGGGCAGGCACCATATGGGCTATTAAAAGAAAATAATCTAGGAGAAAGTTCTTCAACAATAGAGCCATGTACAGGACATGCATAATTTTCTGAGTAAAGTTTTTCTCGCTCTAAGTTAGAAGGTAAATTTTCTCCTTTTTTTGGAACAACTTCTACTATTGCTAGGCCATCCCCTCTTTTGAGACAAGTTTGTAATGAATCATTTAATCTTTCTTGTATTCCTTCTCTTGCAATTAATCTATCAACTACTACCTCAATATTATGAATTTGATTTTTATCTAATTCAATACTATCAGCAAGTTCTCTTACCTCTCCATTAATTCTAACCCTAGCAAATCCTTCAGCAGCTAGTCCGCTTATTAATTTTGTATGTGTTCCTTTCTTACCTCTTACAACAGGAGCCAACAATTGGTACCTTGTTCCTTCTGGTAAAAGAAGAATTTGATCAACCATTTCATCAATTGTTTGAGGCGCAATTGGAATCCCGCAGTGGTGACAATGTGGCTCACCAGCACGACCAAACAATAATCTTAAATAATCTTGTATTTCTGTTACTGTTCCAACTGTTGATCGAGGATTATGACTTGTAGATTTTTGATCAATTGAAATAGCAGGTGATAAACCTTCAATATTGTCAACATCTGGTTTATCTACTTGACCCAAAAATTGTCTTGCGTATGCAGAAAGACTCTCAACATATCTTCTTTGACCTTCAGCAAAAATAGTATCAAAGGCAAGAGAACTTTTACCACTCCCACTCACACCTGTAAAAACTATAAATTTATTCCTAGGTAGAGAAAGATCAATATTTTTTAAATTATGCTGACGAGCTCCCCTAATATTTATTGAGTTATCTTCTCCAAAACTACTATCAACTTTATTAACCATGTTTAAATCTAATTTATGATTTAAGTTGACTATTATAATAGAATTTTTACTAATTTACGCAGCTGAGCGATCAAGAAGTCTAGAAGCATATTCGTTTACTTCACTAGACCCTCCACCTATAAGTTCTATTAGTTCATTTTTTCTTTGATTTTTTGAAGTTAGTTTTGCAATTAAAGTATAAGTTATCCCATTAATTACGTTTTTATAAACTTTGAAATGAGCTAATCCCTTAGCAGCTAAGAATGGCTGATGTGTAATACATAAGACTTGTTGATTTTTTGAAATTTCTTTTATCAGCTCAACCAAAGAAAATAGAGATTTACCGCTTAA
>MWOO01000225.1 GCA_002025945.1 Prochlorococcus sp. HOT208_60m_813O14 | reverse complement strand
CACGAAAGAGATATAAGCCATAGTTCCAATGAACGTATCATGTTACCTGATGTATCAATCTGTTTGCATTTTATGCTCAGGGAAATGAAAGATATAGTAAGCAATTTGGAAGTTTATCCAAAAAATATGCTCAAAAATTTAAATATATATGGTGGTGTAATCTTTAGTCAGAAAGTTTTACTTTTGCTTGTAGAGAAGGGATTGTCTAGAGAAAAAGCTTATAGCTTAGTACAAAAAAATGCGCATCAGGCGTGGAATACTGAAAATGGGAATTTCAAACAAAATATAGAGAAAGATAATCAAGTAATGGATTTTATTGACCAAAGTGACTTAGAAGAATGTTTTAATCCTTCAATTCATCTGAATAATTTGAGTGTAATATGGGAGAAGTTAGATATCTAGGAT
>MWOO01000224.1 GCA_002025945.1 Prochlorococcus sp. HOT208_60m_813O14 | reverse complement strand
AGATGGATCAATAAATAATTATGAAATAACTGAAGCAATAATAAAACCAAAATATCAATTAACATATGAAGATGCAAATGAAATATTAGAATTAGAACCTAAAGAAGAAATAGAGTTAATTGAGATTAAACATTTATTAGAAAAAAGTATTTCATTCAGAAAGAAACAAGGATCATAGTTTTTTTGCACTAACAATGAATATGAATGATAAAACTGTTTTAGAAATGCTTAATAAACTTATTGCTATTAATAGGCTAAATAAAACTCAAATTCTTCAAATGGTGAATTTAGTTTCAATATCAAATGATATCAATGATTTAAAGGATAATTTGAAATGGGAATGTTCTAAATCATTTCATCAAAATTTTTAAACTATATAAACTCATTGTTTGAAAATTATCAGTTCATTAAATTTAAATAAGAGATTAATAATAGTTAAATGAATTAATTAAGATTTTTTAAAAATATTTATATAAGCTATTCAAATAAATTTTTGATAATAACTTTT
>MWOO01000223.1 GCA_002025945.1 Prochlorococcus sp. HOT208_60m_813O14 | reverse complement strand
AGATTATTGAAAAAGTTTTTAAAAATATATATTTTGAAATTAATTCATCTAATAAAATACTTTGGTTATATAAGCCCTAACTCAAAAATCAAAAATGAAAGATGTTTATAAAATTAAATTTATTCGAGGTGCTACAACAGCATCTGGGAATTCTGTTAAAGAAATTGAAGATGCAGTAGTGGAATTAATAGATGAATTGTTTTTACGCAATAATCTAATTGAGGAAAACTTATTATCAATAACATTCACTACAACAAGTGATTTAGATGCTTGTTTCCCTGCTTCAATTGCGAGAAAATGTAATGGACTTGATTCGGTAGCATTTCTAGATTGTCAACAAATGTATGTCCCTAATGACATTGATTTTTGTATAAGAATAATGGCACAAGTTTTATTGCCGCAAAAAAATCATGTAAAGCATCCCTATTTAAGAGGCGCTTCAATATTAAGGAGAGATAGGTGTTAATCTAATAAAAAAATTATTTCATTTTAAACT
>MWOO01000222.1 GCA_002025945.1 Prochlorococcus sp. HOT208_60m_813O14 | reverse complement strand
CACTACTTAAACCATTAATAAGATCCTGATTTTCATAATCATTATATTTTTTCCAACCACTGCTACCATATCCTCCTGCTCTCTCGTTGCCCCAAGTAACAACAGACCCGTCATCTTTTAATGCTGCAAAAGCGCCTGAAGTTGAGAAAATTGTTTTAACACCAGAAGATAATTTATCTTGAACAGCAGAAGAATCTCCGCCAAAATTGCTATAGCGAGAATATACCCCACGCAAGTCATAGAGTCCTCCCCAAGTAACAACAGACCCGTTATCTTTTAATGCTGCAAATGCTGAGTCAGTGGAGAATATTTCTATAACTCCACTACTTAAACCATTAATAAGATCCTGATTTTCATAATCATTATATTTTTTCCAACCACTGCTACCATATCCTCCTGCTCCCTCGTTGCCCCAAGTAACAACAGACCCGTCATCTTTTAATGCTGCAAATGCACCTTTATTTTTTACTAATTGATTTTGTGAAGAACTTTTTGGAGAATATGACCATGTCTCCCCATCATTTGAGGTCTCCCATCTATAAGATAAAGTCCCGGTCCCATCAGGATCAGCAGAATCTTGATTGATTTTTAAGGTATTACCTACAGCAGCAGTTCCAATTATGGAAAAATTTGCATCGCCATTGTTATATATAGGGATACTGGCACTAGAAGTTGTAACTATTTCATCAAACCCCTGAGCATCTTGATAAGAAATTAC
>MWOO01000221.1 GCA_002025945.1 Prochlorococcus sp. HOT208_60m_813O14 | reverse complement strand
ACAGGAGCCTTGTTAACAGTCGTATGCATAACTACTCCTTCGGGATTGATAAGAAATAAACCTCTATCAGCCTCCCCATCATCATTCTTACCATTGAATCCACCATTAATCTCTTTGCAGAAGTTACTTTTAATCCAGAAGGAGTAGTTGATATTTGTTCTCCAGGGCGATCATATGAAGTTGGTCTAAATGGAGTCATCTAATAACTTTAAAAATTTATCGATTCCTATTCTTGCATGAATCATTATTTATATAGTTATTGTTTGCGAAAATGTCATATCTTTTTTCTTTGATTGCAGGATTATCAACTGTTTTGTTATTTAGGTATTTTATTTTTTGCCAATCCTGAAATAGTCGCTAAAGCAAACATTCCCAATAGAGCAATCCCTAGAAACAATCCTGCTCCCTGGCTAACTCCAGCTCCT
>MWOO01000220.1 GCA_002025945.1 Prochlorococcus sp. HOT208_60m_813O14 | reverse complement strand
TCGCTCCGCTTGTTCCTCCAGCAATTGCTTTCAGTTCAGCCACCGTATAGAGAGCATCTGTTACCGTTACTTGTCCTGTATGAGCGGTAATGCTTTCATCAAAGATAGTTTTTAAATCAGTCGCATCTCCACTTAAGGCCACTCCTGCGTTATTCAGAGTTATAAATCCACTTGTTCCTCCAGCAATTGCTTTCAGTTCAGCCACTGTATAGGCTCCATCTGTTACCGTCACTGCTCCTGTATGAGCGGTACTATTTTCGTCAAAGATAGTTTTTAAATCGGTCGCATCTCCACTTAACGCCACTGTTGTGTCATTCAGAGTTATAAATCCACTTGTTCCTCCAGCAATTGCTTTCAGTTCAGTCACCGTATAAGCACTATCTGTTACCGTTACTGCTCCTCCATGGTTGATACTTCCGTCTAACGCTGCTGCTAA
>MWOO01000219.1 GCA_002025945.1 Prochlorococcus sp. HOT208_60m_813O14 | reverse complement strand
CTCTCTTAGATGCAATTGATGCAGGCTCTCCTTTAGTTATTAACGGCAAGGAGATAGCAACTATTGCCGATATGCCTATGCCGCATCAACTCTGTGATCCCCAAATCATCGCTCAGATATTTCCAGGACTAGCAAGTGGTACAGGTAATTTCTTCAGTTTAAACTGGTTAGCTTTCTCAGACTTCCCCACTTTCAAAGGTGGACTTAACCCTGTGACAGGAAGCTTATGGATGACTGATGTTTCACATCATCATTTAGCTTTTGGTGTAATAGCCATTATTGGTGGTCATATGTATAGAACCAATTACGGTATTGGTCATAGTATGAAAGAAATATTAGATTCACAGCAAGGAGACCCAATATTATTCCCTGCTCCTAAAGGTCATCAAGGTCTTTTTGAGTTCAT
>MWOO01000218.1 GCA_002025945.1 Prochlorococcus sp. HOT208_60m_813O14 | reverse complement strand
ATTATTTTAGAAATACAAACAAAATACATTGACGATAAAAACGTAATTGAAACAGAAATAGATTCTCAGAAGCAAAGAATAGAATTACTTGAAAGAAATAATTTAGATAAAGAGAAAAAGGATATGTGGGATGACTAAAAATTCCTGAAGGGTATATTAATTCAAAGTATATAAACGAAAATATGTCTTAATTCTTAAAAATGAAAATAAATCAAAGAGCTTGTTTTTCCACTGTTGTGGAGGATTTTATAAACGTTCTAGTTACTGTTCTTAAAAAACCTTTTTTTAATTTATAACCGTATTAATTTTAAAACAAAATTGATTATAATTGATGTTCTATATACTGTTCTTAATATTATATCAAATATACTTGATTTTATCTTCGGCTAACCACTATTTGGCAAAAAAGTCAAAGAAATAAAAAAGTCACCTTTTTTATGGTGACTTTGGATAACTTTTTGGAATTTATAAACTCCCCGGGCG
>MWOO01000022.1 GCA_002025945.1 Prochlorococcus sp. HOT208_60m_813O14 | reverse complement strand
AGTAACTACATTCCATGCTTTCTGCAATAATATTATTGATGAATATAGTATTGAAATTGGTACAACTCAAGATCCATATATTGAGAATAATTTAGATAATTTGTATAAAGATGTAATAGATAACTTGTGGATTGATTATTTTCTAAACCTTAATCCTGAAATCATTTCAGCAGTCAACCAAAAAAAAATAAGTTCTAGATTTGGAAGTAGGATCAATAAGTCATTTTTTTGTAGAAATTTTAAAAAATATAGATCAAGAAAATATCTGTAAATTTCAAATAAATAATAAATACAAGATTATTGATTTAAATAATTATTTTAATGAATTTTTTTATTTAAATTGGAACGAGTTTTGTGTTGAATGGAATAAGAAAGGTAAGGAATTATTTTTACAACTCATAGAGTTGGGGAAATTAATTAAGGAGAGTGGTGGAAAAAGTCAAATATATGCCGCAAAACCAAGAAATGATAAGTTTAATCAAATAATTTGTTGGATTGAAGAGATTAACAAAAGGCTTAATTCTAAAAATGTATTTAATTTTATATATGATATTTCTAAAGATGATCTTTTATCTAAATATTTTTACAATGAAAATATATCTAAAGAAATTAATAAGTATAATCTAAAATTAGATTTTACTAAATTTAATTTATTACAAGATAAGATTTATAAAATAAAAGAAGGTTTCTTTACTGAATTTGTAAGAATATTTACCCAATTAGCTTATATAAAATTAATTGAATTAAAGAAAAGTTTTTCTATTTTCAACTTCAATGATCTAATAAAGACTGTAGAAAATACGTTTCTTGATTCAGAAATTAGTAATAGTAATACTCTATCTAAAATTCAAAAAGATTCAAATGTGTCTTAGTTGATGAGTTTCAAGATACAGATATTACTCAATGGAATTTAATAAAAAAGTTCTTTAATACAAAAAATCATTTTTTACTTTGTGTAGGTGATCCAAAACAAGCGATCTACAAATTTAGAGGTGGAGATATTGAAACTTACTTAGATGCAAGATCTAATGCAATCGAAGTTTTTAGTCTTACAGATAACTATAGATCCTCAAAAAAATTAATCGATGTTCTTAATAAACTTTATAAGAATGGACTTAAACAATCAAAACTAAACTATAGGGAATTAACCTCTAGAATTAATGAAAATATTAATCCTGAATTTAAATTTAAGGATGTATTTGAGATTGTAGAATTTTCAAAAAAAGAGACCAATATAGAGGATCTTGTAACTCATTACATAGTTAACTTCATTTTAAGTAATAAAGAAATTGATATTAATAAGATTGCGATTCTTACATTAAATAATTCGCAATGCTTAGATTTTAAAAAAAAATTAAATAAGTTTAACCTCCCATGCAAAATTCAAAATAAACAAAATATTTTTGATACAGAAGCAAGTTCTCTACTATTTTTATTCATTGAATGTTTATTAAATCCGAGGTCTTTAAAGAGTATAACTTTGCTTGCTACTTCAAAATTTATAGAAATAAAATTAGAAGATTTACTTGATGATGGAATTAGTAATAATTTAGAAATTTTAATTAATAAATGCATTACTTGGTCCCAAGAACTAAGAGATAAAGGTTTTTTAAATATTGTTAATGAACTCCTTATAAATTACAAGTCATCCTCGATTATTCAAGATTCAGATTTAAATTTAAATTTATTTCAACTTTCAGAAATTGTTGAAATAGAATTAATAAATAATGATTTTAATCTCAACTTAGTCTGCAACTGGTATAAAAATCAATTAGATCATATTTTAAGAATTTCTACTGGAGAAGATTTTTTGACGAAAGATTATAATCTTCAAAATGGAATAAATCTTTCCACCATTCATAGTAGTAAGGGCCTCGAATTTGAAATAGTCCTATGTCCATATCTCTCAATTATTTCAAATAAGTCAAATAAAATTAAAGGACCTCTATGGAAATCAAATATTGATAGAAACATATACATTAATATTTCTAATAATTACGCAAAGGTTGAAAAATTTAAATTAATAGAAGAAGAAGATTTATTTAAAGAAAGTGAGAGGTTAATTTATGTAGCACTTACAAGGAGCAAATATAAACTTGTTGTTTTTAATGATCTAGAGGGTGCAAATAATATTTTTAATGATTTACTTAATAATTTGGAAAATATCAATATTAATACTTCTACTTTTGAAGTCAGGATAGAAAAAGAGAAAATAAAAGAAATTTTTTCTAAGTACCAAACCAACCGATTGAATAATATTCTTTGGAAAATCAATAACGTTAATAAAAAAATATCTAATGAATTTAATTCTGATCAATTTATTTCTTATTCAAGTTATTCTTCTTGGATACGTAAAGATAAAAATGTTGATGCAGTCATTAATCAATATAAGGATTATGAAGATAATATATCAATTATCAATGAGTCTATTCTTAGAAACTCAAAGAATTATCCTAATTATTTTTCTTATCCAAATCCCCTAAGTGAATTTCCAAAAGGAACTATTGCTGGGACTTGCCTGCACAAAATAATAGAAAGATTTGAATTTAGAAACGACAATAATCACGAATTAATTGATTTAATTATTGAGGAATTGAGCTTTCATCAAATCGATACTTCTTTTGCTTTTAAAGTAAAAGATGCGATTTTAAGAATCATAAATATACCTTTAGGAAGCGAATTACAAAATAAGAAATTAGTTGATATTCCTAATGAATACTTAATTAAGGAACTCAAATATGATTTACCCCTATCTTATGAAGGTAGAAATATTAATTCTAATGATATATCAAAATGCTTTTTTTTAGATCAGGAATATGAATTTGGAGAAGAATATGCAAACAAAATAAATGATCTTCAAATTATGAATAAAGGCTTTCATTCAGGATGTATTGATTGTGTTTTCCCTTTGGGTAATAAATTTGAAGATAGTAAATGGTGGGTAATTGATTGGAAAAGTAATTTGATTTCTGGCAGTGATAATAGTGATTGTTTACCAAGAAACTATAACTATGAAAATATGAGAAATGAAATGATTAAACATCATTATCCATTGCAATCTCATCTTTATTTATTAGCATTGCATAGATTATTAAAGTGGCGACTTAAAAATTATCAACCAAATAAACATCTAGGAGGATATATTTATTTGTTTTTAAAGGGATTGCCAGATTTTGAATTATTTGAAAAATCCAAGTCGAAGGATTTATCTCCAGGTATTTTTATTGGTAAAGCACCTTTAAAAAGAATTAATTACTTAGATAACCTTTTTTAGAATGACTAAAACTTCAACTGATATTGAAAAGTTCCAATATGATCATATATTTAATTTAATCTTAGATATTTTAAAATTCGATGAAAAAAAATATGGAAATTTCGTAAAAGATACAATAAGAATTTTATTAGAGTTTGAAAAAAATGGTGAAACTATTATTGATGTTGATAATAGTTTAATAATCTTTGAATTATTAGAAGATGGTTGGCCCAATAAACATATAGATGTTCTAAAAAATATTGGTTTGATTGGTTCCCTTAATTCCCCATTCGTATTAGTAAATAGAAAATTATCCTTATCAAAATGGTCAAAAAAGATAGAAAGAGTTATTAATTCATTTCTAAAAAAAATAGATACAGATAATTTAATGAACTCGATAATTTACAAAGAGGATAATAAAATTGATCAAATTAAAAATATATTTAAATATTCAAACTTAGTTTTCCTGCAAGGAGGACCAGGTACGGGAAAAACCACTTTAATAATAAAGTTAATACTAGAACTCCTTCGAATTGATAACTTTTTAAATATTGGTTTGTCTGCTCCAACAGGTAAAGCTACAGCTCGTTTAAAAGAAGCTCTAAATGATAAAAAAAATATTTACTTCAGCAAATTTCTAGACCAAATAGAATTTCAAACTTTACATAGATGGATTTTAAATTCTTCAAATAAATCCCTTAAGTTGAAATTTAAACTAAAAGAGCTTGATATTTTCATAATTGATGAAATGTCAATGGTTAATATCGATTTGATTGAGTCAGTTTTAAATTTACTAGCAAAGGACTGTAAAATTATTTTAGTTGGAGATAAAAATCAATTGTCGCCAGTAAATAACTGTTCTATCTGGAATTATTTGTTTGAATATGGTGATAATAGTGCAATTAAATCTTGTGTAGTAAATTTAGAAAAAACTTATAGAAATATTGGAGATATAGCATTAATTAGTAGTTTAATATTCAATAATGATTTTTCTTTTCTTAATCAAAAGATAAAAGAATTAGAAAAAGATAATAATTCAAAAGAAATTACTATTTCAAAAAGTGGAGAAAAAGATATTCCAAAAGATCTATTATTTTCGATTAAAAGTCATCTAAAACAATTAAATCTTTCAACTTCCAATTTAAGTAAAAAAAAATATATATTTGATGAGAGTATTGATAATTTATTGCTTAATGAAAAAGATTTAATAGATAAGATATTTCTGGATTTACAAAGTCACTTGATTTTATGCGAAAAAAATTCCGGAATATGGAGTGTTGAATATTTGAATGAAATTGTTTTTGGTCAAAAAAAACCCTATGACCTTAAAACTCTTAAAGAAGGTGTTCCGATCATGTGTACAAAAAATAATAACCAACTTGGATTGTCAAATGGGGATGTCGGAGTACTTATAGGTTTAAAAAATAAAAGAAAATATCTTTTTAGAAAATTTAATGATAATAACGAAGAAATTGTCGCATTAATTGATCCATCTAATTTAGAAAATGTTGTGCCAGCAATAGCCATTACTATCCATAAATCTCAAGGAAGTGAATCTGAAAAAGTAAGCATCTTGTGGTCACAAAAGTATAGAAGAAATCAATATGCTGTAAAAGAAAAAAAAGATAATCAAAATATCTTTTGCAGAGATAATTTTGAAAGAAGGTTATTTTATACTGCTGTTACAAGAGCGAAAAAATTTCTTGATATATATTATTTAAATTAAATTTTAATTTTGATAAATTAGTAATATATTAACCTCAAGATGTTAGATTAATAATTCGGCTCTGTAAGGCTAATCAACAATTTAAGTAAATTTAGATATTTGTTGAATGCCTAATCAGAAGATTATTAGGCATTTAAAATGGCTCTAAAAAAAGATAGTAATTCTCTTGGTAGTGAACAGGAAAAATCTCAGAATGAAGATCCTTCCCTAATTGATTTCAAGAAATTAGAGAACAAAAAAGAAATTAAATCTAAACTATTGGAAGTATCGAAAGGAGATGATAATGATAATGAGAATGGATTTCTCGATTTTGGGTTTAATCAATCGATCTTAAATTCGTTAAGAAATAAAGGATATAAAAATCCAACTCCCATCCAAAAAGCTGCAATTCCGGAACTAATGTTAGGCAGGGATTTACTAGGCCAAGCACAAACAGGAACAGGAAAGACTGCAGCTTTCGCATTACCATTAATAGAAAAACTTGCAGATAATAAAGAATTAAATGCCAAGGTTTTAGTTATGACTCCTACAAGAGAATTAGCAACTCAAGTGGCAGAATCTTTTAAAAGTTATAGTTCTGAATCTAGTAATTTTAAGACGGTTGCAATATATGGAGGTACCGACTATCGAAATCAAATTTCTGCATTGAGAAGAAAAGTTGACGTAGTAGTTGGAACCCCAGGCCGAATAATGGATCATATAAGGCAGGGGACTTTTAAAATTAAAGATATAAATTGTCTTGTTTTAGATGAGGCAGATGAAATGTTAAATATGGGTTTTCTTGAAGATATTGAATGGATAATAGATCAACTTCCGGAAAATAAGCAGATGGTATTGTTTTCAGCAACAATGCCTACTGAGATAAGAAATATAGCAAAAAAATATCTAAATGATCCTGCCGAAATATTAATCAAAAGTGTCAAAAAAGAAACTCAATTAATTTCTCAAAAATTTATATATGTACAAAGGCATCATAAGTTAGATGCTTTAAAAAGAATTTTAGAACTTAATAACGAGGGAGTAATTATTTTTGTGAGGACAAAAATACTTACTACTTCAATAGCTGAAGCTTTAGAGAATTCAGGTCATACTGTGGCAGTACTTAATGGAGATATACCACAAAATCAAAGAGAAAATACTGTAGATAGATTAAAAAAAGGATTTATTAATATCCTTGTTGCAACTGATGTCGCAGCTAGAGGATTAGATGTTGAGAGGATAAAACTTGTTGTCAATTACGATTTTCCTTTTGACAAGGAAACATATACTCATAGAATTGGAAGAACTGGAAGGGCAGGTAGATCAGGAGAAGCAATTTTATTTGTTAATCAAAGAGAAAAGCATTTTCTAAGAAACTTAGAAAATTCAACAAGAACTAAGATTGAAGAAATTAATGTACCTAGTAATAAAATAATAAATGAAAAAAGGATGGAGAAACTTATAGATAATGTTAATGAAAGTTCTTTAGATAAAGATGAGAATGAAGAAAATAAAGCTTTGATTATTGATGTACTAGATAATTTAAAAGAAAAATACTCTATGGATGAGTCAAATATTGCAATGGCGGCGATTAATTTAGTAATAGGTAATAAATCATTTTTTGTAAATGAAGATGATTCTTGGATTAATAAACAAAATAATACTGAACGAAATAGATCAAATAGAAATAATAATAATCGTATGAGAAATTCAAATAGAAGAAATAATTATCAAAATGATTCTTTTGAAACCTACAAATTTAACTTTGGAAAATTTGATGGGGTTAGAGTTGCAAATATTATATCCTCAATCTGTAATTCAACTAATATAAATGGTAGATCCATAGGTAAGATACAAATTTTTAATGATTACAGTTTGGTGGATTTACCTAGAGATCTACATAGAGAAACTAAAAATAAATTAAAAAAAATTAAAGTCAGAAACTAGTGATAGAGAATGAAATCTAGCAAATATAAATTCTTTATTTTTGTGAATCTGATAATACTATTCAACTCTTTTAATAGTTATTATTTAGCTCAAACGAAACAAAATTCAATCATAAAATTATTTTGTCTTCAGAGTGTCAAAGATGAGATGATTAAAGCAGAAATGGTTTATAGTGAAGAAATTGCGAATCAAACTTGTGATTGTTACTACGAAGAATTTATGCAAACTGCAAGTCATCAAGATTCAAAAACAAAATGTAAATTAGAAACTAAAGAGAATTTAAATCATAATAGAAAAATTTAATTATTATTTTTATGAGGTCTAAGAACAATCAAAATCCAATAATTAGACTTTATTTAAATCTGATTGAAGAAAGAAGGTTACTATTTTTTGCTTTTTTTAGTTCCATAATTAATAAAATATTAGATTTGGCTCCCCCCGTAATAATTGGTCTTGCGGTGGATATCGTTGTTAAGGAACAGAATTCATGGATTGCTGGTTTTGGAATAAATGAAGTTCCAGCACAATTGATTTTTCTTGCATTTGCTTCAGGAATAGTTTGGTCTGGTGAATCCTCCTTTGAATATTTATATTCGATTTTATGGAGAAATCTGGCTCAGCTATCGCAACATAAATTAAGAATAAAAGCTTATGAGCATATCCAGGAATTAGATATGGTTTTTTTTGAAAATGATAATACTGGAAGGCTTTTATCTATTTTGAATGATGATATAAATCAACTCGAGAGATTTCTTGACCAAGGGGCTAATCAGATTATTCAGTTATTTATAACTGTCTTAATAATTGGGGGCACTATGATTTTTGTCGCTCCAAAAATCGCTTTATTTGCTTTCTTTCCTATTCCAATCATATTTTTAGGATCAATTAAATTTCAAAGGAAGCTTGCTCCAAAATATAGAGACGTTAGAAATAAAGCTGGACAATTGGCATCAAGACTTAATAATAATTTAAGTGGAATTCTAACTATAAAAAGTTTTACTAAAGAAAAATGGGAACTAAATAGATTAAATAAAGAAAGTCTTGATTATCAAAGAAGTAACAAGGCTGCAATAAAATTATCCTCTGCTTTTATCCCTCTTATAAGATTTGCAATCTTATTTGCTTTTATAGCGATTCTATTAATTGGTGGTTTCCAAACTTGGAATAAGACACTTGATGTAGGAACTTATAGTTTTTTAGTGTTTATTACACAAAGACTATTATGGCCTTTAACTACTTTGGGGCATGTATTAGATGATTTTCAGAGATCTATGGCTTCAATAGATAGAGTAATTAATCTTATAGATACGCCTATAAAAATAAAAGATGGAAAAATAAAAATTGAACCTAAAGATATCAATGGAGAAATTATTTTTAATAGTGTAAATTTTAATTATCCTGGTCGAGATTTAACTTTAAAAAATATAAATTTCAAAATTAAAAATAACTCAACATTAGGCATTGTTGGGTTAACAGGTTCTGGAAAAAGTACAATAATAAAACTATTACTTAGGATTTATGATATTAATAATGGGTCAATAACCCTTGATGGTATTTCTATTAAAGAAATAAATTTGAGGGATTTGAGAAGGTGTATTTCTTTAGTAAGTCAAGAAACTTATTTATTTCATGGCACTGTACAAGAAAATATTGCTTATGGTTCAATAAACCCAAGTCTTAAAAATATCATTAAAGCTTCAAAGATTGCGGAAGCTCATAAATTTATTGAACAATTACCAGATGGTTATAAAACTATTGTGGGGGAAAGGGGCCAAAGGCTCTCAGGCGGACAACGTCAAAGAATTGCCTTGGCTAGAGCTGTTTTAAAGGATTCTCCAATATTAATATTAGATGAAGCTACAGCCTCAGTTGATAATGAAACAGAGGCATTAATTCAAAAATCATTATCTAAGATCACAAAAGAAAGAACAACTATAGTAATAGCTCATAGATTAAGTACTATAAAAAATGCTGATAATATTGTTGTTATTGAAAAAGGTAAAATAGTTGAAAGCGGAAAACATGAAAAACTATTAGATCAGAACAAAATATATGCTGATTTATGGAATGTTCAAGTAGGAATCTAGTATAGAATTTCTAAACTATATTAAAAAGTTAAATGATTGAATTACATTACTAAACATACTGTCAACTTTATTCCATCTCTCTTCATTTGTTCCCACAGCAAAAGTGTAAAGAGTTCCTCTATCAATTACGACTGTAGCCAGTTCGTGTCTGGCCTGTTCATTTAAATCTAATTCATACTCTAAATCATAGAAGATATGATTTGATGACTCCCTCTTACTGGCATTTATAAGATTTACCTCTCTACCTGAACCTTCGGGAGCAATTACTTTATCAATTAATGTTTGACCAACTTCACTTGGGCTCCCTAATTGTTCTAATTGAACCTCTTTATTTACATCCGAAATAACTAAACTTAGGGTCTCATTACTGTTTATTAGATCATGATAAATAATTTCAGGTCCTCCATCGACTTTTACTCTAGTCCATCCTGTTGGATACAAAAAGGCATATCTTCCATCTGGACTTTGATAAGCTTCTAATCCTGCATTTAGTCCACCACTACAAGCACTCAGTATTAAACATAAAAAAATCAAAAATAAATATTTGAAAGGGTTAAATTTAATATTTTTCATTTTGTTTGAAATTACTAACTAAAAATATAATAAGACATTAAAAGCAAACAATTATGGCAATTCAGAATTTTGCGTCTAAATTGTCCCTAGAACTAGTTTGATTTTGATTACTTATACCAAACCGCTTTCAAAATTAATCAGTCATTTTGAGAAATTCCCAGGGATTGGTCCAAGAACAGCTCAAAGGTTGGCTTTGTTTATTTTAAAACAACCTGAAAGTACAATAAAGGATTTTTCAAAGGCTCTGTTAGAAGCTCATAGTAATGTTGGTCGTTGTAAAAAGTGCTTCAACTTGACTTCAGAAGATGAATGTGAAATTTGTAGAAATACTGAAAGAAATCAAAAACTAATCTGCGTAGTAGCAGAAACCAAAGATTTGCTTGCTTTAGAGCGAGCCAGAGAATTTAAAGGTGTTTATCATGTTATTGGTGGTTTAATATCTCCGATGGATTCTGTTGGCCCCGAACTCTTAGAAATAAGGAGCTTAGTAGAACGAGTTAGTAAGTCTGAAATAGATGAGATTATATTGGCGTTAACCCCTAGTGTTGAGGGAGATACAACTAGTCTTTACATTGGAAAATTGTTAACCCCTTTTACAAAAGTTACTAGGATTGCATATGGACTCCCTATGGGCAGTGAACTTGAATATGTGGATGAAGTTACACTTGCGAGAGCCTTAGAAGGAAGAACAAAGCTAAATTAGACAATGAGAAACAATAATCTAATCAAGAAAGAAAAAATCTTAAGACTTCCCTCCTGGATAAAATTTCCTATTAGTAAAGCTTCAGAGTTCGAAAAAATACAAACACTCATCAAAAAAGAAAATATTCATACTATTTGCGAAGAAGCTAGATGTCCAAATAGAGCAGAATGTTATGCCTCAGGTACAGCCACTTTCTTACTGGGTGGTTCGATATGTTCTCGTTCTTGTGCTTTTTGTCAGGTAAATAAAGGTAAACCTAGTTCTATCAATATTGATGAATGTACTCAAGTCGCGGAAGCAGTAAAAGTACTGAATCTGAAATATGTTGTTTTGACATCTGTAGCTAGGGACGATCTGCCTGATCATGGTGCAAATCTATTTATATCTACAATTGATGAGATTAGGAAAATTGATTCAAAAATTAAAATAGAGGTTTTAACTCCTGATTTATGGGGTGGAGGCAAAAGTTTTGATGAAACAAATAACCTTCAGACTGAGAGATTGAAGATGATTTTAGAAAAAGATCCAATATGCTTTAATCATAATCTTGAAACTGTTGAAAGACTGCAAAAAGAAGTTAGGAGAGGTGCCAATTATAAAAAATCTCTTAGTTTACTAAAAAAGTCAAAAGATATTGCTCCTCATATCCAAACTAAATCAGGCATAATGTTAGGTCTTGGGGAAACATTGGATGAAATAAAAAATACAATTATTGATCTTAAAAAAATAGATTGTGATCAAATTACAATTGGCCAATATTTAAGGCCCTCATTAAATCATTTGGCAGTTAAGAAATATTGGGATCCATCAGAGTTTGAATATTTATATCGCTTCTCTAAGGAATTAGGATTCAAGAAAATATCTTCTGGTCCCTTAGTTAGAAGTAGTTACCATGCGGGCTAACTTTTTTCAATTAAAGAGAGTTTCATTTCAAGTTTTTTCAATATTGAAATACATTCCCCGTTCATAAGTGTTCCTGCACCTCCCCAGACCAATCTTAATAAAAGATCTGCTGGGCTAGAACCAACTTCTTTCACAATTTTGAAGCCTATTAACTTGAAATATCTTACAAGTTTTTTACTATATCCTTCACTATCAAAAATAGCTAAAAGTCTTGCTTTGTTGCTCAATTTTTTTTCAATTGCCCAGGCCATAGTTGTTGCCCATATTAATTCCGAAACAAAAGCAGGCGCTTTACTAAGGATTCTTAATGTATCAAGTTGAATACCTTGTTTATTTAAAAAAGTCCAACCTTTCATTTCGGCCCAAATCTTAATGATGTTATCTTTCTGTTCTGCTATGACGATCCTAAAGAAACATAATCCGAGGGTTTCTCTAACTTGAATTTTAATTAATAATCCAATGGTACTTGCTAATTTTTCTAATTCTTCAACTTTCATGATTTTGAAAATTATTCCTTATAGATTTTATGATTTTCAACTTTTAATCTATCGATCTGTTTTTGTCTTTCTTCAAACCTTTTCCTATCATCATCACTGAATTGATCTATGCAGAAATGACATTGGATACCCTTTCTATATACTTTTCTTTTTTGATCTTGAATTGAAACTGGCATTCCACATGCATGACAAATCGAGTAGGAGCCTTTTTCTAATTCTTGATTTAAAGCAACTCTCTTATCAAAAACATAACATTCACCTTCAAATAAGTTTTCTTCTTTTGTTATATCGTCAAGGTATTGGAGGATGCCCCCTTGTAGATGATAAATATTTTTATAACCTTTCTTTTTCAGCAAACTAGTGGCTTTTTCACATCTGATACCGCCGGTACAAAACATTGCTATATTTGTAGATTGTTTGTTTTCTAAATGAATATCTAAATGATCATCTACCCACCTGGGGAATTCGCTAAAGTTTCTCGTATTTGGATTTATAGAATTCTGAAATGTGCCTATAGAAACCTCATAATGATTTCTAGTATCAATGACTATTGTATTTTGATCTTTAATTAACTTATTCCAATCAGCTGAGTCAATGTAAGTCCCATTATTTTGTGAAGGGTTTATTCCATTGATGCCCATGGTAACAATTTCTTTCTTGATTTTTATTTTTAATTTTTTGAAGACTTTCTTTTTTGAAAAGGTTACTTTTATATTCAAATTTCTATTATCTGTATATTTGTTAAGTAAATTGATAACAATATCAATTACGTTTTTTTCAGCGCAAATAGTTCCATTAATACCCTCACTTGCAAAAATTAATAAACCTGAAAGATCGTTTTCGTTCTCGATTTCAAATAATTTATTTTTGAGATCAAGAATTAAGTTTTCTTGAAATGGGAAGAAAGAATAAAGAGAAACTATTTTATAATTTTTGCCTTTCATAAAGAAGATAATGTTTTTTCAAAAGTTTCAAAATTTTTGTTAAATGATACCCCAACCTCTTTAAGTAGTTTTCTGTCTGATTGAAAAGATGGATTTGAAGTTGTGAGTAATTCATCTCCATAAAAAATTGAATTTGCCCCACATTGAAAACATAAAATTTGGGCTTCTTTTGAAAGCTTTTCTCGTCCTGCACTTAATCTTATTTTACTTTTAGGCATAAGAATTCTGGCTGTAGCTATCATCCTTATCATTTCAATAGAATCAATTTCTTGATTATCTTCTAAACCAGTACCTTCAATAGCTACTAATGAATTTATAGGAACACTTTCAGGGTGCGGATTCATGTTTGAAAGAACCTCTAAAAGAGAAGATCTGTCGCTATCAGTTTCTCCTAAACCTATTATTCCTCCACAACATACATTTATTCCTGCATTCCTTACCCTTTTTATGGTGTCTAATCTGTCTTCATAAGTTCTAGTTGTAATGATATTTTTGTAATACTCTGGACTAGTATCAAGATTGTGATTATATGCTGTCAAACCTGCTTCCGCTAGTCTTGATGCTTGCTCTTCAGTAAGCATTCCAGCTGTAACGCATGCTTCCATTCCCAGATCTTTAACTCCACTTACCATCTTTAACATTGCATTAAAGTGTTCCCCATCTCTAATTTCTCTCCATGCCCAACCCATACAAAATCTCTCTGCGCCTTCTTTTTTTGCTATTTGGGCTCTTGCCAAAACTTCGTCAACTTGAAATTGTGGGTGATTCTTGATTTGGCTGGTACTGTATATTGATTGGCTGCAATATGAACAATTTTCCTCACATCCTCCAGTTTTTACGCTAAATAATGAAGCTAACTGAACTTCGTATTTGTTAAATTCCCTATGAATGATTTGTGCTTTCCACATCAAATCAATCAGGGGCATATTAAGTATTTCCAATATCTCATTTTTGTTCCAATTAAACCTAATTTCGTTACATAACTGATTATTTGAATTAGTCATTTTTGCGAGGAAAAAAATTGAGAATCTTCATAAGATTCATTTGGTAATGATTCTATACCGCCGAAACGTCTATTCCTTGATTGGTAATCAATTATTGCTTTTAAAAATTCGAACTCATTGAAGTCTGGCCACAATACTTCAGAAATATAAATTTCAGAGTAAGCTAATTGCCATAAAAGAAAATTACTTATCCTTTTTTCTCCACTAGTTCTTATTAGTAATTCTGGATCCTTAATTCCTTGAGTTAATAGCTCCGAATTAAATAATTCTTCATTAACTTCACTGGGTTTTATTTCTCCAGAAGAAGATTTTAATGCTAGTTCTTTTGCAACTTTTACTATTTCTTGTCTACCTCCATAATTGACACAAACATTCAATAAAAATTTATTGTTGTTTTTAGTTAGAGATTCTGAACTAGAGATTATTTTTTTTAAAGTTTCGGGGAAAGGAGTTAAATCCCCAATGAATTTTATTTTTGTTGATTCTTCATGTATCTCCTCAATTTCATTTGTTAAAACTTCACTAAAAAGATTTATGAGGAATTCAACCTCTTTAGTTGGTCTTGTCCAATTCTCAGTTGAAAAAGCATAAACAGTAAGAACTTTACAACCTAATTTTTTTGATGCTTTGAGAATTTCTTTTAAGACAATAACTCCTCTTTTATGACCATATGTGCGAGGAAAACCTTTTTTCAATGCCCATCTACCATTCCCATCCATAATTATTGCAACATGCTCTGGAACTTTTTGCTTATTTATTCTCTTTGATAAGTCGTTATTTTTCTTATCAATTATTTCCCCTAAATTCATAAGTTAATCCTTGATGTTAGTAACGCTTTCTGATTTATTGGACTCTTTATCATTAATATCACTGATAATATTATCACTAAGATTTATTTTTTGAGATAAAGTTTTTTTTACCTAAAGTTGATTTACTTGTTCCCATAGAGTTTTGATTCCCAATCAAATTTACAAGAAGTTCTTGCAACCTGCTGCTTGTAATTGGTCTTTCCAGTTTCCCTTGGTTCGCTAATGATAATGTACCTGTCTCTTCAGAGACAACAATGCAAATACACCTGTCAAATCTTTCTGTAATTCCTAGTGCAGCTAAATGTCTTGTACCATATCTACTAATTCCTTGCCTAGATAAAGGAAGTATTACACCGGCAGATATTATTTTGTTCCCTTTGACAAGAACTGCTCCATCATGAAGAGGTGTATCTGTTGCAAAAAGATTTATTAAAAGTTCAGTTGACAATTGTGCCTCAATATTTGTACCTGAATACAAAAAATCTTCAGGTCTTAAATCACTCCCCAAATCTACAACGATTAAAGCGCCTCTTCTATTTTGAGAGAGTTTACCTGCAGTATCAACTAACTGAGTAATAGTAGTTGAAGTTGCTCTAAATTCCTTTGGGGGATTTCCAAGTAATACAGCAAGCCTCCCGGTGCCTAATAATTCCATTAATCTTCTTAACTCTCCTTGCCAAAGGATCGCTAATGACAGAGAGCAAGCGAGTACAACAGCGTCAATTAATTTTGATGTTAACGGAAGATATGCATATCTTTGAATAAACCAGGCGGATGAAACTAAAAATAAATATCCTCTTAAAAGCCATAATGTCCTTTGTTCTTTTACTCTAGAAAATAATAGAAGTCCGAAACCGACAGCAAATAAGATATCTAATAAAAGCTTTAAATTTATAATTCCCCAGAAATTCACACTAAAAATAAAGTTAATTTAAATGTACCTAATTTTGTTTAATAAAGCGATCAGGCAAAATATCATATCTTAAAAGATCAAATGGAGTTTCTCTTTTTTGAATAATCTCTGATTCTCCATCACAAACTAGAAGAGCTGCTGGTCTTGGAATTCTATTATAATTAGAGCTCATGGAATTATTGTACGCACCAGTACCAAAAACACATATAAGATCTCCTGTTTTGCAGTTTCCTAGTTCTATCTCTTTAAACAATACATCTCCTGATTCACAGTGCTTGCCAGCAATAGTATATTTATTTTTCGAATTAACATTAAAGGGGTTACTAACTAAACATGCAGAATAATTTGATTGATATGTTATTGGTCTTGGATTATCACTCATCCCTCCATCAACAGACAAATAAGTTCTGATCCCAGGAATTTCTTTAAAAGCTCCAATTTTATAAATTGTTATGCCTGCTGTAGAAACGATAGATCTTCCTGGTTCACACATCAATGTAGGTAAATCTAAATTGTATTTTTTACATGCTTTGATAACAGATGTGGAAATTGTTTTAATCCATTCATCAATCGAAGGAGGATAATCATTTTCTGTATATTTAATGCCTAAACCTCCACCAACATTTAATTCCTCGATATTATGGCCAAATTTTTTAGCATCTAAAATAACCTTCACCATTATTTCACCAAGATCTTTATGAGGATCTAGTTCAAAAATCTGGGAACCAATATGAGCATGTAATCCTTTTAACTTTAGATGTCTAGTAGCACTGATGCTGGTAAATAAAATATTCAAATATTCAATTCCAAAACCAAATTTACTATCAAATGAACCTGTTCTTATGTATTCATGAGTATGGCATTCTATTCCAGGGGTAAAGCGAATCATTATATCTAAGTCATGATTTAATGAATTAGAAACTTCCTCTAATCTTTTTAAGTCATAATCATTATCAACTATTATTTTTATATTATTTCTGACTGCGAAATCTATTTCTTTATCAGATTTATTGTTTCCATGAAAAACAATTTTTTCATTTGGTACCCCACCTTTTATGGCAGTTAATAATTCTCCTTCTGAAACTGCATCAAGTCCTAAACCTTCTGAGGAAACAAGGTTACTCATGAAGATAGAACTATTAGCCTTGGAGGCATATATTGGGAGTGATTTCCCGGGGTAATATTTCTTTAATGCTTTTTTATAAGCTCTACAAGACTTTCTTAAAGTGATTTCATCTAAAATATAAAGAGGAGAATCATATTTTTTAACTAATTCTTCAATAGAACATCCACCAACTGATAATTTCCCATCTCCTCCTATGGATGTAGTGATAGGGACTATATTCTTATTAGGACTTTCTAAGTCGATTTTCTGTTTTAAAAAAGATTGTTTTTCTTCCATGGGAGAGTTTTAAATAAAGTTATGCTAAAACTGTCATATTTTATAATGACTCTAAATTTGAATTGTTTAGTTTCATATTCATATACATATTAAAATGATATCTATTAAACAAATAAATGAGAAAGATATTGATTTATGTTATGGATTGGATTTAAATACGATTTCGTTGTGGAACAAAAAACAATGGGCTAACGAATTCAAAAAAGAAGGTACAAAAATTTTTGGATTGATAATTGCAAACTTAGTTGTAGGAATCTGTGTTTTTCAAGTCGTGCTCGATGAAGCTCAAATTAGTTATTTTGTTGTTAACCATAATTACAGAAGAAAAGGTTTTGGAACTTACCTTATGAGCTATTTAATAAAAGAATGTGAAAAATTAAATATAAATAAATTAATTTTAGAAGTATCTAGTACTAATTTTACAGCTGAGAAATTTTACAGTCGATTTGATTTTTTTACTGTGGGAATGAGAAGAAATTACTATAAAGACGGTTCAGATGCTCTCTTAAAAGAAAAAAAATTAACAAGTAAATAATTTATGAATTTAATTGTTCGGATAACCAGAATGCCTGAAATTACTGTAATTTATTGCTATATCACTAAAAAAGTTAAATTTAATTCAATAAATCATACTTTTGGGTATTCACAAAAGCTCATTCTGAACACAAAATTTACATATTACTGGTAGGTTATTAATAGGATTTTAATCTTCTAATGTTTGAAAGATTTACAGAAAAGGCTATAAAAGTCATTATGCTTGCCCAAGAAGAAGCTAGAAGACTTGGTCATAATTTCGTTGGAACAGAACAAATTCTACTCGGTTTAATTGGAGAGGGTACAGGTGTTGCAGCAAAGGTTCTCAAATCACTAGGTGTTAATCTGAAAGATTCAAGAATAGAGGTAGAAAAAATAATTGGTAGAGGTTCAGGTTTTGTAGCTGTAGAAATACCTTTTACTCCTAGAGCGAAAAGAGTTTTAGAGTTATCTCTTGAAGAGGCTCGTCAATTAGGACACAACTACATAGGTACAGAACATCTATTGTTAGGTCTTATCAGAGAAGGGGAGGGTGTTGCTGCAAGAGTTCTTGAAAATCTTAGTATTGACCTTACTAAGGTAAGAACTCAAGTCATAAGGATGTTAGGGGAGACAGCTGAAGTTGGCAGTGGAGCTAATCCAAGTAAAGGTAATTTAAAAACTGCTACTCTCGATGAGTTTGGAACAAATTTAACAAAGTTAGCTAGTGAATCTAAACTTGATCCAGTCGTTGGCCGTTATGCAGAAATAGATCGGGTAGTTCAAATATTGGGTAGAAGAACTAAAAATAATCCAGTACTTATTGGAGAACCTGGCGTAGGGAAAACAGCTATTGCCGAGGGTTTGGCTCAAAGAATACAGCTTGGAGATATTCCAGACATACTAGAAGATAAAAGAGTTTTAACCCTTGATATTGGACTTTTGGTTGCTGGAACAAAATATAGGGGAGAATTTGAAGAAAGATTAAAAAAGATAATGGAAGAAATCAAATCCGCAGGTAATGTTATTCTTGTTATAGATGAAGTCCATACTTTAATTGGAGCTGGAGCTGCTGAAGGAGCTATAGATGCAGCCAATATTTTGAAGCCAGCTCTAGCTCGTGGTGAACTTCAATGTATTGGTGCAACAACTCTTGATGAATATAGAAAACATATTGAAAGAGATGCTGCCTTGGAGAGAAGATTCCAACCTGTTATGGTTGGAGAACCATCTATTGAAGATACAATCGAGATCTTAAAAGGTCTTCGAGAACGTTACGAACAACATCATCGTCTAAAAATTACTGATGACGCATTAGAGGCTGCAGCTTATCTAGGTGACCGCTACATATCTGATAGATTTTTACCCGATAAGGCTATAGACCTTATAGACGAGGCAGGAAGTAGAGTTCGTTTAATAAATTCCAAACTTCCACCTGAAGCTAAACAAATTGACAAAGAACTTAGAGAGATTCAAAAACAAAAAGAAGAATCTGTTAGAGATCAAAACTTCGACCAAGCTGGTCAATTAAGAGAAAAAGAGATGGAATTGTCTGCAAAAATTAAAGAAGTTCTTGAAAATAAAAAAGAATCTACAACAGAGGATAAATCTATTAATGATAATAACTCAGTAACTAATGATTCAAAACTTTTACAAAACCCTATGGTTAGCGAAGAAGACGTGGCTCATATCGTTGCATCCTGGACCGGTGTACCTGTTCAAAAGCTAACTGAAACGGAATCAGTCAAGCTCCTCAATATGGAAGAAACACTTCACCAAAGGCTTATTGGACAAGATGAAGCTGTAAAAGCAGTTTCTAGAGCAATAAGAAGAGCTAGGGTAGGTTTAAAAAATCCTAATAGGCCTATTGCAAGTTTTATTTTTTCAGGTCCTACTGGTGTAGGTAAAACTGAATTGACTAAATCATTGGCTTCATACTTTTTTGGCAGTGAGGAGGCAATGATTAGATTAGATATGTCGGAATTTATGGAAAGACATACAGTCAGTAAACTTATAGGCTCGCCTCCAGGATATGTTGGTTTTAATGAAGGTGGTCAACTTACTGAGGCGGTCAGAAGAAGACCTTATACTGTTGTTTTATTTGATGAAGTAGAAAAAGCTCATCCAGATGTATTTAATTTATTATTGCAACTATTAGAGGAAGGTAGGCTTACAGACTCCAAAGGTAGAACTGTAGATTTTAAAAATACTTTACTAATTATGACTTCTAATATTGGTTCAAAAGTAATTGAAAAAGGTGGAGGGGGATTAGGATTTGAGTTTTCAGGTGATTCTGTTGAAGATAGCCAATACAATAGAATTAAATCTTTAGTTAATGAAGAACTAAAGCAATACTTCAGACCTGAATTTTTAAATAGACTTGATGAGATTATTGTATTTAGGCAATTATCTAAAAATGAGGTTAAAGATATTGCTGAAATAATGTTGCAAGAAGTTTTTGCAAGATTAAAAGATAAGGGTATTAAATTAGATGTGACTGATTCTTTCAAAGAAAGACTTGTTGAAGAAGGGTATAATCCTTCTTATGGAGCAAGACCTTTAAGGAGAGCAGTTATGCGCTTACTGGAGGATAGTTTAGCTGAAGAAGTTCTTTCGGGAAGAATAAAAGATGGAGATAAAGCTTTAGTTGATGTAGATGATAATAAAAAGGTAACAATAAATATTTCTTCTGAGGAATCTTCTCAAGAGTTAGCAAGTGCTAACGTCTAGTTATTCAAAGTAAATATGCAGTCAATATCTCCAGAAACTATTTTTAGGGGTAATTATGCTTGGAAAAAATCTTTACCTGAAATTAGTAAATTAACTAAAAGGCCCTTAATTTTAGGTAGAGGTGTTAATACCAATAATCTGCGTAATAAAATCTTTATTGATTTAAGAAATTTAAACCTTAATGTTAATACTACTAATTTAGAATTTGATTGTTGCTATGAAGATATTTCAAGAGTAAAGAAAATTATTTTAGAAAATAATCATGATTCTGTTATAGCAGCAGGGGGTGGCAAAGTTCTAGATTCTGGGAAATATTTAGCAGATTGTCTCAATATCCCTTGTATTACAATTCCTCTTAGCGCCTCTACTTGTGCAGGTTGGACAGCTTTATCAAATATTTACACAAAAAATGGCCAATTTATAAAAGATGTTGCATTAAGATCTTGCCCAAAAATGCTCATATTCGATCATAAATTTATTCAAACAGCTCCATCAAGAACACTCGCGAGTGGTATAGCTGATGCTTTAGCAAAATGGTACGAATCCTCAATAACAAGTTCAACAGTAAATGATGGTCTTGTTCAACAAGCGATTCAGATATCAAGAGTTTTAAGAGATCAACTATTAATAGATGGAGAAAAAGCCTTTAAGGCTAAATTAGAAAATAATCCTTCTTGGCGAAATACTATAGAAGCTTGTGGACTTACTGCAGGATTAGTTGGTGGTATTGGGGGAGAAAAGTGTAGGACTGCAGCAGCACATGCTATTCATAATTCAATTACTCAGATAATCACTCCAAATAAATTCTTACATGGTGAGATTGTTGGGGTTGGATTATTATTGCAATTAAAACTAGAAGAAATGAAAAATAATAATAAATTAGCTGATCAATCAATTAAACAATTGTTGGTACTCATGAAAGAATTGAATTTGCCAACTACCATCGCACAACTTGGAATAAATGTTTTTGAAAATAACAATTTAGAGAAAATTGCTGATTTTACTTGTCGAGATAAATCTGAGATTCACTTCTTACCTTTTGAAATTCATAAAAAGGATATAGTTGAGGTAATTGCTAATTTTGAAAAACAAAAAATTAAGATATAAGTATCTTTTGAATAAAACTCATTTCAAACAATTTAGTGATTTGAATGTTGAATTTTTCGAGAGTGCCAAAATATCTCTATTGGATCCATTAGGTCTTTATTTAGCAAATGATGTTAAATGGATTAAACTCGATCAAAACTGGAACTCTTTGAAATTCCCTGTAGTTATAGGAGGAAAAGGTCCATCCATACTTCTCCTTCATGGCTTTGACAGTAGTTTTCTAGAGTTCAGGAGAATATATAAATTACTAAAAAGAAATTTCCAAGTTATAATTCCTGATCTATTAGGCTTTGGTTTTAGTCCTAGGTGCGCAACAAATGAATACAACTCCTCGAAAATAATTTCGCATTTAATTGATCTCCTTAAGACCTTAAAGATAACAAAGAATTTAAAAATTATTGGTGCCTCTATGGGAGGCTCAACGGCTTTAAAACTTGCTTTTGAAATTTCTGATTCTATTGATAAAATAATCCTTTTTTCTCCTGCTGGATTGTTTGGAGAACCTAAGATGATCCCTTTTCCTATTAACCAAATTGGGGCCACATTTCTTGGATTGCCTAAGGTCCGAAAAAGTCTTTGTAGGCAAGCATTTGCTTTCCCAGATGAATGTGTTGGTGAGATGGAAGAGCAAATTGCTTCAATTCATCTAGGTTGCAAAGGATGGAGAAATTCACTTGCATCATTTGCGAAAAGTGGAGGGTTTGCTGGAACTCATAAATATATCCAAAATATTCCAATTAAAACAATATGTGGAGAAAATGATCGAATTCTTGGGAAAAAAGAGATTAAAAATATAAGAAGTATTGAAAAATTAAATTTTGTGGGGTTACAAAATTGTGGTCATCTTCCACATGTAGATTTACCATCATTATCTAGTAAAATTATTCACGATTATTTTTTGGAATAAAAGATTATTTAATTAATTTAGATACTTGAGGATTATAAATATGTAATACAAAACAGATGGAGTAAAGATGTAACTGTCAATTCTGTCAAGAATACCTCCATGTCCTGGTAAAAAAGTTCCGGAATCTTTTATTTTCGCATCTCTTTTCATCATAGATTCAATTAAATCTCCAACTAGTGCCATAAGAGAAATTGAAATTCCATATAAGATTCCAACAAATAATGGATTTTCCCAATTCATTAAAAATGCGAAAAATATTGCTAGTAAAATTGAACAGGATATTCCTCCAATTAGACCTTCTATAGTTTTGCTCGGAGATATTGGAGAAAGTGATCTTTTACCAAATGACTTTCCAATGAAATAAGAACCAATATCACTAGCCACAATTAAAAAACAAGAAGTTAATGTTAAATGAAGGCCTGTTGTATTTGATAAGTTCTCAAATAAATTAAAACCCTGATTTGAATTTATTATCACTGAATCTAATCCCCTTAACTTAATCCAGAAACTAGGTAAAAATCCTAAATAGAATAATCCAAAAATAGAGGCTGCAATATCTGAAATTGTTCCAGGTTTTGGTTGCAAAAGTAACCAAGTGCATATTCCAACAGAACAGATTGGCAAAATTGAATTTGATATTTCTCCATCAAGCAAACCAATGGTCTCAAGATAAGTGGAAATTATAATAACGAAAGATGAAAATAATGTTGTCTTTGTAGCTGGTTTTATTCCTTTAAATTCTGCCATTCTAAAAAATTCTAATAATGCTAAATATGTAAGCAAAGCTGTTGCCAATGCAAAAAACCATCCTCCCAACAAAACAACAATTAAACCAAAAATTCCTATAAGTAATCCGCTTCTTAATCTCATATGATATTTATATGTTTATATGACTCTTATATTAAAATTTACCAGATCTTTGTTGCATAAACTTTGATTATTTATCCAATTAAACCTATCTATATCAATTTTTTCTCCAGGAACTAGTAGAGGAATCCCGGGAGGATAAGGGCAAATAATATCTCCAGATATTTTATTTAATGATTGCGAGAAAGGAATACTCCGAGTCTCGCTTCTCCAAGCAATGCCAATTTCAATTTCTGGTGCTTGAATTAATTCAAAGGGAGATTGGAGCACTTCTAAACTGTTTGATTTTTTAGAATTTAATAGTAATTTATTCCATAACTTTTCAAATAAATTAAGAAAATCTTTTTGATCTGCAAATCCTAAGCAAAACGTGAGAGTCATCATTTCTGGTAATTCAGCAATAAGACCATTTCTATAAAAAAAATTATCAGCAGTAAAACCATCAATTCCAGCCTTAGAGGTATTTAATACAATTTTTAATGGATCTTGGGTTTCTATGAGAGGAATATTTTTTTCAATTAATTTTTTGTAAATATTTTTTGCTTCTAAAATTCTTTTTTGATATTTTGATAAACTTTTCTTATTTAGCCAGTCTTTAATAGACTCTTCACAAGAAGAAAGTAATAAGGAACTTGGACTAGTAGTTTGCAATAAATCAATACTCTTTATTAAATTACGTTCATTAATTCGATTCCCTTTGTACCAGAGTATCGCAGTTTGAGTTAAACCATTTAATGACTTATGCAATGAATTAACGACTAAATCAGCGTTTGATGATAAGGCGGGTTTTGGTAAATTAAGGTTTTTGCAAAAAAGAAAATAAGAACCATGGGCTTCATCAACTAACACAGGTAAATTTTTTTGATGACAAATATCTATTAAAGGATCCAAATCTTCGGCATAACCATGATAAGAGGGACTTACAAGAATTACTCCTACAATTTTATTCTTATCAAAATCTAATTTTTTAAATACATTTTCCAACCAAATTTTTGTAATTGGTTTGTAATGACCCGTTTCTTTTGAAAATTCTACGTCAAAAAATATTGGATTTATGTTTTGCATCGCACAGGTTTTTATAACACTTATATGAACATTTCTAGGCATCAGGATAGTTTCGCCTGGATTTGCCATCGCAATTATTGCTGATTGTATTAATCCAGAAGCTCCATTAACTCCAAAATAACATCCTTTCGCTCCAAATTTCTCAGAGAATTCTCTTTGAGAATTAGCAATTAATCCGCTTTGGCATAGTGTTGAACCTATTTCTGGCAGTTCGGGCAAGTCCCAATACCCAGGCGGATTTTTTAATAACTTTACAAATTTCTTTGGTAAAGCAGCCCCTCTATTATGAGCAGGAAAGAATAGAGACTTTAAAAACTTTTTAGTTAGAAAAGAAGAAATGCTCATAAAGTATTATTGACATATATAGAATGGAATACATGCCAATCTTTTTTGATATTTTTTAACTTGAATGAAAAGATCTTATTCGAAATATTCGGCAAAAGATGACTTAATTTGGTTGATGCTGAGACCATGGATTTTTATCCCAAGAGTTTTATATATCCTTTTAACTTTTATTTTTCTTTTTTTAAGAATACTTTTTCAAGGTAACAGTAAAAATAAAAATGTACAAAAAAATCTCTCGAAATATCTTTTTGATGTAATAACAGATTTAGGACCTTGTTTTATCAAATTAGGCCAGGCACTATCAACTAGACCAGATCTTGTTAGACAAGATTGGCTTACAGAACTTACAAACTTACAGGATAATCTCCCAGCATTTGATCACAAAATTGCTTTAAAAATTATTGAGGAGGAACTTGGATCCCCTGTTAGTGAATTATTTGATGAGTTTCCAGATTTTCCTATTGCTTCAGCAAGCTTAGGTCAAGTTTATAAAGCAAAAATAAAAAATTCTTATGTAGCTGTGAAAGTGCAGCGGCCAAATTTGTACTTTCTCATAAGAAGGGATGTCGTAATCTTAAGGTTTTTAGGAACTTTTTTATCTCCATTCTTACCATTAAATATAGGTGTTGGAATTGGAGAAATAATTGATGAATTCGGCAAGGCACTTTTTGATGAAATTGACTACCAAAAAGAGGCCGAAAATGCTTTGAGGTTTGCAAATTTATTTAAAGAAAACCCAAATATTTTTATTCCTAAATTAGAAAAACAGTTTTCATCCAAAAGGATTATCACAACCTCTTGGATTGATGGAGTTAAGTTAAGAGATCGAACTTTACTAGAGGAAAATAATTTAATACCTGCTTCTTTTATAAAAACTTGTGTCATCAGTGGATTACAGCAATTATTTGAATTTGGATATTTTCATGCAGACCCACATCCAGGAAATATGTTTGCTCTCAAAGGTGGAAATGCAGATTGTGGGAATTTAGCTTATGTTGATTTCGGAATGATGGATACTATTACAAATTCAGATAGACTTACTCTTATTAAAGCAATTGTTCACATAATAAACGAAGAATATTATCTGTTGGCAGAAGATTTCCAGAAATTAGGTTTTTTAACCAAAGAACAAGATCTTCAGAAACTTGTTGAACCATTAAAAGAAGTTCTTGGAGGATCTCTTGGGGCTGAGGTTGGAAATTTTAATCTTAAAAATGTAACTGATAAATTCTCAAAACTTATGTATTCCTATCCTTTCAGAGTTCCTAGTAGGTTTGCCTTAATAATAAGAGCCGTTGTTAGTCAAGAAGGTTTAGCACTAAGACTAGATCCTGAATTTAAAATTTTAAAAATTGCTTATCCATATATTGCTAAAAAACTACTTACCGATAATTCTGAAGAGATTTTAGAAATCCTTTTAGAAGTTGTTTTTGATAAAAACGGTCACATTCAAATAAAAAAAGTTGAAAGTTTGTTAAATATTTTATTTAAAGATTCAAAGAACATTAATTCAGACCTCATACCAGTTGCGAACGCGGGATTGAAGTTATTTGTCAGTAAAAAGGGATCTGAAGTTAGGAAGAATCTTCTTTTAAGTCTTATAAAAGATGAAAAATTAGAATTTACTGATGCGAGAAAACTGTTAGTTTTAATTAGAGATACTTTTAGCCCTCTAAATATTGCAAAAAGTGCAGTTCAAAAAATTATTTCTCCAGTTTAGTTTTTATATTTATATCTATTGAATTTACATATGATTTTTAATTCATTAAGATTAAATAAAATAAATATTTCTAAGAGTTGAATAGTAAATGAATTAAATAATTTGGTAATATTCAATGTTTATTTTGAAAAAATTTTTTTTATTTAAAAAAAAATCTGAAAGTAATAAAGGATTTAGTAAGAAATTGGATGATCATTATGTAGAAATTGCGAAGTTAGTAAAAGAGTCAAGAATTCAACAGAATTTAACAATAAAAGAATTGTCATATATATCAAAAATTCCTGAAAGAATAATAAATTCTATAGAAAATAATAATAAAAATATTAGACCAGGTCATCCTTTTATAAGATCTATATTAATTAAGTTAGAGGAATGCCTAGTCTTAAAAAAGAATACATTACTAAAGTTAGCAATTAGAGAAAGACAGATTTTTAAGAAAGAAAAAAAGGATTTTCTGGTTAGGAAATTCGATCTTATAAATACATGGCAAGGAACTCTTTTGTATTTTTTTATATTAGTTTTAACTATATTTATATTAAAGAGATACTTTATTTTAAATGTGAATGTTATAGAGATTCAAAATATTGAAAATAAAAACCCTAATAAGTAATTTTTAATGAAATCTACTTTTTAGTTCTCCCAAAATTAATTCCTAGCTCACTAAAGTTTCTTAAATTATTTTCTATTTCTTCTAAAGGTCGATTTAACCTCCATTTCCAGTTGTTTTTTGTGGTGCCAGGTTTATTTAATCTACTTGAATCATCTAGAGATAATATATCTTGAATTGGAGCGATAAAGAGATTAGCATTTGTATCCATGCCAATTTCTATTAAACTCCAAGAAGGATCCTCTGAAAATTCATACTCATCCTTTATTCTTGTTTTTGAATTATTGTCTAAACATTCCCACCATGAGGTGGATGTAGAATTGTCATGAGTCCCTGTATAAACAACCCAATTTTCTCCTTCAATATTCTTAGGTAAATAAGGGTTGTCTTCATTGCCATCAAAGGCAAATTGTAATATCTTCATACCAGGTAGCTCAAAACTTTTCCTTAATTTTTCAACATCTGGGGTTATGACTCCTAGATCCTCCGCGATAATTGGTAATTGGTTAGTCTCTAAATCCTTTTTTACTTTATTTAATAGTGCTCTACCTGGAGAATTTATCCATTTGCCAACAATCGCATTTTTCGCGTTTCCATTAACTCTCCAGTAACCCGCTAAACCTCTGAAATGATCAAATCTTAATAGGTCAACAAGTTCAAATTGCCTTTTAAATCTTTTTCTCCACCAATCGAAATTAGTCTTTTTATGTTTTGACCAAAAGTAAGTTGGGGTTCCCCATAATTGTCCATTTGATGAAAAATAATCAGGGGGAACTCCACTTTGAAAGATTAAATCTCCATTTCTAAAAATTGAAAATAATGATTTATTACTCCAAACGTCTACACTGTCTCTAGAAACATAAAAGGGTAAATCTCCTATTAGCTTAATATTATTTGCTTTTGCAAAGTTTTTAATGGATCTCCATTGATTATCCAGATGCCACTGTATTAACTTTTTGATAAGTATCTCTTCACTTTTTTT
>MWOO01000217.1 GCA_002025945.1 Prochlorococcus sp. HOT208_60m_813O14 | reverse complement strand
CTCCTAGTCCTGCAATTAATACTGAGCTAAGAAAAAAAATGGGGAATGCAGCTATTGCTGCTGCAAAAAGTATCGGCTACGAAGGGGCGGGGACAGTTGAATTTTTAGTTGATGATGATGATAATTTTTATTTTATGGAGATGAATACTAGGATTCAAGTTGAACATCCTGTTACTGAAATGGTTACAGGAGTTGATTTAATAGCTGAGCAAATTAAAATCGCAAGCGGAGCAAACTTGGAATTTGATCAGGATGATATCCATTTAAACGGTCATGCCATTGAATGTAGAATCAATGCTGAAGATCCTTCTCACAATTTCCGACCATCACCCGGAAAAATAACTGGGTGGCTTCCTCCTGGTGGCCCTGGTGTAAGGGTGGATAGTCATGTCTATACAGGCTATGAAATTCCTCCTTTCTATGACTCATTAATAGGTAAATTAATAGTCTGGGGAAAGGATCGTAATACTGCAATTAAACGTATGAATAGGGCTTTAAATGAATGTGCAGTAACTGGTATTCCTACGACAATTAACTTTCATCTAACCTTACTGAATAAATCTAAATTTAAGCAGGGTAAGATACATACTAAATATGTAGAAGAAGAATTATTGCCAAATTACTGAGAAATAATTAAAAGATTTCTATGAAATATGTGTATGCAATGCAAGTTTTATAAGCCCTTGCTGACCGACTAATATTTCTCTTAAAAAGCTTATAATTCCGATCCAAATTACGGGTCCAACATCAACGCCTCCAATAGGAGGAATTAGTTTTCTTGTTAAATTAAGAATAGAGCTTGATGGTATTGAAACTAATAACCATAAACCTTTATTTAAATCAATTTTTGGGTACCAAGTAAGTATTAATCTTATTAGAAAAACTATAGTTAGATATGAAAGAGAAATTCCTAAACTAATATCTAAAATTTGAAGAGAGTTTGCAAGCAAGGAAATCACAATTATTTAATTCATCTTAATAAATAACCCATTGAAACGTATTTAATTCGTATTATAAATTGAGAATT
>MWOO01000216.1 GCA_002025945.1 Prochlorococcus sp. HOT208_60m_813O14 | reverse complement strand
TTGCATCTAAATCGCCTTTTGCGTAAAGATCAGCATAATAATTAGTGCTGTTTTGTTTGATCTTACTTGCTTGACCTTCGCACCAGAACTGCTTGTATCTATCAAGACAAACCTGCTTCATATATTTTCTAGCAGGCTTGTTGAAATGTCTTGGGTCAAAGTTTGCCTTGTCAGCAAATGCTGCCTCTCTTACGGCCGCAGTGAAAGCAAGTCTGTTATCGGTATCAATGTTGACTTTCCTAACTCCATTTCTTATTCCCTCTTGAATCTCTTCAACAGGAACACCATAGGTTTGAGGAATTTCACCACCATATTTGTTAATGATATCCAACCATTCCTGAGGGACTGAACTAGATCCATGCACTACAAGGTGTGTATTTGGAAGTGCTTTATGGATTTCAGCAATTCTGCTTATTGCAAGAACTTCTCCTGTAGGCTTCCTTGTGAATTTGTATGCACCATGACTTGTACCAATAGCAATTGCTAATGCATCAACTTTTGTTTTAGCAACAAAATCTGCCGCTTCTTCAGGATCAGTCAAAAGCATGTCTGTAGAAAGTTCACCTTCAAATCCATGACCATCTTCTGCCTCACCTTTTCTGTCTCTAATGAACCTAAGCAACCCAACTCTCCTTCAACACTAACTCCAACTGAATGAGCAAAATCTACTACTTTTTTAGTAACAGCAACATTATATTCGTAACTAGCCGGTGTTTTCGCATCTGCTTCTAGAGAACCATCCATCATTACTGATGTGAAACCATTTATTGCTGCTGAGTAGCATGTTGATGGCTCATTACCATGATCTTGGTGCATTACTACTGGAATATTAGGATATGTTTCTGTAGCGGCAAGTATTAGATGACGTAGGAAAATTTCTCCTGCATAATTTCTTGCCCCTCTTGAAGCTTGGAGGATTACAGGACTATCAGTTTCATATGCTGCTTCCATGATTGCTTGAACTTGCTCAAGGTTATT
>MWOO01000215.1 GCA_002025945.1 Prochlorococcus sp. HOT208_60m_813O14 | reverse complement strand
GCACTTAATTCTTTTTCAAGATCTTCAGCAGCCATTGTGGAACTGTGAGGAAGACTTAACCCTAATACTTCAATAACCGCAGACATTGTATTAGCTGTAAACATTCCTCCACAACTACCAGCACCAGGAATACAATTTTTCTCAACTTGGATTAGCCTTTCTTCATTAATTTTGCCTGATGTTAATTGTCCAACAGCTTCAAATGCACTAACAACAGTAAGATCTTCCCCATGCAATTTTCCAGGCTTTATTGTCCCTCCATAAATGAAAATTGAGGGAATATTCATTCTTGCAATCGCAATCATGGCACCCGGCATATTTTTGTCACATCCACCTATAGCAAGTACTCCATCCATACTTTGAGCATTGCATGCTGTTTCGATTGAATCAGCAATAACTTCTCTTGAAACTAATGAATATTTCATACCCTCTGTTCCCATAGAAATGCCATCACTTACTGTAATAGTCCCAAACATCTGAGGCATTCCACCTGATCTTTTTATTGACTCTTCAGCTTTTAGAGCTAACTTATTTAAACCCATATTGCATGGTGTTATGGTGCTGTATCCATTTGCAACTCCAATAATAGGTTTATTAAAATCTTCATCATTAAATCCAACAGCTCTTAGCATCGATCTGTTAGGTGATCTTTGCACACCTTGGGTTATTGCAGATGATCTGAGTTTATTCATATTATTTGTGAACCTTTTTTATTCTATTGCCCCAACTCTTCAAGTTGCTTCCTCACATC
>MWOO01000214.1 GCA_002025945.1 Prochlorococcus sp. HOT208_60m_813O14 | reverse complement strand
TCTTATTACAGACCATAATGTTAGGGAAACTCTTTTAATTACCAACAAGTCATATGTATTAAGTGAAGGAAAAATTTTAGCTTATGGATCATCAGGTGAATTAGCAAATAATCAAATAGTCAAAAAGTATTATCTTGGAGATAATTTTAAACTTTGAGATCCTTTCGCAAAAATAAATTAAAAATAAATTATTAAACATTTGCTCATATAAGAATGATTTAATTTATTATTTGTTTGTCTTTGAATACTAAAACTGGATACGTTTTTAGAAATGATGTTAGATAATTTTTTTAAAAATTTAATTTATGACCCTGTTTCAGTATTTGGTCTTTTAGTGTTTTACCTTTTATTAGTTAATTTACCACTTTCTTTAAGCGCAGTTTTCAAAAAGAAGTCCTCTAATACTGTAAGGTTACTAACTATTTTGGTTAATTTATTCATAACATTACAATTACTTTTTAGGTGGTCAATTTCTGGACACTTCCCAATTAGTAATTTGTATGAATCTCTTTATTTCCTTACTTGGGGGATCTCAATTGGACAGTTATTGATTGAGAGGGAATACCAATCTCCAATAATTCCTTCAATAGCTATACCTTTAGAGTTGCTGGCAGTGGCTTTTGCTTGTTTTGTTTTGCCTGAGGATTTGAAATTATCATCCAACTTGGTTCCTGCTTTAAGATCTAGTTGGTTAATAATGCATGTTAGCGTCGTAATGCTTAGCTATGCGGCACTAATAATAGGTTCATTACTTTCGATTATCGTTTTGTTCGTTAATAATAAAAACCCACTTCAAATCAGAAGTAGTTCTACAGGTATTGGAGGGTTTAAAATATCTAATAACTATTCGTTAAATGATTTAGTTGAACCTATTGAATTTTCTCATTCAGAAGAATTAGATACATTAAGTTATCGCTCTATATTAATAGGTTTTGTTCTTTTGACTCTTGGTTTGATTTCAGGTGCTGTTTGGGCTAATGAGGCCTGGGGCACATGGTGGAGTTGGGATCCAAAAGAAACATGGGCATTTATCTCATGGTTGTTTTATGCCGCATATCTGCATATGAGAATAAGCAAGGGTTGGCAAGGACGCAGACCAGCATTATTAGCATCTATAGGCTTTTTAGTGGTTTTAGTTTGTTATTTAGGAGTGAATTTCTTAGGAATAGGATTGCATAGTTATGGCTGGATATTTGGGTAATTTCTTAATCACCAATAATATTTATTGAGGTTCTGAAAGAACATTTCCTTTTTGTGCTTCTTGTGCAACTTTTCTCAAGTCATCACATCCTTCTTTTAATGTTGGGTAAGCAAACATTCCACTACCTGCAATAAAACAATTAGCACCAGCATCGGCACATTGTGAAATAGTCCAATTTGCTTTTATCCCTC
>MWOO01000213.1 GCA_002025945.1 Prochlorococcus sp. HOT208_60m_813O14 | reverse complement strand
CTAATTTAGCTTCGAAAAGACCAATTCAGAATGCAACTGAAACTTTAGATATTGAACCACTAAACGAACAAAATTTAGTTCAAGATAATAAAAAATCAGAAAAGTTTGAAATTGATGATCCCTGGTAATTGTTAAAGTTTCTTTATTGAATTAACAATTATAGAAGCAAGTTTTTTTGCAGCACCTTTATCACCTCTTTCTTTGTTTAGATTATCCCTAATACTTTTTAATTGATCTTTATTTTTAATAAGAAATAATACTTCTCTCGCAATTTTTATTGTCGAAATATTACCTATCCTTTCAGGGACAATCATTCTTTTAGCTTTAATATTTGGCCAAGCAAAAAACTTCTTTTTTTTAAAATAAAATTTTTTAATTATAAAAGTTAGGAATCTATTTATGAATGAAATTTTTCCAACTACTCCAAAAATACCATCCCAAGCGTTCATCATATTTAAATGTTGAGTTGGCAGAACAACTAACATTGGAAGACTAATTGCTGCTAATTCTGCAGTATTTGCTCCTACAGTTGTAATTGCAAGATCACATTCTTTTAAAATTTCATAGCAAGGATGTTTCTTGATTAGATAAATCTTTGTTTTTTTTGAAGTTTCAATTACATAATCAAAACTAGAGTCTTTGAAGTTTTTAATTGTTTTGATTTTTGATGAGTAATATTTAGCAATTGGATTTTTGTTGCTTTGAAAAAATAAATATTCACTTTTATCAGTAGTTGGTGCAATGGGGATTATAAAATTTATATTTTGATTTTCTTTAGCGATATGATCTGCAACTTCTAAGAAGAAAGGAATTCCAACAGAAAGCTTTGCTTTCTTAGAACCAGGCAATAATGCAATGTAATGTTTTTCTTTATTTCTTAGTGATATTTCGCTATTAAGTTTGATATCTGCCATCAAATCACCAATTACTTTACATTTATATTTATATCTTTTAGGTATTAACTCTTTTACTTTTACATTCATAGCAGCAATTTCATTGGTCCATTTAGGCCATCGTGAAATCCATTCAGCATATGTGATATTTAAATAACCTAATCTTTTAGCTAATAAAATGCCCCAAAATTGATCCCCACCAAGGAAAATAACTATCCCTTTTTTTGGCCAATCAGCAAAAGAATGTGGCTTTATCAATAATTTCCAAAAACTTTTGGATTTTGTAATTAATTCGAATTTATTCCATGAATTTGCAACTAAAAATTCTTTACCAGTGGCATTTGGGCAAGGAACAAGGACTAACCTAAGAGTGAAATCTTGTTTATCTTCATCACATAGTGATTTATTTATTTTGTTTAGCTCATCCACTACAGGATTTACCCATGTAGTTAATTCACCAGGACCATTGGAAATTATAACTACTGCAACTGATTCTTTTTTCATTGCAGTTAAACCAGAATACATTAAATGCGGACGGCGAGACTTGAACTCGCAAGGCCGAAGCCACACGCTCCTTAGACGTGCGCGTCTACCAATTCCGCCACGTCCGCATAGTGTTTTCAGCAGCCGGGGGATGCTTAAACCTTTAAAATATCATACATTATTGGCTGAATTAAGCATGTAGAACGAAAAGAGTTTTTTTGAATATGATGAATAATTTTTCTATTGCATAAAACAAATATTTATACATATATAACGTTTTAGGTTGTATTGTAAAAAATGTCCTCTGATCACTAAAAAATTTTGTTGAATACTTTGGCAAATAATTTTTTATTTTAAGTCATTTCATTTCTTCAATTTTATTTTCATAATGGTTGAAAAAGTTTTAATTGCTAATCGTGGAGAAATAGCTTTACGAATTGTCAGAAGTTGTAGAGAACTAGGTATTGCAACCGTTGCAGTTTTTAGCACTGTAGATAAAAAAGCATTGCATGTTCAGCTTGCTGATGAGGCGGTTTGCGTAGGAGATTCATTAAGTAATAAGAGTTATTTAAATATTCCAAATATACTTGCTGCTGCTACATCGAGAGGAGTTGATGCTATTCATCCTGGTTATGGATTTCTTGCAGAAAATGATAAATTTGCTGAGATGTGTAATGATCACGGCATAGTTTTTATTGGCCCATCTCCTAAAGCTATTAGATCTATGGGAGATAAATCTACAGCTAAAGAAACTATGGAAGCAGTCGGAGTTCCAACAGTACCTGGTAGTAAAGGCTTGTTATCAAATGTTGATGAGGCTTATAAATTGGCAGAAGATATTGGCTATCCGGTAATTATTAAAGCCACTGCTGGAGGAGGTGGAAGAGGTATGAGGTTGGTTGAAAACTCTGATAATCTAGAAAAAATGTTTAAAGCAGCTCAAGGCGAAGCAGAAGCAGCTTTTGGT
>MWOO01000212.1 GCA_002025945.1 Prochlorococcus sp. HOT208_60m_813O14 | reverse complement strand
TTGCAATCATAAGAATCAACAATACCCCATTTATAATTCAACCTCTCTCTATATTCTTTGCCAAATCCTGATGATCCTCCATAATTGACCTCAGCAACAAAAAATCCCTTCGACGTCCAATATTGAACTTCGGAATTATATGATCCATCAAAAAATGAAGTTGGCCCGCTATGAGCTCTAACAAGGAGCGGTGGCTTTCTAAAATTTTCAACAAGCGGCCTATAAAGAAAAGAATGAGTACATTCATCTTCAAAACCTTTAAACCAAAATGGTTCAGGTTTTGAACAGTCTTTTATATGATTAACAAAAATCTGTTTAGAAAAATTTGATAAAACTACCTTTTTACAATCAATTTCAAGTAAACTTCCAAGAAAATCAGATCCATGACCTTTCAAAACTACTTTCTTCTCAAAAACACTAAAATCACTTATTGAAGTAAAAGGAGTAGAAAATTCTTTAACGAATTGAAGATCTTTATATTGTTCAACTACTAAATTATTTTCTTTTTTTGCTAAACAAAATAAATCTTTTATATCCCCTGAAAAAAATGTTATTCCTGAGACCCACTGAGGTACTCCATATTCGACAAAATTTCTCTCTACTCTTTTTTTAATAAAAATATTCTCAATTTTACTAGCATCTAAAAACAATAAGTTCCACCATCCAGAACTATCTTCAGAACATACTAAAAGAGTTTCACTTATCCAATAAGGTTGAAAAAAAGAAACGTTTTTTTTGGCATTAATCAGATTATCTGAGAATTTTTTTATTTTTGTTATCTCTCCATCTAAGTCAATTTGAGCAAAACAAAGATCATTTTTCTCCCAGGGCATGTATGGAGAATCCCACTCGACCCAAGAAAGTAAGCTAACAGAAGTATTAGAAGATAATTCTCCAGCGAAATTCTTAAATTTTTTTATTCGATAAATATCTTGTTTAGTTTTTTTTAAGTTTAAAGAAAATAAGTAATCTCTATTATTTATTTCACAAATACCATACAAAAAGTTTTTTTTAGAAATAACAAATGAACAATCGAAATTTCCATCAATTGATTTAGATAGTTGTCTCGGTTCTTGAACTGAATCGAGATATCTTTTTTGACTTCTATAATTTGATGCTACCTCTTTATAAATTTGAAACCATACTGCGTTGGTAATCTGATCAATCCATATCAAATAAAAATTATTTTTTAAATATATACATTTATAAGATTTACCACCATATCCATGAAAGTTATTTTTAATATTATATTTTTTACTTGTTAATTTCTGAGGAAACGCCTCTTTTTCATTAAATGGTCTTGCAAAAATAGCATTTTCATTTTGACCTTCACCAACAAGATCAATCCAAAAAATGATATCCCTAACAATAGTTAATTCCTTAAAAGATTTTTTTTTAGAAACAGTTTGCCTAACTTTTAACTGATCATCATTACTCATTTAAAAAAACTATAAAGAATGCAAATTAAAGTGCTAGTATTTTTATAGCTAAACTCTTAAGTAAAAACCTTTTTTAAACGTGGCAAACCATTTTTCACAACTTGCAAAAAAGTCAAGAACAAATGGAAACGCAGAAAAAATTGCAAAAGAACAACCAGGTAAGCCATCTCTAGACATTTATAAACTTGGTGATGATGTATTAAGACAAAATTCCAAAAGAATAACTAAAGTTGACGAATCGATTAGAAAACTTGCCAGAGAAATGCTTCAAAGCATGTATGCAGCTAAAGGAATTGGACTTGCTGCACCTCAAATTGGAATCAACAAAGAACTTCTTGTCATAGACGTAAATTTTGAAGATTCAGCAGCAGAACCTTTAATATTAATCAATCCAGAAATTACAGAGTTTGGAACAACCCTTAATTCATACGAAGAAGGCTGCTTGAGTATACCTGGCGTCTATTTGAATGTAGTAAGACCATCAACTATAAAATTAAAATTTAGAGATGAAATGGGACGACCACGTAAAATGAAAGCAGATGGACTTCTAGCGAGGTGTATTCAACACGAAATGGATCACTTAAATGGAATATTATTTGTAGATAGAGTTACATCAAAAGATGATTTGAACAAAGAACTTTTAAAAGAAGGGTTTAACGAAAAAGACGTTATCTCAATTAGTTAATTTAATGACTGAAACAACAATATTTCAAAAAATCATTAATGAAGAAATACCCTGCGATAAGCTTTATGAAGATAAGTTTTGTATTGCGTTTAATGATATCCAGGCACAAGCTCCAGTGCATTTTTTAGTAATTCCTAAAAAGCCAATAATTAGTTTATTAGAGTGTATTGAGCAAGATGCAAATTTATTAGGGCATTTACTTTTTGTTGGTAGCAGAATAGCTAAATCAAAAAATTTAACTAATTGGAGAACAGTAATTAACACTGGAGCAGAATCGGGACAAACAGTTTTTCATTTACATATTCATTTTTTATCTGGAAGAAAAATGAATTGGCCTCCAGGTTAAAACTCTCGAAAGAAATATTAATGGGTTATAAATAAATAAAAACTAAATGAATACTCCAGAGTCCTTAAATTCAGAATCTAAAAATTTATTTAATTTAATTTCAAAAAATTGGGAAGAGCTAGACGATTCACTTAAAACGAAGTTAATAAAAATTTGGAATGTTTTAACTTATAAATGGCAATTGCAAATTTTATTTAATTTACCTTTTCTACTATGGTGGGCATTAGATAAATCTTTTCCAAAAGTTCATGAATTTGATGCAACAATCTTGAATTACTTGAATTTACCTGACTGGGCACTTTCATTTATTGGCTTTGGTCAATAGACTGCTAAAAGTTATAATTTATTTCATAACACTAGTCGAGTAATGAATAAATCAGTTAATAATAAATCCAAAATACTGTACCAATTACAAAAGTTAAGGAAGCTATCTCAGCCGTTTTTTCTTCCCATAGATCAATGTAATGGATTCCAATTCATATGGCTTTTGATTTCTCTTTTGTTTTGTGTTGGTGGAGTAGTACTTGTTGGTCTTACAGGAATAATAAGTTTTTTTGAAAGCTTTCAACCAATTTTTCTTGAAAAGTATTTCGGAGGTGTAGTAAGTACTGTCAATTCAATTTGGACTGGGAGTTGGGGATTACTTTTCTCTGCATTATTTCTAATTGGATCAGGAAGCTTTTTTAGCTTAAGACGTCAATTAAAAAACCGTAGATGGTTACAT
>MWOO01000211.1 GCA_002025945.1 Prochlorococcus sp. HOT208_60m_813O14 | reverse complement strand
CTGTTTCAGAACCTGAAAGTAACTGATTCTCAACAGGTACAAGATTTGCTGAGTATCCATTGACTTCTCTTTCATCCCATGAAGAACCCCCGACTCCAAGTTTCTCAAGTAATCCACTACTTAGTTGCTTCAGTTTTTCTTCCGCACCTTCATAAACAATAATCCTATCAGTACCACTACTTACAATTTCCTCAACAGGTATTTCCCAAGTACTTAAAACTCCCTCGCCTAAAAGCGGCACACCAACAGCACCCATAACAAGAGATATCAAATCCCCAGTCTCAATATCAAAAGAAAAGCCAAGAACTCTTCCTAGAAGTTGTCCAGATTCTGTAATCACTTGACAATTAATTACCTTCCCATACCTTTCTGGAGAAAAACTTTCACTTAAAGAATCTAGGGAGTCAACTAATATGACATCTCCAACTTGCTTAATACTTTCTAAAGGCATCCATTTTGGCAAACCTGGTAAAAATCTTGTAAGTGGATTATCTCTTAGTCCCAAAGCGACCACCTCTCTTCTATCAATATCAACAACAACTTCGCCAACTACGCCTAGCCGTCTTCCAGTATCAGTAGTTATCACTTGTGTTCCCATTAATTCTGACCTTAACCATAAACGTTCACTAGGAACCGAGTTAGGGAGATTCTTATTAGCAGATGTGTTAGACAAGCTCATAAATTTCTTTTTATCATTCTGACGTATAAATTTAAAAAAGTGTGTTTATGCAGCATTTGGTAACCCAAGAACTTGAGTATTAGCACCTCTTGCTTGCGCAACCCCAATTGTTCGTTCAGATGCACTAATCATAGGCCTTCTATGACTTACGACTATAAATTGAGCATTTGATGACTGATTTGATATTAGTTTTGACAACCTTTCAACATTAATACCATCTAAAAAACTATCAACCTCGTCTAATGCATAAAAAGGTGAAGGCTTATACTTTTGCAAAGCAAATAAAAAACTTAAAGCAGTTAACGATTTTTCACCACCTGACATAGACGCTAATCTTCTGACATTTTTTCCCTTGGGATGAGCCACTAAAGTTAATCCTCCTTCTAAAGGAGAATTAGGATTTTCAAGTTGAAGAAATCCATCTCCATCAGATAAATTTGCAAAAATTTCTCTAAAATGTCTATCAACTTCTGTAAATGCTTGCATAAAAGCTTCTTGACGCATCGTAGATACAGTTTCTATTCTCAGCAATAATTCAGATCTTTCATTAGATAGAATTTCTAATTTTTCTTGCAAACCACTTAATCTCTCAATTAATTCTTCTAGTTCATCAAGAGCTAACATATTGACAGGTTCTAAGCTTTCTAGTTTTGCATTTATAATCGAAATTTCTGATTGCAAAGATTCAAGACTCTTCCCTTCATATTCTCCAAACTCCGGGGAAGGATTAGGTAGATCTTTTTTATAATTTTCTAATTTTATTTTCTCACTCCTCATCTCTTCTTTAAGGGAATGCATATCCCTTTCAAGATATTCAAGCTTTAACAGATAGTTATTATGTTCTTGCCTTTTATTTGAAATTGAAAAGTTTAATTCATCTCTTTTCCTTCTCAATAAACCTAAATTCTTCTCTAGAGAATTTTTTTGATTATCGAGATCTGAAAGCTCTTTTTTAAATTGATCCCTTTTTTCTATCCATTCACTATGAGCAATTGCGAGTTGTTTAATAGATTCCTGCAAGTTTTTTTCTTGTAGTAAAGTAA
>MWOO01000210.1 GCA_002025945.1 Prochlorococcus sp. HOT208_60m_813O14 | reverse complement strand
TTGTGATTTTAGGAAATCATGATAGAGGGAAAGATTCTACAGGCGAAACTCTCTCAAAGCAGATACGTGTTCTTGGTGAAAAATATTGTGCATGGGATTTGAAAGTTTTTGATAATCAAATAAATTTATTGTCTGCTAGACCATGTAGTTCTGGCGGTGGCTATTATCTTTCGAAAGAAGTGAAAGGCGTTTATGGACCTATAACCGAACAAGATTCAATAAATAAAATTATCAAATGTTCAGAAGAGACTATTGAAGAAATACCTCTAATAATTATGTCTCATGCTGGTCCTTCGGGTTTAGGTTCAGAACCTAAAAGCATTTGTGGGAAAGACTGGAAATTACCCTCTTTAGATTGGGGAGATAGAGATTTGTCTGCTGCTATTTCTCAAATACAAAAAAGAAGAAAAGTTGATCTTGTAATTTTTGGTCATATGCACAACCGGCTTAAAAGAAATCTTGGTTTAAGAGAGATGTTTAAAATTGATAGCAAAGGAACAATTTATTTCAACACTGCTTTAGTACCAAGATATAAAAACGATGAAGATGGGAAATTGCTAATTAACTCTTCATGGATTGAGTTTGAAA
>MWOO01000209.1 GCA_002025945.1 Prochlorococcus sp. HOT208_60m_813O14 | reverse complement strand
GTTCTAGCCCAGTGATAAAAACATTTTGAAATTCTAAACCTTTACTATTATGCAGAGTCATGAGAGTTACAGAGTTAGGATTATTTTTCTTCGTATCATTGTCAGTTGCTAAGGCTGCTGTAGAGAGAAATCCCTCTACATCTCCACTTTCTGTTTCTTCTTCATATTGAGTAGCTGCATTAATTAGTTCTTGTAAGTTGTTTCTTCTATCTTCAGATTCTTCAGTCCCGCTAGATAGCAAGTCACTTAAATAACCACTTTTTTCTAATATAAGTTGTAGTAGTTGAGCGGGACCTGAATTTTCTAGGTAACACAGTAGATCATTCATAATTTCAGTAAATTTATTAATTCCTTTTGATGATCGGCCTATTGTTTCTTCAAGACTTTGCTTATCATTAAGAACCTCCCATAATGGGATATTTAACCTATTAGATAGTTCATTAAGTTTTTGAATAGTAGTCTTACCAATCCCTCTTCTAGGAACATTTATGATTCGTAAAAGACTAACGTTATCTGAAGAATTAACCAGAACTTTTAAATATGCTAATGCATCTTTAATTTCTCTTCTATCATAAAAACGCAATCCTCCAAAAATTGTATAAGGAATGCGCCACCTTACAAGAGATTCTTCTAATACTCTTGACTGAGCTCTGGTTCGATATAAAATTGCAAAATTTCTCCAAATTGGTTCCTGATTATAATTGTTTAGTGATTTAATTTTATTGGTAATTGCTTCTGCCTCGGAAATTTCATCATCACAG
>MWOO01000208.1 GCA_002025945.1 Prochlorococcus sp. HOT208_60m_813O14 | reverse complement strand
TTCAAGTGAATCCTTAATATAATTGAGCATTTCTAATTTCTTATGTTGATAAAAGCTTTTTTTTTCTTTAGATGACTTGAAATAACAATTAAACATTTTTTATTTTTATTATAAAAAAGACACTTAATTGACTTGTGACATAAAAATAAATTGGTTTTAATTTAAAAACAATATTTCGTATGGACTTTCAATTTTTTTTGAATAAAATTAAATAAATTCCATACTTTTCAAGAAAATATTATTGAATATTCCTGAAAATTCAAATACAAAAAGAATTTCAATTGATTTACCTGAGGAACTAATTTCCAGGTTTGATCAATTACGAAAAGAGTGGGGATTTAGAGCAAGAGGGCCTGTAATAGAAAAGATACTTAAAGAACTTCTTCAAGAAGATGATTTACTACCTAAGAACCAACAGCAAGAAATAGACTTTAACGAGAATAATAATA
>MWOO01000021.1 GCA_002025945.1 Prochlorococcus sp. HOT208_60m_813O14 | reverse complement strand
CAAAAAAAGAAGAAGAGGAAAGAAGATTAAAAGCTTTAGCAGAATATAGGATTTTGGGAACCAAGCCAGAATCATGTTATGACGATATTACAAAAATTGCTGCTACAACCTGTAATGTGCCTATTTCTTTAATGACTTTGGTAGATAAAGATAAACAATGGTTTAAATCCAAAATAGGACTTCAAATATCAGAAACTAGAAGAGATTGGTCTTTCTGTACCCATGCAATAAAAGAAAATAGTCCATTAATTATTCATGATGCTTTCCAAGATGAAAGATTTATAAATAATCCATTGGTAAAAGGAGACCCCAAGATTCGTTTTTATGCAGGTTTTCCTCTTAGAAATAGTGATGGTAATAAACTTGGAACTCTTTGTGTAATAGACAGAAAGCCAGGAAATCTAACTACACAACAATTCAACATTATGGAATTATTATCCAAGCAAATAGTTTCATTTTTAGAGCTTAGAAAAAAGTCATTGAACTTGCTAGATGCTTTGTCTAACTTGCACAAACAGGAAGGTATTTTATCGGTCTGTTCATATTGCAGAGAAGTGAAAAATAAGGAGGGCGATTGGATGCATTTAGAAAAATATCTTTCGAAAATTAGTGATATTAGATTCAGTCATGGGGTTTGTGATAATTGTATGGAAAAACATTTCCCAGATGTAATCGAAGTATGGAATAAAAAAGATTTCTTTGAAGATGGTCAAAAAAGGCTTTTAGAGTCCTAGATTCAATACCTGGCTTCTTATTGTTTAATTTATTTTCTAAACAAATTCTTTATTTGGTGGTTAGTATTGTATAAATTTTGACTAGAAAATGTTATTAGGAACTTTATTGACAGGTGAAATTGCTAAAAGTGCATTAGTAGCATATGTTCATTATTTAGGAATAATATTGTGTTTCGGTTCTCTTTTGTTTGAAAGATTGACTCTCAAAGTAGGTCTTAATAGAAATGAGACGATCTCAATGATAATTGCAGATGTGGTTTATGGTTTAGCAGGAGTTGCGATATTAGTTACTGGGATTTTGCGTGTTAAGTATTTTGGTCAAGGAGGGGATTTCTATACAGGTAATCCTGTGTTTTGGATAAAGGTTTCTCTTTATATTCTCGTGGGATTACTTTCTTTATACCCAACAACAACCTATATCTTGTGGGCCATTCCATTAAGTAAGAATAAATTACCTGAAATATCTGAAAATCTAGTCAAGAGGTTCAGACTAATCATTACTACTGAATTAGTGGGCTTTGCAACAATACCTTTGTTTGCAACTCTAATGGCTAGAGGTGTAGGTTTAGGTTGAATAATTTATTTCTAGAAAGAAATTGTTTAATAAGTGCAAACAAACTATATAGATGGAGTTTAAGTTATAAGATTTCTAAATCTAAAAAAGAGATTATCTTTATTGGTTTAAATCCCTCATTATCTGATGAAGTTTTCTTGGACAACACAACAAAAAAGATAATCAAAATTTCGAAAAACAATAATTACGGAACAGTAAAATTAATAAATCTATTTGCTCTTATTTCAAGCAAACCAGAAAAACTTTTTAAACATAAAAACCCTGTGGGCTATCTAAACAATAATCATATTTATAAAAACTTAAAACACTGGTCTGAAAGTAAAAATTGTGATTTATGGTTAGGTTGGGGTAACAAAGGTAAATTTCTAAATAGAAATAAAAGAATATCAAAAAAAATAATGCAATATAACTCAATTAGGAAAAATAATTTTGATAATCCTCTTGGACCGCTTTTAATTAAGAAAACAATCAAAGATAATCCAATACACCCTCTATATTGTTCTGATTATTCAATCCTACAATCTTATTTTTAGGTAGTAAGGCTCAAATGCAAACCAGTATTTTTAGCTATTCCATTAAATATGTGTTAATTTCTATTTGTTAAGTTAACCTAATATGAAAATTTCAAAGCAATTAAATAAATTAAAAAACTTGAATGTTGAGGCAGAAAAGTGTTCTACAAGAGAAGAAGCAAAAAAAATAATCAATAAAGCAAATAAAGCACAAAGTAAAATCAACAAATAAATAAAAAGTAATTTCACTTATTCAAAAATTATAATTTTCAAAAATATTTAATTTACACAAATACACCATATTTATTTCTTAGTATTTATGTCTTTGAAAATAATTAAAATTAGGAAATCGCACGAAAGATTCAGATCGAATAGAGAATGGCTAAATTCGATGCATTCATTTTCTTTCGCAGAACATAGAGATCCAAAATGGGATAATTTTGGGAAAATTAGAGTTATAAACGAAGATATTATTTCTCCTAATGCAGGATTTAATACACATTCTCATGCAAATATGGAAATAATTACTGTCGTAACAAAAGGAGCAATAACTCATAGAGACTCTTTAAACAATCTTGGAAAAATTCACAAAGATGAAGTACAAGTTATGTCTGCAGGTACTGGAATCTCTCATAGCGAGAAGAATGAAGAAAATGAGAACTGTAAGTTGTTCCAGATTTGGATATACCCTCAAAAAGAAAATATCAAACCTCAATATGATCAAATTTCATTAGATGAAAAGTTGTGGGACAATCTTATTTTTAATTATAAAGACGTTAAAAATAATAAGCTTTTTCTAAATCAAAGTATCTCTTTATGGCGTTGTAAATATAAGCCAATTAAAGAAAAAAAATTGCCATTAAAAATCGATAAATATAATTGGATACAAATAATAGAGGGTACTCTTTTATTAAAAAGTAAAGACTCTAATTCAAATATATTTCTCGAATCTGGAGATGGCTTGGGTTTTGAAGTTAATTATTATGATGATGTCTCTATAGATACTGAAAAAAACTTAGATTTTCTCTTATTTTCGATGCCTTCCTTATAATTTATCTGTTATTTTAACCATCAACTCCTTTATTAAATGCATTTAAGGCTTGCAAAGCCATATTAAGGTGAACTTCCATAGCACCAAGTGCAATTAAAGAATTTGGTGATTTATCTTTTAGTAAATTCTCTTTTCTTTTTGATAACTCATTAACTACCTTCTTAGTTGAAGCTTCCCAATTGTTGATTAACTCTTCAAATTCTCTTTTTTCAGGGCTTTCTATTTCTGCTAATTCATCAGAAAAATGAGAATCTTTTTGTGCCTTGAGCATCAAGTAACTTAATTTTTTATGACTTATTGCTTGAGGTAAATTGTTAGATTCACTCATTGCTAGTAGTTGATTTATAACCAAAATCTAACTAATTAAGTGAATATATGCTAGAGGCTAAACGGTTGTGATGACCGACCTGAAAATTAGGAAATGATACTTGAACAAAAAATGGATTTATTAACCTTTAATTTTTCACTTATTAGTTTCTTGAAATAATCTCCACGCTCTTCATAATTCTTAAATTGATCAAAACTAGAGCATGAAGGTGAGAATAATAATGTTCCAACCCTATTATTTTGTAAATAATGAAAAACAAAATTTAAAAGCTCTTTTAGTTCTGAAAATTCAAAAATATTTTTTTTAAATCCTTCATTAATAAGCGCCATTTTTAAGACTTTTGAGCTTTCTCCAAAAAGGAAAACACATTTAACTTTTTTCTTTAAAACTTTTATCCACTCACTATATTCATTGCCTTTTAATCTACCCCCAGCAATGATTATTATTTGACCTTCAATTGAACTTATTCCCGCAATAGATGAGTCAAAATTTGTAGCTTTACTATCATTAATGATTTCCAGATCATTATTTTTATAAATTGTTTCCATCCTATGGGGTAATTGTTTGTAATTAGATAAAGAATCTTTAATCTTCTTGCCAGATAATCCAACTTTTCTTGCTGCTGCAATTACCAATAAAAGATTTTGAAGATTATGCATTCCTTTTAAAGAAAAATGTTCAAGTTTGAATAATTTCTTCCCTCTCTCAAAAATGTACGCTTGTTCATCTATCCAATAATCGCAATGAATAAAATTTGATTTATCGACACTAGTTGTTATCCAAACCCCTCTTGATAGCGAACTGTAGTGATTTCTTAGGTTTTTATCGTCATAATTATAAATTCTAAAATCAGATTTTTCTAACAAGCTTTTTTTTATGTTGAAATAGTTTTCAAGTGTTTTATGTCTTTCAAGATGATCTTCTGTGAAGGTTGTCCATATTCCAATATTAGGTTTTACTTCTGGAGATATTTCTATTTGATAACTGCTTAATTCAGCTACAACCCAATCAATTTTTTCATGTTTTTTGGAGTAAGCATACTTACATAAAGGTGTACCAATATTTCCAGCAAAAGGAGCATATAATCCAGCATCACAGAGTATATGGCTTAGTAGATGAGTAACAGTAGTCTTGCCATTAGTGCCAGTAATACCTATCCAATTTGTGTCTTTTAAAATTTCCCATGCAACATTAATTTCTCCAATTACTTTAATTCCCTTTTTTTTTAATTCAATAATAGTTATATGGTCATAAGGTATTGATGGACTTACAACAATAGATTCGATCTCTTTCAAAAAAGGTTGAATTTCTTCAAATACAAATTCTTTATTTAGAGAAACTATGATATTAAGATCTTCTAATGCTGTTTTTCTTTCTAAGAATTCTATCCCATCTTTACTTTCCCAAACAATTACTCTCTTATTGATGCTTTTCAAATACTTGGCAGCCCAAAATCCAGATTTACCTAATCCAATTACAAGATTAATATTTCTTTTACTTGAATGATTATCTATCATTAAATTTATAATTGCATTTATATTAATTGTGTTTAAAGGGTAATTCAATCATGAGATTTTTCTTCAGTATTTATAGTATTCGCCAAAGAAAAGTTAATTAATGGAAGATAATACTGCAAAATATTGGTTCTCTTGGTTTTATGAAAAGTGGGAGAAAAATGCTCCAGGTGAATTAATTGAACAGGGTTTAACTCCGTCTCAGATTGCTGAGCGCTTTGTTAATGAAAACCATGATAGTTTTATTCAATTGTCAAAAAAAATTGATGAAAAAAATTATGATGCCTTAACAGAATTTATGAAACTCTCAGAGAGTGAATTACATATTTTGAAGTATTTTCTAAAGTTAGTAAAAATGAAAAATTTATAAGAAGTTATTAAGTATTTCGAGGCTTTTTTCCCATAAATTTTTTCTTTCTTTTTTATTCATGGCGAAAGGAGAAGTAGGGGATAGTTTTGGATGACCTCTGAAATTAAATCTAGGACCATAATGATCACCGCCTCTTGCCTCTGGTGAAGTAGCTGCAAAAAGCTGAGGTAAAGCACCCATCTCAGCAGTTTGAAAAATAGGACTAAATAATTCCAATGAGAATGTTTCTAATGGACCAGGGTTAGGTTTTTGAGCAGTAAAGAGATTTGTTTTTGCAATTCCTGGGTGAGCAGCTAAAGAAAGTATATTTTTGTGCTTTAAGTTCTCATTTAGTTCCAAAGCAAACATTACATTTGCCAATTTGCTATTGGAGTAAGATTCCCATTTGTTGTAATAGTTCTCTGCTTTCAGATTTTTCCAACCAACTTTGCCAAAAAATTGTGCTCCGGAAGTCACCGTCACTATTCTAGATTTTTCTTTTTTTTCAATAATTGGAAGTAGCTTTAGAGTCAAAAGCATGTGAGCTAGATGATTAACTGCAAATTGTATTTCATATCCTTGTGCACTAAGAGTTTTAGGCGGATGCATAATGCCTGCATTATTGATTAGTAAATCCAAATTTTCAAAATTATCAAAAATTTTGGACTGAACTTCAACAATATTTTTTAAATCTGACAAATCTAATTCTAAAGGTGAAAACAATCCTTCAGGATTAAGACCTTTAAGTTTTATGATAGTTTGATTAGCTTTTTCAAGTGATCTACAAGCTATAACAACATGAGCATTTTTTTCTGCTAAGGCCTTTGCAGTGTAGTATCCAAGACCACTATTAGCACCAGTAATTAGCGCTGTTTTGCCTGTAAGGTTTGGAATATTAGATGTTTCCCAGTTAGAGATTTTAGGTCTTGAAATAGTGGCAGTCATTTAGTAATCCTGCAAATTGCTTTTGAATTTAACCAAAATTTAATTACTTTTCTACTGTAAATACTGGAAGTCAGTATCGTGAGCTCTTTTTGAAGGTACTATTCAATATTATTTTTCAATTGCATATTGCCATTCGTTATTTTGAGATAAACTTTTCTCTCTAAGTAACTGTAATTTCCTACTATTTATTTTTATAACTATCCCATTAGTTGGATATTTCGCAAATATTTTTTTCTTTAACCAATTTTTTTTATATATTTGGATTTCGCTTGTATGATTTGTGAAGTAACTGTCAGGGGTGCTGAAGCCACATTTTTTAAGATAGTTAAGGGTTTCGTATTGATTAAGTCTTCCATTAAGTATTTGGAAACAGCAAAAGCGGAGACTTTCTCCAATCCCTTTCTTATCATTGAGGTATTTTCTTGTAATTCTTTGGGAAATGCCGGCAACTTGATTTGTAGCGTATAGTTCACCTCTAATTTGAAAATCTCGTTTGATAGGAATACAATCGGGGATATTTTTAATTTGTTTAATTTTGCTTGAGACATCAAATCCTTTTTTTGTAATAGCTTTATTAAACTTGCCATCTATATATCTAATTGCAATAGCACAGCCATCAATTTTTGGTTGAATGCTTAATCTTGTTTTTGTTAATAAACTTTCCAAAAATTCTTTATAGTTTTCTTTGGCTAATTTAGGCAAAAGTTTACTATTTTTTTGATTAAAGTAGTCAGGCTCTGGATCAACAGGAATAAAGAGTTTTTCAAGTTGTTTAAATGCATCATCCGAAATTATGCCTTCACCTATTCTGTATTGTTCATCTAGATACTTAACATCTCTAACTAATAAATTAGTCATAATAATTTTGATAAATGTTTAATAATCTTTTAGAAAAAATCATTTAAATAATGATTTGAAAATTAAAATTAGATCTAAAAAGTAATTGACCACTAATAAATATCCTCCTACGCAGAGAGCGATTTAAGAGTATAAAATGTACTTATAAGGGGTTTAAATTAAATACTTCAATCAAACATATTTACTTAAAAGTGAAATAGAAAATTTTAAAGATTAGTTAGAAGTCAAATTTTTGAAATTTCTATCAATACAAAAAAAAATTTTTTAAAGTTATGAGAAAATGTCATTTTTATTAAAAGCTCAAAATACCTGGGAAAATTTTGCAAAATACAAAATCAATGATTATGCAAAATTAAGAAATTTTGATTTTGGGCCAAATAACGAAAGTTCAGTTTCCAAATTATCGCCTTTCATTACTCATAGAATATTATCGGAATATGATCTGATCCATGATATTAAAAGTAAGTACAAAATCAAAAATTCAATTAAATTTGTTGAAGAAATATTTTGGAGAGTTTACTGGAAAGGGTGGATGGAAAATAGACCTAAAGTTTGGAAAAATTTTATTTCAGAAAATAATCTCGATTTTGATTATGAGCTATATGAAAGTGCAATTAATGGCAATACAGAATTAGATTTTTTTAATTCTTGGGTCCATGAATTAAAGCAGTACAACTATTTGCATAACCATACAAGAATGTGGTTTGCGAGTACTTGGATATTTAATTTAGGCCTCCCATGGCAATTGGGAGCAAAGTTTTTCTTTAAATATCTGTTTGATGGAGATGCTTCATCTAATCTCCTTAGCTGGAGATGGGTCGGAGGATTGCAAACGAAGGGAAAACAATATCTTTTTTCATCATCAAACCTCAGAAAGTTTTCAAATAATAGATTTAATGTAGAAAAAATTATTAATCAACAAATTTTTCTTGAAGAATCTAATCAAATACCATTTGAAGATGAGATTTATAAAAATGATATGGATCCTAAATCAGATAATCTGATTATGTTTGAAAATGATCTGCACCTTGCAACCCTTAAAAATTTACTTCCAAGCTATAAAAAAGTATTTATTATTCTTTTAAAAAATGAACAAAGACAAATTAAATTGTCTGAATCTGTTTTGAAATTTAAACAAGATTTGGTCTCTGAATTTCTAGAGCAATTTGATAATGTTGAACAGATTGAACCTTATTCATTGGAAAATATTTTTAAAAATACTAACGAAATAGACATTATTTATCCTGGAGTGGGAGAAAATTATGATTTCATAACTGAGTTTAAAAATTTACACCATAAAAAAATTTTTAACCTTGTTAGAGATGAAGATTTATTTGCTTGGAAATTCGCCAAAAAAGGGTTTTTCAAATTTAAAGAAAATATTCCGAAAATCAATCAGAGAATATTAGAAAATTATTCAAAAAATAATTTTTAACTTAGTTGAATCCCTAATCAGAATAAGAATTTATTATAGTACTAAGTATAAATACTTAATTAGGCGCGACTTTTGCGGTTTAATCCACGATGGATACTGTGACTAGTTATTTTTACTTAAGGATAATTTTTTTATAGTGCTTTCAACAATTCTTACCAAGTCGTTTAGCAAAGATACTGCTTTATTAATTCTTAGAGTTATAACTGGGACAGTTCTTATTCATCACGGTTATGAGAAGTTAGCAAATATAGAAAATTTCGCTGATGCTTTTGTCAGACCCTTACATCTTCCATTCCCAATATTTTTATCATACATAGCGGCATTCTCTGAAATAGGTGGTAGTTGGCTATTAATTATCGGATTAGCTACAAGATTCGGGGCTTTGGCAATTGTAGGAACAATTTCCGTCGCTATATATCATGCACTTGTTACTTCAGGTTTTAATATTTTCTTACTAGAGCTTTTACTTTTGTATTTCGCTTCAGCAACTTCAATTGCATTAACAGGGCCTGGTAATTTCTCCTTAGATGAAGTTATTATCAGAATTTTGAAATCAGAAGATGAACAGGAAATCATACCTTCAATAAAATCAAAAAACTCTAGGGAAGTAGAAGTTAAAGAAGAAACAAGTAAAGGTGGTTTATTTCAATTTCTTCAAGCGAACATACTCTCAGATACTTCAAGCTAACTTCTTAGGATAAAGGTTGTTTATTAGTTCTAACCTTTTTCTATAACTGTTTCTCTTCTCAAGTTTTATCTTAATAGTCGCTTCAGAAAGACTTATAAATAGCCCTATAGCGGTCACCCAAGATAAAAAAATAAAAGGGTTTTCTGGAATTTCTGAGAAATTCATATAAATAATACTTCTTTTTTAAAACTGACCGATCACTATATGTTTTTCAACCTAAATATACAATTTAGAAATATTTAAGGATTAATTTCAACTTTTTCCCATTTCTTACTCTTTTCCCAAAGATATCTTTTATGAACAGGCTGTTCTAATTTAAGAAGATCTACTGAATCGATTTCAAAATTTAGAACTGCAAAATTTTCTGACTTGGGAAAATTGGATAATATTTCATAAGCAGATTGGACTTTTGGGTTAATTTTCTCTCCAGGAGATCCCCAAAACCAAGAAGATTTTGATTTTTCTGATAATAAATCCCAATAATTTTTGTTATCACTTAATTCATTTATTTTTCCTTTGAATCTATATTGTGATTTGGTTTTCAAAAAGAACCATAATATTTCTGCATTAGGGTTGGATTTTAAATGCCCAATTTTTTCACTTCTTCTATCTGTAAAAATAATCATTGAACTATCTTTGTACCATCCTCTGAAAACAACTGTTCTTAATCTTGGCTCATTTTCTTCGCTTACTGTTGCAAGCTGTATCCATCTATTAGAGGGTGATTTGCCCTCTTTTTTTCTAGAAGATTTTAAATCTTGCCTCCAACTGGGTAAGTTGATATCAGGCATTTAATTTAGGTAATATAAGACCACTTTTCTTTTTGTATTCTTCAAATGAATCATATTTTGAAAGCGATTTATCTTTTTTTATCATTCTTGGTAGAAAAACTATAGAGAAAAATATTGCAAGAATTACTAATGGTATGAAACTCATTGAAAGTATGGCGAATGATAGATAAATTAATATTTCTCCTAGATAATTTGTATTCCTTATATTTTTGAAAAATCCTTCTTTAATTAGATCTTTTTTTAATTTAAGAGAAAAATATTTTTGGGCATCACTAGCAAAGTGTAGAAACACACCAATTATATTTATAGATACAGATGCAGCTATTACGATATTTGGAACAGATTTCTGAGAAGAGATAAGAATGAAGGGAGCTACCCAGTAACTTCCAAGGAAAATAAAACCAGTAACTGAAGTTAAAAAATTGATTTTTTCTTTAAAATAAGGATCTGGGAATATCTTTTCTTTTAAAAGCCAAAGTAATCCATAAGTACCATGCAGGGCTAAATAAACGTAGGGAGCAATCGTAAAATTATCAAAAAAAATCATAAGACCTATCACTACAAATGCAGTAAGCCCCTTATGTAGATTAATTATTTGATTAAGTTTCATCTTTTTTAATAATCTAAAAAATGAAATTATTTTCTGTGGATATAACTTAGTTCGTTAAAAGTTTTAATGGGCGATACTGGATTCGAACCAGTGGCCACTACCGTGTCGAGGTAGTGCTCTACCACTGAGCTAATCGCCCCAATTGAGGAATTTTTAATCCCCCTTATAAGAAAATAGCAGGTTGCGTTTCATTTTCTAAGTAATTTAACTTTCCATCGTTCTCTTTTGGTTATTTCTAAATTTAGAATTTCAATAAATCCTTTATTTTCAAGTTCTAGTTTGTCGCCAATTTTTAGATTAATTGTTGGCTTATTAACTCTTCTTCCATTTAATCTGAGCATTCCATTTTCTATCCTTTCAATGATTTTGGTTCGTGATACTCTAAAGCCAGCTGAAGCTATAGCATCTAATCTTGTTGAAGCTTCTACTGTATTGACAAGTTTTTTTGATCTTCCAGAAGGTATTTGTAATTCATCTATACCTACTACATTAACTTTTACTTTTACGTCTCTTAAATAAAAAATCTTTTCATCAAGATGCTTAATATTTGAATTATCAATTATCCCTTGTGCTCCCCTATCGCCAATAGTCCATATATCTCCAACTTTTATTTGATTAACCCCATTTTCAATTAGGAGGGATCTAAAGTCGTCTTGTGTAGCATTATCAAATAAAAAATTTCCATTAATATTTATTCCTTGAGCTGGAAAATTGCTTTTTAGCGCATCCTCTTCAGGAATATTATCTCCTCTAAAGCAAGCTATCCTAGATCTTTGGGAAGAGGAGAATCCTCCATAAATAAAAAATTTGAAATCATTTAAATTTTCAAAATCTTTTAAAATCTCTTCGCAAACATAAGTTGAATTAAACCCAGTCCAATAAGTTTCCCAGTGTTTGTAGGCTAAGTTAGCAATATTTATTAATTCCTCAGTTTCTTTTTTGTAATTTGAATTTATTAAGATCTCTTTTAAGTCAATCATTTAACCTTCTAAAAAAATTATATCTTTTGCTTCTGATTGTTTTATCAAAGCCCATGGTAATTCAGCTCCAATTTGATTTTCAAGTAGAACAAGCCATTTACCCTCTTTATTAAAATTAATTATCGATCTTAACTCTTTATTTCTATTAATGTTGATACTTGCAGAAGAAACAATGCTTCCTAAATATCCTGAACCCATTCCTAAAAGACCTCCAATTAATGATTCCCCGATGTTGTTTAAACCAAGAAAGCTGAAGGTAGATAAATTTGTCATATTTGAAAAAGCTATTCCAGCTATAAACCCAAATGGCATTAGCCATCTACTCATATCTTGCTGTCTGATCTTTCTATCAAGTTTAGGATTTAAGATTCTTATATCTTCAAAATTTTGAGATTTGAATAAGATATTTGCTTTCGCATTGAGCAATTCTGTTTCGTCTGATGATATTTTCTCACTTATTGGTGGGATCAAAATAGCTTCAGAGAGCATTACTGATTTTTCTTTGAAAACATCAAAGAGCTGGATACATTTATCAATGTCTTCAAATATCACAATACTTTTAGTCAAATTTCAATCCTCAAATGTTTGTGTGTTATTCAAATTAACAAAATAAGATACATACACTATAGATTAAGTTAAAGTAAAAGATTAAAGAACCAATCTTAAATGACAAAAGTTCTCATTACAGATCCAATTGATCAAACAGGAATCGATATTCTTTCACAAGTTGCTCAGGTTGATCAGAAGATAGGAATCTCAAACTCTGAGCTAGCTTCCATTATTAAAGATTATGATGCTTTAATGATTCGCTCTGGTACTCAAGTGACTGAAGAAATTATTAACTCTTCAAGTAAACTGAGAATTATTGGAAGAGCAGGAGTTGGAGTTGATAATGTAGATGTTAAGGCTGCTACGCAAAAAGGCGTTCTTGTTGTTAATTCTCCAGGGGGTAACACAATAGCTGCTGCTGAACATACTATAGCTATGATGTTGGCTTTATCTAGACATATTCCAATTGCTAATAGTAGTACTTTGTCAGGTAAATGGGAAAGAAAGAAATTTGTTGGTAATGAGCTTTATAAGAAAAAATTAGGTGTAGTAGGTTTAGGGAAAATTGGTGCTCATGTAGCGAAAGTTGCTAATGCATTAGGAATGGAAGTTTACGGATATGATCCCTTTGTTTCAACTGAAAGGGCTCAACAAATACTAGTTAAACTATCTGAACTAGAGGATTTATTTAAACAATCTGATTATGTAACTTTGCATTTGCCTCGCACACCAGAGACAGAGAATTTAGTAAATATAGACGTCCTTAAAAGTATGAAAAGTAGCGCAAAATTAATTAATTGTGCTCGAGGAGGCTTAATTGATGAAGAGGCATTAGCTGAAGCGTTAAATAAATCATTGATTGCAGGTGCTGCAATAGATGTCTTTTCTAAAGAACCTTTGGAATCTAATTCACCACTTTTGAAGGTTGAAAAGAATCTTATCCTTACCCCACACTTAGGAGCATCTACTCGGGAAGCTCAAGAAAATGTAGCTGTTGATGTTGCAGAACAAATAAGAGATGTCTTGCTTGGTTTATCTGCTAGAACTGCTGTAAATATTCCAGGTTTGAGCCCTGATATTATGGATAGTCTAAAACCTCATTTGCAGTTGGCTGAAACAATGGGTCTGCTGATAAGCCAGCTTTCAGGTGGGCAGATACAGAAACTAGAAGTAAAGCTTCAAGGTGAATTTGTTCAACATCCTTCTCAGCCATTAATAATAGCTAGTCTAAAAGGCCTTCTAAGTAAAGCTTTAGGAGATAGGATTAATTATGTGAATGCTTCGCTAGAAGCAGATTCAAGAGGTATTTCAGTAGTCGAGAATAAAGATGAGGCGAGACCAGAATTTGCTAGTGGGTCGCTTCAGTTAACTACTTATGGAGATAATGGGGACCATAGCGTAGCAGGAAGCATTTTTGCTGATGGTGAATTAAGAATTATTAGTATTGATCAATATCCTGTTAATGTATCGCCAAGTAGATACATGCTTGTTACTAGGCACAGGGATATGCCTGGTATAATTGGCAAGCTTGGTTCTTTATTAGGTAGCAACAATGTAAATATTGCCTCGATGCAAGTTGGGCGCAAAATTGTTAGAGGAGAAGCTGTTATGGTTCTAAGTATTGATGATCCAATTCCTAACAAGTTGCTTGACACCATTATTGAAGTAGAGGGAATTACCAACGCTAATCCAGTTACTTTATAAAGAGGCCAGCTCTATATAATGGCAATTAAAGATTGGTATAAACTAACTTTTCTGATAGAAAGTGATTTAGAAGAAATTATTATTTGGAAATTAAATGGGCTGGGAATATTTAGTTTTTCATTTGAATATTTAATTAAAAATGAAAATAAAAAAGAGGTGAATATATGGCTCCCAGTCGATGATTGGGGCGAGAGTTTTAGGTGTGATTTTGAAAAAATGATTAGCAAACTTTTAAACATTAATACCCCTAAGAATCAATTTTTTGATTGGAGTATTATTAAAGAGGAGGATTGGTTGACAAGCTGGAAGAAATATTGGGCGCCTGAATTAGTAGGAAATTATTTTTTAATATTGCCTTGTTGGATGAATCTAAACGAAAAATTTCAAGATAAAAAAATCATAAAAATTGATCCTGGTGCAGCCTTTGGTACAGGAAGTCACCCTTCGACTTATCTTTGCTTGGAAAAAATGGAGAATATTTTGTTTTCTGATAAAAAGATATTAGATATTGGGAGTGGTAGCGGGATTTTAAGTGTCGCCGCAAGATTGCTTGGAGCTAAAGAGGTTTGTGCAGTGGATAATGATTATTTAGCTATAAATTCAACAAAATCTAATTTCCAATTAAATTTTGGTAATTTAAACAATTTAAATACATATTTGGGATCTTTTAATGAGGTAATTTTAAAAAATCAACTCAAACAATTTGATTTTGTTTTATGCAATATTCTTGCCGAAGTAATAAAAGAAATGATTCCAAATATTTATAAGTGCTTGAGAAACAATGGGGAAGTCATTTTTAGTGGAATTCTGAATTCACAAAAGGATGAAATTATAAAAATATTAATTCAGAATGACTTGAAATTATTGGATGTATCAACTAGAAAAGATTGGGCATGCATTTCTGCGCAAAAAGCCAGCAATTCAACCTAAGTATAAGTTTTTCTTATGCATACTCTTTCATACATTTTATTGTGTCATTTTTTACTTCAAAATCCCACATATCGACCTAATCGATGTTAAAAATGTATTTGATAGGTATTAATTACCAACAATTTTTTATTTAAATGGCTTCTTACAAAGTTACTCTCATCAACGAAGGTGAAGGTCTCAATTCAACTATTGAAGTACCTGATGACCAATACATCCTCGATGCGGCTGAAGAACAAGGTATCGACCTTCCTTATTCCTGTAGAGCTGGAGCATGTTCAACATGTGCTGGAAAAGTTACTTCAGGTAGTGTTGATCAATCAGATCAAAGTTTCTTGGATGACGACCAACTAGAAGCTGGTTTTGTTCTTACTTGTGTTGCTTATCCAACATCTGACGTAACAATTACAACTCATGCTGAGGAAGAATTGTACTAATTATAAAAATTTAACTTTTCTAAGTTGATTATTGATTATTTCTCTGCCACCCTCTATGAAGGTGGCTTTTTTTTTGTAAATGGATAAATTTGAATTTTTCAAGACTGGCAGTGTTCAATCAAGTTATGGAGGTCAGTACAGTTATAAGGTGATTGGACCATGTTGCAGACTTTATGATAGGGAAGAGTTACCTTGGCCCTGCTCAAGGCTTGCTTGGAGAAGTAAGGAGCCTAGTTGGAGAAGAATAGGGTCTAGGTTCGTTGCTGATATGGCTTCAAGAAAATGCCCATCTTACTCAGTACAGATTTTGGAGCCTGGATCAAAACCTGTTGAGACAGTCATAACTCTTTTTTCAAAGAAATTTTCTTCTGATATACAAGAATGGTGGTACAGTAAAAAACCAGGCTCAAAAGAGCCTGGTAATATCTTCCCTTCTGAAGTTAGTTAGATTTAAATATTATGCCTTTGGCTTTGGAGGCATGTAACCTTTTAAGCCGGTACATTCAAGACTATCAATTGTATTTACTCCAGTTTGTGAGTTAGTTCCAGTAGCTCTCTCACACAATAATTTTCTTTGAGAAAGATCGAGATTTGCATCCGTAAAATCAGCTCCATCAATAATTGCTCCATCAAAAACACTTTTCATTAGCTCGCCATTGGTGAGATTTGCATCCGTAAAATCAGCATTATCAAAACGTGTTGCATATGCAATGAGGTCTGTCATATTAGCTCCTTTAAAACTAGAGTTTTTTGCAGTTGTTACGCTCATATACGCACCTTGAAGATTAGCTTCTCCTAAATCTTGATTAGATAAGTCATATTTAACATATTCAGTATTATGAAGGTCGGCACCGTGAAGATCATCTTTTAGTACGTCAACTGATGAGGGATCACTAGGATAAAGTGCGTTTGCAGAGATTGGATAAATAAGTAAACCAATAATTAACGGAAGAAAAATAAATAGTCTTTTAAAAGACTTATGTAGTGATGAAAACATAGAAACCATTTCGATCAACATCAATAAAGAAAACCTAAGACTATTATTCCATGGGTTGGTCATTTACGACCCTTCTTCTCACGAACTGTTGCAGTTTATTTTATTTCTACAGTTAGAAAATCTTTTGCAAGCTGAGTATTTGGAAAAACTTTTTGAGCCTCTTTAAGCAAATCGCTTGGCGTAATTGAATTTTTATTGGTATATCTTGGACTTAAATGAGTAATAATTAATTTTTTTGTATTCGATAATAATGCTGTTTTGGCAGCCATGATTGTTGTGGAATGTAATTTTTCGTAGGCCATGTTCTCGTCCTCCTCTGAAAAAGTCGATTCATGGACTAGTAAATCGGCATTTTTTGATAGTGAGACGGCTGATTCGCTAAAGACTGTATCTGTGCAATAAACAAAACTTTCACCCTCTCTAGGAGGTCCACAAAATTCCTTTCCATCAAATGTCCTGCCATCTTCTAATATAACTTTTTTACCTTGTTGCAGTTCTGAATAAATTGGTCCAGGTGCTATTTTTAAGGACTGTGCTTTTTTGATATCAAATATACCTGGCTTATCTTTTTCACTTACACGATAACCATAAGCAGGTATTTTATGTTTAAGGCAGGCGCAATGTACTTTTATTTTGTTGTTTTCAAATAGAATTTTATTTTTTGATGCAAAATTTTCAACTTCCACAAAATGCAATGGGAATGACAATTTGCAAAAACTGCTTTTAAGTGCAGAATTTATAAAGCTTCGTAACTCTGAAGGACCATAAATTTCAATACCCTTACTATTTCCCGATAAACCCAAGGTAGCCAAAAGTCCAGGTAAACCATAAATATGATCTCCATGCATATGTGTAATAAATATTTTTTTGATTTGAGAAGATTTAATATTGCTTTTCATTATTTGATGTTGCGTTCCTTCTCCACAATCAAAAAGCCAAACTTCTGATGACTGTGATAATTTAAGTGCTAGTGAAGAAACATTTCTTGTTAAGGATGGGACTCCTGAGCTTGTTCCTAAGAAGGTGATATTCACTTATTTATGATATTTTTATTTTTATATCTGGATTAAATCTAGACTTTTAGTCAAACTTAGGCAAATTAAGCATTTGTTTTTAAACAAAGTGATACCTAAATTTAAAAATAATTATAGTAAATGTTGCCTGATTAGTATTTTATTTATTTGTTTTTTTCAGAGTGAGAATGTTTTTGCATCTAGAGAGCCAATAATTAGAGTATTAATATCAAAAGATAATAATTTAAGGATTAGATCAGATAGATCAATTCCATTAACTTTGGAGGGGAAATCTTTTTCAAGAAAAAAAATAAAAGGTTTAACGTTGAAAAATGAGAAAAATAGAAAAATTTTATATTTCGATAAAAATATGCAAAAGAAATATGACTTAAAAAGTAATCAACAATTTCAAGTTAGATCTTCTGATGGAAGAGGTATATGGGTAGGCCAGAAGAGATTTTCTGGTAAGCTTAATCTCTTTGTACTTGATACTGAAATATTGGTGGTGAATGTTTTAGGAATAGAAAAATACCTAAGTAGTGTAGTGGGTTCAGAGATGCCAACAAAATGGCCTATTGAAGCGTTAAAAGCACAAGCAATAGCCTCTAGAACTTATGCTTTAAAGCAAAAAGGAAATAACTTATTTGATATAGATTCAACCCAGAAAAATCAAGTTTATAATGGTTTGGAGTCAAGAACTTATAAAACTATCAGAGCCGTAAAAAGTACAAGATCATTGGTTTTGACGTATAAAAATAAATTAATTAATGCTTTGTTCCATAGCAGTTCAGGAGGAATGACAGAAAATAGTCAAGATGTATGGAAGAATAAATATCCATATTTATCAAGTGTTAAAGATTTTGATAAAAATAATCCAAAATTAAGATGGCAAAAAAAATTCTCGAGTAATGAATTAGCAAATTTATTTCCCAATATTGGAGGGTTAAGAAATATAGAGATTCTAGATATTACTAGCACGGGGAGAGTGAAAAATGTAAAACTTATTGGGGATTATGGTTCTGATCAAATGACTGGGGTGGTTTTAAGAAAAAGATTAGGCCTCAACAGTAATTTTGTGAGATTTAAATTTTTTGAGGAAAAATTTAACAATAAATTTCCTACAAAAAAAGAATTGATAGTTTTTGGACAGGGATCAGGTCATGGAGTAGGAATGAGTCAATGGGGAGCTAAATATCTGGCGTCTAGAGGACAAAAAGCTGACAGAATATTAAAGTATTTTTATAGGGGTGTGCAAATTAAACCTTTTAGAAAAGATTACCTATAGACGTTATTTGGCATTTAGGACTAATTTTGGATTTATATAAGATTGATCTTTATTTAAAAAACCTATCCCAAGAAGTGTTTGTTTTTTATCTATTACTTTTATGGGTTTTTTATAGTCAAAAGATTTGCTTTCATGAAAGTAATTATTATCAATTTTAATTACTCTTCCTGTTTGCCAAAAATTGATTTGTTCTTCATTACTTAAGACAAAAGTTGTAATGTGATTAAGAGCAGCAATTGTTGGAATAATAAAATTTTTCGAGTTTCCCCTCCCCTTCTCTTTTTCGATATCAGATATTTTTATAGAGTTTTGTTCATCAAAGCCACAAGCTGAAATTCTTTTTAGTTGTAGGAGGCAACCTTCGGAATTAAGAATTTCTCCTATGTCTCTTGCAATTGCTCTTATATATGTACCTGCAGAACATTTGATTTTTATGTCTATGATTCCATTTATTTGGTCCCATTTCATCAAGATTAGTTCATCTATTTTTACTTCTCTTGGTGCCAATTCAAAATTTTCATTTTTAAAGGATTTTTTATAAGCTCTTTCACCATTGACATGAATACTAGATACTTTTGGAGGAATTTGTTTAATTATTCCTCTAAATTTATTTAAATATTGATCTAATTTCTCATCACTGATTTTAGGCCAACTTTTTTGATTAATAATTTCTCCGTGAATATCATCAGTGTTAGTTCTTATACCTAATTTAATTTGTCCTATGTACGTTTTCCCCTGAGGAAGATATTGAATAAACCTTGTTGCATTGCCTATTGCAATCGGTAATGTACCTATAACCTCTGGATCAAGAGTTCCTGTGTGCCCGACTTTTTTTGTATTTAATAACTTTCTTATTTGTCTAACACAATCATGTGAGGTGCAGCCTTTAACTTTATTAATTACTAAGAATCCGTCTTTAGCTTCCATCTTAAATATTAAGCATACTTTGAGAAAGATTTAATAACATCCTATTATTTTTTTATTGAAAAATGAAAACTAAGAAATTGAAAAACGATAGTTTTATATTAAAAGAGTTTGTAGATAATGCTTTTAATTTGAAATCACATTTAATGGAATACTTATCTATTGAAGAATGTAATTTAGATGGATTTCTTGCTAATGCAAAGATGAATTTAGCAAATTCTCATCCTGGAGATACTTTAAATGATATTTCAGATTTTTATACTGAGATTGTTGGAGATCGACATGTAGCTGATTTAGCTGCTTGGCATATCGCAAGCAAGGACTATATTGCTGATACTCTAAAACTTCAGCAGAGTTTTTCTAGAGGTTTAGTTTTAGATTTTGGAGGAGGGATTGGGACGCATGCTTTGGCTAATGCTATGTCTTCAAAAGTTGAGCATGTTTTTTTTGTAGACATTAATAAAACTAATAGAAACTTTGTTGAATTCAGGGCTAAGGAATTAGGAGTCGAAAAAAAACTTACTTTTTGCAAGACGATTAAAGATACACATATACCAAAATTTGATACGATAGTTTGCCTCGATGTTTTGGAACATCTTGCTGATCCAGCTTCTCAAATTGAAATCTTCCATGAGTTTATGGATTCTAATTCTATTGCTTTATTTAATTGGTATTTCTATAAAGGAGAAAAAAATGAATATCCATTTCATATCGACAATGTTGAAGTAGTTGAGAAGTTTTTTAAAACACTTCAATCAATGTTTTTAGAAGTTTTTCATCCTATTCTTATTACCACAAGAGCTTACAAGAAAATTAGATAACTATATTAACTCTTTTTCTATTTCTTAAATTTCTTTTAATGCTTTCGAAACTTACAGTTCCCTCTTTTAGAGCAAAAAGTGTGTCATCTTTGCCTTTACCAACATTGATTCCTGGTAAAAATGATGTACCTCTTTGGCGGATTAAAATTGATCCAGCAGTTACTCTTTCTCCACCATATGCCTTTACGCCTAGTCTTTTGGAATTTGAATCTCTTCCGTTTCTTGTAGAACCTGTTCCTTTTTTATGTGCCATTAGAAATGTTTAAATTTTAGATTTTTCGGATTTTGGTTTAGTTTCCTTTTTAACAGTTTCCTTTTTTGAAGAAGACTTTGGAGCGACTTTACCTATTGATATAGATTTTACCATAACTCTTGTAAGTTCTTGTCTGTGTCCCATTTTTCTTCTTGTCTTTTTCTTAGGACGCATTTTGTATACAAGAATTTTCTTATCTCTTTTATGAGAGACTACTTCTAATTCAATTTTTGCATCCTTAACATAAGGTTTGCCAATAGTGATCGATTCTTTGTCCTTTAAAAGTAAAACTTTTTCTAGTGTTATCTTGTCTTTCTCTTTTGCATTTAACCTGTCAATGTCATAGTATCTGTTGACTTCGAACCAAAATTGTTGTCCTGAAGTTTCAGCTATTGCATACAATTCATTCATTTCAGAGGAATTGTTTAATGATTTTTTAGAATTGGTCATATCTTAAAGACGCTATGAGGCTCAAATTTATAATTTGATTAAGCCAAATAAGCAATCATAATTGTTTGTTTATTTTCTTATTTTGTAGTGTAATAAGTCAAGGTTTATTTTAAATTTTTATCAATTTTAGGAACTATAACAATGGCAGCAAGAAAAACATATATTTTAAAACTCTATGTCGCTGGAAATACTCCTAATTCAATGAGAGCCTTAAATACCTTAAAAGAAATATTAGAAAATGAATTTAAAGGAGTATATGCGTTAAAGGTTATTGATGTACTTAAGCAACCACAACTTGCAGAGGAAGATAAGATTTTAGCTACCCCAACTTTAGCTAAAATATTACCCCCACCGGTTAGAAAAATAATTGGTGACCTATCTGATAGAGAGAAAGTTTTAATTGGTTTAGATCTTCTTTTTGATGAATTAACAGAAACTGAATATAGTGGAGATAAATAACACATGGAAAAACTTTTATAATTAAAGGTAAATAAAGGTTTATTTTTTATAAATTATTCTCAGTTAAAAAATGAAAGATAAGAAATTAAGTAAGTCAAATAAAATGCAGGTGCAAAAACTGCCTACTGGGATAGAAGGATTCGATGATGTTTGTAGGGGTGGATTACCTGTATCAAGAAGTACACTCGTTAGTGGTACTTCAGGGACTGGCAAAACTGTTTTCTCACTTCAGTACTTACACCATGGTATTTGTAATTTTGATGAACCCGGGATCTTTGTAACTTTTGAGGAGTCACCCTTAGACATTATTAGAAATGCCGCAAGTTTTGGTTGGGATTTACAAGAATTAATTGATCAAAATAAGTTATTTATATTGGATGCCTCTCCTGATCCTGATGGTCAGGATGTTGCTGGGAACTTTGATTTATCTGGTCTTATTGAGAGAATTAGTTATGCAATTAGAAAATATAAAGCAAAAAGAGTTGCAATAGATTCCATAACTGCCGTATTTCAACAGTATGACGCCATTTACGTTGTTAGAAGAGAAATTTTCAGATTAATAGCAAGATTAAAGGAAATAGGTGTGACAACAGTTATGACTACAGAAAGGGTCGATGATTACGGACCAATTGCTAGATATGGAGTAGAAGAATTTGTATCTGATAATGTTGTCTTATTAAGAAATGTTCTTGAGTCTGAAAAAAGAAGAAGAACTCTAGAAGTTTTGAAGTTAAGAGGCACTGTACATATGAAAGGAGAATATCCGTTCACTATGGGAATTGATGGTATAAGTGTGTTTGCCCTTGGAGCAATGAGATTAACACAGAGATCCTCCAATATTAGGATTAGCTCTGGAGTTAAAGATCTTGATGATATGTGTGGTGGTGGATATTTTCAGGATTCTATTATTCTCGCTACGGGCGCTACAGGGACAGGCAAGACAATGCTCGTATCAAAATTTGTTGAAGATGCTTATAACAACAATGAAAGAGCAATACTTTTTGCATATGAGGAATCTAGGGCTCAATTACTGAGAAATGCCACTAGTTGGGGGATAGATTTTGAAAAGATGGAAAGTGATGGGTTATTAAAAATTATTTGCGCATATCCTGAATCAACAGGTTTAGAAGATCACTTGCAAATCATAAAAACGCAAATTAATCAATTTAAACCAAAAAGAATGGCAATTGATTCCCTATCTGCATTAGCCAGAGGTGTAAGTTTGAATGCATTTAGACAGTTTGTAATTGCAGTTACTGGTTATACAAAACAAGAAGAGATTGCAGGATTTTTTACTAACACAGCTGAAGAATTTATGGGAAGTCATTCTATAACCGATTCTCACATTTCAACTATTACAGATACGATATTATTGCTTCAATATGTCGAAATAAAAGGTGAGATGGCTAGAGCTTTAAATGTTTTTAAAATGCGTGGATCATGGCATGATAAACGAATAAGAGAATTTATTATTACAAATAAAGGTCCAGAAATAAAAGATTCTTTTTCTAATTTTGAACAAATATTTAGTGGTGCTCCTCATAGAGTTGTTCCTGACCAAAATGTTCAAAATGTTTTTAAAGGATTAGATAAAAATTAGATAAGTTCACTAATCTCAGAGAGTGAAATATCATCTTTATTATTAATAGATTTTGTCAATAATTCATCTTTATCAGATTGTGCTAAGGATAAATCAAACCAGAAGGTTGTTCCTACTCCTAATTCACTAGCCATACGAATTTCTCCACCATGTTTTTCAACTATTCCACGTACGATAGATAAACCTAAACCTGTTCCTTGCTCAGTATGAACAGCGTTTTCTACTCTATAAAATCGATCAAATATCTTTTCTTGATCAGCTTGAGATATTCCTGAACCTGTATCAGCAATCTCAATTCTTACTTTTGGTAGGGGTGAAACCAATTCACATTGAGGTGCTTCAAAATTATTATTAATTGGAGGGAAAGCAGGACAGGAATCTGGCCAAGTATAAGCTCTTATAATTAATGTGCTGTTTTTTGGACTAAATTTCAATCCATTACCAAGTAAATTATCAAAAACTTGCAAAAGTAAATCAAAATTTCCGAGAATTGAAGGGATAGTCTCCTCAATATCATGAGCTAATGAAACATTTTTTTCTATAGCATTAAGCCTATAATTTCTAAGGGTCTGTTCTATTGCTGGTTTTATGTCCATTTCCTCCAGTTGAATTATTTTCCCAGACTCTAACCTTGATAAATCTAATACATCATTTACAAGTCTTGTTAACCTATCAGTCTCTGAATTTGCAATACCTAAAAATTCAATTTGTTCTTCATCAGACAATTGATCTTTTAAATCATGTAGAGTCTCTACATAGCTTTTGATATTAAAAAGTGGAGTCCTTAACTCGTGCGAAACATTACTAATAAATCTATTTTGTGCAGCGTTAAGTTCAACTTCTCTTGTTAAATCTTGAATAGTTACGGCAATACCTTTTAATTCAACTTTATTTGTATCTAAAACTGATTGCAAGACAATTCTTAAAGTTCTAGCCGGTTCTCCTAAGCTGAACCTTAAATCATCCTTTTCCTTTTCCCTTTGTAAGATCGATTCTATATTTGTATGTAAGTCGTTAGATAAAATTTCGGGAATTTCATTTAAAAAAAGTTTACCTTCTAAGAATCTTCCTTCCCAACGAAATAATCTTTTTGCTGTTGGATTGGCAAGTACAATTTTGCCTTTTGAGTCTAATAATATTGCTCCATCAGCCATAGTAGCTATTAGGGATTGCTGCTTTATTTGTGCCGCTTTAAGTTCCTCAATGTTAGCCTCGTCATAATTTTCTAATTGGGTAGCCATTCTGTTGAATCCATTTAGAAGTTCTCCAAGATCTCCTGTCATTGGTAAGGAAATTCTGGATTTGAAATTTCCTTTTGAAATTTCCCTGACACCTCTTACTAACTCCCTAACAGGCCTAGTTATTGTCAGTGCATTAAATACAGCTCCAAGTATTACCAAAACCCAAATAGAGATAAATACAGCTATTGTCACTTCTCTTGTAAGCGCAGCACTCGTTAATGCTTTTTTATTAGGTGTAACTCCTAAAGCTAAAGTTCCAAGATATTTCCCTTTCCATAACATGGGTACAAATACATCTGTTACTTGCCCCTGAGGAGTAGCATGCTGCCTTACTAAAGGGAATTGAGGTCTTTTCTTTAGTTCTGATGGTAGTTTTAATCTTCTAGTTAGCTGAAACTGACTATCTGAACTTGTTGGGGTGGCACTGATCGGTATGCCAAGTTGAACTATATCTTCAGCATCAGTAAAAAATATATAACGTAGATTTCGACTTGATCTCCAAAACTTTTCTGCTACGTTTGAAATTTCTTTTTTTTGGTTATTAGCAACTAATTCTGTTACGTTTCCAGATAACAATAATCCAAGATCTCGAGCATATCTTGTGTCATTCATACCGGCATCTCTTTGAATACTGTTTAATGCAAAAAATGTTATTCCTGTCATCAAGAGACTTACGACTAGAGTAGCTATTGCTAATAATTTTGTTCTTAAACTGAATCCACTCCACCATGAAATAAGCCTATTGGTCCAATAGTTATGATTAATATCGTCATTTTCGATAATATTATATTCTTCACTTTCACGTTTATAAGGATCATTCACAGGCTTAAATCTCCTTTGAAGATTTTTTTCTAACTTGGTGACCTATATCATTTCTATAGTAAATTCCCTCAAAATTTATTTCTTTTAAATTTTTATATGCTTTTTCAAAAACCATATCAAAATTTTTTTCTTGGCAAACAATACTTAAAACTCTTCCTCCAGCAGTTAGTAATTCCCCTTTTTCATTAAAACTCGTACCTGAGTCGAAAATTTGACAATCATTTGATTCGATCCTCCCTATTTTGATAGGAAAGCCTGTTTTATATGCTTGCGGATAACCTTTTGAGGTTGCTATTACACAGCCACTAACCTTATCATTAGTATCAATTTTTTCGTAACCAGTTAATTTTCCCATTGCGCATTTTTCCAAAAGAAATACAAAATCTTTATCCATCAAAGGCATTATTGTTTGGCATTCTGGATCTCCAAATCTGCAATTATATTCTATAACTTTGGCTCCTGTTTTTGTGATCATTAATCCAAAATAAATTACTCCTCGATAATCAATATTTTTTTTATTTAGTTCGTTTATTGTGGGTTCAATAATCTCTTTGGTGATTATATCGAGGGAATCTTCCGTTAAGAGTGGAGCAGGAGAATAAGCTCCCATCCCTCCTGTATTTGGACCTTTATCTTCCTCATTTAGACGTTTGTGATCTTGTGCGGTCGGAAGTAGTATGTATTTCTCTCCATCACATAGGGCAAAAACTGAAACTTCTGGCCCCTCAATTTTTTCTTCTAAAACTAACACATTACCAGAGTCACCAAACTTCCCATTGAAGATTGATTCTGCTGCTTTAAAGCATTCATCTTTAGAATCAGGAATAAAAACACCTTTACCTGAAGCTAAACCGTCCGCTTTTACTACTAGTGGAATTGAGGAAGAATCGATGATTTCTTTGGCTTCTTCTAGAGAATTGACTTTCCAAAATTTAGCAGTCGGAATATTTGCCTCTTGCATAAATTTCTTTGCCCAAGATTTGCTGTATTCCAATTTTGCACCATCTTTGCCTGGGCCAAAAACTTTAAAGTTGTTTTTGCGAAGAACATCTGCTAATCCATTTGCTAAAGGAACTTCTGGTCCTATCACTATTAAATCTATTTTTAGAAAATTAAGTTTTTCTACCAAATCTTTTGTGTTCTTTATATCAATTTTTATTCTTTCACATTTATTCAATCTTTCTGATCCTGCATTGCCAGGGATTAAATAAACTTTTTTAACTAATTCATTCTTTTGAATAGCCCAAGCTAAAGAATTTTCTCTTCCGCCATTACCAATTATTAAAATATTTTCTAATCTATTAAATTTCTCAGAACTTGTTGAATTAATACTCATAAATTAGTTTTTGAAGGTTATGAGGTTTCGATGAATAATCAGTTAAAATGAAATAAACTATTTTGAAAGTTGATCTCTAATAAATATGTTAATTACAAATCTTACTTTTAGTAATCAAATGGAGTATTAATTTAATGAATAATAAATACGAATTGATTTATGAAGGCAAAGCTAAAAAGGTATTTACTCATGATGATTTAGATAAAGTAATAATTGAATTTAAAGATGATGCTACAGCTTTTAATGCATTGAAAAAAGCAAAATTTGAGGGGAAGGGCAAACTTAACTGTCTTATAAGTGCAAGAATTTTCGAACTTCTTATGAAGAATAATATTCCAACTCATTTTCTTGAACTAAAAAATCAAAATACAATGATTGCAAAAAAAATAAAAGTAATTCCCTTAGAAATTGTCCTGAGAAATTATGCTTATGGTTCCTTATGTAAACAAACGACCTTTAAGCCTGGAACTCTTTTAGCAAAACCCTTAATTGATATTTATCTTAAAGATGATGCACTTAATGATCCGCTAATCACAAAAGATAGAATTGAATTGATGAATATTATAAGCTCTGAAAATCTAAATTTAATCTTAGATTTAACCTTAAAAATAAATGAGATTCTGAAAAAATTTTTTCAAAATATTCACCTAAAACTTGTAGATTTCAAGTTGGAATTTGGTTATGATTTTAAAAAAAATATATTACTCGCTGATGAAATAAGTCCGGATAATTGTAGATTGTGGGATCTTAATCAGAAAAATGATATAATTGTTAGTCTTGACAAGGATAGATTTAGAAATGATTTGGGTGGTCTTATTGAGGCTTATAGTGAAATTCACCGAAGAATAAACAATTTCATTTAACTCAATTTAATTAATAATCTTTTATGGACTTTAATCAAACGATATAATGCAAAAACATTTTTTGAAATTTAAAAAGGGTTTCACAAATATTGTTTGTTCTCCGTTGATTTTGATATCAACTAACTTAGAATTAGCCGCTAAGTACTTGCCAAATGATATTGATCTATCAATCACAAATTCAGAAATCAAAAATATTGATAATGGTTTATTTCAAGTTTTAGATCTCAAGTCAGATAAAAACCTTTTTATTGCAGAAGACAACAAGAATACTAATCAAGAAAGTGTTCTGATTTCAGAAATTATTATAGAGGGTTGGGAAAATCATCCTGAGGGAAGAAAACTTGAATTGGCTGCATATGATTCTATGAGTATAAAGCCAGGCAGTTTGGTTGATAATCAAATTTTAGAAAAAGATCTTAAATCAATATATGCTAGTGGTTGGTTTTCGGGAGTTAAAATTAATTCTCAAGATGGGCCATTAGGAGTAAAACTTATTGTAAAAGTTGTTCCTAATCCAATTTTGAAGAAGGTTGAACTTAAACCAACGAACTCTTTAATATCTAATGAATATGTAGATAATATTTTTAAAAATTATTATGGGACAACTCTTAATTTAAATGAATTTCAAAATAAAATTGAAATTTTAAAGCAAAGATATGAAAGTGAGGGTTATTCTTTAGCTAGAATAAAAAGCCCTGATAGAATTTCTGAAAAAGGAAAAGTAACATTAATTGTTTCTGAAGGCATCATATCCGATATTAAGTTAAGATTCCCAGGGTCTGATGGTGAATCTTTTATTGATGGGAAACCTAGAAAGGGGAAAACAAAAGAATGGGTTATAAAAAGAGAGTTAAAAACACAACCAGATACCATATTTAATAGAAAAATCTTAGAAGCTGATATTAGGCGACTTTATGCCACATCATTATTTGATGATGTAAAGGTCTCTCTTGGCCCTGACGATTCAAATCCTGGCAAAGTAATAATCTTCTTAGATTTGAGCGAGCAAAGAACAGGATCATTAACTGGTGGTTTAGGTTATAGCAATGGTTCGGGTATCTTTGCGACACTTGGTCTGCAGGAGACAAATGCATTAGGTAGGGCATGGTCAACCAATCTCAATCTGAATTTTGGAGAATATTCAACAACCTATAATTTTTCTCTATCAGATCCATGGATTAAAGGAGATAAACATAAAACTTCTTTTAGAACAAATATTTTTCTTAGTAGAGATTATCCTCAGGAATTTAAAAGTGAAAATGAAGGAAGAATATATGCCGTGGATGATACAACAACTTCAACCTCTGATACTTTTTCATCAATAGTTTTGGAAAATACTGGAGGTGGATTTTCTTTCTCAAGACCTTTAAATGGTGGAGATCCATTTAAGATAGCTAAATGGAGAGTTCTAGCAGGAATGAATTTTAAAAAAGTAAAGATGATTGATGGTGATGGTAATGAAAAACCTTATGGTGATCAAACACCAACAACAGGCAATATTAGTGATATTATCTGTATCGGATTTACTCCAAATGATGGCTCATGCCCCGCTGAAAATACATTAGTAAGTTTTATTGCCAGTACATCTAGAAATAATTTGAATAATTCCACTAATCCAACTGAAGGTAATAAATTTAGCTTTGCTTCCGAACAGTTTGTTTCAATGGGGGAAAACTCTCCAACTTTTAATAGGATGAAAGCCTCATATTCATTTTTTATACCAACGAAATTAATTAATTTAACAAAAGCATGTCGTTCTAGTAATGCTGATAGTGAAGACTGTCCTCAAACTATTGGCTTTAAATTTAATGCAGGAACTATTCTTGGAGAATTGCCTCCATACGAAGCATTTTGTCTGGGAGGAACATCATCTGTAAGAGGTTGGGGATCTTGTGAATTAGCTGTTAGTAAAAGTTTTGTTGAGGGGACAATAGAATATAGATTCCCTGTTTGGAAAATGTTATCAGGAGCTTTATTCGTTGACGCAGGAAGTGATTTAGGAACTCAAAATGATGTTCCTGGGAAACCAGGTAAACTATTGCAGAAATCAGGTTCAGGATATTCAATAGGTGGTGGAGTTGGAGTGAAAACACCAATTGGCCCTTTAAGATTAGATGTTGCCAGTAAAGACCTAAGTGGTGATTGGAGATATACTCTTGGAGTTGGATGGAAGTTTTAAGTGTTTTCTTGGCCTACCAATTATGATTCTTGCTATACCTTAGCTGGTGTTTTTTCCAGAGAAGGTATAGGCCTTCATAGTGGAGAAAAAACAAGAGTTACAATTTCTCCATATGAGAAAGAAGGATATTATGTCTCTTTTAGGGATAAACCTAACGAGATTTTTAAGTTGACTCAAGATTTAATTGGAAGCACGATGCTTTGTACGGCGGTTAAATTAGGGGGGAGAAATTTGTATACTATCGAACATTTATTATCTTCAATGGCAGGGTGCGGGTTGAGTTATATACATATTGAGGTTGATGGTAAAGAGATTCCTCTTTTAGATGGATCGGCAATTCAGTGGGTTAGAGATTTTGAAGAAGTGGGGATAAAAAAGGCACCTAGACCAGATAATTTTTTTCGAGAGATTAATAAATCAATAATTTTTAATAAAGAAGGCTCAGTTATAGCAGCAACTCCTTCTGAAAAAACTACAATTATATCCACCATAAGTTTTGCCTATAGAGCAATTGGAAATCAAACTTTTGTAATTGATTTAAATCCAAAAAGTTTTGTTGAAATGATTGCGCCTGCCAGAACATTTGGTTTTAAAGATCAATTTCAAGAGTTAAGTGAACTTGGATTAATAAAAGGCGGAAGTTTGGAAAATGCCCTTGTTTGTGATGGTGATAAATGGGTCAATCCACCATTAAGATTTGATAATGAACCTATAAGACATAAAATTTTAGACCTAATTGGGGACTTGGCTTTGGTAGGGTTACCTAAGGCTCAAATTTTAGTTTATAAAGGATCACATTCTTTAAATGCTTTATTGGCCTCATCGCTAAAAAATTAACTTTATCTTTAATTGTTTTGGAAAAGAAATTATCCAGTGAAAATAATCAACTTTCCTCTGAGCACATACTAGGTTTATTACCTCACAGATATCCTTTTGCTCTTGTGGACAAAGTTATAGAGAATATTCCTGGGGAGAGAGCTGTTGCAGTAAAAAATGTAACTATAAATGAGCCTCAATTTCAGGGACACTTTCCTGAGAGACCCTTAATGCCGGGAGTTCTTATTGTGGAATCAATGGCCCAAGTTGGGGGAATAATTGTAACGCAAATGCCCAATCTTCCTAAAGGACTTTTCGTCTTCGCTGGAATCAATAATGTTAAATTCAGAAAACCAGTGGTGCCTGGAGATCAATTGATAATTTCTTGTGAGTTATTATCTATTAAAAGACAAAGATTTGGGAAGGTTAAAGGTGAGGCTCATGTTGATGGGAAGTTGGTTTGTTCTGGAGAATTAATGTTTTCATTAGTTGATTAAGGATATTATGGATCGTAAAAATACTGAATTAAATACAAGCTTTAGTGGTGTAAAAGTCCATCCAAGTGCTTATGTTGATCCAAGTGCCGAGTTACATGATGGGGTTATTGTCTCTCAAGGAGCTATTGTCGGTCCTGATGTGACTATCGGGAAAGGAACTGAAATAGGCCCGAATGCTGTCATTACGGGAAGAACTCAAATTGGTGCTAACAATAAAATCTTCCCAAACGTTTTTATAGGTCTGGATCCTCAAGATCTTAAATATAAAGGGGCTTCAACTGAGGTAATTATTGGAGATAATAATACCTTTAGAGAGTGCGTAACTATTAATAAGGCAACTAATGAAGGAGAAAAAACTATTATTGGTAGTAATAATTTGTTAATGGCATACACTCACATAGGCCATAATTGCGAGCTTGGAAATAGGATAGTTTTATCAAATAGTGTTCAAGTTGCAGGTCATGTAAAGGTTGAAGATAAAGCTATTATTGGGGGTTGTTTGGGTATCCATCAATTTGTACATATTGGATATTTAGCAATGATAGGAGGAATGACAAGAGTAGATAGAGATGTCCCACCTTTTTGCCTAGCCGAAGGACATCCGGGAAGATTGAGAGGTTTAAATAGGATTGGAATTAAAAGAAGTGGATTGATGGAAAATAAGGAGTTTGATTTGAAACTTTTGCAGAATACGTGGAATTTACTTTTTAAGTCCAGCGATGTAATGTCTGATGCATTGGACACGGCATTAAAAGGTAAATTAGATCTTTCTTCAACAAAATTATGTGATTTCTTAAAAGATTCAATATCGAAAGAAAGACGCGGCCCCATGCCTTTCTTAAATTAATGAATAAAAAGATATTTATCAGTACGGGTGAAGTCTCTGGAGATTTGCACGGAAGTTTGTTATCAAAAGCATTATTAGATGAAGCTAAAAAAAAATCTATAGATTTAGAAATTTGCGGATTAGGCGGGGAAAGGATGAAGAAAGAAGGTGTAAAAATTCTTCAAGATACTACATCAATTAGTGCAATAGGAATTTGGGAAGCTTTACCTCTTATTATTCCAACAATAAGAATTCAAAAAAGGTTCTACAAATTACTAAAAAAATATCCTCCTGATTGCCTAATTTTGATTGACTATATGGGACCCAATATAAAAATTGGTACTAAATTAAAAAGAGCCAAGACTAAAATTCCAATTTTTTACTATATTGCTCCTCAAGAGTGGGCTTGGCGGGTTGGCAATAACACCACAACAAATCTAATAAAGTTTTCTGATAAGATTTTCGCAATTTTCAAGAAAGAAGCAGCGTTTTACAAAAAAAGGGGCGGAAATGTTTTTTGGGTTGGACATCCAATGATTGATTTAACAAAAAAACTTCCTCTAAAGAAAGATTCCAGAACCATTTTAAACCTTCGCCCTGATCAAAACATCATACTTTTAATGCCCGCATCAAGACCTCAAGAATTGCGATATTTATTACCTACTTTTATGAAATCGGCTAAAAAATTACAACAAAAATATCCAAGTTTGGTTGTCTATATTCCCTCCTGTCGGGATGCTTTTGATGAAATATTCAAAAAAGCCTTTAGAAAATATCAAGTTAATGGGCTTGTGATTTCTCAAAAAGATAGTGCAAAATTAAAGCCTTATATTTATTCCCTCACTAAAATTGCGCTTTGTAAATCTGGGACAGTTAATATGGAATTAGCTTTATATGGAATCCCGCAGATTGTTGGTTATAGAGTAAGTAGGATAACTGCTTTTATTGCTAAAAAAATTCTCAATTTCAAAGTAAAATTTATTTCCCCTGTAAATTTGTTAGTTAATAAATTGATTGTCCCTGAGTTTGTACAAAAGGAGTTTGATGAAAAGAAAATCTTCTATAAATCTTGTAGGATTCTTGAGGGGAAGTCAGAAAAAATAAAAATTAAAAAAGGTTATGCTTTTTTAAAAAAAGAATTAGGAGAAGAGGGCGTAGTCCAGAGAGCTGCTAAAGAGATTATTAATTCTATTATTTGAACTTTATAATAAAAAAATGAAATATTTCTTACCTCTAATAATTGCCCTTTCAATATTTATTAACCCTGTAAACGTTTTTGCAGAGGAATTGATTCTTGGAGGAGGTTGTTTTTGGTGTTTAGAGCATGATTTAGAGTCATTAAAAGGGATTAATTTTGTACAAAGTGGCTATTCAGGTGGAGATTTACAAAATCCTACATACGAAAATCATGAAGGACATCAGGAAGTGGTTTTGGTGAACTATGATTCCAAATTGGTAACTTTACCCGAGATACTAAGGCTCTATTTCAGAAATATTGATCCTCTGGATGGCAAGGGTCAATTTTGTGATCGTGGAGATTCTTATAAGCCAGTTATTTTTTTCAAAGATCCAACTGAGGAAAGTGATGCAAAAAATGCAATTTTTTCTGCCTCTAATGAATTGAGTGTGCCATTAGAAAAAATATCTGTAGAACTAAAATCAAAAGGTCAATTTTGGTTGGCTGAAGAATATCATCAGGATTTTGCAGAGAGAAATGAATTGAAATATAAGTTCTATAGATTCTCATGTGGGAGAGATCAGAGATTGGAAAAATTATGGGGTGTTAACGCTAGATCAACAAATCTTTGGTCTAAATGATTCCAAAATTTGAAATACTATTTGGAAAAAACAATTTTTTAATTATGAAATCTCTTGGTTTATAATATTTGGAAGTTTTTAATTAGCTTAATGGCATACATCGAATGGGATTATACTGTAATTACGAGCATGGTAGAAAAACAAGGATGGAATTTACCTGAGCGAGAAACTGAAGAATGGAATAAATTTAACGATGAATTAGGAGAAAAAATGAGAGGAGTGGGTATTGTTTTTGAAAAATATTGTAAATTTGCTTCAGATGTGGGGGAAGGAGTTCATCTCTTAGATGATTAAAAATAAATAGTTTTAAACCATTGACGTATCCCTTAATCAATGGCTTATTAATTCATAAGATAATATAATTTCACGTGATTTGAACTGATAATTATTAAGGATTTATAAAGCTTGTGTAGTAAAAAATTTTTTTTATCCCACAAAAAAGTTATTTAATTTCTATATTTGAATAAAAATATGAAAAATAAATTAACCTTTCTATTCGATGGTGGTTGCCCACTTTGCTTGAGAGAAACAAATTTTCTTAAAAAAAGAGATACCTTAAATCAAATTTCATTTATAGATATTAATAGTAAGGATTATGATCCAAGTCTTTTTAATGACATCTCATATTCAGAAGCTATGTCAAACCTGCATGGCATTATTGAAAATGGTGAAATTATTAGGGGACTAGATGTACTTGCATATTCTTATGAATTAGTTGGTTTAGGTTGGGTTTATTATCCCTTGAAGATTAAGTTTTTATCTCCATTATTGAGATTGGTTTACAGATATTGGGCAAAATATAGACTTCAAATTACAGGTAGATCCGATATTGAAAAACTTTGCACCTCACAATGCGAACAATAAATATGGAAAGTATCGATATAGACAGAATAATAGAAATGTGTTGGGAAGATAGAACACCCTTTGAAGCTATCGAGTATCAATTTGGTTTAAAAGAGGAAGATGCGATAAAAATTATGCGTCAAAATCTTAAACCCAAATCTTTCAAAGTCTGGAGAAAGAGAGTTTCGGGAAGAAATACAAAACATATGGCTCTTAAAGATTCAACTAGATTTAAATCTACTCATAAAAGAAAATTATAAATTTTGAAAAATCTTTCTACTAAAACTTGTCCTGTTTGCAATAGGCCGTTTGAGTGGCGTAAAAAATGGAAAAACTGTTGGGATGATGTTATTTACTGTTCAAAAAGATGCAGTAACAGGAAGTCGGAAAGATGAAACAAGTATCAATTATTTTCCCGAATCAACTTTTTAGAGAAAGCCCAATCTTAAAAATAAATTGTGAAATTTTAATATTGGAAGACTCATTATTTTTTGGAAATGATAAATTTTATAAATTAATTAACCATAAAAACAAGTTAGTTTTCCATAGAGCATCTATGTTCGCTTATAAAAAATATTTAGAAATATCTGGCTTTAAAGTTTTATATATCGAAAATAAGAATAATATTTCTACAGTTGAATACTTATCTGAATTTATTAAAGATAAATATCAGAAAATAAATCTCATTGACCCTCATGATTTTTTAATAATGAAGAGGATTAAAAATTTTGTTGAAAGCAATAATTTAGCTTTAAATATTTTGCCTTCTCCGATGTTTATGAGCAGTGGAGAGTTAAAAGAGTTATTTGAATTAAATACAAAAAAACCTCTTATGGGGAGATTTTATGAAAATCAAAGAAAAAGCCAGAAGATATTAGTTAATTCGGATGGTACACCTGAAGGTGGTAAGTGGAGTTTCGATGAGATGAATAGAAAAAAATTACCTAAAAAAATAAGCATACCTGATACACCTAAATTACTAAAAAATAAATTTGTAATTCATGCCGAAAAGTCATTGGACAATTTAGATATTGATTTTATTGGAGAAAGTAATAACTTTTTATATCCAACTAATTTTGATGAAGCAGATGAATGGTTAAATGATTTTTTTAAACATAGATTTTTCTTATTTGGAGATTATGAAGATGCTATTTCTAAAGAAAATTCTTTTTTATGGCATAGTTTACTTTCTCCTCTTTTAAACAGTGGATTATTAACGCCAGATGAAGTAGTAAATAAAGCATTACTTTATGCAAAAAACTATAATATTCCAATTAACTCTTTAGAGGGTTTTATTCGTCAAATTATTGGATGGAGAGAATTTATTTGTCTTGTTTATAAGAAGTATGGAACAAAAATGCGAAATAGTAATTTTTGGAATTTTGAAGATAAGCCAATTCCAAAATCTTTTTATCAAGGAAATACAGGAATTGAACCAGTAGACGTTGTTATAAAAAATATTATTAAATTTGGTTATTGTCATCATATTGAGCGGCTAATGATTATTGGCAACTTTATGCTTCTATGTAGAATTCACCCCAACCAAGTTTATAAATGGTTTATGGAAATGTTTATTGATTCCTATGATTGGGTTATGGTCCCAAATGTTTACGGAATGAGTCAGTTTAGTGATGGAGGTATCTTTTCAACAAAGCCATATATATCAAGTTCTAATTATGTAAAAAAAATGTCTAATTTTAAAAGTGGCCCATGGTGTGAAATATGGGATGGCTTATTTTGGAAATTTATTAAAGATAATGAAAGCTTTTTTAGAAAGCAATATCGTCTGGCAATGTTAACGAGAAATCTCGATAAAATGTCTGAGGAAAAATTAAATAATCATTTAAAAACGGCCGATAAATTTTTAAGAGATATTCAATAAATTAAGAGTAATAATCTACAGTTGTCTATGAAAAATTAAAAGAATATTATGTTATGACGAAATATTAAGTACGGATGTTAACTTAGAAAAAATTAGATTTATCCAATGGAAATTGGAACACTTTTTTTAAAAAGTAATTCGACGGGAATTATCACTTTTTCTGAATTAGATTGGATAACTACCCATCAATCTAATTTTACAAGGTTGGAAGAATCCATAGCGATTAAATTAGGCAGAATGCTTGATGCAGGTTCCATTAATATTGGTTGCCGTATAAAATCCTGATTAATTTTTTATTTTACTAATGAAGTATCAAGAAGAGAAAAAAATATTTATTCGGGAAAGAATCCATTCTTTAAATATCTTTCTTTTTTTAGGATTTAATCTTTCACTTATTTCTATCTTAGGTTTTATTTGGTTTAATTCTGTAATTGAAAAAGTAGTTTAAATTTTTAAATTTTTTGTATATTAAAGTTATATTTAAAAATAAATTATATTTTGAGCATAGGATATTTACAAAGAAAGGCAGCTTGGGAAATTTTGTTAAAAGTTAGTTCTGGCGATTTTTCTGATCATGCTCTTGAAAAGGTTTTAAAAAATTATCAATTTAATCCTCTTGATATAGCTTTTATTACGGAATTATCTTTTGGATGCATAAGGTATAGAAAATTTCTTGACCTTTGGACGGACCATACATCAAAAATTACTCATAAAAAGCAGCCTCCAAAGTTAAGATGGCTTCTGCATATTGGTTTATACCAACTATTGAAAATGGATAAAATTCCATTTCCTGCTGCTATTTCTACCACTGTAGAAGTAGCTAAAAAAACAGATTTAAATGGTTTAGCGGGAACTGTAAATGCGATATTGAGAAATGCATCAAGAAAATTAGAACAAAAAATTTTTCCGGAATTATCTTCTGATAGAAAAGAAAGAATTTCATATCTTGAATCATTTCCATTATGGCTTGTGAAGGATCTTTATAAATGGGTCGGCGATAGCGATGGTGAAAAAATCATTAAGGCATTTAATAAAAAACCATCAATTGATTTGAGAATTAACCAATTAAAAACTAATTTAAATAAATATTTGAAAGTACTTCATGAAAATAAAATTGATGCTGAAATTATTAAAGATTTACATAATGGAATTACTTTAAAATCTAATCCAAGATCAATAAAAAATTTACCAGGATATAGTGATGGACTTTGGACAATTCAAGATAGATCTTCTCAATGGATAGCACCTCTCTTAAATCCAAAAGAAGGTGAAAAGATTTTAGATGCTTGTGCAGCTCCAGGAAGCAAGTCTACCCACCTTGCAGAATTAACAAATGATAGTGCTGAAATCACTGCCGTAGATAGATCAGCAAAAAGATTGAAAATACTGCAATCAAATTTAGAAAGATTAAATTTGAAATCTGTTAGTACCCTTAAGGCTGATGCTACGAGTTTGATTGAATTAAATCCTAAGTTCATATCTTATTTTGATAAGATTTTACTAGATGCTCCATGTTCAGGCCTTGGAACTCTTTCCAGGAATCCAGATTCTAGATGGTCCTTAAGTAAAGAAAAAATAAAATCTTTAACTTTATTACAGGAAAAACTTTTGGAGAGTATTTTTCCTCTTTTGAAAAAAGATGGCACTTTAGTTTACTCAACTTGTACTATTTGTCCCGATGAAAATAATCGATTAATTGAACGATTTATTGGAAAAAATAATACTTTAAAATTGGTTAGCCAAAAGCAAATTTTACCTAGCTTGGATTATCCTGGTGATGGATTTTATTCTGCAATAATTTCTTATAAATCTTAAAAATATAATTTATTTTTTAATTGGAATTTTATAAATTTCAGATATGAACTTCTTCCATAAATAAGCCGCATTTCCACTAGATAATTCAGATTCCTTATTATCGTCATAACCTATCCATATCCCTGTTGTAAGGTTATCAATGGAACCAATAAACCAGAGATCTTTATTTCCATCTGATGTTCCTGTTTTTCCATAAATTTTCTTACCTTTTATAGAAGCTGCTTTAGAAGTTCCTTCTTTTACAGATTTTTCAAGAAGTTTATTTAGTTTCTTGTTTATTTTTATATCTAATATTTTCTTGGAAATAGATTTGTTTTCCCAAATAGGTTGTTTTTTAAATGACTCTATCTTTTCTATGATTTCAGGGCTTTGAATCTTTCCATTATTGTTTATTGCAGAATATGCATTTGTGATGTTTAAAAGATTATCTCCGTAGGCGCCAATAGCTAATGATGGGAATTCCTCAAACTCTTGCTTATAACCTAATCCAAATGAATTTGCTAAATTAATAATATTTTTTAAACCGAACTTTTTTGTTATTGATATTGGAACGATATTTGATGAACTTTTAAATGATTCAATCAAAGATATTGAACCTCTATAGTCTTCTGAAAAATTTTTTGGGCAATAACTTTCCCAGCAGATTGGTAAGTCTTCAAACTTATCGCTTAATTTTTTCCCTTCTATTAATGCAGCAGCATAAGGAATTATTTTAAAAGTAGAACCTAAAGGTCTTATAGATGAAATTACTCTATTATATTCATTAATTGTTGGATTTTTGCTAGTTACCATTGTCCTTATTTTCCCTGTATTTGATTCGATTGATAACAGAGCAAACTCAAGTTCTTTAGGCCCAGCATATCTTGATATACTTTGTGCTTTTTCTTGCCAATCTTTGTTGATAGTAGATTTAATTCTTAAAAACTTATAATCATTTTTATTTTCAATTCTTTTATCTGTTTCCTCAAGAATAAAGTTTATTAGTAATTTATCATCTAAAAAATTATCAGCTGTTTGATAATTTAAGTTTATTCTTTCTTTAATAGCCTTATTCTTATTTGCTAGGGAAATATATCCATCAAGATACATTGATTCAATAACTTTATTTCTATTTTTAATAGCTAGTTCTACATTTTGATAAGGTGAATAAATTGATGGAGCTGGAGCCAATCCCGCAAGAAGTGCAATCTCTGATAAGGTTAATTCCTCTATAAGTTTTCCAAAATAAACTTGAGAAGCTTCGTTAACCCCGTACGCTCCTGATCCTAGATAAATATTATTTAAATATAATTTTAAAATTTGACTCTTGTTATATCGAAATTCAAGTATTAGTGATAAAAATACTTCTTTGATTTTTCTTTGAATATTTAAGTCATTATTAAGAAAAAGTATTCTGGCAACTTGTTGCGTAATCGTACTTCCTCCCTCCTTAACATAACCACTTCTGATATTTTGAAAAATTGCACGTGAAATACTTTTTAAATCTATTCCATTGTGTTTATAAAATCTTTTATCCTCAGATGAAATAAAAGCATTTTTTAAAATAGGGGGAATTTGATTTTGACTATTTTCTATTTCAAATTTGTGGCTTAATTTGCTCAGGATCTTATTGTCAGAAGATGAAATCACATAAGAATATTTGGTTTCCCGAGACTTTTTATTTTTAGATACGTCTAAATTTAACGCACTAAATATTAGACTAAAAAAATAAAAAGATATTCCAGAAAAAATTAATATTGGAATTATTAAAACAAAAGATTTAAATTTAATCTTTTGCACCTTAAGCAACTAAAAAACTATGTCCTATCGCTAAAGCTGTAACTAACATTCCGGTTATAAGGAACGGTTGGGCACTTGCTTGATATTTGACATCAAATTTTAGAGGATCTCTTAGTAACCACATATCTTGAAATGTAATTTGTGGAATTACCAATAAAACCAAAATTACAGACGCTAAATGTTGACCAATAATGACTAAAACTAAAACCATTGCTAATTGAAAAATATCAATCAGTCCTGCACTTATTCTACTTGCATTTTTTATTCCAAATACTACTGGTAGAGAATTTAAGCCTAGCTTTGAGTCTCCTTCAACACTTTTGAAATCATTAATAACAGCAATTCCAAGTCCTGAGAGGCTATAAGCAAGTGTTAGTATTGCCGTCAGAATAGTTAATTTCCCAAACAAGGCTTGTCCTGCCCACCAAGGCAAAGCGATATAAGATGCTCCTAATGCATAATTCCCAAGCCAACCATTCTGTTTTAATTTGAGTGGTGGAGCAGAATATATATAACTAACAAAGGAACCTCCTAATGCCAAAAGTAAGACGGAGGGAAAAATGTGCTTAGCATATAAATCTAATAGAAAAGCAACTATTAAACCCGCTATAAGTAATACCCAGATTTGTATTTTTACATCTTTAATTGAAATTTTCCCAGAAGGAATTGGTCTATTTGGTTCATTAATTGCATCAATTTCTTTATCAAAAAAATCATTTATGGTTTGGGTATAACCTGCCAGAAGTGGTCCACTCATCAACATACATGCTAATGAAGCCAGAACATTACTAAATGTCCATTCAAAATTTCCACTTGCAGCTGCTCCACAAATAACTCCCCATATCAAAGGGATCCACGTTATGGGTTTCATTAACTGTATACGGAGTTTCCATATACTTGATGTCTCAGAGGCACCCTTAATTCCTAATAGTTGTTTTGGATCATTCACTTTACTCTTTAACCTTTCTCAATTTCTTCTGGGAAAAACCAATTTTGCTCACCATTTTGAAATTTTGCGGTAATTCCAATACTTCTACCGTCTGTCATTTTATAGCCTGTTATTACAGCTTTAGGATTCGAGGATATTTGATCGATTAATTTAGCTGGTAGTCTATCTTTTACTTTGTTAATGTTAATTTTGATTTTACTACCGATTTTGGGTAATAATTTTGTTTCAGCCATAAGAGGTAAAATGGAAGCTATTATGCAAGATTAACAGCATTTGGACAATTTTTACTAAAATGGTAGCTCTTCGTTTAATTCCTTGTTTAGATGTTGCCCATGGCAGAGTGGTTAAAGGTGTAAATTTTGTTAACTTGAGAGACTCAGGTGATCCTGTTGAATTAGCTTGTAGGTATTCTGATGAGGGCGCAGATGAATTAGTATTTTTAGATATTAGAGCTAGTGTAGAAAATAGAAATACATTAGTTGACCTTGTCTCTAGGACCGCAAAATCAGTAAAAATCCCATTTACAGTAGGTGGAGGAATAGATTCTGTTTCTTCAATTAATGATCTTTTAAGAGCTGGAGCTGACAAAGTGAGTTTGAATTCTTCTGCTGTTAGAAATCCAGATTTAATTTCTAAAAGTTCTAGAGAATTTGGCAATCAATGTATCGTGATAGCAATTGATGCTAAAAGAAAAGTTAATAAGACTGATGAATGGGAGGTATATGTAAAAGGAGGGAGAGAAAATACTGGAATAGATGTATTAAGTTGGGCAAAGAAAGTTGAGGAGTTAGGCGCAGGGGAAATATTGCTTACTTCAATGGATGGTGATGGCACGCAGAATGGATATGATTTGAATTTGACAGAGTCTGTTGCCAATATTGTTAACATCCCAGTGATTGCTTCTGGAGGAGCGGGTTGTTTAGAAGATATTTATGATGTTTTTAATGAAGGCAGGGCATCTGCCGCACTTTTAGCATCATTACTTCATGATAAGAAACTTTCTTTAGGAGAAATAAAGACTTTCCTCCTCGAAAAGAAACTTCCAATTAGACCAAATGAATAAAAAATTTAATTTAATACCAAAAAGAAATAAGTTAAAACTTTAAAAATGAAATTCACAAAAACTATCCAAGTCAAAACTATATTTAATAAAATTTCTTATAAATATGACTTTTTAAATAATCTATTAAGTTTTGGGCTGCACAAATTATGGAAAAGGAAATTAGTTAACTTATTGAAACCCTTAAATGGTGAAGATTGGGCTGATTTATGCTGTGGAACTGGAGATTTGGCATTCTTAATTTCTGAGAGAGTTATTCCAAACGGTTCCATTACTGGGATTGACAGTGCAGAGAATATCTTAAATATTGCAAAAAAAAAATCAGAGCTTAAAAAAAATAAATTTATTAAGTGGGAAATTCAAGATGTATTAGAAATTAAAGATTATTCAAAAAATTTTGATGGGATTTGCATGTCATATGGACTTAGAAACTTGAATAATGTTGAAGAAGGAATAAAAAAAGTTTTTGATCTTTTGAAGGATAAGGGAAGGGCAGGATTTTTGGATTTTAATCACTCAACAAGAAATTCTTTATCAAATATATTTCAGAAAATTTATTTGAGATTAATTGTAGTTACCATTTCGCGTCTTTTTGATTTAGGTCCAGAGTACGCATATATTGAAAAAAGTATTAGAAATTTTCCAAAGAAAAATGAGCTTATAAATATTGCTAAGGAAGTTGGATTTAAAAAAGCTGAATATAAGACGATTTGGGGGGGGCAAATGGGAATACTAATTTTAACTAAATAAAGAATCTAGTTATTTATTTTTCTCCAACAAAAAGAACACTTTCCCCATCTTTTAATTTCGCCCTTAGGAGTAGGGGAATTACAAAGAGTACAAATGCACATATTATTTTGATAGATTCTGCTTGGATGCTTTGCCCAAACTATCTTTGCATTAGTAGCTTTGATATTTTTATTTTTAATTTCATAATTTTGTATTATTTTTATTTCATTCAAAGTTATTCCAATTTTCTCGATTCTCTCTTTTAATTTATGCTTGTTATAGATTAAAGCTTGGCGCCACTGTGGATGATTTACTGCAATAGTAAGTATTTTTTTTTCAATATTTAATGGTTTACATTCTTTAAATAGTTCTAAGCCGATTAAGTTCTTCCAGTTTTCGTTGATTTTAGTGAGTTTATCTAAGTCTCCGCAGGATTTTTTAAAATTATCAAGACAATTTTTTAATGGATGTGGATTCCTTCTATTCACTATTGGTAAATACTTTTTGTCCAATTTGTAATATTTACTTATTAAGACTAAAGTTAATCTAATCTTTTAAAAGATGCTCGTTGTTTTAATAAAGAATTTGTGAAAGTTATTGGACCTGCAGCTAAGACAGTTTTTTATTTAAAAAAAATTCAGGGTCAATATCCTACCTGGACACTTCATTACAAAATAAAATGTAAAAGTACCGAAAATGAGCTAACAAACTTGCTTGAATATTCTGAAATAAAGGAAAACCAGCCAGTAGCGATAATCGCAAGAGAACAGTTCTCAGGGGTTGGCCAAAACTCAAAAACTTGGGTTTCTCCAAAAGGTGGGATTTGGTTAAGTGCAGCTTACCCAATATTTTCAAAAGAATTTGCATTTCAAATATTTAATTTATCTTTAGGTATTAAGTTATGTGAAATGCTTAGACAAGAGAATATATATGTTTGTTTGAAATGGCCAAATGATATTTTTTTTGGTTCAAAAAAGTTGATTGGATTTTTACCAAGGGTAATAACAAGAGGCAAAGAAATTATCTATGTAAGAATAGGACTTGGCATGAATGTTTTAAATTACACTCCATCAGAAGGTATTTCATTATCAAAAGTACTTCAAACTAAAAATATTAATCATCATTATTGGACAGCCAAAGTTCTTAAAGCTTTTTATGATGCAATTGAATGTAATAAGAAAAAAGAATATGTGATTAAATCTGCAAATAAGTTTCTTACTAAAAGTTTTTTACCTAGTGGTTATTGTCCTCATTCATGGAAAATTAGAGATATTGATTCGAATGGGAATTTAAGAATTGAAAATGAAGATCAACTGAAGGTAATTAGAAGGTTTTAAATTTAATTAACTTTTAATTCAACTATTCTCCCATCCTTAAATCTGGCTATTTTTTTTGCGCGATTTGCAACTTCATCTTCATGCGTAACTAAAACTATAGTTATTCCAGATTCATGCAGTTTGTCAAAAAGATCTAATACATCTTCAGTGGTTTTTGAATCTAGTGCTCCAGTAGGTTCGTCTGCTAATAAAATTGCGGGGTTATTGATTATAGCCCTCGCTATAGCAACTCGTTGTTGTTGACCTCCGGATAATTGGTTTGGGCGATTATTCATTCTTTCTGAAAGGCCAACTTTTTTTAAGGCATTCTTACCTCGCTCTAATCTTTGCTCAGGCTCAATACCAGCATAAATCATTGGCAAAGTTACGTTTTCAAGTGCAGTTGCGTCTGAAAGAAGATGAAATTGTTGAAAAACGAAGCCTAATTTTTGGTTGCGTATTTCCGCCAGCTCATCATCAGATAAATTCTCAACAGGAATACCATTTAATTTATAAATACCTTCAGATGGTCTATCTAGACATCCAATAATATTCATAGCTGTACTTTTGCCTGAGCCACTTGCCCCCATTACAGCTAAATAATCACCTTTATAAATTTCTAAGTTTATGCTGTCTAAGGCTTTAACAGTTAGATCTTCTTTCCCATATGTTTTAGATATATTTTCTAAACTCGCGACTTTCTTAGACATTTATTGAAGAATTCTTCTAGGAAATATTGTTTGCTATAGCAATAATATTTTGCAAGAAAGGAGTTTCTGAAACTGCTGTATTAGCTAATTTAAAAAGAGGATTAGATAGGATTCCTCCAAGAGCAGTTACTGCGACACAAGTATAAAGTGCAATTCTCAAGGGAGGTAATCCTACAATTCCCCAATTAATTTCAGGATATGATTTGACTATTTCAGAAGCTTCCTGTGGTTCTTTAACTACCATCATTTTTATCACTGAAATGTAGTAATAAATAGATATAACTGAAGTTACTAATCCAACTATTACTAATAGATATTGATGATTTGCCCAACCTGCAAAGAACAAGTATATCTTTCCAAAAAATCCTAACATTGGAGGTAAACCTCCAAGAGATAGAAGACAAAGGCTTAATCCTAATGTAATGAGAGGATCTTTTTGGTAAAGTCCTGAGTAATCAAGAATTCTGTCAGAACCAGTTCTAAGTGAGAAAAGTATTACACAAGAAAATGCTCCCAAATTCATAAACAAATATGCAGCCAAATATAAAACAGCTGCTGATAAACCATCTTGTGTGCCAGATACTATTCCAATCATTACAAATCCAGCTTGTCCAATAGAACTGTAAGCTAGCATCCTTTTCATTGAGGTTTGAGCTAGAGCTACAACATTTCCTAGAGCCATGCTTAATATGGCTAAAATGGTAAACAAAAGTTTCCATTCATCGTCAAAAGAAGAGAAAGTTGTGCTTAATATTCTTATTGCAAATGCAAAGCCCGCTGTTTTTGAACCAACAGATAAAAAAGCTACGACAGGCGTAGGTGAACCCTCATATACATCAGGAGTCCATTGATGAAAGGGAACAGCAGCAATTTTAAATGCAACTGTTGATAAGACAAATACAAGAGCTAATGAAGTAATGAAGGATGGCTTATTGATAATCTCTAAACCTATTGTCGCTAAGTTTGTTGAACCACTTAACCCATAAAGAAAAGAGGATCCATACAAATAAACAGCAGCAGCAGCAGATCCAACAAGAAGGTATTTTAAGGCTGCTTCTGAACTTCTTGGATCTCTCTTGAGATAACCAGAAAGTAAGTAGCTTGCTACAGATAAAGTTTCTAGAGATATAAATACACTAATAAGGTCAGTAGATCCACACAAAAGCATTGCACCAAGGGTTGCCGAAAGAACTATCGCAGCAAACTCGCCAATAGGGCTCCCACTTTGTTCTGTATACCGCCAACTTATAAGTAAAGATACTAAGGTTGATAAAGATATTATTGCTCTAAATGCGATTGCTAAATTATCTGAATTAAAGGACCCAAGGAATGCGCTTTCTACAGGATTACTCCATTGCAATGCCAAACTAACAAGAGAGCTTCCAATTGATAAATAACAAATTATTGGTGCCCATTTTGATGCAGTTTTTTCTCCAGCTAAATCTACAAGAAGTGTTCCAACGATACCTAGTAAAATAAAAGCCTCTGGAATAATGGCTTGAGCATTTAAATTAATTGTAAAGATTTCGTTGGGCACTTTATTAAATTGGATTAAATTAGATGTTTGATTGTAAGAGTCTAAGAGTTAATCTTAACTTGATTATAATTTGTGGGTATGATTTTTGAAATTTTCAGAAGAAATTACTTGAAAAGGCTTCAAATAATCATAATATGCCCTAACTGAACAAAAACACCAATTTTTGAAATAAACCTTGGATCACACACTTGTTATTGTTGAAAGTCCCACCAAAGCAAAAACTATAAGAAAGTTTTTGCCCTCTAATTATGAAGTTCTTGCTTCAATGGGACACGTAAGAGATCTTCCAAAAGGAGCAGCTGAAATACCTGCTGCGGTTAAAAAGGAAAAATGGTCAAGGATAGGAGTTAATACAACAGAGGATTTTGAACCACTTTATATAGTTCCAAAAGATAAGAAAAAGGTTGTCAAAGAGTTGAAAGATGCATTGAAAGGCGCCACCCAGCTATTACTGGCAACTGATGAAGATAGAGAGGGAGAGAGTATTAGCTGGCATCTCCTGCAAATACTTAAACCTAAAATACCAACTAAGAGAATGGTTTTTCATGAAATTACGAAGAAGGCAATTAATAAAGCTTTAGACCAAACAAGAGAAATTGATATGGAACTTGTTCAGGCTCAAGAAACAAGAAGAATCTTGGACAGGCTTTTTGGATATGAATTATCTCCTTTACTTTGGAAGAAGGTTGCCCCCCGACTATCTGCTGGTCGTGTTCAATCAGTTTCTGTAAGACTTCTTGTTAGGAGAGAGAGAGAAAGAAGATCCTTTAAAAAAGCTAGTTACTGGGGGATTAAAGCTTCCCTAGTAAAAGATAATATTACTTTCGAAACTAAATTATTCAGTTTAAACGGTCAAAGAATTTCTAACGGCTCAGATTTCGACGAACAAACCGGTAAATTAAAAGAAGGAAACAAATCTTTAATAATTGGAGAAGAGCAAGTAAATGATTTATTGAAGACTTTTTCCTCAGAGGATTGGTTAGTCTCAAAAATCGAAAAAAAACCAACCACTCGTAAGCCAGTTCCTCCATTTACAACTAGCACATTACAACAAGAAGCAAATAGAAAGCTTCGTTTGTCTGCAAGAGAAACTATGAGATGTGCACAAGGGCTATATGAGAGAGGTTTCATAACATATATGAGAACTGATTCAGTTAATCTCTCCGAACAAGCCACAAGAGCTGCTAGAGAATGTGTAAGTTCTATGTATGGAAAAGAATATTTATCAAACTCACCAAGACAATTTAATTCAACTGCAAGAAATGCTCAAGAAGCACACGAAGCTATTAGGCCGGCAGGTGAGATATTTAAAACACCAAAGGAGACTAATCTAACTGGTAGAGACTTATCACTTTACGATTTAATTTGGAAAAGAACTGTAGCTAGTCAAATGGCGGAAGCTAGGTTAACAATGATTAATGCTGAAATTAGCGTAGGGGATGGATTATTTAAATCGAGTGGGAAAAGTATTGATTTCGCAGGATTCTTCAGAGCATATGTCGAGGGAAGTGATGACCCAAGTTCATCCCTTGAACAACAAGAAATTATTCTCCCAAACTTAACAACTGGAACATGTCTTGAAGTTACTAATAAGGAATCTACTTTTCATGAAACTAAACCCCCTGCAAGATATACAGAGGCTGCATTAGTTAAAGTTCTTGAAAAAGAAGGGATTGGAAGACCTTCTACCTATGCCAGCATTATTGGGACCATAGTTGATAGAGGTTATGCGAATATATCATCCAATACTTTGTCTCCAACATTTACAGCTTTTGCTGTTACTGCTCTATTAGAAGAACATTTTCCTGATTTAGTTGATACTACTTTTACTGCAAAAATGGAATCCTCATTGGATGAAATATCTTCAGGCAATCTTGAGTGGCTACCATATCTCGAAACTTTCTATAAAGGTAAAAATGGTTTGGAGGTAAAGGTTCAGAAAACAGAGGGTGATATTGATGGTAAAGCTTATAGACAAGTTGATTTCGAAGACCTTCCTTGCGTAGTGAGAATAGGCTCTAACGGACCTTGGCTAGAGGGTACAAAAATTGATGAATCTGGTAATGAAATTCAGGCTAAAGGTAATCTGCCAATGGATATTACTCCTGGAGATTTAGATATAAAAAAAGTTGATCAAATTTTAAGTGGCCCATCGGATCTTGGAACTGATCCAAAAACTGGGGAAAAAGTCTTTTTAAGATTTGGCCCTTATGGACCTTACGTACAATTGGGAAATAATGATCAAGATAAAGCCAAACCAAGAAGAGCTTCATTACCCAAAGAGTTGAAAACTGATGATCTAACTTTAGATGAGGCTCTTGTACTTTTAAGTTTGCCTAGATTGTTAGGAGTTCATCCTGAAGGAGGAGTTGTTGAGGCTGATAGAGGAAGATTTGGCCCGTACATCAAATGGATTAAAAATGAAAATGAATCTGAAAACAGATCCTTAAAGAAAGAGGATGATGTTTTTACAGTTGATATAGAACGAGCATTAGAAATTCTTGCTATGCCAAAAATGGGTAGAGGTGGTCAAGAGGTACTTAAAGACTTTGGAAAACAGAAAGAATTTAATGAAAAAATTCAAATATTAAATGGAAGATATGGCGTCTATTTGAAATGTGGCAAAACTAATGTTCCGATTGCCAAAGATACTGATATAGAAAAAATTACCATAGATGATGCGGTATCTCTTTTAGAAGAAAAACTAAAAGATAAAAAAGGTGCAAGTTTAAAAAAAACAAAGATTAGTAATAAAAAAACTACAAGGAAAAAGAAAAGTTAGAAAAAAATATGATTTTTAAAAAAAAAGAATTTTTTTTATTAATTTTTTTAATTTTATTACAATCATGTTCTGGAGGGAGCATTGGAAATTTTCTTGAAAGTAGTTTTAATGATTTAGAAAAAATTAGCAAAAATGAAGATTTACAAAATAACTTATTAAATAAAAACGATATAAATTCAGAAAAAGAAAATAAAAAATTTGATGATAAAAAAAATAAAAAAATTAAAAAAGTAGAAAAGCCAAAAAATGTTCTTGAAAATAAAAACGATATAAATTTAGAAAAAGAAAATAAAAAATTTGATGATAAAAAAAATAAAAAAATTAAAAAAGTAGAAAAGCCAAAAAATGTTCTTGAAAATAAAAACGATATAAATTTAGAAAAAGAAAATAAAAAATTTGATGATAAAAAAAATAAAAAAATTAAGAATCTTTCAAAAAAAAGAAAAAATGAGCTTCAATCTTATAAAATAATATTCATATTAAAAGATGTAGATCCAAAAGATCCCACTGAAGAGTTGAGTTCCATATTGAGTAATTCTGAGGTAAATTTTGAAATAGAAAAGATTGAACGTATCTTAGATTCAAAAAGTAAAAGTATGTATAAAAATTAATTAAAAATATTCAACAAAAAATGAAAATAACAACAAAAACTGAAGCACTAAATATTGTCGAGACCTCTTATTTAGCATCTCTTTCGTCTTTATTATGGGTTGCATTATATTATCTGCCAATTGGGGGAGCTTTATTAAGGTTGATTTTACCTCTCCCAATCATCTTGTTGCACTTGAGAAGAGGAACTAAAATTGCATTGGAAGGACTTTTAATACAATTTCTACTTTTATTCATAATTATGGGTCCTGTTAGAGGAACTTTATTTTTATTTCCTTATGGGATCTTGGCTTTTTGGTTAGGTTGGTGTTGGTTTAAAGAAAAGAGTTGGAAACTTAGTTTAACTGGGGGAGTTGTTATTGGAACCCTTGGCTTCTTAATAAGAGTAATAGCATTATCTACATTGGTTGGAGATAATCTTTGGGTGTTAATTACTAGAGCGAGTTATGGCCTAATAGAAAAGTTCATTGGATTATTTAATTTACCTTTATATCCCTCAATTTTGAGTATACAAATAGGTGCAATTTTATTAATTATTTTTCAAGAAATAGTTTATGTTTTGACTGTACATGTAGTTGCCTATTCTCTGTTTCCTAAATTTAAATTAATCATCCCAGATCCTCCAAGATTATTAAATAGCTTAGTTGATTTTAATAATTAAAAAAAAGTAAGAATGTACAGTACAGAATTAGGGATAAATTTTTTTGGTAATGAATCCAATAAAAAAAGACAACTTAATAAGATAGAAATACTGAAAAAGAATATTAAAAATTTAAAAATATTTCTTATAATTGCTGGCACTAATACATCTCAAATTCCAGGAATTTCCGCAGCAGGTATTAATGCAAAATCAAGGAGAATAACTGCGCTCGCAGATGCCGAATTTTTGCTTGAAGGTGCTTCAAAAGATCATAAATATAAATTGCCTCTTCTCAATGCAGGAGTAACTCCTGCCCTGATCAGTCATGTTTGTTCAAAGCTTATAAATATTTGTCCAGTTATTGTTCCTCTGGGAATAGGAGCAAAGCCTTATTTTAATCATTTGGTTGTAGAAGATAGAAATTTGGGCCCATCAAATTGTCTTACTACTGGTAAATCGATGACCAAAGGAAGAGTTTTAAAACTCTATAAAAAAGGTCTTGCGATAGGAAAATCTTTAAAACAACCAGTTTTAATTTCTGAATCTGTACCGGGGGGTACCACAACTGCTCAGGCAGTAATGGAAGCTTTTGGTTTGCAGGTATCTAATTTAGTAGGGAGTAGTTTATTTAACGCTCCAAGAGAATTAAGAAGACAAGTAGTTGAAAGAGGACTTATCAATGCAAATTTCAAGGCTGATTTCGACTCTTTTGATGTTGTCGCGGCGGTAGGTGATCCCTTCCAAGCTTTCTCAATGGGTCTTCTAATTGGTGCTAGGTTAGCAAAACAACCTGTAATTTTGTCTGGAGGAAGTCAGATGTTAGCGATCATTTTGCTTGTATTAGAATTTTTAGATGAAAAAAATAAAGATGAATTTATTGAAGATGTTTTTATTGCGACAACTGGGTGGCTTGTGAAAGATAATTCTCTAAATGATTTAGTAAATCTAATTAATGAAAAATATAATGTCAAATTAATAGGTTTAGCCAGTCCTTTAAATTTCAAATCTTCAAAATACAAAGAATTGAAGGATTATGAATTAGGTCATGTAAAAGAGGGTGTAGGTGCTGGTGGAATATCATTGCTTGCTTTCTTAGATGGATTTAAAAATGAAGAAATAGTTTCATTGTGTCAACAAAATCTGGAAATGATGAAGGGCCTAGGTCAAATTTCTTTAGAGAAGGATTGCTGAATGTTTTCAAAATTTCCAACCAGAAGAGAATTTTTAAATTGTGGTAAGCTTTCGATTTTATTTTTCTTAAACTCTTGCAGTAATCTACCTAATAAAGTAAAAATTGCATTACAAAATTCTTTTTATCCAGAATCCTTTAAAGATACGATTCCAAAAGATTGGAAGCAAGAAAAAATTAATTTTGAAAATATTCGGCTACAAAAAAATAGGAACACAATTTTAAATTCTGATTTTACTTTAATAAATGATGGATGGATTTCTAGTATAGATTTTTCAGAATTTGAAAAAATAAATGAAAATACACTGTTCGAAAATTTGGATAAGAGATCGATAGATTTTTTAGGAAACTTTAATAAAAATCATAGGAGTAAATTATTTCCTATTGGCGTAGTACCCTATACAGTTATCATTAAAAATAATAAAGAATTAATAAATTCAGCAAGAACATCTTGGGATTTTCTTCTTTCCAAAAAATTAACTGGAAAAATCATTTTTCCTCAAAGTCCCAGAATAATATTGTCAATTGCTCAAAAAATTAATTCATCTAATTCTTTAAAAAAACTCAAAAGCCAAGCAATGTTATTTGATGATAAAAATATGCTCAACTGGTTGATTAATTCTGATGCTATTGTCGCAATATTTCCTTATAGTCTTTGTTCAAAATATTTAAAAATAGATCCAAGGCTTTCTTTAGTTTTCCCAAGCCAAGGCGTACCTTTGATGTGGCATTTTATACTTAGTCGATCAAATCTAAATAATGCAATATTAATTAAATGGATTAAATCACTAGAAAATAAATCAATAGTAGATAAATTAGTAAGCCAGGGTTGGTATCTTCCATTCAATAGTGATTATTTGCAAAGTAAATATAAAACTGAAATGCTACTACCCATCACAGGACCTTCTGAGAAATGTTGGGAAAATAGTTGGTCTTTCCCTAACTTAACAAATGAACAAAAAATTAATCTTAAAAATATCTGGAATGAGTCCTTATCCCCATAATCTTTTTGTAGGATTTTCAATTAATAAGTTATGAGTTTCCTTTAATAAATTTGGTATATCTAATTTACTAGGACATTTAGGAACACATTCATTACATTCTTGACAAAATGAGGAATTTTTTTCCTCCCACCAGTGGCCAGCTTTTCCTATTAAATTGTATCTTTCTTTTGAAAATTCTAATTGGCCATAACCAACAGATATATTTCTTAAACGCAGTATTTCTGGAATAGGCACTTCATTTGGACATGGAAGACAAGATCTACATTGTTCACATTTGGTTGAGTTTAATCTTTCATTAGAAACTTCCTCAATTTTATTAAGGGCGCTTTTTTCAAGTGTTGTAAGCTTCTCGAATGAGTTTCTAAGTTTATGCGCGAATTCAAAATCTTTTTTGTTTGTCGCCCCCAAGGATAAAGTTGTAATGCCTTTTGCCAGCAGAAATCGATACGCTAATTCTAATGGATGAAAAGGCTTAGAGGCCTCTATCAAAATATCACTTGGAGAATACAATCTACCGCCTTTATCTGCAGGTGATATCGCTAAAACTCCCATACCTTTTTTTATAGCTTCCTCTGCTAAAGCAATCTTAGATTGATCTAAATAATGTAAATGAAGACTACAAAAAGTAAAAACTTCACAGTTAATTGCATCTTTAATTAGTGAATAACTTCCATGAGAACTAAAACCGACTTGATCAACTAGTTTCTTCTCAAGGATCCAAGATATGAATTTCTTACCCTCTCCAGCAAGAACCCAATCTAGATGTTCTTTTAAGTTGAGTCCGTGAATTGCAAGATTATTAATTTTATCGCGATTTAAATTTTTAAGAGACTTTTTAAAATTATTTTTTAAAAAGTCAAAATTACCCTTTGGTAAAACTTTGGAAGTAATCACCCAATTATTTTCTTTTATATTCTCTTCTATTGCTAATTTTTTTATTGAATTTCCAATAAGTGATTCAGCCTCACCATAAGAGGATGCTGTTTCTATGTGGTTAATTCCTACATAATATGCATTTTTTATTATGCTATACATTTTTTCGAGACTTTCAGTTGCTCGCATTGTCCCTAAAGTGAATAAGCTCACTTTTGCCCCTCTACCAAATGATCTTTTTTGTGAATTATTAATCATCTAAATATGATCAATTTCTTTTTATTTACCCTTTAATTTATTTATAGTTGAAAATCATTTAAAGTAAATTAAAGTAAATACAAAATTTTGCAAAAATATTTTTCTTAAATCTATGTTTACAGGAATAATTCAATCAGTTGGAAAACTAAGAAAAGAAAAAAATATTTTAGAAATTGAAATTCTAGATAATTTATTTGATATGGCAATCGGTGACAGCATAGCTGTTGATGGAATTTGTTTGACAGTTAAAGAGATTTTTCAAAATAAATTTACTGTTGATGTTAGTGAGGAGACATTAAAAAAAACAACTTTAGGAGTAAAGTCGAACCTGAATCAGATTGTTAATTTGGAGCCAGCTCTTAGGGTGTCTGACCGTCTAGGAGGGCATATAGTCAGCGGACATGTTGATGGCCTTGGAACAGTTGCGAATATAGAAAAATTAGAAAAATCTTGGCTCTTATCAATAAAGTGGAAAAATAATAATTTTTCAAAATATGTAGTTAATAAGGGGAGTATTTGTGTAAATGGTATAAGTCTTACGATTGCAAAATATGAGCAGGAAGGTGCAATATTTACTATTGCGATAATTCCTCATACTTGGCATAACACAAATCTGAATAAATTAAGTATCGGTGACAGCGTAAACCTTGAGGCAGATGCACTAATTAAATATGTAGAGAAATTACTTTTATTTAATAAAAATAGTAATCAAGATTTATCTTCAAATAATATTTCTTCCGAGTGGCTTAAAGAAAACGGGTGGTAAAATATATTTTTAATTTAATGGAATCAGATAAATTGTTTTTGATTCTTTTTTAAGATCGATTTTAAATTCCTGTCCAGGTTCTAGACCTAATTTTTTGGTGTAGGCATGACCAATTAATAGGTTCCCATTGCCATGAACTTTAGTTTTGAATTCTGTCTGCCTACCTCTTGAAGCTCTATTACCATTCTTCCCCTGACGACCATTTCCTATTTTGTAACCCTTAGCTTCAATAAGGGCCCTATAAAAACTTTTTCTTAAGATTCTTCCACTAGGACCTACGTACCCACAACCTCTTGCTATTTCATCTTCAGATTTTTTACTTAATAATTTTGCTTTTTCAAGAAGTTCTTTTCCTTCTAGCATTATCTGACAAATTTCTAATTATATATTCTTACTAAAAAGGAGAACTGTGGCAATATAAATTAATAAAAAATATATTTAATTTTTTAAATTTAGTTTTTTATAAAAGATATAAAATAATAAATAAAATAACCCATATTCCATCTACAAAATGCCAGTACAATTCAACAGCTTCCAAGGGGAACATATTTTGACTAGTTAATCTTCCGCCCTTGATTCTCGATTGCCAAGCAATAATTAAAATCATTAAAGTGCCTAAAGTGACATGTAATCCATGAAAACCAGTAAGAGCATAAAAAGTACTTGCAAATAAATTATCGGTTAATCCAAAAGGCAAATGAAAATATTCAAATAATTGACATATTAAAAAAATAATTCCAAGAAAAGCAGTAAAAAATAACCATTTTTGGGATTCAGAGTTTTTATCTTTTAAAAGTGCTTTGCCTGCTTTGTGGAAAGTTGCACTACTAACAAGTAACAAAATTGTATTGAGTGTAGGTATTGGTAGTTCTAATTCATAAATAGCACCATCAGGTAATGGATTTACTGCTTTATAAGTTAAATATGCAGCAAAAAATCCAGCAAAAGTCATTCCGTCTGCAATTAGGAAAGTTATAAGACCAAACATTCTGAAGTCTTCATGTGTTTCGTTAACTTCAGAATTATTTTTTTGAATTTCTTTTGAGCTATCTAGAGTTGTCATATTTTTTTATTTTAGTTCAGAAATTTTTACCATAACCATAAGGTTCTTCAACTAATGGAGCTTCTCCTTCCCAATTTTCAATTGGAGGTGGAGAAGATGTTAACCATTCAGGTGTAAGAGCATTCCAAGGGTTATCTCCAGCATCTTTTCCATTTCGCACACTAAGAAATACATTAATTAAAAAAGGAATTGTACTAATAGCCATCAAAAGAGCTCCAAGGCTACTAATTTGATTAACGAACTGGAATTGAGGATCATATTCTGCAACTCTTCTTGGCATTCCATTTAAACCAAGCCAATGTTGAGGAGCAAAGCACAAGTTAAATCCAATAAAGGTAATGATAAAATGTAAAATTCCTAATTTTTCATTGAGCATTTTCCCAGTTACTTTGGGGAACCAATGATAAATTGAAGAGAAAATAATAAAAACAGTCCCTCCATAAACTATGTAATGAAAATGGGCAACAACGAAATATGTATCATGTACATGAATATCGAAAGGTACCTGTGCCAAAGCAACTCCTGTAATACCTCCAAAAACAAAATTTATAATAAATCCGCAAGAAAATAACATTGCACTATTGATGGAAATTTTACCTCCCCATAATGTTGCAACCCAATTAAAAAATTTTATACCTGTTGGAACAGCAATAAATGCTGTGGCAATTGTAAAGAACAATCTCATCCAAGGGGGTGTTCCACTTGTAAACATGTGATGCGCCCAAACAACTAAACCTAAAACTACTATCCCCATTATTGAAAAAACCATTGTTGTATATCCAAAAAGTGGTTTTCTAGCATGTATAGGAAGTATTTCACTTACTAAACCAAAGGCGGGAAGGACCATAATGTATACAGCTGGATGAGAATAAAACCAAAATAAATGCTGATAAACTACGACATTGCCACCTAAAACAGGATTGAAAAACCCTGTATTAGCGATGATATCGAAGCTAAGTAGAATTAAAGTGCCTGCTAAAACAGGAGTTGACAAAACAACTAATAGACTTGTTCCAAGCATTGCCCAACAATACATTGGCAATTGCATAAGTTTTAATCCTGGCCTTCTTAATTTGATAATGGTCGCTATAAAGTTTATGCCACCAAATATAGAACTGCCTCCAAGTAATAGTACGCTCAGAATCCAAATAATTTGTCCAGATTGAGGAGTAGTTATGCTTAACGGTGGATAAGCCGTCCATCCAGCCTGAGCAGCACCCTCAACAAAATAGCTTGCTACCAACATCAAACCTGAAGGAGGAATTAACCAAAAAGCTACGGCATTTAATCTTGGGAAAGCCATATCTCTCGCGCCTACATAAAATGGAATTAAATAATTTCCAAAAGCACCGTTAACTACTGGCACTATCCAAAGGAATATCATTATTGTTCCGTGTAAAGTTAAAACTTGGTTATAAACATCTCTTGGCATGAAATCAGACATTGGACTGGCTAGTTCAATTCTTATAGCGCTCGCTAAGGTTCCTCCTATTAAATAGAAGAGAAAACCACAAACCAAGTATTGTATCCCAATTACTTTATGATCTAGGCTAAAACTAAAGTATCTAAGCCAGCCTTTAGGTTGAAGACTTTCATTATTAGTTTTTTGTGGATCAATTGATATTGTCATAAATTTACCTCTGGTTTTTTATTTTTGTTAAACCATTCGTTGTAATCAGATTCTTCTTCAACAATTATCGAGGCTCTCATTCCTCCATGATATGGGCCACATAATTCTGCGCAAATTATCGGATATTTTCCTACTTTTGTAGGAGTGAAATTTAAAATAGTAGGTTGCCCAGGAATAACATCCTGTTTAATTCTGAACTCTGGCACCCAAAAAGCATGAATAACATCTTTGGATTCCATTTTCATTGATACTTTTTGATCAACAGGAACGTGTAGTTCTCCTGATATGAAATTGCCCTTGGGATAATTGAATAGAAATGCAAATTGCATAGCTGAAACTTCAATTGATAAATTATTTATTGCCATTTCATTATCGGAAGTTTGACTTATTCCAGCCCATATTTTTTCAGTGTTAGAACTCATCATTTCGTGGTTATGATTTAGTTCTTTCATCCCTCCCATTCGATCGTAGATGTTGTAGCTATATAAACCTATTAACAAAACAATTATTGAAGGGATAATTGTCCATACAATTTCTAAGCTTAAATTTCCTTCTAAAGCTATACCATCGCCTATCTGATCATTTCTTTTTCTAAACTTAAATAGGCTATAAATAACTGCTATTGTCATTCCTATAAAAATAATTAATCCTATGATGAAAAGAATTTTAAAAAGTTCATCGTAAATTGGTGCATTAATACTTGCTTCCGCTGGCAGCAAATTTACATTAAAACCAATCCAAAAAGATATAGCAAAAACAAGTGAAATAATTAATATTAAATAAATGTTTTTATTTAACAATTGATCTCTAAAAATTTGTATTTATATTCTCAAGATATTCAATTTTTTTAATCCTGCATCCTTTATTAAAAGAAAAACATTTAAATTCACAACTTCTTAAGATTTATGCAATAAAGGAGTATTATTAATAACTTTTTAGAGTTAATTGTCAGGGAAAAAAGATTAAATTAGTAAATTATTTTTTAAATTAAACATATTAATTTTTAATTAATGTTTGGTTATTGAATCTAATTTATTATGCAAATTAATAGGTTTTATCCATTTGATTAATAACCAATTATATAAATCAAAATATTTGACAATTTTTAAAAGGTTGGGAAGTCATAGTGTATTTGCACTCATAGCACTAATCGTAATTGGAGGCGCTACGAGGGTCATGGAGGCAGGACTTGCCTGCCCAGATTGGCCATTATGTTATGGATCTTTTTTGCCTTTTAAACATATGAACCTAAGAGTATTTCTAGAGTGGTTTCATCGTCTAGATGCTTTTCTGGTTGGAATCTTAATTCTTTTTAAATTTGCGCTTTCAATTATTTGGAAAAATAAAATCCCGAATTGGTTACCTAAAACTTATTCATTATTACTTTTTCTCGTTATTGTCCAAGGATCCTTTGGAGCTTTAACAGTAATGAACCTGCTTGATTCATATACTGTTACGGGCCATCTTTTAATAGCTTTTCTACTTCTCATTACAACAATTTCAATAAATCAAAATTTAGAAAATGACGACATAAAACAGCCATTAAATTGGTGGAGATTATTATTGTTTTTTCCTCTTTTACTTACTCTGATTCAATCTTTTATTGGTGTAAGGCTTTCATCAACTTGGTCAGCACATATTTGCTTATCTTTTAATTACCAATGTCTAATTCTAAATACTCATAAATTATTTGCTTATCCGATTGCTTTTTCAATTTTATTGATTATTGCTACTGCAATTTATAAGAGAAGTTTGCTTAATGAAAATTGGAAATATCTCACAGCACTTATTTTTCTCTTAATTTCCCAAATTGCTTTGGGTGTTTTAAGTCTTAAAACAAATTTGAATGAACCTATTTTTATTATCGGTCATCAACTTAACGCCTCTTTATTTATTGCGATATTAACAACATTAATTTTTAGAAATCCTTTTACCAAAAAAGGTCTAAACCAATCTCTTAATCCCCAAACGGTCTGTATTAACTCATGAACAGTGGTAACTTAGAAAACTTGAACTATAAATCTTCAATCAGAGATGAAGTTGTACCTTCAAGAAAAAGATTAACTTTACCGCCTTGGCTTGAAGTAGCAAAACCCAGATTAATCCCACTTTTACTGGCCACAACTTTGGGAGGAATGGCTTTAACAGAAGAATGGCCTTTGTCTTCACCGAAACTTATCTGTACTTTAGGAGGAGGTGCTTTGGCAGCAGCAGCAGCAGGAGCTCTTAATTGCTTGTGGGAAATGGAATTAGATAAAAGGATGACAAGAACTAGCAAAAGAGCTTTGCCAGCAGGAAAGTTGTCATCTGAAACTGTATTTTTAGCCGCCGTATCATGTACTTTGGCAGCTTCGATGCTTTTAGTAAGTGGTGTAAATTATTTGGCTGCAGGTTTAACTCTTCTTGGTTTATTTAGCTACGTAATTTTATATACAGTTATTTTGAAACCTCGTACAACAAAAAACATCGTTTTCGGAGGAGTTGCTGGTGCGATACCACCCTTGGTTGGAGCTTCTGCCGCCACAGGGCATGTAGGTCTTAGTGGTTGGTGGTTATTTGGTTTAGTAATGTTATGGACCCCAGCTCATTTTTGGGCACTTGCAATTTTGTTGAAGGATGATTACGCATCTGTTGGTATTCCTATGCTCCCTTCTGTTAAAGGATCTGTTTTTACTGCTAAAGCGATTTCTCGTTACGGATGGGCAACAGTTTTAATGAGTATTATGGGAGTCTTTGCTTTACCTGAAGGGGGTCTCTTATACGGAATTATGTTATTGCCATTTAATGGAAGACTTTTGCAATTAATAAATGAATTAAAGAAATCTCCTGATGATCTTTCAAGAGCAAAGTCTCTTTTTAGGTGGTCTATCCTATATATGTTTGGCATTTGTCTTTTGTTATTAATTTCCAGAACCCAACTATCCGTGGAATTTGAGCAGCAATCTATGCAAATATTTTTATCTATAGTATCCCTGCTTAGTAATTAAATTAGATGTAAAATGTTTTTTAAGTAAATAGTAAGTTTGATGAATTATATAAAAGTTAAAGGGCTCTCAAAATCTTATTCAGATATCAATGCATTAAAAAATTTATCGATGGAAATTGAAGCTGGCACATTATTTGGAATACTTGGTCCAAATGGTGCAGGCAAATCAACACTAATAAAAATACTAGCTACTTTAATAGAGCCTGATAGTGGAGAAGTTTTTATAAATAATATTAATCTGATAAAAAAATCAAGGAAAATTAGAGAATTAATTGGTTATGTTGCTCAAGACATTGCACTTGATAAAATATTAACTGGACGAGAGCTTTTGGATTTTCAATCAGATTTATATCACATCAACAAAAATAAAAAATTTGAAAGGATAAATAAATTAATATATCAATTAGAAATGAATGATTGGATTGATCGTCAGTGCGGAACTTATTCAGGGGGAATGAAAAGAAGAATAGATCTGGCAGCTGGACTTTTACATTTGCCCCAAGTATTAATTTTGGACGAACCTACAGTTGGTTTAGATATTGAAAGTAGAAACATTATATGGCAACTTTTGAAAGATTTGAGAAATAATGGAATGACCATTATTTTAAGTAGTCACTATCTTGATGAAATAGATAAATTGGCAGACAGATTAGTGATAATTGATGATGGAAGAGTTATAGCAAAAGGGACTCCTGCAGAGCTCAAACATAAATTAGGAGGAGATAGAGTAACTTTGAAAGTAAGAGAATTTAGTAATCAGGAAGAAGCAAAAAATATATGTAAAATTTTATCTTCAATAGATGGAATTAGTCAGATTATCATAAATGAAGCTCAAGGTTTCTCGATAAATTTCGTAGCAGATAAGCAAAAAGATTTACTTACGAAGCTAAAAGTGGAATTGGCCTTCTCAAAGTTTGAAATTTTTTCTCTTACCCAAAGTCAGCCAAGCTTGGATGATGTATATCTTCAGGCAACTGGGAAAACATTATTGGATGCTGAAATTTCTATGGCAGGGAAAAGAGACCTAAAAAAAGAATCAAAGCAATCCATGCGATAAAAAACTTTTGGTTAACTAACTATAATGGATACTAATTACTGCTAATTATGGAATTACAAAAGTATAATTTATTTTTTTTATATCAAGAAACATTTGCATTAACAAAGAGATTATTCATTCAATTAAAAAGAAGACCATCAACTCTTTTAGCAGGAATATTACAACCAATAATTTGGCTTTTTTTATTTGGGGCATTATTCTCTAAAGCTCCTGAAGGTTTTTTACCAGGAGTTGATTCTTATGGGAATTTTTTAGGAGCAGGACTTATTGTTTTTACTGCTTTTAGCGGAGCCCTAAACTCTGGTCTCCCTTTAATGTTTGATAGAGAGTTTGGATTTCTTAATAGATTACTTGTGGCTCCTTTAACCAGTAGATTATCTATAGTTTTATCTTCTTTTTTTTACATAACAATCTTGAGCTTTGTTCAGAGTATTGTAATAATGATTGTTTCATACATTTTGGGTTATGGATGGCCCAACTTATATGGTTTAGGAATTGTATTTACAACACTAATTTTACTAGTTCTTTTTGTGACATCAATAAGTTTATGTTTAGCGTTTGTTTTGCCGGGACATATTGAATTAATCGCTCTTATATTCTTAATAAATTTACCTCTTCTATTTGCGAGTACTGCTTTAGCTCCAATCTCTTTTATGCCAAATTGGTTGGGATGGTTAGCTTCATTAAATCCATTAACTTTTGCTATTGAACCTATTAGAACTGCCTATACACAAACCATGGATTTAGAATTAGTGGCTTTACATGCCCCATATGGTGATTTAACTTGTAAGAGTTGTATCTCAATTTTATTTTCTTTAACAGTTTTTTCCTTGATTTTTATAAGGCCTCTGTTAAATAGAAAGTTAAATTAGAAATTTTATGCTTTTAAAAAACCATTTAATAGAAGTTTTTAAACAAGCCTCTTTAGAAAATAATTTTTTGCTTAAAGAAAATGTTGTTCTTAAGTGGGTCCATAGATTTGGGTTTGATTCATTAAATGATTTATTAATCCATAGTTCACTACAAAAAGAAAATCAGCGTGAAGAAGAAAATCAAGAACATATATCTTTAATTGATGAAGCGCATGAAGAAAATCAAGAACAAATTAAGCTTGAATTATCAAAAACTTTTGAAAATATTGAAGAAGAAAAGTGGGAATCAAATGGCCTGGAAACTTCTACCAGCAATGAAATATCTAGCAAAAATCAAAATTTTAATAAAATAAATCAATTTACTAAAACCCCAAAATTACCCCTACCTTATATTAAAAATTTAAGAAAGTGGATTAACAACGATAAAAAAGCTAGTTAGCTTTTACATCATACCCGGCATTCCCATGCCACCCATTCCTGGCATTCCCATGCCACCCATTCCTGGCATTCCCATGCCACCCATTCCTGGCATTCCCATGCCACCCATTCCTGGCATTCCCATACCACCCATTCCTCCCATTGGATCTCCACCTGGTCCTCCAGGGGCCGCGGCTTCGGGCTCCGGAATGTCGGCCATCGCAACTTCTGTTGTGAGGAGCATAGCTGCAATAGATACTGAATCTTGAAGAGCCAATCTTATTACTTTGGTTGGATCTAATATGCCTGAATCTTTTAAATCCTCATATTTTCCTGAATTAGCATTAAAGCCTTTGTTAAGTCTTTTAATTTCAGCGACAACTACATCTCCATTAAAACCAGCATTTTTTGCTATTTGTTTGGTAGGTTCTAAAAGGGCTTCTTTAATTATATTTATCCCTGTACTTAAATCATCTGAAGATGTTTCACTTAAATTTAAAAGTGCATCTGATATTTCAATTAAAGTTTGTCCTCCTCCAGAAACAACACCCTCTTCAATAGCAGCTTTCGTAGCATTAAGGGAATCTTCGATTCTCAACTTTTTATACTTCATCTCTGTTTCTGTTGCAGCTCCTACTTTGATAAGAGCTACTCCTCCAGCTAGTTTGGCTATCCTTTCATTGATTTTATCCTGATCATACTCAGATTCAGTTATATTAACTTCCCTCTTTAATTTCTCTACTCGCGCTTTGACTAAATCTTTAGTGTCTTCGAAGGCAACAATTGTAGTTTTATCCTTTGTGATAGTTATTTTTTTTGCTTTGCCTAAATCATTAATTGATACTTTATCAAGTGTCATCGATTTATCTTCGCTAATCAACTTAGCCCCTGTAAGAATTGCAATATCTTCAAGGGCAGCTTTTCTTCTCTCACCAAATAACGGAGCTCTCACGGAAGCTACATTTAAAACCCCACTATTCTTATTCAAAACCAGAGTGGTTAAAGCCTCTCCTTCAATATCTTCAGCAAGAATTACAAAAGATGAGCCTGCCTTTTGAATTTCTTCAAGTATTGGAACTAGATCAACTAAAGTTGAGATTTTTTGATCAGTTATTAATATTTTAGGGTTTTCAAGTTCACAAACTTGTCTTTCTTGGTCTGTTACGAAATATGGAGAACTATAACCTCTATCAAAAGACATTCCTTCAGTTATATCTAATTCTGTTTCTAATGATTGAGATTCTTCAACAGTTATTACACCATCTGAAGTAACAATTTCCATTGCTTTCGAAATTATAGCTCCAATTTCTTCATCACCTCCAGCACTAACTGTTGCAACTTTTTGTATATCAGATCCACTTAATGAAATACTTTTGGAACTTAATTTTTCTAAGACAAAAGCTAGGCCTGCCTCCATACCTTTTTTTAACTCCATAGGGTTGGCACCAGAAGCAATATTTTTTAATCCTTCCTGAACCATCTTCTGAGTCAAAATGGTTGCTGTTGTTGTTCCATCACCTGCACTCTCTTTTGTCTTGGACGCAACTTGTTCTATTAATTTCGCACCCAAATTAGAAATAGGGTTCTCAATTTCAATCTCTTTAGCAACTGTAGATCCATCTCTTACTATATCCGGCGAACCAAATTTCTTTTCTATTACAACGTTTTTTGCTTTTGGCCCAATAGTAACCTTAACCGCATTAGCTACGAAATTTACACCTTTTTCTAGCGCTTCTCTTGATTCATTAGAAAAACTTAACTGTTTAGCCATGTTTACTCGATCTTTAGTCTTATTCTAATCTCCCATAGAATCATTTTTAAGGGATATTTAATTAAGTGGGGAAAGCCGAATTTCTTTTAATTAGACATACAAATTAACTCAAATAAGAGTATCTTTAAGTTATGGATGAAACAAATAATCTTATTTTTACTCTTACCGCAATCCTCGCGATTGCTATGACACTGATATACTTTCCTTTAAGATTTTTTTTGACATTAACTGCTAGAAGTCGAAGACTAAAACTTTTACAAAAAATTAGGAGGTTAAGAGATGAATTAGGCCAGCCTTATGAAAGTACATAACTAAATACTCATACCCCCGTCTATACTGATTGTTTGTCCTGTAATGTAACTTCCTGCATCACTTGAAACTAAGAATGACACTAAGTTTGCAATTTGAGTACAACTTCCTAATTTCCCTAAAGGAATAACTTTTAGAATTTCTTCAGTATTAAGTTTTTCAGTCATCTCTGTTTCTATAAAACCTGGAGCTATCGCATTAACATTTATACCTCTTGATGCAAATTCTTTAGCGCAAGTTTTGGTAAATCCAATAACTCCCGCTTTTGCTGCAGAATAATTTGCTTGACCAGGATTACCAATTATGCCAACAACAGATGAAATATTTACGATGCTACCGCTTCTTTTTTTCATCATAAATTTTGAAGCATATTTTGTACAAAGAAAAACTCCTTTTAAGTTTGTATTTAGTACATCATCCCATTGTTCCGATTTCATTCTCATCAATAGTCCATCTCTAGTAATTCCAGCATTGTTAATAAGGATATCAATGGTGCCATTAATTTTGATTATTTCTTCAAAAGCTGAACTGACAGAATCCTCTTTTGAAACATCAAATTTTAATTTATGAGCTTTACCTCCTGAATTTTTTATTAAATTCACAACTTCTTCAGCTTTTTCATCAGAAGAAGAGTAATTAATAAAAACTTCTGCTCCCAATCGGCTTAGTTCTAAAGCAATTTCTTTACCAATTCCCCTGCTAGCTCCAGTAATTAAAGCAATTTTGCCTGATAATGAATCTTTATTGGTCATTATGAAATTTTATAATTTTCAATCGTAGTACTATTTGTGTAAAGATATTGCTTTTATTTATAATTGTCTAGAAAATATAAAGACCTACTATTGTGCATTTTTTAATACCAGCTGCAGGGAGTGGTAGCAGAATGAAAGCTGGAAAAAATAAATTACTTATTGATTTAGAGGGAGAGTCTTTGATTTATTGGACACTTAAATCTGTATTTTCTGCAAGTTCAACAAATTGGGTTGGAATAATTGGGCAACCGGAAGATAAAAATTTATTATTAAATTCAGCAAAGGATTTTGCCCATAAAGTTTATTGGATTAATGGTGGTGATACTAGACAACAGTCAGTTTTTAATGGTTTAAAAGCGTTACCAAAAGATGCCGAAAAAGTTTTAATACATGATGGTGCTAGATGTTTAATTAATCCTGAATTGATAGACCTTTGTGCCAAGAAATTAGATAAAAATGAAGCTGTAATTTTGGCTACTAAGGTAACTGACACAATAAAGATCGTTGATAATGAAGGTTTTATTAAAGAAACACCAGACAGAAATTATTTATGGGCAGCACAAACTCCTCAGGGCTTTTTAGTAGATAGATTAAAAAAAGCTCATAAGATGGCAATTGAGAAAAACTGGAAAGTCACAGATGATGCTTCTCTATTCGAAATGCTTAATTGGAAAGTGAAGATTATTGAAGGAACTTATTCAAATATAAAAATTACATCCCCTATAGATTTGAAAATAGCAAAACTTTTTGTGAATAACCCCTAGTTAAAAGGTGTATCGATACTAAGAATTCCATCATCACCATTTAAGGTGGCTTCGTATCCTAAAGGAATGCAAGCATTTCCCGATATGTGGCCTATTGGGAGTTCAAAAAGAATAGGAAAATCAAACTCTTGGAGTCTTTCAATAATGCAGTTTTTTAATAAATCTTTCCATTCAAGGTCGGAGGAATCATTAGAAAAACTTCCGAATCCAATACCAGCAATTTCAGAAAGTGTTTTAGTCATTCTGAGGTAAGTCAACATGCGATCAATTTTATATATATCTTCATTAA
>MWOO01000207.1 GCA_002025945.1 Prochlorococcus sp. HOT208_60m_813O14 | reverse complement strand
ATAATTTTCTTAACTACAATAGTTGTTCCTAAAACTGTGAGACCATTTTCTTTGCCTAAACCTGCAGCTATTACACTTGCATTAGAGTCAGTAGTGCCTGAGATTAATATTAATTTCTTATTCAAGTTAAATCTCTCTGCTAAATCACAATTCACTTCTCCAATAATTTTTCCACTTTTAGTTATTTGAGGTAGGCATTTTTGCCATGAAACATTAAGATAGCTTTTTGGCCATGATTCTTTTTTTAGATCCCAACCAAGTTTTAGATTATTACCTTCTTCTCCATAACTCCAATCTTTTAAAAACCAACCAGTGATCCAATCAGATTGATGTCGTAAAAGTATATTTGTCCCATATTTATTAATTAATTTTAATGCTTTAGCAAGACTACTATATGGAGTTCGCAGATAATCTTCTTCAGGAGTTAGTGATTCAAGAAGGATCTTATTTTCGCTACATGCTTGGTCAT
>MWOO01000206.1 GCA_002025945.1 Prochlorococcus sp. HOT208_60m_813O14 | reverse complement strand
TTTTATATTGTTTATGTCTCTTCTTTTTTTAAATTTCCCTTTGGGATAATTATTCAACAACTACCTTTTGCTAAGAAAGTAAGATACTACGAAAGAGAAATGAAATTAATATTTGATAAATGGAATCTAGAAAAATTAAAAAAATAATTAACTAATTTATTGATATGTCTGGAGTAAAGATATATGAATTCCTAATAATACAAATATTGCCACACCTATTCCCATAACTGTAGTGGGTTGATTATTCCAAAAATTAATAAAAAATTCCATTGATTAGGAAGTTTAAATTTTTTGTGCTCTATGAGCTCTATTCATAACTTTTCTCAAAATATTATTTTTAATTGATAAATCAGAAATACAATAAAGAGTTAAAAACAAAACTACTTTTGCAAAAAAATGAGATTTGCATAAAAAAAATAACTTTAAACTTATAAAAGCAAATTTCATTAAA
>MWOO01000205.1 GCA_002025945.1 Prochlorococcus sp. HOT208_60m_813O14 | reverse complement strand
GAAAGTTTATAAATAAAGGCAAATTACATTCCGTTAAATTAAAAAATAGAAAAAATAAATATAAATATCTATCTAATAAAAAAAGTTTTTCATACAATCACGAGACAAAAAAGTACTCATTATTCTAAAAAATTCTCAAAGAAATAAAATACTTAGTCTTTTTCAGGGTGATACAGAAAATAAATTAAAGGCATTAAAAATTACGGAAGAATTGGCTGATAAATCAACATTACCAATTTTACGAAAAGGCTTAAGAGATATTTCTCCTAAAGTAGTTGAAATTTCAGCTTTATTAATAAGACAGTTCAAGTAAACAATCAATTTTGCATAGCACTGTTTATTGATCTAATTCTGTAAATTGGACGACTTTGACTTTCATGATATGTCCTGATTAAAAGTTCGCTTAATAATCCAAAGCTAAATAATTGAACACCAGCAACTCCTAATATTAATGCAAACATCAGCAACGGACGATTTCCAATATCCTCACCCATTATTTTTAAAACTATCAAATAAGAAGTTATCGCAAGGCTAAAGAAAATACTTATAATTCCAACAAAACCAAATCCATACATCGGTCTTGTTAAAAATTTAGTCATAAACCAAACAGTTAGTAAATCCATTAAAACTCTAAAAGTTCTATCAATTCCATATTTACTAGATCCATATTGCCTACTCCTATGATTTACTTTAATTTCTTTGATTCTCGCACCTTCAATATTTGCTAAAACGGGCAAAAACCTGTGAAGTTCCCCATATAACTTTATATCTTCTATTATTTCTTTCTTAAATGCTTTTAATGAGCAACCATAGTCATGCAACTTCAAACCTGTTACGTGAGCTATTAACTTATTCGCTATTTTTGATGGTATCTTTCTATTAATTAATTTATCTTTTCTATCAAACCTCCAACCACAAACCAAATCAAAACCATTATTAATCTCTGAAATTAATAAAGGGATATCATTTGGATCATTCTG
>MWOO01000204.1 GCA_002025945.1 Prochlorococcus sp. HOT208_60m_813O14 | reverse complement strand
GACAGTTGTATTAACGCCAAAAAGTTTATCAGCAGCAATAATTGACCATCCGGGATAAGATTTATCTCCGAGAGGATTACCTTTTGGATCAGTGATAGGAATAAAGTCATCAGTACCTTTGATAGCTGCATAACCATAACCATTACTATCTTTAGCGAGAGTAACAGAGCCATCATTTTCTGTATTGGTTACATCTAAGATAGTTATTGATAAGGCAGATGAAGAAGATATATTACCGGCTGCATCAGTTGTAGTTGCTGTTAGAGAATATTCACCATCGTTAAGAGCAGATGATGATGTTATGGAAAAAACACCATTATTATTTGCTGTATCAGAACCTAGAAGAGTAGAACCTTTATAGATTTTTACAGTACTACCAGCTTCTGCAATACCAGTAATTGTTGGGGTATTATCATTTACAGGAAATGAGTAAGTTAATGAAGTAGGAGCATCTGGCGCTGTGGTATCAATAGTAATAGGTAAGAAATTAGAAGCAAATGAAGTATTACCTGCTGGGTCTGTCGCAGTTGCAATTAATGAATGAGTTCCTTCGCTAAGAGTAGAGGATGTAATAGAAAAAACGCCATTATTATCTGCTGTTGTAGAACCAAGATTTGTTCTTAAACCATCGCCCATTAAACCATGGTTAGTGCATTGGTAATATAAGATTTCTGGAGTACTACTTGTTACCTGAATCTGAGTATAAGCCCCATCATTTCCTGGGGTCCCGATTGTTGATACATTATCTGTGTAAGGATTATTTTTATTTTTATCTAGATAAAAATTTAGAGGATGATTTTGATTACTTGAATTTGATTGATTAAAAATAAAAGTATTTCCAGGAGTTAATGATAGATAAGGTGCAAAATCATTATTAATTTTGTAGCCAAGACTGGATCCAGTTCCAAAAGAATTATGTTCTGCCGTTTTTGGCGCTACTGTAACTTGATAAGTAATTACTGCGTTGTCAGATATAGAGCCTTTATAGATTTTTATAGTACTACCAGCTTCCGCAGTACCAGTAATTGTTGGGGTATTATTATTTACAGGAGATGAATTCGTTAATAAATTAGGAGCATCTGGCGCAGTTGTGTCAGGTTCTCCTATAGAACCATCATTGTTAAAATCTTGAAGAAAATAATTTTCTGTTACGTGTAAATATTCTAATAATTCTGAGTCTAAGGGCGCTCTACCCTTTGGATAAATATCTGTCCCAAAATAACTGAATTGCTCTTCTCCAGAAAAATCCCAGTTGCCCAAACTCCTATTGATTTCAACTCTTAATGGATTTGTGAGAGATTTAGCTGCAAGATAATTGTATCCATTAATGATCTCCGCTCCTTCTTGTGTCCAATCATTCTCAAAATTATATGTAGCTGGTAATCCATCTAAAGTTATTGGAGATTCCACTCCATCTTTTGTTACAGCAAAGAGCTTATTATCTTTATGAGAAAAGTATGTTTCTCCTGCTTTTTCTATAAAGTTATGTGTATCAACAGTTATTGATAAAGCAGAAGAAGCAGATGAAGTATTACCTGCTTGGTCTGTCGCAGTTGCAATTAATGAATGAGTTCCTTCGCTAAGGGTAGAGGATGTAATAGAAAAAACGCCATTATTATCTGCTGTAGCAGAACCTAAAAGAGTGGAACCTTTATAGATTTTTACAGTACTACCTGCTTCTGCACGACCAGTAACTATTGGTGTGTTGTCATTTCTAGGAGATGAATTGGTTAATAAAGTAGGAGCATCTGGCGCAGTTGTGTCAGGTTCTCCTATTTGAGAGTCATTATTTAAATCTTGAGAGAA
>MWOO01000203.1 GCA_002025945.1 Prochlorococcus sp. HOT208_60m_813O14 | reverse complement strand
GATAAGAAATTACAGCTTTAATAGATTTTCCTTCTTCACTGGCTTCAACTGTATAGGTGGAATTAGTACTAACAACATTCCACTTAGAATTATCAGAAGAAGTTTGCCAGCTATAAGATAAAGTCCCGTTTCCATCAGGATCAGCAGAATCTGTATTGATACTTAAAGTATTCCCTACAGCAGTAGTGCCATTTATGGAAAAAGTTGCATCTCCATCATCTACATAAGGTATTTCTAAGAAATTAGAAGTAGGTTGATAATTAATTTCATATATTTCAGGGATTTTAAAATTATCATCATTAATTATAATTTTTGATTCATCCCTACTTATTTGGAAAGATGAACTGTTATTAGAAAGAGTTAAAATGTCAGTATTAATTTTCTCCCATTCATTGTTTATAAACTTAATTAAATTAATTTCATTATCGTTATTCCTCAAAATCAAAGTATTGCCATTTAGTTTTGCAGATTGCGAGAGAGGCCAATGGGGACTTGTAAAAATATTTTGTGCATCAATATTATCTCCCTCTTGAATCCAGCTATTGTCATTTAATCCAAAGATTTTAACAACTTGGTCATTATTATTATTTTTTGTGAAAACCCCAATTCTGGGAATATCCATTTTATTGTCAAAAAATATTGAAGATTTATCTATCTCGAATTGATATAAATCACTATTAAACTCAGGACCTCTTTGCTGCCAAGTATTATCAACATTCTCAAATACTTTTAGGGCGGAAGTATCTGGGGGTTGTGTAAAATTTGGGCTTGGATTCTTGACTAAACTTTCTTTAACAACTAAAAATGAGCCATCATCACTTAATTGAAATTCGCCAGTATCACCGTCAATACTATTACTGTTCCAGACATTTGATTTATAAATATTTTGACCGATTTGAAGCCAACTATTATTACGATTTTCAAAAATAGATATTTCTTCACCATTTCCTATCGCAATAACAGATCCATCTGATGATAAATCTACATAAGTGACATAACCACCTACAACATTGGGTGCAATATCCTCTCCAACTTGTTGCCAATCATTTTCAATATATTCAAAAACTTTTACATAGCTATTACTCCCTATTGCCACTATTTTTCCATCATCAGAAATGCTTAGGTCATGACCAAAAATATCGCCTCGGTAATTATAGTTTCCTGAAATATTTTCTCCAATTTGGCTCCAAACTTTGTCATTGTAAGAATAGATTTTTGCTAAACCTGTTTGTAATGGTCTCCCAGTTTTTGAGTTATAGAAGAATCCAAATCCAGCAATTAATCCATCGGCAGAAAAGTCATTAGATGTGCTGGTATTAATAAAATTATGTTCTTCTTGTTGGAGATTACTTGTTGAATAAATATACTCCTTTGATTTCGTTACTGTCTCATTAAAACCTTGGGCATCTTGATAAGAAATAATTGCCCTTACTTTTTTCCCTTCTTCACTGGCTGCAACTGTATAGGTGGAATT
>MWOO01000202.1 GCA_002025945.1 Prochlorococcus sp. HOT208_60m_813O14 | reverse complement strand
TTATGTGGGAGTTCTGCCCAGGTACTTGTCTCTTCAAAGACATCTTGAATCATTTCGCCACCTCCAAAGAGAGGAGGAATTTTTTCCAGAATTTCTTGTCTTGACCAGAGGAAACCTATTCCTGTAGGACCGCAAAGTTTATGTCCTGATCCCGCTAAAAAATCAATATCAAGATCAATTACATCCAGTTTTTGATGCGCCAAACTTTGACATGCATCTATTAAAACTAGAGACCCTTGTTGTTTAGCTAATTTAGTTATCTCTTTGATTGGATTACAGCAACCTAGAGTATTACTAACGTGCACTAGGCTAACAAGCTTTGTTCTAGATGTTAGTTTTGATTTAAAATCTTCTAAATCTAATTTCCCATTTTTATCGATGCCTATAAATTTTAATTTACATTTATTTTTTGCTGCAACCATTTGCCATGGAACAATATTGCTATGATGCTCCATTATTGACAGAAGAATTTCATCGTTTTCTTTTAATGAATATTCACCCCATGATCTTGCAGCTAGATTTATTGATTCAGTAGCATTCCTTGTGAAAATAATTTCTTTTGTTGAATTAGCATTTATATATTTGCTAATTAAATATCTTGCATTTTCAAATTCTTCTGTCGCTTTAGCACTTAATTGATGCGCTCCTCTATGTACATTGGCATTAAAGTTTCTATAGTATTCATTAATTTTTTCTAATACTTGTAGTGGTTTTTGAGTGGTTGCAGCATGGTCTAAATAAATAATTTGCTCACTACTTTTGAGTTTCTTATTTAAAAGAGGAAAGTCTTTCTTCGTTATTTCAGGAAAATTTTGAATTGTTTCCATTAATTTTCATTTAAAAGTTTATCAAGCAAATCCCATTTATCTTTTGAAACGGGAATAAATGAAATTATTTCTTGAAAGTATGAACTTAATTGTAGTTTACTTGCTTCTGTTAATGTGATCCCTCTTGTTCGCATATAAAAGAGTTCTTCTTCATTAAGTTGTGAAATCGTAGCTCCATGTTTGCATTTGACATCATCAGCAATTATTTCTAATTGAGGTTTGGTATCTATTTGTGCGAGATTTGATAAAAGTAAATTTCTGCTTAATTGAGAAGCATTAGTTTTCTGGGCAATTTTCGGAACTATTATTGAACCTTCAAATATTGCATGTGACTTATCGTCAGCAAGTGATTTATTGATTTGATCTAGAAATCCATTTGGCCCATTAAAGTCTATTTTTGTATAAGTAGAAATTTGCTCATCTTTTTTTGTTATTTGCATACCTTTGATATTGGTTTTAGCATTTCCTTCAGATTGTTTAATACGAATTTCAAATCTTGCATAATTAAATTTGAAATGTAAAGATCCTAAATTGTATTCGCTATTTTTTTGTTGAATTACATTGAGAGAATTTAAAAGATTTGATTTGTTTTCACCGTAAGAAACAACCCCATGGTTTAGGGAACTATTTTCTTCTAAACAAAAGAACGTTGATTGAGATAATGAAGAGTTGTCTTTACCAAGATTTATTTGTAATAAATCAATATCACAATTCTTTTCTAGAAATATTATGAGGGTTTTTGCGTTTAAAGAATTACTTGATGCGTGACTAAAGATTTCAATAGGTGGGATTTCTGATCCACTTATTTTTAATCCCAAGGTATTCTTTTTACAGTTTAAAGACAGATTTAGTAAGTCACTCCAATTTTCGTTTTGATCAAAACAAGATATCTGTTCCTTGATATATTTAACTAATTTATCCTCACTAAGCTGCTTTATTGAATAATTTTCATTTATTAAATTAATTTGGCAATTATCACCAATTACTAATCTAATATTACTTTGAGATGTGTTTGGAAAAGGTGTATCAAATTTTTGATCTTTTTCATTAAGGGAGTAGTCTAAAAAGTTTGAAAATTTTGATTTATTTGAAAGTCTCCATTCTTCACTTTTAGGATTGGGAAGGGGACTCGATTTTAATTTATCTAGACAGATTTTTTGTATTTCTGTTTGATTATCAAACGATTTATTGGTTTTTATTTTTTCAATAATTTGCATTTATTTAGGTCTCTTTTATAAAGTTATCAGTCCATTCATACCCTTTTTTCTCAAGCTCCAGAGCAAGATCACTCTCACCAGTTTTTATGATTTGTCCGTCTGACATGACATGGACATAATTTGGTTCAATTTCATCTAATAATCTTTGATAGTGGGTAATAAGTATAATCCCAGTCTGTTCATTAGATATTTTTTTAATTCCTGATGCCACTATTCTTAGAGCATCAATATCTAGACCAGAATCGGTCTCATCTAATATTGCTATCTTGGGCTCAAGTAAAGCCATTTGCAGAATTTCATTTCTTTTTTTTTCACCTCCAGAAAATCCTTGATTTACACTCCTTGATAGGAATGCATGATCCATTTTTACAATTTCTAACTTTTCTTTAACTAATTCTTCAAAATCAAAAGTATCTAATTCTTCTTTGTTAAGGAATTTCCTTCTTGCATTAGTTGAAACTCTAAGAAACTCAAGATTACTTACACCTGGAATCTCAATTGGATATTGAAAACCAAGAAAAATTCCTGATTGAGCTCTCTCTTCAGGTTCAAGAGAGTTGATGTTTTCACCTAGAAATTTTATGTCGCCATTTGTAATATTATAGGAGGGGTGTCCTGCAATTATTTTTGAAAGAGTACTTTTGCCACATCCATTTCTTCCCATAATGGCATGGATTTCTCCAGGATAGACAGTAAGTGAAACCCCTTTTAAAATTGGAAGATTATCAGTAGATGCAGATAGATTTTCAACTTCTAAAATTGGATCTGATTCTTTCATTTTACTTTGCATTTCAGTTTAGAAATTGATTAATTAACCTACTGATCCCTCTAGCTTAAGTGCCAGTAACTTATCTGCTTCAGCAGCAAATTCCATAGGTAATTGATTAAATACATCTCTGCAAAAACCGCTGACCATCATAGATACTGCCTCCTCAAATTGTATGCCTCTGCTTTGGAGATAAAAAAGTTGATCTTCTGAGATTCTACATGTGCTTGCTTCATGCTCAATTTCAGAATTGGGTTGTTGAGATTTGATGTAAGGGAATGTATTTGCAGAAGCTTGATCCCCAATTAACATTGAATCACATTGACTGTAATTTCTTGATCCTTTAGCTTTTGTTCCCATTTTGACAAGACCTCTATAGCTATTTATTGAGTTACCTGCACTAATACCTTTGCTAACAATAGTTGATTTGGTCTTAGGACCAATATGGATCATTTTTGTGCCTGTATCTGCTTGCTGAAGATTATTGGTGAGTGCCACCGAATAAAATTCTCCCACAGATTCTTCCCCTAAGAGAAGACAGCTAGGATATTTCCAAGTAATTGCAGACCCTGTTTCAACTTGTGACCAGCTAATTTTACTTCTCTTGCCTAAACATTTCCCTCTCTTGGTGACAAAATTAAAAATACCCCCAATACCTTCTTCATCACCAGCATACCAATTTTGCACTGTTGAATATTTTATTGAGGCGTCGTCTAGTGCTATAAGCTCTACAACTGCTGCATGTAGGGTATTTGTATCAAACATTGGCGCTGTACAACCTTCTAGATAACTTACAGAACTTGATTCTTCAGCAATGATTAGTGTCCTTTCGAATTGTCCTGAATCTCCACTATTAATTCTAAAGTAGGAAGATAGATCCATAGGACAGGTAACACCTTTAGGGATATAAACAAAAGAACCATCACTAAAAACTGCAGAATTTAGTGCTGCAAAATAATTATCACTAGCTGGGACTACTGTACCTAAATATTTTTCAATCAAATCCGAGTGATTTTTTACTGCTTCACTAATTGAGCAAAATATAACTCCATGTTCAGCAAGTTCTTCTCTAAAAGTTGTGGCTATAGAAACACTATCAAAGACAGCATCTACTGCTACATTTGTGAGTTTTTTTTGCTCAGTAAGGGGTATCCCCAACTTGTCAAAAGTCTCAAGAAGTTTGGGATCAACTTCATCTAAACTAGAAATTTTCTCTTTTTGCTTAGGAGCAGAATAATAAATTATATCTTGATAATCAATTTGTTTATATCCTAATCCTGCCCAATCAGGCTCTTTCATTTTTTGCCATTTTTTAAAGGCTTTTAATCTAAAATCAAGGAGATATTCTGGCTCTTCTTTTTTCTGAGAAATTAATCTTATGACATTTTCATTTAATCCCTTAGCAATTTTTTCAGTTTCAATATCAGTAACGAAACCATATTTGTAAGGCTCTTTTACTACATCTTTAACTAAATTCTCGTTGACCATGTTATCAAAAATAACCTATTACAATTAGCTTTATATACTCTAACGAAAGATACCCCCAATATTGAGTTTTTTTCCTTTATTAAAACTAAAAATTAATGTCTAATCATCTTGATCCCTTGTCTAATCCATTAAACATAGAAACTATTCAAGAAATTGATAATCTTGATCTACCTATAATGCAGAAACATCATTTAAGAATTCTCGCTCATTGTCTTCACATTTTAAAAATTATCAATGTTGATAATAGTTTGGACTATCAAAATAAAAATTCCTTAAGAGAATGGTGTGATAAACAATCCAAAAAATTTGATGATAAAAAATTTAGTGATCTTTTTTATGAGCAGTTAGAATCTACTTCGAAGAAATTAAGTACTTTTTCAAAAAACATAGGTAAAAGTATTGAGGATTTAGAGATAGATGATTTAGTACTTCTAGTTGAAAAACGCTGAATTCTCTCTTATTTAACTGATCCCGAAGAAAAAATATATTTTTGTTGAGTCGTTAACAAATTCAGGTAATAAAATTTAAAAAAAAAGAAAATTAATTTACATTTCAAAAAGATCTTCAAATTAATTAAATGCTTTGATACCAATTGTTTTGAAGAGAAATATCAATTTTGAGAATTTCTTAGTAGTCAGAGGATCCTGACGACAGGCCAAAAAGACACACAATTCCTAAAAAAAAAGAACATACTGATCCCAAACAAAAACGGAGAATTTAAAGTGGCCGATGGGATCATGAATAAAGTTCAATTACTCTCACTAACCCTCAGACAATTACGTCAAGAAGCAAGTAAATTATCGGTTCCACTGTACAGTCGTAAAACAAAAGCTGTTTTAGTTGATTTAATACTTAAATATCAAGAAAAATCTACAAAAAAAACATACACTCCACCTTCTGAGTCAAAATCTGAAAAAACTTTTAAGTCCAATTCTTTCAACAGTAGTGAAGAAGTTAATACAAATGTAGTTTTCTTACCCCGAGATCCAGATTGGGCTTATGTTTTTTGGCAAATTTCTGATGCAGATAGAGAAAAAGCACAATCTTTGGGAGCAAATAAATTATGTTTAAGATTATTTGATGCATCTGGTTCTGAAGGAAGCAACTTGAATCAAGGAACACTAAGGGAAATAGCAGTTGATAGTTACAGTACCGAGTGGTACTTGCCAATCCCACTCGCAGATAGAGATTATAAAGTTGAATTAGGTTACAAATATGGTTTTAACTGGATGTCATTGGCATTTTCATCGATAAGCCATGTTCCTGGGTCTCATCCTTCTGAGCAAATTCTTGATAAATTTGTACCTTTTAATTTAGATTCTACTCCTGGGTCAATCCCAGATATTTCAAATCCTGTTGTTTCAGAACAAAATGGTATGCATGAAAGGTTATACCAAGCTGCAACTAACATTCCTCTCAGAAGAAAAGTTGGTTCTGAAGAATTTATGGAAAACGTAAATTCAACAAATCTCAATGATAGTCTTACAGACTCAGGCGCTGGTAAATGGTCATCAGGTTTAAATGATTCTGGAAGCGGAGTTGTTAAAAATAGATCTTTTTGGCTAGTTGCTGACGCTGAATTAATTGTTTATGGAGCTACAGAGCCTTCTGCAAAACTGACAATAGGTGGAGAAGATGTACCTCTTGCTGCAGATGGTACTTTTAGAATCCAAGTTCCATTTAGAGACGGGACTCAAAAATATGATATTAAAGCTGTTGATGTATCTGGTGAACAAGAAAAAAGTATATCAATGAATTTTGATAGAAATACACCACTTGACGATACTAATGAAAAAGATAATGCTGAGACTGAATGGTTTTAATAAATTAAATTAATGCTAAAAAAAATTGTAGCTTTTACTCCATTGTTTGGAGCATTAACGTTCCCACTATTAGTTCCAATTACAATTTCTAAATTTGGAGTTAACTATGGAATTCTTAGTGCATTAATAATTTCTTCATTATGGTTTATCGCTATGTTAAGAACTTCCGAAATGCCTCATTAATTTAGTTAGATTTTTGGAAGTTTTTTAAAAATATGAATCAAGTTAGTATAATTAATATCGATTCTCCTTTTCTAGATCAAAAACCAGGTACTTCTGGATTAAGAAAAAGTACTTTAAAGTTTCAGCAAGAACATTATCTGGAAGTTTTTATTGAAGCAATTTTTCAATCATTAGATGATTTAAAAGGTTCAACATTAGTAGTGGGTGGTGATGGCAGATATGGCAATATTGAAGCAATAGAAAAAATTGTCCAAATATGCATTGCTCATAAAGTTCAAAAGGTTATTGTTCCAAAATACGGTTTATTATCTACTCCTGCTGCATCACATTTGATTAGAAAAGAAAACGCTATTGGTGGAATTATTCTTTCTGCAAGTCATAATCCTGGTGGGATATATGGCGACTTTGGAGTGAAATTGAATATCTCTAATGGTGGCCCAGCTCCCGAGATAATTACTGATAAGATTTTCAAGGCTTCACAATTACTAACTAGTTATAAAATTTGTAAAATTAAATTACCTGATTTTAGTGAATATGGAACTTATCCTTACGACGAAACTACCTTAGAAATTATTGATGGATTAACAGATTATTCTAATTTGATGGAGAAAATTTTTGACTTTGATCAAATTAGTGATTTTTTAAAAAAAGACTTCTCGTTAATCTTCGATGCAATGAATGCGGTTACAGGTCCATATGCAAAAAATATTTTTGTTGAAAAAATGGGTTTTGCACCTGATTGTGTAATGAATGGTAACCCGTTAAAAGACTTTGGAGGTTTACATCCTGATCCTAATCTTACTTACGCATCTCACTTGGCTGATTTGTTATTAAATAAAAAATCTTATAGTTTTGGTGCTGCATGCGATGGAGATGGAGATAGGAACATGATTTTAGGAAGTGGATGCTTTGTAAATCCTAGTGATAGCCTTGCAGTTATCACTGCTAATACTAAATGTGTCCCCGGCTATAAAGATGGTATTACAGGTGTAGCACGATCCATGCCAACCAGCTCAGCGGTTGATAATGTTGCTCGAGCATTAAATATACCTTGTTTCGAGACACCTACTGGCTGGAAGTTTTTTGGAAATCTTTTAGATTCTGATTTAATTACTTTATGTGGAGAAGAAAGTTTCGGAACAGGTAGTAATCATGTGAGAGAGAAAGATGGACTATGGGCAGTTTTATATTGGTTACAAGTTTTAGCTGAGAAAAAATGTTCGGTAAGTGATTTGATGCAGAATCATTGGAAACAATTTGGTAGAAATTATTATTCAAGACATGATTATGAGGCAATTCCCTCAAATATTGCTAATCAAATCTTTGGTAATCTAACTTCTATGCTCGAAAATTTAAAAGGAAATAGTTTTGCTGGCCATTTAGTTAAAGTTGCAGATAACTTTTCATATTTAGATCCCGTTGATAATAACATAAGTGAAAATCAAGGTTTAAGATTGATCCTTGATGATAATTCTCGAGTAATTGTGCGCCTTTCTGGAACTGGAACTAAGGGCGCAACATTAAGACTTTACTTTGAGAAATTTTTCGATTCTCAAAAGAATCTTTCGTTAAATCCTCAGATCGCTTTGAAACCTCTAATAGATGATTTAGATGCTTTATTGAACATTTCAAAACTTACTCAAATGGAAACTCCTACAGTAATTACCTAGAATTGAAAGTAATGATTTTTTGATTTTATTTATATGCATTCGGAAAATTTATTTACTAATTATTCTCAAATAGAAAACAATGCACCTTTGGCAGATAAATTAAGACCAAAGAATTTGGAAGATTTTTTTGGTCAACAACCAATCTTGAATGAGAATTCGCTTTTAAGAAGTGCAATATTAAACGATAAGGTTAGTAATTTTATTTTTTCTGGCCCTCCAGGTGTTGGAAAAACTACTCTAATTGAAATTATTTCTTTTAATACGCGGTCAAAATTAATTAAGTTAAATGCAGTATTATCAAGTGTTAAAGAATTAAGAAATGAAATCGCTAATGCAAAAGATAGATTAATAAATTCAAAAAGAAAAACAATTTTGTTTATCGATGAGGTTCATAGATTTACATCAGTTCAGCAAGATGCTTTATTACCTTCAATAGAAAATGGAACTATAACTTTTATTGGTGCTACAACTGAAAACCCATTCTTTGCTGTTAATAAAGCGCTTGTTAGCAGGTCTCGTATTTTTACATTGCTTCCTTTGGCAGAAAATGATTTGCAGAAAATAATACAAAAAGTCATTACTCACTATTCAAAACAAAAAGATTCAAAAAAGGTTTATTTAACTCAAGATGCTATTAGTCATTTAATTAAATTTTCGGGGGGAGATGCAAGGACATTAATCAACGCGCTAGAGATGGCCATAGAAACAACTGCTGAAAATGATGTTAAAGAAATCAACATTAATCTCTCAATAGCAGAGGATGCACTACAAAAGAAAAATATTGTTTACGATAAAAATGGTCAAAATCATTACGATGTAATAAGTGCCTTTATCAAGTCCATAAGAGGTTCTGATCCAGATGCAACTTTATTCTGGCTTGCGAATATGCTTGAGGCTGGTGAAGATCCTAATTTTATTTTTAGAAGACTACTTATATCTGCCAGTGAAGATATTGGAATAGCTGATCCTAATGCCATAGTAGTTGTACAATCCTGTTGTGATGCTTTTGATAGAGTTGGTTTTCCAGATGGACTATATTTTTTAACGCAGGCTTCTTTATATTTAGCTATTTCTCCAAAAAGTAGTAGTACGAAAAGTATTTTTAAAGCAATTGAAACAATCAAATCTACCAATGCTTTTGATGTTCCACTTCATTTAAAAAATAATTCTAATAGTTATGTCAACCCTCATAATTATAGAGGTAATTGGGTCTTACAAGAATATCTTCCTAAATCTTTAAGTGGTTTAAAAATATGGGAACCAAATAATAATGGATGGGAAAAAACTCAATATGAAGAACTGCTTAGAAGAAAAGAAAATTAAAAATTTTTCGAACAACAAATAATCTCAGGATGAAAAGAAGTTTCTTCTTCGTAGGCTAAAGCGATAGTCCAATTATGGAAGTTAATCTGTGAATAATTTAAATGTATATTTTTCTTCTTATGAATTAACTTTTTTGGCTTTTCAAAAAATTGCCAATATTTAATGTCTTTAGCTATTTTTCCATGATCCCATTTTATAGCCGCTTCAACAGCACACCATTGATTTAATATCATATTTTTTGTTAAATAATTATTATGGCTTGATTTATTGGTATGAAAAAAATATTTTTTTGCAAATTTTATGTGGTTAAAATCTCTATCTGTTCTCTCAATATCAATCCCTATTTTGCCTTTATGCCAGACTATAGTAATGGCATCTTTACAATGACTTAAACTGATATTTCCCATGTCAGAGGGTAAACTTGGAGGTTCTCCAGGTTGAGCATTAATTGGAATTTCTAGGGGGTCTAAATCAAAAAGTGTTGAAAGGGATTGTCGCAAATAAGCTCTTGTTTCTAGGAAAATCTTTGATCTTGAATTTGTTAGGTTTTTTGAAGTTTTAATTTCTTCTATAGTTGCGACATCTTGCACACCTTTAATCTCATAAAACCAAATTTTTGGTATTTTATATTCATACTCATTTAATAATTTCAATGGCTCTTAAGGTTGGCGACAAAGCACCAGAATTTAAATTAAAAGATTCTTTTGAGAAAGAAGTTTCTCTTAGTGATTTTGAAGGTAAAAGAATAATACTATATTTTTATCCAAAAGATAATACTCCAGGATGTACTAAAGAAGCATGTAATTTTAAAGAGAATTGGGATTTACTCCAAAAAAATAATATTGTTGTTCTTGGTATTAGTAAAGATACTGCATCCTCTCATCAGAAGTTTATAGAAAAATTTAATTTACCTTTTATTCTTTTAACTGATCCTGAACCTTTCAAAGTTTCTTCTGATTATGATAGTTATGGATTGAAAAAATTCATGGGAAAAGAATATATGGGAATGATGAGAAATACTTTTTTAATTGATACTGAAGGTAAAATCGAAAAAATCTACTTAAAGGTAAAAGCAGCAATAATGGCTGATCATATAATTGCAGACCTCGGGTTAAGCTAATTTTTTATGGACAGGTGGTGAATAATCATCCCCTCCATAACTAAATCAGGAGCATTGATAATATTTTCTTTTTGAGTCTTTAGAAATTTTGTGAGGAGTTCAGAGTCTCCTCCACATATTACTAAAATATCGTTTGCTGGATTAAATAAACTATTAATCACACCAGTAAGAGAGTTGATTACTCCTTTTAAAATTGCTTCTTCTGTATTTATTAAAAAATCTTTGATCGGAATATCATATTTTTCGGGAACTGTAAGATTTTTTGTATTTTGTTCCATTGACTTTAATTGTGTTAGAAAACCTGGAGTAAGTTGACCTCCAATAATAGATCCATTTGAATTTAATTTTGTTATCGATAATATTGTTCCAAAATCTGCAATTAGCAAATCTTTTTTTAAAGGGTTTTCAATAATTTTCAGAGCTGCAAGACAAGCAAGAGCTCTATCAATTCCAAAATAATCAGGAAGATTTGATAAATGAATATCTTTAGTTTTTATCTCATTTTCTTTTTTCAGCAAAAAATTTGGTAGTTTTCCTACAGAAGCCCAAATTAATTGATCAAGATCTATATTTTCGGGAACTTTTTCCTCTTTTTTGGTATGAAAGAATTTAGATTGATTTTTAGAATATTTTGCCCAATGAAGCCTACTATTGCCTACTAATAAAAAATTTATATCTGAGACCATTGTTATATGATCAATTTAATTATTAGTGTGTATTCCACATTCTTGTTTAATTCCCCCAAATCTTGTATCTCTGCCCTTTGTATCAATACCATCGGGACTGCTTGAATGCCAATCTCCTACAGAAGAATAACCTTTCATAAAAAGAGGATGGGCAGGTAAATTATTCTCTTCCATATAATAAAAAATATCTTTATTTGTCCAATTTAATAAAGGTCTTAAAGAGAGTTTTTGACGAATTATGTCTAGGAATTTCATTTTATTTCTATTGTCTGTTTGACTTGATCTAACACCGCTTGCCCAGCAGGAAATATTATATTTTTCTAGACCATTTTCTAAAGGTCTTATTTTTCTCAATTCATGAT
>MWOO01000201.1 GCA_002025945.1 Prochlorococcus sp. HOT208_60m_813O14 | reverse complement strand
CTCTTCCTGCTTCTGTAATTCTTGTTTTTGCTCTTCCTGCTTCTGTAATTCTTGTTTTTGCTCTTCCTGCTTCTGTAATTCTTGTTTTTGCTCTTCCTGTCGTTTTTTTAAAAGTGCATATGCTTGTGCTGCCCACTCTTTAGAATTATCAGAATCATTATTTATGTTATTCATTGATATTTTAATTCGTATTTAATAAATTCTAAAATATTATTTATTTATATCAAACAATTATTGCAATTTGACTGTTTGTAATCTCCTTAAAACTCCATTAATAAATTTTCTTCCTTGCATATCACTATATTTATTAGCCAGATTAACAGCTTCATCACAAGCAACAGCAACAGGTGTGTTCAGAAAATTAATATCTGCATAAGCTAAGCGCAAAATATCTCTATCAATTCTTGGTAATCTTTTTAATCTCCAACCATCCATTGCTTGATCAATCTGAGAATCAATAATTGTAAGATTATTAATAATATTATGAATTCTCTGATTAACATCCTCTCTAATATCCATATGTCCACTAGAAACTATCAATTTTGGAAACTCTAAAGTTACAGAGAGAGTGTTCATTACTGTTTCTATTTTTTTTAAAGACTTTTTAAATCCTCTCTAACATTTGATAAAGAAGAGTCAAATCCTTCTTGCAATTCACTATCTAATATTTTTTGTGATGCATTTTCTAATTCTGATTCACAATTATCTAATTCTTCTCTGCAATGATTTATTAGAGAGTCCAAAGCAGATTCAACAATCTGTTCTATTTGATATTTACTTAATTTAAAATCAAGGTCTTCTTTTATCAGGCCAAGAGAAATTAAAGATAATTCTCTTGATAAGGATTTATTATTATTCATCAATTAAGAAGAAGTATTAGTAGAAGCACGTAATTGAGAAAATAATTTTGAGAATGATGGGTTTGAAGCGTTATTTTTTTCATCTGGATTAACTATCCCTGCTGAAATTATTGTTCTAAAAGCATCTTCAACAGAAATATCCAAATCTTTAACAGAATGCTCAGGAACCAAGGTATACCAGCCAGTAGTTGGGTTTGGTGCTGTGGGTATAAAGACACTTAGCAACTTACTTTCCAATTCTTGCTGCAAAGAAGGTCCAACATCACCTGTTACGAAGCCTACGCTATATAATCCCTCACGTGGATACTCAACTAAGACAACTCTTCTAAATCGATTAGATTTGTTGCTTAAGAAAGTTTCAAGCAATTGTTTAAGAGTTTT
>MWOO01000200.1 GCA_002025945.1 Prochlorococcus sp. HOT208_60m_813O14 | reverse complement strand
ATGGGATGAGAGGTCGAGGTCCATGGCAATGGGTAGAAGAGTAACCAAAAAGGATTGTAGGTTTATGGTTACTAAATCAGAAATGAAAGGAATACAAGGTTGGTTTTTAAAGAGACTTGGATGTTTTTCCATAAATCAATTATCGCCATCTCTCTCAGCTTTAAGATATGCGATCGATCTTATAGAAAAAGGAGAACAATTGGTTGTTTTCCCCGAAGGGAAAATCAATAAATATGGCAAAAAATTGCTTCTTAAAGAAGGATTATATAGGTTAGCAAGGTTAGCTACAAAAAAAACAGAATCTATTACCATAATTCCAATTGGAATTGCTTATAGTAAAGTCCCCCCGAAGTTTAGGGGCGAATTTTGTTTATCCTTTGGAAAACCAATAGCGATAAATGATTATTTGAACTTTAATATTAAGGAATTTAATCAATTTTTAAATGAAAAAATGATCGCAGAGGAACAAATAGCATTAAATTATGTCGGTAGATGAATCCGCAATAAGTTAGTATTAACTTTAATAAATTAATAAGAATATGAAATTCTTAAAATTAATCTCGATTTTATTTATATTTTTTGGAGTTTTTCCTTACGACAACCTTTCTAGCGCGGAAGTTAAGAATCCTAAAGATTACAAAGTTCTCTCAACTACTAATAAAAAGCTTTCTATCGCAAACGTAGAATATTATTTAAAACAAGGCGATAAGTTAATAAAAAATGGCGATTTAGATAAAGCTAAAGACTTTTACATTGATGCGAGAAATTTAGCTACACAACTAGCATCATTTTATTCAGATTTAAATAAAGCATTTACAGGAGTTGATGCAAGAATACCCAATGAGATGCAACAGAAGGGTAAGGCAACATTACAAATTTTGGCAGAATCGAATTCAAGATTAGCATCCCTTTACATTAAAAACGATAAGCCTGATGTTGCCGTTCCACTACTAATTGAAACAATAAGAATAATGTCTCCTGAAAGTCCAGAAGGTAAAGAAGCTTATAACACATTAATGCAACTAGGATTTGTTGAAACAATTTATAAGGGATAAAAAAATCAATCATGATAACGAAAGAAGAAGTTATTGCTTTAATCACAAAAAAATTACCAAGTTCCCAAGTTTTTGTTGAAAATCTTAAGGGAAATGATCATTTGCAAGTAACAGTAATTGCATCTGAATTTAATGGATTATCATTAGTTAAACAACACCAGTTAGTCTATTCTGCGTTAAAAGAAGAATTAGCTTCAGAAGCTATCCATGCACTGGCATTAAAAACACAAACAACCAATTAAATTATGGACAACTTAACAAAAGATAAGATACAAAAAATGATTGATTCAAATCCAGTAATGGTATTCATGAAAGGGACTAAATTAATGCCTCAATGCGGGTTTTCCAACAATGTTGTTCAAATACTAAATTCACTAGGTATAGAATTTAGTACTTTCGATGTTTTAAGTGATTTCGAGGTACGTGAAGGTATCAAAGAATATTCAGATTGGCCAACCATTCCTCAGGTTTATTTAAAAGGAGAATCTCTTGGAGGATCAGATATCCTTATCGAAATGTACAATTCAGGATCTTTAAAAGAAAAGATAGAAATTGAATTAGCGTCCTAAGATATTTAGTAAGTATAAATACTGATTTAGTTAATAAAAATTAATATTTCAAATCCTTTTTTTATTAAAAAAAATTTTATTTCCCTCTCCTTCTGGATCAATAAAACTTGATGGATCTAAAATCCATCTTTCAATTAATCTTTCTAATTTCTCTTGATCTCTTTGCTCTAAACTATTGCAATTCCTTAAGGCTTGGAGATAACCATCACTATATAATTTAAGGTCAGATGGCGTATGAAAACGAGTAACCAGGTCTTGGCAACTATCGCAAATTGACTGAAAATGACGAATTGCTTTAGGATTTTCAAATGATGTCATAATTCGATAGATTCTGATTTTTATTTAGCATTTGTTATACCTTATTAAGGATGACAAAAAATTGCCTGGCCAAACAGTAATTAAGAATGCAATCAACTGAGCAAATCTTAGCTTCAACTCCTGGCAGTTCACAATTGCCTGCAAGCTCTCAAACTCCTTCAAGAGTTCTTGTTGTTGAACCTCACCCCACACTTAGAACTGTTCTTGTACAAAGACTTCGTCAAGATGGTCACCTCGCTGCCGCAGTTGGATCAGCTGCAGAAGCTGTTGACTTATGCAGAGAACAATCACCCGACCTGTTAGTAAGTGCAGAGATTCTTGAGCAGAATACTGCAATGAGACTTGCTCAACAGCTGGGCTGTTCAGTTATTGTTTTGACTGCTAGATCAGGAGTTGAAGCATTAGTTAATCTTTTGGATGAAGGAGCCGATGATGTTCTCAGAAAACCATTTGGACTAGAAGAGCTAGCTGCAAGATGTAGAACTCTTTTAAAAAGAGGAAGAATAGGATTACAAGAAAAAGTTGAAGTTGGCCCTTTAGAAGTTCATCTTCTTTTAAGACAAGTAACATTAAGTGAAAAGCCCGTAGAATTAAGTCCAAGGGAATTTGCACTACTTTGTGCTCTATTGATGCCTCCAGGCATGGTAAGAAGTCGACAAGAGCTTCTTAGGATGGCTTGGCCGCCTTTCAGTGGAGGGCCAAGATCTGTAGATACTCAAGTCTTAACGTTGAGAAGGAAGTTAGAACAGGCTGGTTTGGG
>MWOO01000199.1 GCA_002025945.1 Prochlorococcus sp. HOT208_60m_813O14 | reverse complement strand
TGTGAAGAATTAGGTGAAACCTCTCCAAAAAATATTGAACAAGTACATGGTGGTGATATTCATAGTGCCTGGCAAATAGAATTCTCAAACAAAAAGTTATTCCTTAAAAGAAACATTAGAAACAAAAAATTTCTTGAATTTGAAAAATATTGTCTTCAAAATTTGAGGAAATATATTAATCAAGAAAATTTTGTTATTCCTGAAGTTGTTGCATATAAAAATATAACAAATATAGAGATTCTCTTAATTNAATGGATAGATATNCATAACTTTGACCAAAAAAAGCTAGGAAAAGGTTTGGGTGAATTGCACTTAAAATCCGCTGAATATAATCCCAAACAGTTTGGGTTTCCAGTTGAGGGTTTTATCGGAACAACAGATCAGAAAAAAGGTCTGGAAGATAATTGGATAGATTGTTTTTTAAACTTAAGGATAATACCTCAATTATTAAATCTTAAATCGAGGATTTTAGATGAAGACACTATAAATAAAATCAAAGAAAAAATTAAATCAGAATTACTGAATCACAAACCAATAAATGCTCTAGTTCATGGTGATTTATGGTCAGGCAATGCAGGAATAGACAAAAATGGAAAGGGGGTTATATTTGACCCTGCATCTTGGTGGGCAGATAATGAAGTAGATATAGCTATGACAAAACTATTTGGAGGTTTTGGAAAAGAATTTTATGAAGAATATCATAGAATTTTTCCTATAAAAAAAGGATTTGAAAAAAGAATTATTATTTATAATTTTTATCACATATTGAATCACGCCAATATGTTTGGTGGAGGTTACTTAAAACAAGTCCAAGATTACGTAAATGCAATTCTCAATATGTAATCTTTAACTAACCTAAATATGTTTTCTTAAGATTTTGTACCTTATCTAGAACAGCTTCACGATTTTCACTGGTACGAAGATTTTGCCAGCTCCATTGACCGACAACTATTACACCTAGTAGTTCTAGTAAGCCAGGAAGAATTGGGAAAAAGTTTATCGTGTCAATGACAACTTTAATTATTATCTGAGCTATTA
>MWOO01000198.1 GCA_002025945.1 Prochlorococcus sp. HOT208_60m_813O14 | reverse complement strand
TATTTCAATCATCTTTTTTGAGTATTCTCTTTTATCTGTCTGAGCTCTTAATGCCCATACGGCTGGACCTCTACTTGAATTTAATATTCTTTTTTGTATTGCTGTCTCATCAGCTAATTTACCAATAATTCCACCTAACGCATCAACTTCATGTACTAATTGACTTTTTGCTGGGCCGCCAACAGCAGGGTTGCAAGGTTGCCAGGCAATCCTATCTAAATTGATTGTAAATAAGGCTGTAGAAAAGCCTAATTTTGCTGTTGTTATAGCTGCTTCACATCCTGCATGTCCTCCTCCAATAACGATGACATCAAAAGATTCATTTGTTGAGTGATGATCTTGCATTTCAGGAGCGATTTAATTAGCTAAATTCCTAAATCTCGTAAATTGAGGTTCAAATAATAATTTAACAGTTCCTACGGGTCCATTTCTATGTTTAGTGACAATGATTTCTGTAATTCCTCTATCTTCAGTCTCTGGATTATAGTATTCATCTCTATAAATCATTAATACTAAATCTGCGTCTTGTTCAATAGATCCTGATTCTCTTAGATCGCTTAACATTGGTCTTTTATTTGTTCTAGATTCTACCCCTCTACTAAGCTGAGATAAAGCTACTACCGGTACTTTTAATTCTCTGGCCATGCTTTTAAGACCTCTTGTTATTCGTGAAAGTTCTTGCACTCTATTATCAGGAGTTGATCCTTCCATCAACTGCAGGTAATCAATCACAATTAATCCAAGTTCTTTTTTTTGTTCAGCTATTAATCTTCTGCACAGAGATCTCATCTCTAAAACACTTAAGTTAGGCTTGTCATCTATAAATATTGGTAATTGACCTAATGAATTGATACCTTCTCCGAGTAATGGCCATTCATCTTGCTGTAATCTTCCTGTTCTTAGCCTGCCACTCCGGATTCCAACTTCCATAGAGAGTAATCTATATGTCAACTGTTCTTTACTCATTTCAAGGCTAAATACACACACAGGTAAATCTTGAGATTGTGCAACATTTTTAGCCAGATTAAGAACTATTGAAGTTTTACCCATTGAAGGTCTTCCGGCAACAATTATTAAATCACTTCTTTGAAAACCTTGAGTCATCGCATCAAGATCGTAGAAATTTACAGGAATCCCAGCTACTGAAGAACCTAATGATCTTGACTCTATTTCATTGAAAGTACTTGTAAGGATTTCAGCTGCTTGAGTCAGACCTTTTGAAGGTTTTTCTTGACTGATTTCAAATATTTTTT
>MWOO01000020.1 GCA_002025945.1 Prochlorococcus sp. HOT208_60m_813O14 | reverse complement strand
AATAACAGGTCCGTCTGCAAGTGGATCACTGTAAGGGATACCTAATTCAATAAGGTCAGCTCCATTATCTTGTAACTTTAATAAAATCTCAGAAGTTATTTCAATATTGGGATCTCCAGCCATTATGAAAGGCATCAAAGCTAATTTTTTATTATTTTTTAACTCAGAAAACTTCACATCTACTTTAGATAAAGATTGATTTTTAGTAATTTGCATTTTGTTATCTTTCATGATTTTTGGATTTTTTCTATAAAAATTTTATGGGTTTTTCTCTAAATCTTCCATTAGTTTTTGCTGCTCTTCCTTTGACAATGCATTGAATTTGGTTTCTAGTTTATCATTAACAACTTTTTCATACTTTTTTCTATAACGCTTCCTTTGTTCCATAAACGTCATTTTCCCATTTACAACTCTATAAACGTAAGTTGTAACCCAAGTAATAACAATCAAAATCAAGATACAACTTGAGAGAGTAGTAGCTGTAAAATTGTCGATGCCAATTTGCGGTGCAAAGTTATAACTAATTAATCCTATAAATGAAATAAATAAACCTATTTGTATAACTTTACCTTTAGTCAATTATTTACCCTTTACCACTTCCTTTTAGTCTGAGATTTAAAAATGGAGAAAATAAAATTAAACCTGGAAAGAAAAGAAATACAAGGCCATAAATTCCTAATCTTTCAAATTTGCCCATAATATTCCATCTATTATTCATCCAGTAAAATAGTAATAATGGAACAACCAATAAATAGGCAGAAATAATTCCAATATAAGCAATTAAAGTAGCGAATGAATTATTGAAAAAACTTTCCATTTTGATTTATGGTTGCTTAGTTAAAACATAACAACAATTGGAAGTTATCGTCAGAACTAAAAATAAATAATTAAATAATGGGAGTGGGGGGACTTGAACCCCCACGAGCTAAATCGCTCGACGGATTTTAAGTCCGGCGCGTCTACCAATTCCGCCACACTCCCATAAGGAATTTGCGCTATCTAATCGTAGCTGAAAGAAACCCATTTAACCAAGAAAAATTGGAATATTTACACTTTTAATTGTCAGATTAAATCTAATTTTTTAGATTACTATCCCTTCTACTTGCCATTGTAAAGTTTCACCTGCATGAAATGGTTTTATTTGTCCGACAATATTTTTTTCTTCAACAACATCAATAAATTCTTTAATTTTATTAGGTCTAGATACTATTTTTAATTTTTCTTTATTTGGGAGCAAATTATAAAAATTAGGACCATTCAAACTTGCAAACTTTTCAAAATTATCTAGAGCGTCCTCCTCTTCGAATACCGTTAAATAGCTTTCTATTGCTACTGGCGAATTAAAAATACCTGCACATCCACAAAAAGCCTTCCACTTCCTAAGATGTGGAGCAGAGTCAGTTCCTAAGAAAAAACATTTTTCCCCACTTGTTGCAGCTTTCCTTAAAGCGAGTCTGTTATTTTCCCTTTTAGCAACTGGTAAGCAGTAAAAATCACTATTTAAGCCTCCAAAAAACATTGCATTTCTATTTATATGCAGATGATGAGGAGTGATAGTAGCTCCAATATTATTTTCTTGAACAAAATTAACGGCATAAGAAGTAGTTATATGTTCTAATACGATTTTTAATTTTGGAAATCTTTTTGTTATTTGAGAGAGTTCTTTATCAATAAATACTTCTTCTCTATCAAATACATCTACTTCAGAATCACTCACTTCCCCATGAATTAAAAGAGGCATTCCAGAATCTTGCATTAATTCAAAGATCTTATATAGATTTTCTATTTTCCTAACTCCATGACTGGAATTTGTTGTGGCATTAGCAGGATATAATTTTGCTGCGAAAAAGACATTATCTTTAAAACCATTTATTAGTTCCTCTTTATCAGTTTCATCTGTAAGATAAATTGTCATTAATGGTTCAAACTTAGAACGTTCTGGTAACGCTTTAACAATAGATTTCTTATAAGAAATAGCGCTATTGATTGATGTTATGGGACTTTTAGTATTTGGCATGACAATAGCTCTTCCAAAATATTCTGAAGTAAAATTAATGATATTTTTTAAGACAAGACCTTCTCGTAAGTGTAAATGCCAATCATCAGGTTTTATTATGGTTAAAGTCTTCAAAATTTTTTCTATTTAATCAATTTTAACAACAAATTAAAATTGACAATAAATTATAGATATTCGAGGATAGTTATTGATCAATTATGAAAATTTTTATTATCTAAATAAAAGCCTAAATATGAGTGATTTTTTACTTCCAACAATAGAAATAGTTTTAGGCATAGTTCTACTTTTTGTTGGAGGAGAGTTCTTTATTCAAGGAGCCATATTTTTATCTTTAATTTTAGGAATACCTCAAATAGTTATTGGTTTAACAGTTGTTTCTCTTGGAACAAGCTCTCCTGAGTTGTTGGTAAGTTTAAGTTCAATTTTTAAAGGAAGTGATTCGCTTGCGGCAAGTAATGTAATTGGAAGCAATATTTTTAATGTTCTCGTTGTTTTAGGTATAAGCTCATTGATAACACCTCTCAAGGTAAAAAGCAGAATAGTCAGAAGAGATGTGCCTCTTTTAATGGCAATTTCTTGTGCAGTTTGGGCTATATCATCAACAGGATTATTAACATTTCAAGCAGGTGTATTTCTATTATTTTGTTTAATCTTAAATACAATATGGGAAATTAATACCATTAATGAAAAAGGCGAGGAGACAAAAGATGCTGAACCAGAGATAGAAGAATTAAAAGATAACTATAAAGGGAAGATGAATATTTTACTTAAGTTAATATTGGGAATATTTCTTTTAAGCTTTGGTTCAAATATTTTAGTAAATGGTTCTCAAACGCTTGCTACTCTTTTGGGTGTAAATGAAATTGTCATTGGTTTAACTATCGTCGCAACTGGTACATCTTTACCAGAATTAGTAACTTCAATAATTGCTGCATTTAAAGGCAAAACAGATCTTGCGATTGGGAATGTAATAGGAAGCAATTTGCTCAATCAACTTCTAATCCTTGGAAGTTGTAGTATTTTTTCAGGATTTAAAGGTTTAGTAATTGAACAAAGTCTTATAAAAGTTGACTTACCTTTTATGGTTTTAACTACCTTTGCATGCTTACCAATTTTCTGGAGCAAAGGGAAAATCACCAGAATTGAGGGATTTATTTTGCTTAATCTTTATATTTTCTACATTCTTGATAAGATACTTTTCCTGAATGGATTTAACTTCCTTGCTGAATTAAGGATAGGTTTATTTATTTACTTTGCGTTACTTATATTGTTTCTAATTGTTCAAGAAAAATTAAATTTTTCTAATTTATAATTTTATCCATACATAGTCACAAATTCTTCTGAGATAGTTGGGTGCAAAGCCATAGTAATATCAAAGTCTTTTTTTGTTATACCTGCATTTAATGAAATTGATACCATTTGAATAATCTCAGATGAAGTTTCTCCAAACATATGACATCCCAGGACTTTGTCAGTTAGCTTATGAACTACAATCTTCAACATACATTTTGATTTATTCTCTTTAAAGGTATTAGACATAGGAGTAAATTTGCACTTAAAAATTTTTATATTTTTTTCAGAGTAAATCTCTTTAGCTCTTTTCTCACTTAAGCCAACTGTTGAAATTTCTGGAATAGTAAAAACGGCCTTAGGGATATATTCATAATTTACTTTTCTTTTTTGGTCATTAAAAAAATTATCCGAAAAAACTCTCCCTTGTTCTATTGCTACAGGAGTTAAGTTTGGTTTATTTATGATATCGCCTACTGCAAAAATATTTGCGTTGCTTGTTTGATTAAGTTCATCAACATCTAAATATTGGCCATCCATCTTAAGATTTAAAAAATCTAAATTTAAAGGCAAAAGATTTGGTTCTCTTCCTGTAGCAATAAGGATATTATTAGTTAGGAGTTTATCCCCCGAGTCTAGAGTAGATTCCAGATTTCCATTTAGTCTGGTGATAGACCTTAATTGAGTATTGGAGATTATATTGATTTCAGTAAAAGTAGGTGACTCCTCTAGGCATGAAGAAAGATCCTCATCAAAACCATTAAGTAAATTTTGACCTCTAATTAATTGAGTTACTTCAGTACCTAAATTTCTAAAAATAGAAGCAAATTCACAAGCAATATATCCTCCTCCTACTATTAATATTGATCTGGGAAACTTTTCTAATTCAAAAATATCATCACTAGTCCATGCCAAATCTACCCCAGGAATATTTAATTTCTTTGGTTTACCTCCAACTGATATGAGAATCTTTTTTGAACTTATTTTATTTTTAATTTTCTTCGTTTTTGGACAAATAATTTCTAATTCATTTTGAGTAGTAAATCTTCCTAAGCCCTCAAAAACAGTTACATTCAATTTTTTTAAAGAATTTCTATGTAAATTACTTAATCTAGAAACCTCCTCTCTAACATTCTTCAATAAAATATTTGATTCAAAATTAATACCTTTATTTTTTAATCCATATCCTTCAGAAGAATCCATATTTTTTTTACTTTTAGCAGCATAAACCATCAATTTCTTAGGAACACATCCCCTTATCACGCAAGTTCCTCCTATTTGATTTACTTCTATGATTGCAACTTTTGCTCCATAACTAGCCGCACGTTTAGCCGCCGCAAGTCCTCCAGATCCAGCGCCAACAACTATTAAATCAAATTCAAATTCCAAGACTTTTTTAATCAATTATTATAACGTTAGTTTATAGCTTTAGATCAAATAATGAATGGGATCTTGACATGGAATGATTTAAATAAATTTGAAGTTGAAAATCTTGATAGAGTTCATGGTATAAATAATTCCTACGCAAATTTAAGATTATTTGGGCATAGTGAAAATGATGTATTAGTTACCCTCTATAGGGATAGGCATTCTTGGTGTCCTTACTGTCAGAAGATATGGTTATGGCTTGAATTTAAGAGAATTCCTTACAGAGTCAAAAAAATAAATATGTTTTGCTATGGTCAAAAAGAAAGGTGGTTCCTTGAAAAAGTCAGATCGGGGAAATTACCCGCTATTGAATTTAAAGGGCAAGTTATAACTGAAAGCGACGATATCATAGCTTTTTTAGAAAATGAATTTGGAGCACTTGGATCTTTGATAACATCTAGTCACCTTATCAAAATTCGAGAATTAGAAAGAGAAATTTTCAGATCCTGGTGTAATTGGCTCTGCCGAGAAAGCTTTAATTTTATAGATAACTCTTATAGAAAAAAAAGATTTAAAGAATCCATTTCGAAACTCGATGAAATCTTAAGTAGATCAAAATCAGGGCTTATTGATCCATCAGTATCTAATACGGGTGATATAGAACCTGGTGTTGGAGATATAATTTTTATTCCCTATATGGAGAGAATGAATGCATCGCTGAGTTATTATAAGGGGTTTAATTTAAGATCTAATTACCGTCATGTAGATAACTGGCTTACTATTTTTGAAGGGACAAGTGCTTATAGAGGCACTCAAGGAGATTTTCATACTCATTCTCATGATTTACCTCCACAAATGGGAGGATGCTATAAAGAAAGCAATAAACAACAGCTTACTTTCTCTAAGCTAATAGATACTGGTGAGGGTCTAGGTAATTATGAATTAAATAAAAATTATGAGTCAAAATATTTCGCAAAAATTGCTCTTAAAAGAGTGATAAAGCATAAAGACAATTTACTAAAAGTAAACCCGTACAATAAAGTATCCTTTGAAGAGTCATTGAGATCAGCTTTGACCCATATGATCACAGGTGAAGTATTAATCCCTAAAAAACTTTCAGGAATCTCTTTAAGATACTTAAAAAATAGAATCTCAGTACCAAGAGATATGCCAATTATTTCAGCGAGGTTATTAAGACAATCATTAAATAAAATTGAATCGTTCAGTGATATCAATGAAATAGATAAGATTCCTTTCAGGCATAGATATGATCAAGATCCTATAAATTTCATTTATGGTCAATAGTAAAACTATAAATTTTTTCTCGAATCTATTTGAAGTAAATCTCTTATTTTTTGAACTTGACTTGCAATATTTGGATCAATAGATAATTTTTTTTCAACTTGTTCAATAGCATACATAACTGTTGTATGGTCCTTGCCCCCAAATTCATCTCCAATTCTTGGTAGGCTTAGATCCGTCCCATGTCGCATAAGATACATACCTATTTGTCTAGCTTGACTCACTGGTTTTCTCCTACTTGAACTGATCAATTCATCAGTAGAAACTTTAAAGAAATCCGACACTTTATTAATAACTTGTTTTGGAGTAACAACTACTCCAACGCTATTTGGATCAAGCATTGGAGCAATTGATTGGACTGTCATTGGCAATCCTGTTATTGATGCAAAGGCAACAGCTCTAGTAAATGCGCCTTCCAATTCTCGAATATTCGAAGTAAATCTTCCTGCTATAAATTGAATTAAATCTCTTGGTAGACTCATCCTCTCCTGTTCTGCCTTTTTTTGAAGGATGGCTGTTCTCGTCTCAAGGTCAGGTGGTTGAATATCTGCAGTCATACCCATTGAGAACCTAGAAATTAATCTCTCTTGAATTCCAGACAATTGATTTGGTGGCCTATCACTTGCAATAACTATTTGACTTCCTGATTCGTGAAGAGCGTTAAAAGTATGAAAGAATTCTTCCTGTGTATACTCTTTACCTTCTAAGAATTGTATATCGTCTATTAAAATCAAATCTACATTTCTATATTTATCTCGAATAGCTGTCATTCCATCTCTCCGTATACCACTAATAACATCGTTAGTAAAAGTCTCTGTAGATACATATTTAACTTTTGCTTCTGGATCTATTTCTACTCGATAATGACCTATTGCTTGCATTAAATGAGTCTTACCAAGACCTACTCCTCCACAAATAAATAATGGATTGAATTCTCTTCCAGGAGATTCGGCAACGGCTAAAGCTGCGGCATGAGCCAACCTACTATTTGGACCTACAACAAATCTTTTAAATACGTAGCGTAAATTTAAACCATTAGGATTTTTAAATTGATTTTTTGAAGAATTATTTTGGTTATTACTAGAAAAAGAATTTGTTTTATGATTAACGTCCTGTTTATTAGGTTTATTTTCATTTGTTAAATCGCTGCTGTTATTAGTTTCAGATTTAAAAACAACTTTTACATCATGACCGCAGATTTCCTTTGCAGCTTTTTCAATAGTTTCACAATAATTCTTTCTTAACCAATCACTAGAAAATGTATTTGGTGCGATTAAAGTCAATAAGCCATTCTCAAAACAATTAAATTTAGCAGGCCTTATCCATGTCTCAAATGAAGGCTTGCTTAAAGTTTTTTGAAGTAATTGTTGAACTTCCGCCCAAATAGGATTTGTTGCTTGCAAAGTTTTATTATCTAGATTATTAATCTAGTTGGAATTTAATAATTGGCCATTATCAAATCACAAGATCACGACAAATTTAAAATTACTTAACAAAGCATCCACTAAATTTATAAAGATAAATTTTATATTTTTTTAATAGGCATATAATTATTTTAATTCTCACTAAAGTATTGGATAAAGCATTACTTATTATCATGGCAAAATGGCATGGTTATGGAAGATGCAAAACAAGATTAGCTAAAGATATAGGTAAAAGTAATTCTGCCAAAGTACAAAGGGCTATGACCAACCACACTATTTCAGTAGCCAAATCTCTCCAAAAAACTAAACTAATTGATATTTCTATAGCTATATCTGGTTTGGGGGGGAGGAATTGCAGAAGATGGTCTAGAGAATTAGACATCAAAAAAATTAGTTTACAGGGTAAAGGATGCCTAGGAGAAAAAATGAAAAGGCAAATAATTAAAAACAAAAAATTTTGTACTCAACATAAGATCAAAAATATTATTATTATTGGTACCGACCTTCCAGATTTATGCCATCAAGATTTATTGAATACTCTAAAAGAACTACGACAAAATGATCTTATTTTAGGACCGTCTAATGATGGAGGATATTGGCTTATTGGTTTATCAGAAAAAGTAATTTCGACGCATCTATATTTACCTTTTATCAACATTAAGTGGGGGACAGAAAATGTTCTTCAAAATACAATTGATAATTTTGCTTCTACAAAATTGAAATATAATCTTTTAGATAAAAAGACAGATATAGATACGATAATTGATATTGAAAATAGAAAGTAATCAGCTTGTCTAAAATCTCAATTATCATTCCAACTATTAATGAAGCCAATAATTTGCCATTATTGCTTTCAGACTTATCAAGTATTTATAAAGAGGGAGAAATTATTATTGTTGACTGTGGTAGTGAAGATAAAACTATTGATATAGCAAATATTTATGGAGCAAAATTATTTAAATCAAAAGAAAGAAATCGCGGTTTACAATTAGACATCGGAGCTAAGAATGCAAAAGGAGAATGGCTCATATTTTTGCATGCAGACACAAGATTAGCTCATAATTGGTTTAGGAAAGTAAATTTAGCCTTAAAAGAAGGGAAAAATTATATTTACTATTTTAAATTTAGAATTAATCACAAAAAGATAATTTATAGAATTCTCGAGATTCTTGTAAACTTTAGAAGTCAATATATTAAACAACCTTATGGTGATCAGGGTTTAATCATTCATAGAACTACTTATTTTAAGAATAATGGGTTTAGAAAGATACCTCTAATGGAAGACATAGATTTTTTAAGGAGATTAAATAATAAAAAAGACTTAATACAATTAAATTTACCTATTTTTATAAGTTCAAGGAAATGGGAAAAAACTAATATTTTTCTCCAATCAATTAAAAACTGGAACATTAGAAGAAGATGGTTAAAAGGCGAATCGACAAAATCTTTATATTCTGACTACTACAAAAAATGATTAATTTGCATACCAAAAGGCGCATTTAGAGCCTCTCGGTTCTAGTATCCAGCCTTGTCTTTTATAAAATGTTACAACTTCCGCATCAGCAAAAAGGGTCACTTTATAAATGCCAATATTTTTTAATTCTTTAAGTATGTATTTCATTAATTCTTTCCCCAATCCTAGTCCTTGATAGACAGGATTAACTGCTACATCCCAAACTGTTGCCTCTAGAATTCCATCGCCAGTACATCTTGCGAATCCTACCAGCCTAGGGAATTTATCATCGTGACGCCATAAACCAACCACTAAAATGCTAAAATCCAGAGCTCTTTTAACTCTTCTTATAGGTCGTCTACTCCAACCAACAGTTTGCAAAAGTTGATCTAGTTCTATTAGATCTAACTCTTTATTTTTACTACAAATGAATATTTCTTCTTTATCTTTTTGAGTGAATTCATAAGAATTTGAACCATAGATGTCTATCAGTTCATCTCTCGATATACTGTTCGATTTTTTTATTGATGAACCTTGGTTTTTAAAAATCATTAAAAATTAGCAAATCCTTTTTGTTGAAGCTCAGAGAGCTGAAAATACAGGCCCTTTTTCAATCTCAATTCCATATGCGTTCCCTCTTCAACTAATAACCCCCCTTTTAAGACTAGAATCTTATCGGATTTTTCGATAGTTGCCAGTCTATGAGCTATTACTAATGCTGTTCTTTTTGTAAGAATTCTTTCAAGATCTTTCTGTAAAGTGGCTTCCGTAGATGGATCCATAAAAGCAGTAGCTTCATCCATTATCAAAACAACAGGATTTCTAATAGCTACTCGAGCTACTGAAAGAAGTTGTCTTTCTCCAGAAGAGAGATTTCCGCCTCTTTCTCTAAGAAAAGTGTTCAAGCCTTCTGGTAATTTTTTTAACAAACTATTTAATCCTAATTCTTTACAAATATTTTCTAATTCAAGATTGTCTATATTTGTATTTAGTTTCAAGTTATCTGCAACATTTCCACTAAAGATAAAGGTATCTTGCAGAACAACTCCCAGCATATTTCTGAGGGTTGCGATAGGAATATCTTTTATATCTATATCATCGATTAAAATTTGTCCTGATTGGGGTTCATACAATCTACATAACAATCTGATTATGGTTGTTTTGCCTGAACCAGTTGGTCCTACGAAAGCTACGTGCTCTCCTGGATTGATCAAGAAAGATAAGTCCTTTAGAATATGTTCTCCTTCTTTATAAAAGAAATTAACGTTCTTGAATTCAATTTTACCCATAAAATGCTTATTTAAATATTGAGAATCTTCTAAAAAATGCTTTGCCGAAATAGAGTCTTTAATGAGAATTTCTTCATCCAATAATTCATTGATTCTTTCAACAGCTGTAAGACCTCCTTGAATCTGGGTAAATCTTTCTGCAAGCTGTCTTAAAGGCTCAAATAGTCTTTGTGAATATAGAATAAAAGTTGTTAATGTCCCTAAACCAATATTTCCAGAGGTAACAAGATATCCTCCAACTGCTAAAACTAAGGAAACTGCAGCGAGCGAAATCCATTCTATAAATGCTGAAATGCTACTATCATAAAATATTGTTCCATTTACTGCTTTCTTGTAAGCGACTCCAGTATTAGAAAATTTTTTGCTATTAAAAGATTCTCTTCTGAACATCTGAACCACTTCAAGACCCTGAAGGTTTTCTTGAAAATCAGAATTTAGTTGAGATAACTCTTCTCTTACTTGATAATTGGCCTTTCTATAACGTTTTTGAAGCCAAATAATGAAATATGAAACTGGGATTTGAGTCAAAAGTAATAAAATAGCAAGTCCTCGATCAATTGACAGCATTGTCAAAGAAATTACTATCAGACTGACGAAGTCAGCAATTACTCCAACTGCCCCACTACCAAAAACCTCAGCTAAAGCATCAACATCATTTGTTAATCTCGTTAATAATTTACCTACAGGCATCTTATCGTGATATCTGAGAGATAAAGATATTGAATGATCAAAAAGTTCTCTTCTTATTCTTGCTGTCAAACGTTGTCCCACTGCTTGGATATTATAAGATTGGTACCCTTGCAGAACTAATCTAAATATAACAGTTATAAATAAAGTAAAGATTATTGCATTTATTGACTGACCAAAAAAAGTTTTACTTAGCCAAACATCTGTACTTTCGTTTTTAAGAATAGTAATTGCTTGGCCTACCAATAATGGCTGAATAGCTCCAGAGAAAGACACGGGTAGCAAAACTATCAAGATTAGATAGATTGTTTTTTTATCTTTAGTTAAATATTTACCTAACTTTTTAATCCTTCTAAAATCTTTAAAAAACATTTAGATATTCTTCTATAAAGCATTAGTTGATTCTATTGATAAAATAGTATCTCTGAGATGATTATCATCTAACCTCATAGATAAAGGATTTCCAATTAGTCTTGCAGTCGAGTAGAAGAGATCATCTATTTTAATTAAACCATTCTCTTTAAGAGTCTTTCCGGTTGCCACTAAATCGACTATTGCCTCTGCCATACCTGTAATAGGACCAAGCTCGACTGATCCTGTCAAATGAACTATTTCTACAGGAATATTTAATTCTTCAAAATAAGATCTTGCTGTTTTAATAAATTTACTTGCTACTTTACAATTCGCTGGAAGATCAGTTGGTTTTGAATAGTTGCTATTTTTCTTAACCGCCAAAGACATGTAACAACCTCCAAATCCTAAATCTAATAACTTTGCGACTTTTAATTCAGATTCTCGTAAAACGTCATACCCAACAATACCCAAATCAGCTTGACCATAACTTACATAAACAGGAACATCTCCATTTCTTACTAATAAAGCTTTTGCCCGTTTGCAATTTGATTTAAAAGTTAATGATCTATTATTTTCGTCCAACGCGTCAGAGAAATCTAACCCAGCCCTTTTAAAAGTTGAAATTGAATCTTTTAACAGAGCTCCTTTTGGTAAAGCTATAGTAAACATAGATCAATTTCTTCCAAGGATTCTTCATTCTAAATTAACAATGGAATTTAATAAAGCTCGAAATATAATCGGACTTAGAGTTTTAAGTGATAACGTTATTTGGTTGTGGGTTAAAGATAAATCTGTTGTAGTTGTCGATCCATCTGTTCACGAACCAGTTATTAAATATATAAATGAAAACAATTTTCACTTAGAAGCTATTTTGCAAACTCATCATCATACAGACCATATTGGAGGGACGAAATCTCTTATTGAAAGATGGCCAAATGTAAAAGTGATTGCTTCCTCCAAAGAAAAAAAGCGAATACCTTTTCAAAATATATCTGTAGAGGATGGAGAAACTTTGAATATTTTAGGTGAAGAAGTAAAAATAATTGAAGTATTAGGGCATACAAGCTCACATATTGCCTTCTTTTTGAATGGGAAAAATCCTGTTATTTTTATT
>MWOO01000002.1 GCA_002025945.1 Prochlorococcus sp. HOT208_60m_813O14 | reverse complement strand
AGAATCCAGTATCTGCAACTCCTGTCCAACTAAATGAACATTTTCGCTCTTTGCCAATGCTTGCAGAATTTACAAGTGATCAATTTTATAAAAATGAAACTTCTGATTCTGGTTTGCGCATAATGACTGCATTACCTGATAAGAAGGCGATAAACGCATTCCAGAATGTTGAAGTACAAACTAAAAGAGAAAAAAATTCTCAAATTAATAAAGGTGAAGTTGATAGAGCATTTAAAATTATTGCATCAATAATTGCTGAAAAACCAAATCAAGATACAAAACAAGTTTTTGAGATACCTGACTTGAAAAACGGAAAAATTTCTGTAGGAGTTGTTTGTTTTATTAGAGATCAGGTTAACTATATGAAAGATGAAGCAGAAAAAAGATTCGATGATGATCAACGAGCAAAGATTTCATTAATGATTGGTACTCCAGAAGAATTTCAAGGAAATGAGAGAGATGTAATGATTTTCACGCCTGCAATTGATGAGAATCAAAAGAGGTCTAGAGCATTTATGGAAGACTCCAATAGATTTAATGTCGCCACAAGTAGATCAAAATACTTTACCTATTTTGTACATGGAAAAATTCCATCAAATATGAATTTAATGGAAAAAATGCTCACAAAAATGGGGC
>MWOO01000197.1:1131-1223 GCA_002025945.1 Prochlorococcus sp. HOT208_60m_813O14 | reverse complement strand
CTGGCTTCTCTTCTTCAACTGGCTTCTCTTCTTCAACTGGCTTCTCTTCTTCAACTGGCTTCTCTTCTTCAACTGGCTTCTCTTCTTCAACT
>MWOO01000197.1:0-1119 GCA_002025945.1 Prochlorococcus sp. HOT208_60m_813O14 | reverse complement strand
TCGACTGGCTTCTCTTCTTCTTCAGAAAATCTTCTTTTTAAAAATTCAGAAATTTTTTGGAAAAGATCCTTTAGGAATTCAAAAATTTTATACAGAATGTTTTTCATAAATAAAATTCCCTATTAGTTTTACGAGATAAAACTTAAACAAAATTAAACACATATTTCTTTTCAAAGCATTCCGAAAAAATACTTAATTCTTTTTTTTAGAAAAAAATATTTTTGAAATTATCTTGGATGTCACATCTAAGAGCTGAATTGCAGTTCAATTTTTCATTTGCTAAAAAGATAGAGCGGGCTAAAGTCCAATGCTCCACGAGGATTTAGTCCGCTGCCGAAAGGTGAATCTATCCTAATTAAAGTAACTTTCTGCTAGTTTTGATAAATATATTGATTACTTGATAAATATTTTTTGTATATTGCTATTACAAAACTAATAAGGTTATCTAGATTAGTTACTAAATCCTCGTGGAGAAAGCTTTAGTTAACTTCTTTTACTGGTTACTAATAAAATCAGCTATATCAAATTATGGTGAGTCATTGGTTCCAGTAGAAGTTCCATCTAATTCAACCAAACCTTTTTCTTAATTTCTAATGGCAGGTATTAAATACTTTAATCAAAAGCTTAGTTAAACTACCTTTTTTATTTTAAAACTAGAATTAATACTCCAAAAATTAAAGTAGAGGCAACAAATCCAACACCAACTAATCCAGCAATTATTCCAGTATTAAGATAGACCTTTACTGTTGCTAATTCCTTCCCTTCTCCAATAGTCCTCATATTTTAAATTTCTTTTTTGATAATCTAATGCGTTCATGTTCTTATCGAGTATGGCAAAAGGAGAATTAGTAAATTTCATGGCATAACACCTCTAAAAAAAATAGTTTATTGAATATTTAATAGATATGAGATTTTATTTATCTCAAGTAACTAGATCCTCTATAAGTAAGCTTTATTGTTTTCTCTTCTTGGCTCTTGCAATATACGAAAGATTTGCCGTTAAAATACATGTTTACCATTATGCAGCTCCTGGTCTTGATCAAGTCCCCGTCCTATGGCTTGATTCGTACTGCGGTCTATCTAGTAGTAGATCGGACGATTTGGTAGCATTTACTACAC
>MWOO01000196.1 GCA_002025945.1 Prochlorococcus sp. HOT208_60m_813O14 | reverse complement strand
TATTCCAGGCGGGAGTGGAGGCTCTTTTAAAAGAAAAGGCTATACCTTTGATGTAGGGGCTTCAATGATTTTTGGATTTGGAGAAAAAGGTTATACCAATTTATTAACTCGTGCTTTGAAAGATGTGAATGAAAAATGCGAAACCATTCCGGATCCTGTTCAACTGGAATATCACTTACCACATAACTTTAATATTTCTGTAGATAAAGATTATGAGCAATTTATAAGCAAATTATCAGCTACTTTCCCCAATGAAAAAAAAGGTATCAAGAAATTCTATGATACTTGTGCCAGTGTATTTAAATGTTTAGATTCAATGCCTCTTTTATCAATAGAGGATCCAAGTTATCTTTTTAAAGTCTTCTTTAAATCTCCATTAGCCTGTTTAGGGTTAGCTAGATGGTTACCTGCAAATGCAGGAGATGTTGCGAGAAATTTTATAAAAGATCCTGAACTTTTAAAATTTATCGATATCGAATGTTTTTGTTGGTCTGTAATGCCAGCTCTAATAACTCCTATGATTAATGCGGGAATGGTATTTACAGATAGGCATGCTGGGGGGATAAATTATCCAAAAGGGGGAGTTGGAACGATAGCAGAGAAGTTTGTTTCTGGTATTGAAAAATTAGGTGGAAAAGTAAGATATAAAGCCAATGTGACTGAAATCCTCTTGAAGGATGAAAAAGCGGTAGGAGTTAAGCTCTCAAATGGAGAAGAGATATATTCAAACATTATTGTATCCAACTCCACTAGATGGGATACATTTGGACTTAAAGATAAAAAGAAAGGATTAGTTGCAGATAAAAATGTACCAAAAAGTGAATATAAGTGGTCAGAAACTTATAAACCCTCACCTTCTTTTGTTTCGATTCACCTTGGAGTAGAAAAAAATCTAATACCCGATAATTTTAATTGTCATCATATAATTGTTGAAAATTGGGATGAATTAGAAAGCGAAAAGGGAGTTATTTTTGTTTCTATACCTACTGGTCTTGACTCGTCTTTGGCTCCTGAAGGTAAACATATCGTGCATGC
>MWOO01000195.1 GCA_002025945.1 Prochlorococcus sp. HOT208_60m_813O14 | reverse complement strand
GGACAATGGGTTCATCATCCATTTGATGGTGATGGGATGATAACATCCATAAAATTCGAAAAGGGTCAGCCATTCTTAACAAATAGATTTGTTAAAACTAAAGGCTATTTGGAAGAAGAAAAAATAGATAAATTTATTTATAGAGGTGTTTTTTGGAACACAAAAAAATGGAGGAATTTTAAATAATGCATTAGATCTAAAATTCAAGAATATCGCTAACACACATGTCATTAAATTAGGAGATGAAATTCTCGCATTATGGGAAGCAGCTGGTCCACATGCAATGGATCCTGATAGTCTTGACACTATTGGTTTAACATCATTAAGAGGAGTACTCAAGCCTAACGAAGCATTTAGTGCTCATCCCAAAACAGACCTAAACTCAAATGCATCTTCAGAACTTTTAGTCACTTTTGGAGTACAAACTGGGCCAAAAAGTACTATTAGATTAATGGAATTTGATAATGCTGGTACAAATTCTGGAGAGCTCATCTTTGACAGAAAAGATACCTTTAATGGCTTTGCATTCCTTCATGATTTCGCAATAACAACAAATTGGGCAATATTTTTACAGAATGCTATTGATTTCAATCCTCTTCCATTTGTAATGGGTCAAAGAGGAGCAGCACAATGTCTAAAGTCAAACCCAAATAAAAAGGCAAAGTTTTTTATCATCCCCAGAGAAAGTGGATTATTTAGAGGACAGCCTCCTTTAACAATAGATGCTCCAGAAGGATTCGTTTTTCATCATGTAAACGCATTTGAAAAAGATTCCAAAATCGTATTAGATAGTATTTTTTATGATGATTTCCCATCAGTTGGTCCAGACGAGAATTTTAGGGATATTGACTTTGATAAATATCCAGAAGGAAAACTTAAAAGATCAATTATCGATCTAAAGACAAAAACTTGTGAACTTGAAACTTTCAGTGAACAATGTTGTGAATTTGCTGTTGTTAATCCTAAAAACTTAGGATTAAAAGCAACTTTTAGTTGGATGGCAAGCACATCTCAAAAACTGGGGAACGC
>MWOO01000194.1 GCA_002025945.1 Prochlorococcus sp. HOT208_60m_813O14 | reverse complement strand
AAATCAATGTGCGGAAGATTTGAGCTTAAAACTAAATTTGAGAACTTGCCAAAAATTTTGAAACAAGACTATCCAAGTGGACTTGATTCTAAATACGAGACTCAAAATCTAATAAGACCTAATGATCCTGTACTTGTAATTAAAAACGAAGGAAGAATTAAAACTACTTTTATGAAATGGGGCTTTATTCCCCCCTGGGCGAAAGATCCGTTTGATGAAGAGATATCAAGACCATTTAATGCAAGATCAGAAACCGTAGAAGAAAAAAAATTATTTAGAGGAAGTTGGAAACATAAAAGGTGCCTAATACCTGCGAGTGGTTTTTTTGAGAAAAAATATCTTGTTCGAAGAGAGAATTATGAGACTTTTTGGTTGGGAGGAATTTGGAATAATTGGACCTCACAAGATGGAGTAGAACTTGAGAGTTGCTGCATTTTAACAACTGAACCTAATGCTTTAGTTAAACCTTTACATAACCGTATGCCTGTTATCGTTCCTAATGGATATGAAGAGCAATGGACAGAGCAAGTTAAAGATTCCGATGAATTAAAAGGATTATTTCCAATTATGATGGGTTGGTCATCCGATGGTTGGCTAGTAGAAGATGTAAAGAAAAAAGAAATGGTACAAATGAGTTTGTTTTAAATGAATCGCTTAAAACGAGTGCAGCTTAAATAATGTCAATATTTTTTACATCGAGCTACCTAAAAATTAAAATAATGAATAAGGTAACTTTGACAAGATGGCTACCAGAATAAATAAATATTTAAGTGAAGTCGGTTATTGTTCTAGAAGAGAAGCAGATAAATTAATAGAAGAAGGTAAAGTAACCATTAATGGAGAAATTCCAGAAATTGGTACTAAGGTAAATGAAGGTGATCAAGTAGAAGTTAAGGGACAAAGGATAGAAAAAACTAAGAAACAAAAAAATATATACTTAGCCTTTAATAAACCTGTAGGAATTGTTTGCACAACTGATAGAAGAATAGAACCAGACAATATCATAGATTTTATTAAATATCCTAAAAGAATTTTTCCCATAGGAAGATTGGACAAGCCTAGTGAGGGATTAATTTTTTTAACTAATGATGGAGATATAGTAAATAAAATACTCAGAGCAAGAAATAATCATGAAAAAGAATATATTGTAAGCGTTAATCGTCGGATTAATAGTGACTTTATTCAACGTATGAGTAATGGGGTTGAAATATTAGACACCATAACTAAGAATTGTTTCGTGAAACAATTGGGTCCAAAAAAATTTAAAATCATACTTACTCAAGGACTTAACCGTCAGATTAGGAGGATGTGTGAGTCCCTAGGCTACAGAGTACGATCATTAAAGCGTATAAGAATTATGAATATAAAGCTAGATCTTCCAACAGGAAAATATCGTGAATTGACGAAAGAAGAACTTTCCGAATTAAATGATTTACTCGATAACTCTTCCAAAATATATTAATGAGCAGGCAATCACCCTTTTTTTATGGTGGGCGATAAACCCTCCAAATAAATCTAAAGGTATATAAATTGCCCGCTTATCATTTTTGAAAATAGTTTGAATTTTAATGGGGCGAAAATAGGTTTAAAACCCGCCATCTATTGCTGCTTAAACTTCACCCTTCTTATTTGAGAGGGTAACTTTTAAAACCTAATATTAGTATTAATTATGACAAAAAAGCTTCTATCCTAGGGAAGACTTAGGCTTGCAACAAATTTATATAAATACTATATATGTATAAAATATTCGCTAAATAATATCTAAGAAAGTGTATTATTGCCTAAAATTAATACAGTAATTCTAAAGTTACAAAATTTGGTAGGAAATGAATATTTTTTATGCATTAAATTCAGCTTGGGAATTTGATTTTTTTAAAAATGATATTTTCAACAAGCATCTCTATAAAAAAAAAATAAATTTTCAATTATTCAATAACGATACTGAAATAATTAGTAACGATGAGAGTAATATTATTGTTCTCAATAGATTAATAAAAATTTCATCTATTGAAGAAATGATAAAAAAATTAAAGCCTTTTGCCATTTTTCATTTGAGTGATGAGTGGGGTTTGGATGATGATTACTATGATTTATATAAAATATCTGGTGTGAAACTTTTGTTTCATCAATATGGTTTGCGGAAATATAATTTCGATAAAATTAGTGCTTTTCAAATCCCTTTAGGATATGTTTCAGGGTTTTTACAAAATAAATCATTCATAAATAATCATCATCCAAATTACACAAAAAAGCATGATTTTGCTTTTGTTGGGGAGCTAAAAAATGACAGAGAGTATATGTTAGATAAATTTTCTAAGAATTTTAAAAATAATTTTATTCACTTAAGTAAAACTAATTGGTCTAACCCGGATAATCAAACTATAAAACCATATCAATTATTTAATCTTTATAAAGAATCTTTATTTGTTCCTATTGGGAGAGGAAATATAAGTCTTGATTGTTTTCGAATATATGAAGCAATCGTCGCAGGAGCAATTCCTGTTATTTGCGGAAGTAGCAAAGAAATTAATATGACTTTCAATTTTCATAAAAAAATACCAAATATAATTATTGCTGATACATGGGATAAAGCTGTTTTGATATCCAAAAAATACTATGCAGATAAAGATAAATTAAAAGATATTATATTTTCAAATTATTCTTGGTTCAATGAACAAATAACTTATATTTCTAGGAAAATAAGTTTTTTTGAAGAATTAAATTTTTAACTTTTTAAAAAACGTATGAAAAATTTTTTTAAAAGAATTTTGAAGTATTTGACATTATCAAATTGATACTCTTTATTAAAGTCTGATGTCCCTGTATTTTGACTAAAAAACTTAAAGGGAACACCAGTTCTTTGCATTACTTCAAGACACCTATCACAAACTTTTCCATAAACTTCAACACTAAAATTATTAGCAACTTTTTGATGCGCTTGTAAATTTTCTCCTACTGCTAGATTAGAAAAGTGCGCTACAAAAACATTGTCATATTTATAAGCTTCAGACCATTCAAAGATTAATGGGTTATCTGGATTCTGATCAAAAGCAAAATTTAATATTCCTGGTGCAGCAGTCTCAAGAGCTTTATCTGTTTTATGTGCAAGTTCTAAGTATTCCGAAACTTTATCTTCTTTTACTATGATTTTTGCTAAAAGTATAAAAGGAGTATCTGCTCCAAAGTTTGCCATTATTGAAAATTGCTTTTGCTTAATTTATTTATTTTTCTTTAAAAATATAGTTTTGTTTCTCAAGGTTTAGATCAAATGTCAATGTTGAGTTTTATAAAAACTTTTTTTTAAAAAAAATATAAAATTTGTAAAAGGATCTTATAGGGAATTTGATTTTATATAAGTTATTCAAATCATCTTAAGTAGTCAATTTTACCAAACAAGTTTAAGTGTTTTTGAATGAATATTTTTGTGCTTGAAACTCCCCTAAATGATTCTTTTTCTTGAAATAAAGATTGACAAGACATTCATAAAAAAAACTTCTATAAAACATTAACTTCTTTTATGAATATGTTTCTAACAAACAGCACTCGTTTAAAAATTAAGGATATCGTTAAGAGAATTTCAATAGATGAGGCAGTTACTTTGGAGGAAAGAATTTACGTAGAGAAGTTTGCAAAACATAATTCAACAATATGGACATGGCTAAAGAAAGCTAACAGCTTAAGGAGATATGGAAAACAAAATGCAGAAGGTATAAATGGACTAATCCAATCACTTGGACTTGATGGCTTAGAAACTGAAAATCATTTTGATCCAAAGAATGACGATATTGCTGATTGGTTTAGTGGATCTCCAGATTGGGTAAGGAGAAGCTGATTATCACTTATAAAATTGCTTGTAAATAAATTAATCCACTTTCTATTTTTTAGTTGCATAAATTATGACCAATAAATAAATAGGTTGGCAAACCTTTTATGAAATGCTTTTAAGAGTCGACGGAGATAATTCACCTCTTTGACCTATTGTTACCAAAGCACTTAACAGCAATTTTGAAGCAAAAGTTTTTCAAGTTATATCTATTCTTTTTGATTAGTTCTGAGAAGTTTGCCATCAAGAAAAAGTAATATTTATTAGCAATTTCTCCGTAAAATATTATTTCAAAAAATTTAAATATCATTTTATACCAGATGATGAACTTTTTAAATCAATCAAAACTTAAAAGCTGGGATATAGTTTTAAGAAATTATATGCAAAATTTTGGATACTTTTGATTTCTACGAATACCTTAATTCAATTTCATTTCATCCACCTTTAATGATAATAACTACATTAGTATTCTTTTATATAAGAAGAAAAATTTTGTTAGCTGGCAAAAAACAGTAGCAATCTATTTAATATTTATATTTTTGCATGAGTCAAAAATTATATAAACAAAGCAAGTAATAAAAACAATTACATATATAGATTCCATTTAACTTACCGTTGTTATTGAACTGCTTAATCCATAAGTGAGAAAAATAAAACTTGCAAAAGTAACTCCAATCATTACTGTTGTGTAGAGTTTATTTAGTTTAAAGTTATGACTAGATGAGAAATCCGCTACAACTAAATTTTTCATTGAATATTTGTCCCTACTTTTAAAATTGTTGTTATTAACCAAACCGCCTAGTATAGGCTCTGTTGATATATTTATTTCTTGATTGCTAACAGAATTTAAACCTTTATCTTCATTAAAGAATTTTGGA
>MWOO01000193.1 GCA_002025945.1 Prochlorococcus sp. HOT208_60m_813O14 | reverse complement strand
AACCAAATGGGAGGCGTTATTTAATCCTCAAAAAATTGAATTAGGAAATATTAGTGCTGAAGTCATACTCGAATTAGAAAAATTCTGGAGATTAAGGAATATTGAAATTGATACGGATATTCCATCTGATCTGCCAAGTGTATTCGCAGATCAAAGAAGAATGAGGCAAGTTTTTTTAAATTTAATTGAAAATGCTATTAAATTTTCTAAAGACTCTGGATCTATAAAAATTACGATGATCCACAAGACGAATCAATGGGTGGAAATAACAATTTGTGACAAAGGTGCTGGTATTCCTTTGAGCGAACAAAAGAGAATTTTTCTTGATAGAGTTAGGCTCCCACAGACTTCTGAGGGAACTTCAGGATTTGGAATTGGTTTATCTGTATGTAGGAGAATAGTACAAGTACATGGAGGAAGAATATGGGTGGTATCTGAAATTGGTATGGGTTCATGCTTCCATTTTACTGTTCCTGTGTGGCAAGGACAAAACAAAGAGCAACAACACTTGACGAAAGGCTAGCCTTACTCTTAATTTTAATTAGCTGATATGCTAATTTCCTGGCCCCATCGTCTAGAGGCCTAGGACACCTCCCTTTCACGGAGGCGACAGGGGTTCGAATCCCCTTGGGGCTATTAATTTAAATTCATAAAGATCTTTTTGATAATTTTGCTTGCCTATCTACGGCAATTAAATTTTCTGAAAGATCCTTTTTCAGTCTTTTCTCTATCATCCCTATTGGCATCCACTGACAACCTTGAACAGTAAGATCATAAATTAATGAGTTTGTTGAAGTATTTTTAACATTTTGAATTTTCCAACTACCTTCAAATTTCCTGAAATCTCCTTTTATTAAATTAAATTTTAAGAGGCCAAGCTCCTTATCTTCAAATAAATCTATAGTTACTTCAGCTGAAAACTTCATGCCAAGGAAATCCTGAGCCCCAACTTGTTTAAGGTGGACATTATTCCCCTTCTGAAATATTTTTTTGCTCGATAAAAGATTTGGTATGTAGAGATTTAGCCGATCATAATCTGTTAAAACACTCCACAAAGAATCAAAACTTGCAGAAGTTGTAAGTTGAGCTGCCAGTCGTCTTGTCCCACCGGAAAACTTCTCCATCGTCTGCTCAATTGTCCTGTAACCATTGTTCTTAGAATGATCTTCTGATTCTTGAGGATTATTCATAAATGAATTTTTTAATTAGATAAAAAATTATTTCTGTGTAACTATACTGATAAAAACAACAAATACTGAAAAATTAAAATAATTTCTTTTATTTATCCCGATCTCAAAACGTAACCATTTTTGTAAAATCACTACAAATTAAACTACAAATTGATAATCTTTTATAAAAGAAATCTAAAAAATGTATTCACAAGCAAAAGTAATCGCAGGCGGATTAGCTCATATACCAGTAGTAATAGCTGTTTTTTATTTTATACTCACAACTTTTAATAAAAGAGCTTTAAAATTTGTTGAAGAAGCAAAAACAAAAAAACCTGAGGCAAAACCTGTGGAACCTAAAAAAGGCGCTGTTTCAAAAATAGAAGCTCCAAAAACAGAAGCTCCAAAAATAGTTAAGAAAAAACATGCAGATGTTCCAGTCAATATTTACCGTCCTAAAACACCCTATGAGGGAACAGTTATTGGAAATTATAGTCTTCTCAAAGAAGGAGCAATTGGTAGAGTTAATCACATAACTTTCGATCTTAAAGATAGTGATCCATTTTTAAATTATGTAGAAGGTCAAAGTATTGGTATCATGCCTGCTGGTGAAGATGCTAATGGAAAACCTCACAAATTAAGACTTTACTCAATAGCTAGTACTAGACACGGAGATGACTTTAATGGGAATACAGTTTCTCTTTGTGTAAGACAGCTTCAGTATGAAAAAGATGGGGAAACCATTAATGGTGTCTGTTCTACCTACTTATGTGATATTAAGCCTGGAGATAAAGTAAAAATAACAGGCCCTGTAGGCAAAGAAATGCTTCTCCCTGACGAAGAAGACGCAAACATTGTTATGTTGGCCACAGGAACTGGTATAGCACCAATGAGGGCATATTTAAGAAGAATGTTTGAACCAACTGAAAAAGAAAAAAATAAGTGGAATTTTAAAGGGAAAGCTTGGTTATTTATGGGGGCTCCCAAATCAGCTAATTTGTTATATGAAGAAGATCTCCAAAGATACCTTGCTGATAATCCAGATAATTTTAAATATACAAAAGCTATTAGTCGCGAGCAGCAAAATACAAAAGGTGGAAGAATGTACATTCAAGACAGAGTTTTAGAGTCAGCCAATGAACTTTTCAATATGATTGAAGATGAAAAGACACATATATATCTTTGTGGATTAAAGGGGATGG
>MWOO01000192.1 GCA_002025945.1 Prochlorococcus sp. HOT208_60m_813O14 | reverse complement strand
CTATTAAGGCTATATTTTCTATTTTTAGTTGTATTAACATGATAAATCTTCCTTATAAAAAAATTAACTTCTTTTTTAAAAAAATAAAGGGTTTAAATATATAAAGTTATGAAAGAAGATTTTACTGATTTTATTGAGGTATCTGGACTATTAAATTACGATCCAGATACAATTTCTAAAATTTACAAAAAAAATCCTAGAAGACTTTTAAAAAGACTTTGGCAAACACTCATACCTATTTTTGCTTACATCTTTTCCGTTGGATGGGATAAATTAACTGGAAGATTGAAAAATGGACAACAAGCAAGATTTAGAGCAAAAGAATTAACAAATTTATTAGTAGAACTTGGACCTGCTTTTGTTAAAGCAGGTCAAGCTTTGTCAACCAGGCCAGATATAATCCCAGGGATTCTTCTAGAAGAATTATCTGAATTACAAGATCAACTCCCCGGGTTTGATGGAGATAAAGCTATGGAATTAATAGAAGAAGATTTAGGATACAAAATAAATGAGCTTTTTTTAGATATTGATAAAGAGCCAATTTCAGCTGCTTCTCTAGGGCAAGTGCATAAAGCTAAATTAAAAAATGAAGAGATCGTTGCAATAAAAGTACAAAGGCCAGGTTTAAGAGAACAAATAACCTTAGATCTTTACATAGTTAGAAATATTGCTTATTGGCTAAAAAACAATGTCGGGTTAATAAGAAGTGATTTAGTTGCTTTGATTGATGAATTAGGCAAGAGAGTATTTGAAGAAATGGACTATCTAAACGAAGCTGCAAATGCAGAAAAATTTAGAGATATGCACAAACATAACAAAATGATTGCCGTACCAAAAATTTATAAAGAAATAACTTCAAGAAGAGTTTTAGCAATGGAATGGATAGAGGGTAAAAAATTAACAAATTTAGAAGAGGTAAAAAAATTAGGTATTAATCCTGATGAAATGATTGATATAGGAGTGCAATGCAGTCTAGAACAGCTTTTAGAACATGGTTTTTTTCATGCAGACCCACATCCAGGTAATTTATTAGCCTTAAAAGATGGAAGATTATGTTATCTAGATTTTGGAATGATGAGCGAGGTTTCCAGAGAATCTAGATCAGGATTAATTCAAGCAGTAGTACATTTAGTAAATAAAAACTTCGATAAATTGTCTCAAGATTTCGTAAAATTGGGATTTTTATCAGAGGAAGTTAATCTAGAGCCTATTGTTCCAGCATTTCAAGATGTTTTTATTAACGCAGTTGAACAAGGAGTTTCAAAGATGGATTTTAAAAGCGTTACAGACGATATGTCTGGCGTAATGTATAAATTCCCTTTCAGGCTTCCCCCATATTATGCACTTATAATTAGGTCATTACTTACATTAGAAGGAATAGCTTTAAGCGTAGATCCAAACTTTAAAATATTAGGCGCAGCTTATCCATATTTTGCAAGAAGATTGATGGAAGACCCTGATCCACAATTAAGGGAAAGCCTTAAAGAAATGCTTTTTGATAATAAAAAATTTAAATGGGACCGTTTAGAAGATCTGCTTTCTAACGCTGCAAAACAAACAAATCTCGATTTAGAAAAACTTTTAGACGAAGTTATAAATCTTCTCTTTTCTCCAAATGGAGGATTTCTTAGAAATGAAATAGTTGAGAGTTTAACAAAACAAATAGATTTACTTAGTCTAAAAATATTGAAAAGTTTGAATAACTATCTTCCAAAATCAATCAAATTAAATACTAATAACGAAAATAACAACTTGAATGACCTTATAATGTATGTAGAACCATTTAGAAACTTTTTAGAGATTTTACAAAAAGTACCAGGTTATTCAATAGACATTTTCTTAAAAAGGCTTCCGAGACTTATAAATGAGCCCTACACAAAAGAAATGGGTATAAAAATTGCAAAAAAAGTAACTGAAAAAGGTGTAGTAAGACTTGTTAAGATTGCCGCTGGCGCAAATATCTAAATGAAATTTAGTAAATTTTTAATACTTAAAATTTTTTTTATTTTAATAAATTCTCCTTTATTGTTTAATATTCCAAGAGCTAGTGCTGCTGAAGAAATTAAAATTACATACAGCATATTTTCAAGAACAATTAAAGTAAATTCTTTAAAAACTTTTGCTAAAGAAGGTAAATCAACTAGAAAATTAAAAAGAATTTTGAAAGCAACTGGATCTGCCGATAAAGAAATTAGGAAAGTTTTAAATAAAGATTTTGAAGTGCCTATTACCGTTGCAAGCAAATTAGTATATTCTGAGATAGGAAATGTTTTTTTAACAAGACTTTCATCTATTATTCACCCACCCAGAGCAACGGATGAAAGGACAGGAATGCTAGCCCTTAGAGCAAGCGTAATTCAAGGAATTAACATCGGAAATGGAAAAATAAATCTAATAAATTTTTTTGAAGGATATCCAACTAAAACTGTAATTTTAGATGTTAATGCTTTGAGCAAAGTTATGAATAAAGTAGAATCGATTTCAGAATTATTAACCTTTTTCACAAATTCTCCTCTAGAAAAAATCAAAACAAATTAAAAAACCATGGTGTTATTAAATAAAATTAAAAATAAACTGAGTATTAATTACAGAAAAAAAAGATGGCCTGGTCTAATAGAAGCTTATAAACAATATCTGCCAGTTACTAATAAAACTCCTATTATTTCCCTAAATGAAGGCAATACACCATTAATACATAGCGAGTCAATTAGCCACATAATTGGAAATGGAACAAAAGTTTTTTTAAAATATGATGGTCTGAATCCAACAGGATCTTTTAAAGATCGTGGAATGACTATGGCAATTAGCAAAGCAAAAGAAGAAGGCCGTAAAGCAGTAATTTGTGCAAGTACTGGAAACACCTCTGCTGCTGCTGCTGCATATGCTTCTAGAGGAGGATTAAAGCCTTATGTATTAATCCCAGAAGGATTTGTTGCACAAGGAAAGCTTGCGCAAGCATTAATGTATGGCGCTGAGATAATATCTATTAATGGAAACTTTGATAAGGCTCTTGAAATTGTTAGAGATTTATCATCAGAACATCCAATAGAACTTGTTAATTCTGTTAATCCATATCGAATACAAGGACAAAAGACAGCAGCTTTTGAAATAGTTGATGACTTAGGACATGCTCCTGATTGGCTTTGTATTCCAATGGGTAATGCAGGAAACATAACTGCTTATTGGATGGGATTTAAAGAGTATTCAAAAATAAAAAGAAATTTGAAATTACCAATAATGATGGGTTTTCAGTCCGAAGGCTCTGCACCATTAGTAAAAAATATAATAGTCAAAGATCCAGAAACAATTGCAACTGCAATAAGAATTGGAAATCCTGTAAATAGAGAAAAGGCAAAACAGGTAAGAAAGGAGAGTAAAGGAGACTTTCAGTCAGTTACAGATGAAGAAATAATCAATGCTTATAAAATTCTTGCCAAAGAGGGAGTATTTTGTGAACCTGCAAGTGCAGCATCAGTTGCGGGACTGATTAAAAATAAAAATAGAATTCAGAAAGAATCTACTATTGTTTGTGTTCTTACAGGTAATGGATTAAAAGATCCTGATTGTGCTATTAAAAATAATGATGCTATTTTCAGGAAAAAGGTTGAACCTTCATTACAAAATATTATTAAAATCTTAGGATATTAAAATCCAAAAAAAATAGTGTCTGTGGAAATCAATTAAAAGCAAAAAATATTTGTTGAAAAATACATAACAAGTAATAATATTTGTTGAATAAATTTAAATTTTTTGGATAAAGAAAAAACTACTCAACAAATAAAAAATTTTTTTCACACTTTTTTGTTTACGTAAATCGTGTTAGCAAGGTATTTAATTTGGAAATTCCACAGTTTCCACAAGAACTACTACTATTAAAATATTTCATTTTATAATTTATATTTATATTAGAGACAAGTAGAAACTAGTTTATTGAATTTAATTTACGAAAAAAGTATATTGTATTTGTAAAAAGTTCCAAATTCAGATGGAAATTATTTGTAATCAAAATGAATTAAATAATGCTATACAACTAGTAAGCAAAGCAGTTGCTTCAAGACCAACTCACCCAATCCTTGCAAATATACTTTTAACAGCAGACGAAGGAACCAACAAAATTAGCATGACAGGATTTGACCTTAATTTAGGAATTCAAACATCTTTTGATGGAACTGTTAAAAATAGTGGAGCTATTACCATACCTTCAAAACTTTTATCCGAAATAGTAAACAAACTACCTAATGAAACGCCTGTCTCTTTAAAAGTTGAAGAGAATTTAGATAATATTTTAATTAAAAGTGACAGAGGTTCTTTTAACCTTAAAGGAATACCCTCTGATGAATATCCTAATTTACCATTTGTTGAAAGTGGTACTTCTTTGAATATTGATCCTAGTTCTTTTTTAAAGGCTTTAAAATCTACTATTTTTGCTAGTAGTAATGATGATTCAAAACAATTACTTACAGGTGTTAATTTTACATTCAAACCAAATTATTTAGAGTCAGCTTCAACAGATGGTCATAGATTGGCTGTTGCTTTAAGTGGCAATGAAGAACATATCAACAAAACAGATAATTTAACTTTAAATGAAGGTGATTTATCTGTTACTATTCCAACTAGATCATTAAGAGAAATTGAAAAACTTGTTTCTTTGAGAAGTTCAGAAAATTCAATAAAGCTCTTCTATGATAAGGGCCAAGTAGTTTTTATCTCTTATAATCAAATAATTACAACAAGAACACTTGAAGGTACATATCCTAATTATTCGCAATTAATACCTGATACTTTTTCTAAAATTTTGAATTTTAATACTAAACAATTGATTGATGCATTAGAAAGAATTGCTGTTTTAGCTGATCAGCAGAGTAGTGTTGTTAAGATTAAATTGGATAATACAGAATTAGCTACAATAAGTGCAGATGCACAAGATATTGGTAATGCAAATGAATCAATCCCAGTTTCATATTCTGGAGAAAATTTTGATATTGCATTTAACGTTAGATATCTTTTAGAAGGTTTAAAAGTTATTTCATCTGATAATGTTCTTTTAAAGTGTAATCTTCCAACTACGCCAGCAGTATTTGTACCAGAAAATAATCTTAATTCTTTTACTTACCTAGTCATGCCCGTTCAGGTTCGTTCTTAACTTGAAATTACCTAAAGAAATTTTATTAAGTGAATTACTAAATTATAGTGTTAAGGGTGATATGACTCTTAATTACGGAAATGGAGAAAATGTTTGGATGCATCCTCCCGTCCATAGGATTTTAGGTTGGTACTCTCGCCCTTCTAATTTCGATTTAAAGCGAAACGTTTGGCGATTAAATCAAATTAGGCAAATAATAGATAATGAAATTTATGTCAAAGGTGATCCGGCTATTTCTGATTTAGCTACTCTGAATAGGTTCCCAACATTAATAGAAGCTAATCTCATAAATATAAATGGCTCAAAAATAGGAGTAATTGCAGATTTTTTATTTGAAATGAAAACGGGTAAAATTAAATTTTATTTAGTTTCTCGATCGAATCCTAAGATTCCAGGTTCAAGTAGGTGGAAATTAAGTATTGAAAATATTAATGATCAACAACCTGGTTTAGTATTTTGTGATATTGAATCTTTAAATGATTTATCTTTAATAAAATCAAGTATGAAGAATGAATTTTTGCAAAAAGGAAAAAAAATTTTTGAAAGATTTGATGATATGAAAAATATAGCTTCTAGTAAATTGGAAAATTGGCTTGAAGAAGATGAAGATATAAGCCAAAACTTAGATTTTAACCAAGAAAGTTTTTATAATAATCAGAGAACATCAAGATCTTTTAGCGATAAAAAAGAAGATGAACCTTGGATTTAAAGAATGATAAATTCAGATACTAATGATCTTTTTGATCTTAATAGGGCACTTAAAGTTGAAAATTTAACTATTAAAGATTATGAAGAAATCTGCAAAAGATTAAAGAGAAAACCAAATAGGACTGAATTAGGAATGTTTGGAGTAATGTGGTCTGAACATTGTTGTTATAGAAATTCAAAACCTTTACTATCTAAGTTTCCTACAAAGGGAAAAAATGTATTAGTTGGTCCTGGAGAAAATGCTGGTGTTATTGATGTTGGAAATAATCAAAAACTTGTTTTTAAAATAGAAAGTCATAATCATCCATCAGCAATAGAACCTTTTCAAGGAGCAGCAACAGGTGTTGGAGGAATATTAAGAGATATTTTTACAATGGGAGCACGACCAATTGCCGTATTGAACGCATTGAGATTCGGAAATATTGATAAATTATCAAATCTAGATTTACTTAGAGGAGTTGTATCTGGCATAGCACATTATGGCAATTGCGTAGGAGTTCCTACAGTTGGAGGTGAAATCGAATTTGATGATAGTTTCTCTGGAAATCCTTTAGTAAATGTTATGGCTTTAGGACTTTTAGAGACAAACGAAATTGTTTGTTCTGGAGCTAAAAATGTAGGATCACCAGTACTATATGTTGGCAATACTACTGGTAGAGATGGTGTTGGCGGCGCTAGTTTCGCAAGTTCAGAATTAACCACTTCTTCATTAGATGACAGACCTGCAGTCCAAGTAGGTGATCCATTTATTGAGAAAAGTCTTATTGAAGCCTGTTTAGATGCTTTTAAGACAGGGGATGTAATTGCAGCTCAAGATATGGGTGCAGCAGGTTTAACGTGCAGTAGTGCAGAAATGGCTGCAAATGGAAATTTGGGTATATCTATTGATTTAGATTTAGTTCCTTCTAGAGAAGACAATATGTCTGCATACCAATATCTATTATCTGAGTCTCAAGAAAGAATGTTGTTCGTTGTAAAGGAAGAAAAAGTTAATAACCTTATTGAGAAATTTAATAAATGGGGATTATATGCCAAAGTTATAGGTGAAGTAATAGAGGCTAATGAGGTAGTTATTTATCATAAGAGTAAAATTGTTGCTCAAATACCTACTGCTGCTTTATCTGAGGAAACTCCTGTTAATTTTCATAATGTAATTAAGAATCCTCCTGATTATTTGTTAAAGAAATGGGAATGGAAAGAAAATAATTTGCCAGAAATTAATGAGCATAAAATATTTTCCTTGAAGGAAAAGAAAAGTTTTTCTTATTCTCAAATCATTTTAAAACTACTTTCTAATCCTTCAATAGCCTCTAAACGATGGATTTATAATCAATATGATTCTCAAGTGCAGGCAAATACAGTTTTTAAACCTGGAGAATCAGATGCATCTTTAATAAGACTAAGAGAACAAAATGAAAAAAATAAAAATAAAATATTTTCAGGTATTGCCGCGTCCGTTGATTGCAATAGTAGATGGGTTTCTCTTGATCCTTTTAGAGGTACTATTGCTGCAGTTGCGGAATCTGCAAGAAACGTTAGTTGTGTTGGTGCTAAACCATTAGCAATTACAAATAATTTGAACTTTTGTTCTCCTGAGACTGAAATAGGATTTTGGCAACTTTCATCTTCATGTAGTGCAATTACTGAAGCCTGTACAGTTTTAGAAACTCCTGTTACTGGAGGAAACGTTTCTTTATATAATGAATCTAAGAATAAAAATAATGAAATTACTCCAATTTATCCTACTCCAGTAATTGGAATGGTTGGGAAGATAGATAATGTTGAAAAAGCTATAAGTAGTGGGTGGAAAAATATTAATGATCAAATCTGGTTAGTTGGCTCTTATAAATCAGAAATTAAAATTGCAGCTAGTTCTTATTTGGAATATTTTCATGGAAAAATCACAGGGCGACCTCCAAAATTAGATTTGCAGGATGAAAAGTTTTGCCAGAGTTTTTTAAGGAATGTGATTTTAAAAAGTTTTGTAGTTTCTTCTCACGATATTAGTGATGGTGGTTTAGCTATAGCTCTAGCAGAATGTTGTATTTTGTCTTTTAAAGGTGCCATGATAGAACTAGATAAAGATCATATTAGAGAGGACAATTTATTGTTTGCGGAAGGAGGTTCTAGAATTATTTTTTCAATAGATAAAAACAAAGAAAAGGCATGGCTAAATTACTTAAAAGAAACGAAAAATAATTTTCAATCAAGTATATATATTAAAAAAATAGGATATGTTTCTGGTGAAAGTCTTAAGATAAAAATTAAAGATAAAAATATCTGTAGCATTGGAGTTGAGGAATTAACCGAAAAATTTAATAATAGTATTTCAGAACACTTTTAAATATGAAAATAATTTTTCAAATATCAAAATTATTTAGAAATTAGTTATGTGCGGAATAGTTGGAATTGTTTCTTCAGATGATGTAAATCAACAAATTTACGATAGCCTTTTGCTTCTTCAACATAGAGGTCAAGACTCAACAGGTATAGCAACTATGGAAAATACTATTTTTCATATACATAAGGCTAAAGGGCAAGTTAATACTGCTTACAGAACTAGAGATATGAGGAATTTAGTTGGTAAAATTGGATTAGGTCATGTTAGGTATGCTACGAAGGGATCAGCAGAAAGTGTAGAAGAAGCTCAGCCTTTTTACGTTAATGCTCCTTATGGTATTGTTTTGATTCATAATGGAAATTTGACTAATACTAGAGTTTTAGAAAAACAATTATTTAATATTGATAAAAGACATACAAATTCTTCAAGCGATACTGAAATGTTATTAAATGTATTTGCGACAGAATTACAAGAACAAATTCATAATCAAGAATTAGAGCCTGATATTATTTTTAATGCTGTTAAATCTTTACATAAAAGAATTCAGGGATCATATGCTTCAATTGCATTAATTTCAGGACATGGTTTATTAGCATTCAGAGATCCTTTTGGTATAAGACCTTTAGTTATAGGAAAGAGATTTTCACAAACTACAAAAAAAGAAGAGTGGATGGTTGCTAGCGAATCTCTAGTGCTTGAAAATAATGATTATAAAGTAGTAAGAGATGTAGATCCTGGAGAAGCTATTTTTATAACTCTGAGTGGCGAGCTTTTTTCTAAGCAATGTTCCGACAATCCGATGTTATTTCCATGTGCTTTTGAATACGTTTATTTAGCTAGGCCAGATTCAATTATGAATGGAATTTCCGTTTATAAAGCTCGTTTAAAAATGGGTGATCATCTAGCGGAAACAATAAAAGAAACAATAAATTCTGGGGATGTTGATGTTGTAATGCCTATTCCTGATTCTTCTCGACCTGCTGCTATGCAAGTTGCTAGACAATTGGGCATAGAGTATAGGGAAGGTTTTTTTAAAAATAGATATGTTGGTCGAACATTCATAATGCCTGGGCAGCAGAAACGTAAAAAATCTGTAAGACAAAAATTAAATGCTATGAGTGCAGAGTTTAAAAATAAAAATGTATTAATTGTTGATGACTCGATAGTGAGAGGTACTACCTCGAAAGAAATTGTTCAGATGGCTAAAGATGCAGGGGCAAATAAAGTCTTTTTTACATCAGCAGCTCCTCCTGTTCGTTTTCCTCATGTGTATGGAATAAATATGCCCAATAGAGATGAATTAATAGCCTATAATCGAACAATAAGCGAAATTGCTGAAAAACTTGACATAGATAATCTTGTTTATCAAAGTGTTGACAATTTACGCAAATCCATAATAATTGATTCTCCTATTAAAGATTTAGAGATGAGTTGCTTTACTGGGTCTTATGTAACAGGAACTGTAAATAAAGAGTATTTAAATTGGGTTGAAAATGAATATAAATCTTAGTCAAGAAAGTTTTTAAGTAGAAAGCAATTTTCAAGATATTCGTTTTTATCGAATTTCAAAAAGTCAATTATAAAATTCGTTTTATTAGATTTTAAATTTAATTTATTAGGGTTTAATCTAGCAGATTTGTTTTTATTAGTTTCAATATCAAGGTAATGGTTAATTGGCAGAATTTTTAGGAAATAATCGTTTTTAAGTTGAGTTTTTTCATTTAAATATCCAAGACTACATTCATTAGCATAATAAATTTCTTTAGTATTTAAACAGAAAAATTTTCCTTGTTTAGAAACCAAATAAATATTTTCTCCATTTTGAGATTGACAACAAGAAACAATCTTTTCATTTGGAAAAAGTTTTGCAAGCATTAATCCTTGAGATTGTTTTGAAGTGGGAGTTAAAATTTTATTAGATAGATCAAATTTAAAAATTCTTCCAATTGAGGTTAATATAATTAAATTTTTATTTTCATCAGAAATAAATGAATCAATCATTTTTACATTATTCTTTAATTTTGTTACTGCAAAAGATCTATTACTTTTAATCATGTCTTCATCAAATAAAACTTTTTTAAATTTTCCATCCGAATTCAAAATACATAAATAATTTTTACTTCCTTTTTTAATTGAATGAAAATTTATTATTTCATTCGGTTCAATATTGCCAAGCATTTTGTTGTCTATTTTATAGTCATTATTAATATTTGATTCCCAATCCACGTGAAAAACTTTGCCACTATACGTGGTTCCAATTATTTTGATATTTTTTTCGATATTACATATGAATTTATGAATATTTTTATTGTCTATAATTTTATTCACATCTTCAAAAGATTTTTTATAGTTATTAAAAATTATCTTTTTCAAATATAGCCTATTATCAATACATAATTTAGTCTTTTTGCTGATATGTTCTTCTAAAATTTGATTATTAATTGTTTCTAACTCTTGATTTTCATCAACATTTTTAAGCAATTTTGTTTTCCTTTTAACATTATATTTTTTCTTTAATATTAAAAATTCATCTGTTAATAATTTAAGTAATAATTTCCTTTCATTTAATAATTTTTCAAAGTAATCTTTTTTTTCTTCTAATTTTCTTATATCATTATCAATTTGATTTTTTTCTAGAGTTGTTAATTTTTTTAGTGGCATATCCAGAACAGAAGTTGCTTGTTTGTCACTTAAGTAGAAATTATCAATTAATTTGGATTTAGCTTCTGCAGAGTTTTTTGAGTCTTCAATAGTCTCGATAATTTTTCTTATATTTTTTGTTGCTTTCGATAAACCCTCAAATATTTCAAGTTTTTCAAGTGTATTTTTTAGGAAATAATTTGTCCTTTTTCTAATTATTTCTTCGCGAAATTCAAGAAAATAATTCAGATATTGCTTTAAGTTTAGTTGAACAGGTTTGCCTTTAATTAAAGCTAAAAAAATGGCTCCAAAGTTGCATTGTAGAGTTGTCTTTTTGTACAAATTTGAAATTATAAGTTCTGAATTAGAATCTTTTTTTAACTCTATTACAATCCTCATTCCATCTCTATCACTTTCATCTCTAATATCAGAGATACCATTTATTTTGCCTGAATTCACAAGTTCTGCTAGTTTTTCAATCCAACCTGATTTACTGATTTGATAAGGTAGCTCTGTGATTATTAATGCATTTTTTTTATGTTTTCCTTTGCCTAAATTTATTTCTTCTGTATTTATAACTCCCCTTATTGTTATTGATCCTTTTCCCGTCTCATACATTTCTTCTATCGCTCTATTACAGATTAACTCTCCGCCAGTAGGAAAATCAGGTCCTTTGATAATGCTAGAAAGTTTTTTATTACTTACATCTTTATTTTCTACCAGTGTTATTAAACCATCTACTATTTCTCCTAAGTTGTGGGGAGGGATGTTTGTAGCCATACCAACAGCAATTCCTGATGATCCGTTTAACAATAAAAATGGAAGTTGTGCTGGAAGAACATCTGGTTCTTTTTGTGAACCATCAAAGTTAGCTGAAAAACTTACTGTTTCTGATCCAATTTCTTCAAGAAACGCTGTGTGAGCTATTGGCGCTAATCTTGTTTCAGTGTATCTCATGGCTGCTGGAGGATCATTATCTACTGATCCAAAATTTCCATGTCCGTCTAAAGTTGGATATTTAGTTGAAAAATTTTGTACTAGCCTTACTAGGGCATCGTATACTGCTTGATCTCCATGCGGATGATACTTGCCAAGTACATCTCCCACAACTCTCGCACACTTTCTGAATGGCCTGTCTGGAGTTAAACCTAATTCATACATCGCAAATAGTATTCTTCTCTGGACTGGCTTTAAGCCATCTCTTGCATCTGGAAGAGCTCTACCAACTATTACACTCATTGCATACTCCAGATAAGAACGTTGCATTTCTTCTTGGAGAGAGATAGAAATGAATTTTTGCTTATCCATCAGAGCACAAAAATTAAATATGTATTGATTAATTAAATTAAGACTAATAGGTAAACAAATATTTACCAGTGTTTGAAATTAAGATGACCAATTTATTTTAGATTTTGCCAATATTACATCTTGTTTAATTTGATCATTTTGCAAAAGGATTTTTGTTGAGGTCTGCAAATTTTCCCCCCACAACTGTTCTTTTCTATAATTATAGTCTACATAGTTAGGATCTTTAGTTAAAGCTTTTTTTGCGAGTTCCAGAGCTAATTCAATATTTTTTATTCTTAAGCATGATGCAAGTCCTAGCAATGGTTCTGCATTGTCTTGAATTGAAATTGCTTTTTCAAAAAGTTTTATTGAAAGATCTATATTGTTTTTCTCGAAATAAGCTAACCCTTTATTATTTATCGCCTGCCAGAAATCAGGTTTAACTTTTACAGATTTATCAAATAAATTGATAGCTTTTGAGTAATTTTTTTCAATTAAAAAAATATTCCCTAATTGAAAAATTGCTTTATGGTTATTTGGTTCAATTTTTAGTCCTCTTTCTAATGCATTCTTAGCTTTTTTTAATTGTGAAATTTTAAAATAAATGTTACTTTGAGCAAAATATATTTCGCTATTATTGGAATTTATTTTTTTTGCATTTTCTAGAGAATATAATGCTTTTTCATATAGTTTATTAGCTACCTGTGCTTCTGCCAAAATTAACCATAGTTTTTCATCTGTTTGATTTATTTTTACAGCTAATTTTGCTAAGTTGAGGCCTTCTTTGTATTGGCCAAAATATAAAAGTTGATAAGCACTTTTACTTATAGATAAACTTTCTTTTTTTAAATTTTTAATTGTTGGGAGATAATAATATGGGACTAGTGATTGAACTTGTTCTACTTTCAAAAAGCAAAAACTCATTAAAGAGATACATAATAATTTTATAAAAACTTTTTTTTTCATACTATTGATCTGTTTTCTAGATTTGCTTTAATGTTTCTTCTCCACATCCAAGGCTTAATACGTTTTAATGTAGTTCCTTTAAGATTTTCTGCCCACGTTTTATCATCCCAATTTAATGTTTCAATATTAAGATTTTTAATCCATTCTTTTGGATTAGTTTCAAAAGTATTGTTGTATGGCACTGATTTATTCCAAGGGCAAACATCTTGACAAATATCACATCCTGCAACCCATCCATTTAAATTTTTTTTTATCTTTTCTGGAATAAATTTTTCTCTGCTTTCTATAGTGTGATACGCAATACATAAATCTGATTTTATTACAAAGGGCTCGACTATTGCCTGAGTAGGACATTGTTCAATACACCTTTCACATTTTCCACAAAGTGATTGGTGAGGTTCATCTGGTACTAAATCTTGTGTTAATACTATAAATCCTAAAGTCATCCAAGAGCCATTTTTTTTGCTTATTAAATTGCTATTTTTCCCTATCCAGCCAAGACCTGATTCTTCAGCCCATGCTTTTTCAAGAAGAGGTGATGTGTCAACGCATATTTTCCATTTACAATTTGGAATCTCTAAGTTAATCCATTTACCAATATTCTTTAATTTTTTGTAAATTACTTTATGGTAATCTTCTCCTTGACTAAATTTTCCTACTTTAAAGATTGACTTGTTGTTTTTGTTTTCTGAATTAATGTAAGTGAATCCAACGCTAAGAACACTTCTTGCTCCCTCAAAGAGTGATTCTATATTTTTTCTTTTCTCTGTTTCCATCCATTTCATTTCTCCATGGTGTTTATTTGATAACCATCTTTCTAATGCTTTAGTTCTTAATTTTAATCGCGAACTACCTGGTATTGAAGCAATTCCAGATATTGTAAAACCTTCAGCAATTGCTTTTTCTTTTAATTTTTTACTTATTTCTTTTTTGTCTTGGGGGGTATTTGTCATTTCTTTATTATGTATAGCATTTTTTAAAAATTGTTGTTTTAGAAAGAAACTAATAAAAATTTTAAATTTATTAAAAAAAAATATATCCTTACTCAGTAAAAACAGTTAAATTATTAGTAGAGTTGTTTTAGTTAAAAACGTTATTTTGGTTGAATCTAATCAAAATCAAAATTTGAACCTAGGATCTAGGCTCCAACAGGATCTTAAAAATGATCTTATAGCTGGATTGTTGGTCGTAATACCTTTGGCTACAACTATTTGGTTGTCATCATTAGTGAGCAAGTTTGTTTTAACTTTAGTTACCTCCGTTCCCAAGCAATTAAATCCTTTTATTAATTTAAATCCTTTACTGCAAGATTTAATCAATTTAACGTTAGGTTTGACTGTTCCTTTATTAGCTATTTTGCTTATAGGCTTAATGGCGAGAAATTTCGTGGGAAGATGGCTCTTAGAATTTGGAGAAGGTACTTTATCAAAAATTCCCGTAGCAGGGGCAGTATATAAAACTCTTAAACAATTGCT
>MWOO01000191.1 GCA_002025945.1 Prochlorococcus sp. HOT208_60m_813O14 | reverse complement strand
ATTCATGATGTTTGCTTCAAAAACAGAAGCCTCAAAGCTTAATCTTTTAAAAGGTTCCCCACATAGGTGGTTAACGCAACCTATCGTCGACTACATCACAAACAAAGGAGCAAAAATACATCTTAACCATAAGGTAGAAGAAATAATTTATGAAAAGGAATCTTCCTCTTATTCAGTAAATCAATTAAAAATATCTTCTCCTGAAGGAATTAAAGCAGTATTTGCAGATAAATTTCTAGCTGCCTGTGATGTTCCTGGAATAAAAAAAATAATTCCAAAAGAATGGTATCAATTTAAAGAATTTGAAGGTTTAAAAAAACTTAGAGCTGTAGCTGTTGCCACAATCCAATTAAGATATGACGGTTGGGTTACTGAATTACAAAAAGATAATACTGGAAACGAACCAATTGGACTAGATAACCTTCTTTATTCTGCTGATGCCTCTTTCAGTTGTTTTGCTGATTTAGCACTAGCAAGTCCAGCAGACTATAGAAAAAAAGATATGGGATCGCTTCTCCAATGTGTTTTAACTCCTGGCGATAGATGGATGGGAAGATCCACAGAAAGAATTACAAAAGAAATAGATAAAGAGGTTCGCCGTCTATTCCCATCCTCAAAAAACCTTAAATTGCTTTGGAGTAACGTGGTGCAAATTCCACAATCACTCTACAGAGAAGCTCCAGGTATGGAACCTTTCAGACCCGATCAAAAAACATCTATATCTAATTTCTTTATGGCTGGTAGTTATACAAAACAAGATTATATAGACTCTATGGAAGGAGCTACAATGAGTGGTCATTTAGCTGCTGCCGCAATTTTAGAGAAGAAAGCCGAATTAGCAAAAAATCTTGCAGTAAGTTAATTCATGGGTACTTGGCTAAAACATGACGTAATAACGGTCGTTAATGCGCCTCTTGAAAATGTATGGGATACATGGAGCGATTTAGACTCAATGTCACTTTGGATGAGCTGGATTGAATCTGTAAAAACAATTGACGAAGAAACTAATACGTTACCAGATTTAACAGAATGGACTTTAGCTGCAAATGGCTTTAGGTTTAAATGGAAAGCTCAAATTACAGAAAGGGTTGAAAATAGAAAACTTAAATGGAAATCAATAGGAGGTTTACCAACTGAGGGATCAGTAGTTTTCGAAAGTAAAACTGATCAAATTACAACGGTCAATTTAGCTATAACTTATGAACTACCAAAAATGATTGCTCGGTTTATGGAAGAAAATATTTTAGGCAAAATGGTTACAAACGAATTACAGGCCAATATTGATAGGTTCAAAGATTTAGTTGAAAAGAACTATACAAAAAATTTTTCTAACTAAAAATATTAATTGCTACATCTAGTAGTCCTTCAAAAGTATATTTTTGTGCCTGACTATCAACTCTTCCAAAAATCTTGTTACATATTTTTGTTGTCTGAGGTCCAATAGTTAATAACTTAATTTGATCAAAATATTCTAGCCATTGTTTACCAAGTTTTTTTTCTAGTAAAAAAGCAGCATTTACTACGGTTTTACCGCTTGAGAAAATAATTGCATCGACTTTTCGATTAGAAATAATATCAATTGTTTCTTGCGGAATTGATTCAGGACATCTAGTTTCATATGCAGCAACCTCAAATACACGAGAACCAGCCTTTCTAAATTGATCTGCAATTAAATCCCTACCACCTGTTTGAACTCTTGGTACAAAAACTCGAAGTCCATAACCAGATACTGGGAAATTATCAATTAAACTTTCAGCAACAAATTCTGGAGGTATAAAATCAGCCTTAATCCCAAAATCATCAAGAGTTTTTGAAGTTTTTTCGCCGACTACGGCAATTTTTGTTTTTTTAGAACATTCTTTTAATGAACTATTAAAGTATCTAAGTCTTTTATCCACAAATTTGATCCCATTACTACTGGAAAAAATAATCCAATGAAAATCATTTATTTGATTTAATGCTTCATCAAGAGGATTCAAATCATCAGGATCACCAATACTTATTGCAGGCAAATCAAATACATTAGCGCCTTTGCTTGTGAATATCTTTTTTATATCCAATATCCCTTCTTTTGATCGAGTAATAATTATATTTCTTTGATCAAGGGGTAGATCAACTTTTGCCATCCTTGTCCTCAATATTATTATTTTGATTTTTATTTTTTAATTCATCGAGGAGTTTCAAGACTGATAATCCTTTATCAAGAACAACATCGTCTTTAAAAATTATCTCTGGAACTCTTCTCATCTCAATTCTTTTTCCTAAACTATGCCTTATAGAGCTTTTAGCAGTATTCAAGTTTTCCACAATCTGTTTCCTTACTTTCTCTTCAGCAGTTGAAGTTATGTAAATTTTACAGTGTTGCAAATCGCCTGATAAATCAATCTTAGAAATATTTACGAAATGATCTCTAATAAGATCATTTTCTAAATCATTCTGCAAAATAAGGGTTATCTCTTTCTTCAAAAGAGAAGAAACTTTTGCAAGACGGTAATTATTTGGCATTATGGTTGTAAATTTATTGGGTTTGTCATCGCTTGCAAGACAAAATAAACAGTTATGAAAGCACTTAAGACAGAAGATATCAAACCTACTATTGTGAGAGGATTTGATCTATTCTTGAATAAAGGTTCAAGCAAAGCAACAAGTCCCCCAACAATGATAGATATCAAATACTTTGGATATCTCGCAACATTAGAGAAAAATTCGCCCATCAGCTCCACAAATAGATTACTTTTTTAGCTAAGTTTTAACAAACATTAAACAGCATGATCACATTATATCAATTTAGGCATAGTGCTTTTTGTTTAAAAACAAGAATGGCTCTTCATGCAAAAAAACTACAATATCGAGTTGAAGAAGTAACACCTGGAATAGGCCAATTTGAAATCTTTAAATTATCAGGTCAAAAACAAGTCCCTGTAATAGTCGATAGTAATGATCAAGTTATTAATGACTCTTCAACTATTTGCGAATATTTAGATAAAAAAAATGAAAACAATCCACTCTTTCCGGAGGATCCAATATTATTTGCACAATGCAAACTAATTGAAGACTGGGCAGATACTACAATGGCTACAACTTGTAGAAAAGCTTTAATAAAATCTGCAATAGAAAATCCACAGCTAAGAACTGCATTACTTCCAGATGAAATACCTTCTTCAGTTAAAAGTATTGTTGATAAATTACCTTTTAACAATCTTAGTAAAATTTCTAATGTAGTTTTGTCTTCTAAAGATAATTTAGAACTCCAAAAATTACTGGAAGCTTTATCAAAATCCTTGATCAACAAGAAATATTTAGTTGGAGATAGTTTATCAATTGCAGATATTTCAATTGCTGCTCAATTATCCCTTCTTAAATTTCCAAAGTCTGCAGGACCAATTCTTTCAGGAGAGGGAAGCCAAGAATACATAAATAACCCTTATTTAGAAAATCTTTTCATTTGGAGGAACAACTTAGAAGAATATCTTTTTAGTGCTAACTCCCAATAAATTCAAACTTCAATTTATATTTATTGGTTTTTATAGCATGAATAGAAGGATCACCAACTTTTGAACCATAAGAAGCTACATATTGCACTCCACAAATTGATGGTTTGATTGAATTGTCAACTTCCAATATTTCTTCGGAACATTTTTGAAATTTACTAATTGTCTCTACCTGATTAATTCTTGAAGCACCTGGCTTATGTGCTGTTTGTATAACTAGCTCATCTGCGAAAAAAATATCATCATCTTGGATCTGATTTCTCCCTGTAATTCTTGAATCGATATAAAAATCATCTTTTAAATAAGTAATTTGATTATTTATAGATTGAGGATCATTTACAACCTTGATTAAGGTTTCACCAAATATTGCTTTTCCAATAGATTCAGAATTTTTTGCACGATTACCAACAATTAAATCTGAATCATTCTTAAAGAAATTTACTTTATAAATAACTGGCTCTTCTGAATCATTAACTATATCTTGAGAAATAACAAGCCAATTCCCCTCGAACCATTTAGGATAAATTAAATCCTTAGAAGTATCCGATAATTTAAAATTTGGCAAATATAATTCTGGCCATTGATTTACACGATTTTCCAAAAACTCTCGTACGTTAGAATCTACTAGAGCAAAAGAACTTTCTAAAAAAATTACTTGAAAAATCAAGCAAATAAATAATCCAAGAAGAATTTTCATTATGTCAAATCCACTAATAAGAGCATCAGATCATTATGTATTATTAGAGCCAGACTCAAAAGAAAAAATTGTATCTAAGCAAGAAGCAATTTTATGGTTAAAGAATTGGCTTAGTAAGACAGAAACACAAACAATATATCAAAATATAGAAGATCCTGATCAGGAATTTTTTGAAGAATTATTGGAAAGCACTTATGAATTAGAAATAAAATTAGGATACGTTATCAAATGGTTTGCAGTAAGAATTGAACCAGATTAACTAATTATTTCTTTATGAATTGCATTAATTATTTTCATAGCAACTTCTTCAATATTTTCTTTTTTTACTTGAATTCTTAAATCTGCTTGAGAATACAAATTTTCTCTAGATTGAAAAATGCTCATATATAGATCATTTAGATTCTTTCCCTGAAGAAGTGGCCTATTTTTAATTTCATTTTTCAATCTTTCAATTGCTATATCTTTGTCGAGATCTATCCAAGCAATTATTCCCTGTCTTAAGATTCCCCAGTTTTCCGGTTTGGTAACTATTCCTCCCCCAGTTGAGATTACTAATGAAGGAATTTTGATAGTTTCTTTAAGGCAGTTTGCTTCTAATTCACGGAAATTATCTTCTCCTTCATCATTAAAAATTTGATTGATAGATTTTTTTGCCAACTTCTCTATTAATGAATCTAAATCAATGTATTTATACTTCAATAATTCAGCCAGCTTCAAACCAGTTTGTGACTTGCCAGAACCCATCATTCCTATTAAAAATATGCTTCTGCCCTTGATCGTATTAACTGTTTTTTCGATAATGGATTGTTCCATAAAGACAAAAGCGTATTTAAAACCTTAAGATAGTATTATCGCAGACAGGTATGACTTCTACACAATCCAAACCATTACATGGAAAAGGACGTGAATGCGTCATAACTCGACGTGCCTGCTTTAGTTCTAGTCACCGTTATTGGCTTCCTGAAAAAAGCCCAGAAGAAAATTTATCTCTTTTTGGAAAGTGCAGTATTGCACCAGGACATGGTCATAATTATGAACTTATCGTTTCAATGGGTGGAGAACTAGACTCTGATGGAATGGTACTTAATCTCTCTGATGTAAAACACTCTATTAAAGATAAGGTTACTGGACAATTAGATTTTCGTTTTTTAAATGATGTCTGGCCTGAATTTAATGTTGATAATCAAGAGGGTATACTTCCCACAACTGAAGCATTAGTAAAGGTCATTTGGCATCGTCTGAAGGATGATTTACCTCTTACAAGTCTAAGACTTTATGAAAACCCAAATTTATGGGCAGATTATTTTGGAAAAAACATGGAAGCATTTTTAACAGTACAAACTCATTTTGCAGCAGCTCATAGACTGGCAAAAGAAGAGATATCCTTTGATGAAAATAAAAAAATCTATGGGAAATGTGCCAGAGTTAATGGACATGGTCATAACTATCTTGTCGATATCACTGTAAAAGGAGACATTGATAAAAGAACAGGAATGGTTTGCGACTTATCTGCCCTCCAAAAGATAATTAACGATTTAGTTGTTGAACAACTAGATCATACTTTTCTTAATAAAGACATCGAATTTTTCCATAATTGTGTTCCAACTGCTGAAAATATAGCTTTATATATTTCTGATATTCTTAAAAAACCAATACATCAACTTGGTGCAAAATTGCACAAAATAAGACTCCAAGAGAGCCCAAATAATGCTGCAGAAATTTATGTTGATCAAAAGTTAACCAATTCATTGAAGTTGAAATTTGAAAATAGTTTAGTAACCCAAACTTGAGTATCCCAAGAGTAATAATTGTTATAGCATCAAGTCTTGATGGGAGAATTGCATTTCCTGGAGGTGGAGAATCGCATCTCGGAAGCGATGAAGATAAAAAAATATTAAATCAAAACTTATCAATGGTTGACGCCACCATTTTTGGTTTAGGTACTTTAATAGCTCATCAATCAACTTTCCTAGTTAAAAATCTCAATGATAATGACGAAGTAAATATATCAAAAAACCAACCAATTTCTATAGTTGCTTCAAATAGCAAAAAATTTAACAGTAATTGGAAATACTTTCGTCAACCAATTAGAAGATGGCTAATAAGCTCCAGTAAAGTTGATAATTCTTCGAATAATAAATTCGAGAAAGAACTCTTTTTCGAAGATTCATGGGAAAAAACTTTAAGTTCACTCAAAAAACAAGGGATAAATGACTTAGCTCTTTTAGGCGGTGCAAAACTTATAAATTCATTTATAAAAGAGGATCTAATAACAGATATAAAAATTACAATAATTCCACGAATTATTGGAGGTAGATATACATGGATCCCTCCAGAACAAACAAATGCGATTTTTAATCTCGAAAGACTATGGGAAATAAAATCAATTAAAAATTTAATGAATAATGAAATCCATATTCATTACAAAAAAATTTAAAATAGATTTAATGAATAATGAAATCCATATTCATTACAAAAAAATTTAAAATAGATTCAATAATAAATGAACCAACCAATACATAAAGTTGAAGTCAAATTATCAATTAAGGAAATCTCCAAGGAGATATGGAATAAATTAGCAAATGAAATAAATAATCCATTTTTTGAATGGACTTGGATTAAAAACCTTGAGATATCAAAAAGTGTTTCAAGAGAAACTGGTTGGCAGCCACTATATTTTGTTGCTTTTAAAAATGAAGAGATATTAGGAATTGCCCCACTTTTTTTAAAAAATCATAGCTATGGAGAATTCATTTTTGACCAATCATTTGCAAGATTGGCTCAAGAGCTGAATTTAAATTATTACCCTAAATTAATTGGAATGAGTCCTTATAGTCCTGTAAATGGATATCAATTTCTTTATAAAAAAAATATAGACAAGAAAGAAATTACAAATTTACTTATAAACCACATCGAAAGCTTTGCGATTACGAACAAAATTCTAAGTTGTAATTTTTTATATATTGATGAAAGCTGGGGCAACCATCTTAAATCTTTGGGATACCATGAATGGATAAATTCCAGCAGTGAATGGAGGAGTAATGGAGAAAAAACATTTAATGATTTTCTCTCTAGATTTAACTCTAATCAGAGAAAAAATATAAAAAAAGAGAGGAAATCAATTACTAAACAAGATATTAAAGTAGAAATTTTTAATGAAGATGATATCAACCAAGAAATCCTCAAAAAAATGCATAATTTTTATGAACAGCATTGTTCCAGGTGGGGAGTTTGGGGAAGTAAATATCTAACATCTAGATTTTTCGAAACACTGGTTGATAATAAAAAAAATCTTTTACTTTTTAGTGCATCAAAACATGATTCAAATGAAATTTTTGCTATGTCGATGTGCGTTAAAAATCAAAAAAACTTATGGGGTAGATTTTGGGGTAGTCAAGAAGAAATACCTAATTTACATTTTGAATTATGTTATTACCAGCCAATTGAATGGGCAATAAAAAATAGTATCCATTCGTTTGATCCTGGAGCGGGGGGTAAACATAAAAGACGGAGGGGGTTTTTTGCAAAAAGCACCATTAGCTTACATAAGTGGTTTGACAAAAATATGGAAAATATAATTAGTCCTTGGCTAAATGAAGTGAATAAACAAACCGAGATAGAAATTGATTTTGAAAATAAATCTATACCCTTTAAATAAAAAATTATTCGGCTTTACCAAAGATTATATTAGTAATATAGTTTGAAATTAAATTCCCAAAATGGATTCAAGTAAAAGTTTAGATGAAAAAATAAAGATTGATATTAGTCTATCAAACCGATATATAGACTTAGATCCAAACGGTTATTTCATTATAAAAGTAGATTTAGAAGAAAATAAAATAATTTTAGAGCACTTTCTAAATAATATTAATGATGACGGATATGCGCTTGACCCAGAAACAAATGAACCAATTAAATGCGACTCTCAAAATAAAAGAGTTTGTAATGAAATTTTTGAAGGAATTAGTGCGAAACAACTTGGAATATTGATTACAGAAGAAAGAAATGACTTAATATCAAGATTCGATCATGCTCTATATTTAGGCCGGGAACTACAAAAAGCAGAAGAATGTTTATACAAAAAATTACCATATATCCAAGATTAAGAAATTAAACGAAAAAATCTAATCTTTTCATCTGATGTTAAATTAAATAAAAATAAAAAAATTAATGAACATCATTTTCTATTTTGCATTTATTGGTTTTGGTTTTGGAGCTGCTTTCGCATTAGATAAGCTATTAAGAGCAGTTAAATTAATTTAAAAAACTACAAAATTTTAATAATCTCTCCATATAAATCATATTCATCCGCAAAAGAAATATTTGCTTCAACAAATTTACCAATATAATTTTTCAAATCAATTTTCTCTTGAACAGATAAAATTACAGTTCCATCAATTTCAGGCGCGAAATTGTAGGAACGACCAATTAATTCGTTATTTTCTGATATTTGTTCTACCAAAATCTTCATTTTTGAACCAACATATGTCTGATTTTTTTCTTTAGAGATATTTTGTTGAACTGAAATAACGTTATCTTTTCTTGCCTCTGCAACCTCTGGAGATACTGTATTTGGCAAATGAAAAGCTGCAGTTCCTTCCTCAGGAGAAAAAATAAAAACTCCAACATGATCAAATTTGTACCTATCCAGAAATTCGAGAAGATGTTCAAAATGTTCTTTTTTTTCTCCCGGGAAACCAACAATAAGACTAGTTCTTAATACAGCAGATGGAATTTCTTCTCTAATTTTCTCCAAAATTGATTCATTCAAAGAAGCTTGCCAAGGTCTATTCATACTCTTCAACACATCTGGATGACTATGCTGAAGTGGTAAATCAAAGTAAGGCACTATATTCTTTGAATCTTTGAAAGCTTTTATAACTTCATCAGTTAAACCTGTTGGATAAGCATAATGTATCCTTATCCAAGGAATTGAAACTTTAGAAAGCTCATTCAAAAGTTTGGCTAATGATGGTTTTCCATAAATATCCTGACCATAATTAGTTGTTATTTGACTAATTAATATGATTTCTTGAATGCCCTTTTTTGCAAGACTTTTGGCTTCTGAAACTATAGATTCTATTGTTCTACTTCTTTGAGGTCCTCTCAACTTAGGAATAATACAAAAAGCGCAATTATAGTTACAGCCTTCAGCAATCCTAAGATAAGCAACAAATTTGTTTTTATCTACAAAACGAGGCATTTCCTCATCTGCAATAAATTCAGGTATTTTTGAAACTTCATTAACGATTTCCCCTTTTTCTACTCTGTCTAAAACCTTGGCTATCTTTTGATAATCTCCTGTTCCAACCAAACCTTTGATTTCAGGGATTTCTTTTATAAGCTCATCTTTAAAATGCTGAGCCATACAGCCTGCAACTATTACTTCCTTTCCTTGATTTGTATATTCTAGAATTTTTCTAATAGATTCTTCTCTAGCTATTTCAATAAAACTGCAAGTATTTACAACAACAACATTTGCATCATTTATATTACTGTCAACTTCATAACCCTCTTTATCTAACAAGCCTTGCATATGTTCAGTATCAACAAGATTTTTCTCACAACCAACATGACTGAATGCAATCTTAGATAGTCTTTTTTCTTTTACATTGATACTATTTTGCTTCACAACTTGAAAAATAAGAATTAAAAGATTTAAACAGCATTTCGTATATAACTCTCATGCCAAGATAATATTAGGATAGATAATGTAAATATCAAACTTTGATTTTGTATGGCGCTTAAGACTTTAAACAGAAGCAATAAAAAAGATTTGAAATGGCCAAAAATCATAATCGCAATTCTAAGCACTATAGGGATAGTTGACACAGGTTCGATTACTTTAAAAAACTGGGGATTATTTACTTCGCTTTCATGCCCAGGGATACAAAATGGTTGTGAAACAGTTTTAAATAGTCCTTGGGGTACTTTATTTGAAACTAATCAAGTTAATATACCTCTCTCATTAGCTGGATTCATAACATATTTATCAATATTAATTATCACAATAATACTCTCGCTTAATTTAATTTCCCCAAAAGAAAAACTAAATAAGTTTTTTTGGTGGTTAGTATTTCTAATTTCTTGTGCGTCATCAACATTTAGCTTTTTATTGATAAATATAATGTTTTTTAAGATTCAGGCATATTGCTTTTTTTGTATACTTTCAGCAATTTTATCGTTTTCTATCTTTATAATTTCTATGATTGGAGCAAAGTTCGAAAGTAGAGAACCGATGATTTTTAGAGGTTTCATTGTAGCCATTAGTGTCCTATTGGGGGGATTAATTTGGTCAACAAACGTTGACCCCTCTAATGCTATTGATGTTGCAAGCCCCACCGAAAATGTATCGCCAATAATTACCACTTCAAGCTCTCCCCAGAAGGTAAGTTTTGCAAAATTTTTAAGTGAAAATAATATTGTTATGTATAGTGCATACTGGTGCCCACATTGCCACGATCAAAAACAATTATTTGGTAAGGAAGCAGTCAAAGAATTAAAAGTAGTTGAATGTGCTCAAGATGGTAAAGATAATGAGTATGAGCTATGCCAAACGAAAGGAATCAGTGGATTTCCTTCTTGGGAAATAAATGGAGAAATTATTAGTGGTACTCGTGACTTAAATGAATTGGCAACAAAGACCGCCTATCAGGGAGATCTTAATTTTTAATAAATCTTTTTTGAATTTTTTGATCTAACTGTTGTCTAGTATGACATTCCCAATTTTTATCTTTATCAGGGAAATCATATCTATAATGCCCTCCTCTACTTTCTTCTCTAAATAGACAAGCTTTTAATAAAGTTATGGTGGTTATTTGTCTATTCTTTAAATCAAGTAAAAGATTTAATGCCCTTCTATTTCGTTCACTAAGTTTTATTTTTTGATCAAATTTGATTTTTTCAAGACTATTTAGTAAATCATTTTTATGTAATTTATCTAAATCATTTTGAATGTAATTTAAAAATTTACTCATATTTGCCTCATTTCGAGATACGCCTAAATTTGACCAACATAGTTTTCTTAATTCATCAATTTTTTCAGCAATTCTAGAAATTTGATCTTCTTTAGGATCGTCAATATCAAACTCTTGAAATGATCTATCAAATTTTTCAAATTTAGAAAGGTCATTCAAAACTATTGAAGACATTTTTCTTGCGAAAACAAGACACTCCATTAGTGAATTACTTGCAAGTCTATTAGCACCATGCACACCTGTAGAAGCAACTTCTCCTACAGCATATAATCCTTTTCTTGTTGAAGATGCATTTAAATCCGTTTTTACACCTCCCATCCAATAATGAGCTGCAGGAGCTACAGGAATAACCTCATTTAAAGGATTAACCCCATAATCCTGACATCTACTTATGATAGTGGGAAATCGCTCTACAATTTTTTCTGGATCAATATACCGAAGATCTAAGCCAACATGATCTACATTATTTTCATGCATATTTTTCATGATCGCTCTACTTACTTGATCTCTAGAAGCTAAATCACGATTTTGAAGATTTTTGACTGGGCTTTCACCATTTTTATCAACTAAAATAGCGCCTTCTCCTCTAAGTGCCTCAGATATTAAGAAGCAAGGTGCACCATAAAACTTCAAAGCGGTTGGATGAAATTGAACAAACTCCAAATCTTCGATAGCAGCTCCAGCTTTCCATGCAAGAGCAATCCCTTCTCCAGAAGATTGAGCAGGATTTGTTGTATTAGTAAATAAATGACCACCCCCACCTGTAGCTAAAACAACAGCTCTCGATTGAATCCAATATAAATTTGCTCCATCAAGAACCTGAACTCCTCTACATTCTTCATTATCAATCAAAAGTTCAGTTACTCTTACACCTCTACAATGAAGAATATTTTTTTTATTTTCAATATGATCTTCTAGAACTTCAACTAATGCTCTTCCTGTACGGTCTTTAACATGCAAAACTCTTCTTCGAGAATGAGCTGCTTCTAAAGTAGTGGCTAATTGATCAGAACTTTGGTCAAAAATCATTCCTAAACTCTGTAGCCTATTTACACAACCTGGGGCTTCTTTAACAAGCATTTCTACAGCTTGAAAATCACATAGTCCATCTCCTGCCTTTAAAGTATCATCAGCGTGAAGATCGAATGAATCGTCTTGTCTAACAACGGATGCTATTCCTCCTTGTGCCCATCGACTAGAAGATATCTTGCTAGTATTCCTATTTAAAAGCAGCACTTTTAAATTTGAAGGTAATTCAAGACAAGTCATAAGTCCTGCAGCTCCTGCGCCTACGACGATAACATCCCAATTATTTAATGGAATTGGTTCTTGCGAAAATGGAGGCCTTAACATTAAACCAATCCACTAAAAGTTGGTTGCAGAATTGCTAAAACAATAAAAATCCCATCAACAATCAATGTCGTTTGAATTACATAACTAGAAACTAAGAGTGCTTTACCAGTCGTAGAATTGATTGTGGCTGAATCAAAAATTTCTTTTGAAATAAACCAAAGTATAAGAGCAACAACTAAAATAATAGATAATGATTTTATTTGGATAAGATTCTCTGAAGTTTTTTGGAGAATTTGGGGTGCAGTTTCAGAATCTGCTGTAATAACCTGTTTCCACTGATCCATTATTCCGATTAAAAAAATTGTAATGTCAGTAACTGCAGTTCCAAATAAAGAAGAGATATAAAAACTTGAACCTATTTTCCAATTAGTACCAAGTCCAATTAAAGCTAATGGGAGCACTACAGCTTCAACAGGTATGTGTAGGATAGGAAATGGACTTAACCATCCCCAGAACAAACATCCACCAAGCCAACTGCCTGATACTCCAAGTAATAATGAACTGACAATAAACCACTTATTTGATCCCTTCTGATTTAAAACAAATACCCCTAAGAGAATAACAAAAGTAAAACAAAGAGCACTTATTGGTTCTAATCTTACCCAAGGGGCTTGAACAAAAATAGGTAAAATTACAAAAAAAGAGGACCATAATCTTAAAGATAATGGATTTGATAAAAAGCTATTTTCATATGAATCAAATTTCTTATGCAATTCATAGTTCAATTTATCTTTCACTTCTAAATTTTTTGTAATTAATTCTTTCAATGAATAAAGTTTTCAGTGTTGTTTTAATTAATTTAAATCGTGTTTTTAAAAACTGCGAATGCCATATTTTAATAAATTAGAGGCCCTTAATTTCACACCTATATTTAGTATTTTAAAAGTATTTAATACACTTTGAGTCATATATAAGTTTAGAATAAATATAAAGAAGAGTATTTTGCATTGAATTGTGTGGAAAGAAATTGATTACAAAGAAAATTCCAATGATCTTTTGGTTCCTAATATTACTTATAAAATAAACCCTGCAGAGATTGAAAGCATTGAAGCTAATTCCATTGCTCAAGAAATAGGATTTGAATCAGGTGATTCAATCATTAGTATTAATGGGAAAAAACCAAGAGATTTAATTGATTATCAGATTCTCATTAGTGAAGAAATTTTAGACATATTAGTTTTAGATAAAAATCATGAAATTCACAATATAAGTATTGAAAAAGATCAAGACGTTAATTTAGGTATAAATTTTAAAGATGCATTATTTGATTCAATCAAGCAATGCAATAATAGATGTCCATTTTGTTTTATTGATCAACAGCCAAGTGGTAAAAGAAAAAGCCTTTATATAAAAGATGATGATTATAGATTAAGTTTCCTATATGGCTCTTATTTAACTCTTACGAATTTAAAAAAAGAAGACTGGGACAGAATTGCTATGCAAAAACTATCCCCACTTTTCATTTCAGTTCATGCTACTGATCCCGCCACAAGAGAAAATTTATTAAAAAATAAAAAAGCAGGAATGATACTTGATCAGATTTCCTGGTTTCAAAAAAACTCTATTCAAATACATGCTCAAATTGTTGTTTGTCCAGATATAAATGATGGGGATATTCTTGATAAATCAATTTTGGAACTTGCTGAATTCTACAAAAAAACCTCTCAGACTGTACTTTCAGTAGCAATAGTTCCTGTAGGACTTACAAAATTTAGACCTAAAAATGATGGATTAAAATCAATAAGCCCAGAATACGCAAAAAAAACTATTAAACAAGTAGAGAAAATTCAAGCTTCTCTACAAAATACCCTTGGAACTCGTTTTTGTTGGCTAGCAGACGAATGGTATTTAATAGCTGGTATAAATTTACCTAGTTATAAAACCTACGAAAATATGCCGCAAGAATCTAATGGAGTAGGATCAATTAGACAGTTTTTAAAAATATTAAGTGAGAAGTCTAACAACCTGCCAAAAAAAATAAAACAGCCAAAAAAAGTCAGTTGGATTGTTGGTAAATTAGTTTATGAAGCCCTTATTCCTACAGTAAAAAAATTAAACTTAATTGATGGATTAACAATAAATTTATATGGTTTACCAAGTATTTATTGGGGACAAGAGCAAGTTGTAACTGGACTGCTAACTGGAGTAGATTTAATTCATGGTTTGCAAAATAAGGATTTAGGAGAAGGTATTTACATCCCTTCGATCATGTTAAAAATTAATACTGATTTATTTTTAGATGATAAAAACATCAAAGACGTGGAAAATCAATTGAATACCAAAATTCACGTTCTTCATGATTCAAATGATATTATAGATACTTTGATTGGAAAATCGAATAACACTGATACAATAAAAAATGCTTAGAAGAGTAGTAAATCCAATCTTAGTCTTGCCTCTTGCTCTGTGTATCAACTCTAAAGATGTTCTATCGAGCGAAACAAAAAACTATATAGATAATGTTTTAGAAGAAAAATCAAATATTCCTTTTATTAGTTACCAAGAAATAGAAAAAATTATCTTAAATAATCAAGATTTAAAATCATTCCAAAGTTTAGTTACCTCTGCAAGCTTTAATCTTTCTAGTCAAATTGCTCAAAGATACCCATCCTTAGATTTTCAGGCCAATGGGTTACCAAAATATGTCGCAGGTAAAAGTTACAGTAACAAATTACCAACTTATAAAACATCACAATTTACGGCAAACCCTTCTCTAAATATTAGATGGGATTTAATTGATCCTCTTAGAGGATCTGAAATTAAAATTGCCAAAGCAAACTACAAAATCGCAGAAAATAATTATGAGATTAAGAAAAAAGATCTAATTCAAGAAGCAAAAATTAGATATCACAAATATCAAAAATCATATCAAGATATTCAAAATAAAAAATTCACACTTGATTTATCAATTACAAGTTTAAATAATGCTAAAGCAAAGTTAAATGCTGGAATTGGAACAAAATTTGAAGTTCTTGAAGCCGAAGCTCAATTATCTCGAGATGAACAATCTCTTAATGAAAAAAAAATAGAACATGAAATTAATAAAATTTCCCTTAAAGAGATTCTTAACATTAAGGGGGATTTCGAAAGTAATAAAAAGCAAAAGTTAATAGGATTCTGGAATCATAGATTAAATAAAAATATTAATGAAGGTTTAGATAAAAATCTTTCATTAAAAAACCTTATTCTTCAAAAATCAATCAAAAAAAGCCAAGCAAATAGTTTTTTAGCTCGAGATAAGCCAAATATCTTCATTAGCAATACATTATCTAGTACATTTACTAGGGGTGACGCACAAGTAGAGGTTATTGACTCTGAAAAATCTGGATCTAACTATACAAATACAATAAGTCTAAATTTTTCATGGAATATTTTTAATGGTGGACAGAATAAGAAATCCTACAAATCAAAATTTGTAGAAGCTGAATCTGAAGAATATTCTTATAAAAATCTAAAAAATGTTTTATCCACAAATATTAGTAAAGCCTATTTAAATCTAAAATTAAACAAAGATCAAATAATATCTTCACTTAAAGAAATTGAATCTAGCCAAGAGTCTGTCAGGCTTGCCAGACTAAGATATGATGTTGGAATATCAACTCTCAAAGATGTGCTTGTAAGACAAAGTGAATTAAGTAATGCAAAATCAAAAAAAATAAATGCTTTATATAATTACAACTTGAATTTAGTGGAATTAGAGAGATTAACCTCTCTTGAAATAAGTAAAAAATGTTTTGATGACAGTAATAATAAAAATAGAGTATCTATTTGCAATATTCCATTATGAATTATCCAAATTTAACTAATAAACAACTAATTGAATTAGATAATTTATTTGAATTAGTTAGTCAACGTCAAATAAAAGATTTTGGAAATATTAGTGCTAGCAATAAATCAGACGGATCATTAATTACAAGTTGTGATTTATGGAGTGATAAAACCATTGTAGATGGTCTATCTGCAATAGCTCCAGGAGAAGGAGTTCTTAGTGAAGAAGGGGGGAAGTGCATTCCTAACACAAAAGCATATTGGGTAGTCGATCCACTGGATGGGACAACAAATTTTGCTGCAGGTATTCCTTATTGGTCTATATCAGTAGCAAGATTTGTTGATGGTAAACCGCAAACTTCTTTTTTAATAATTCCTACTTTGCAAAAAAAATTTTTATCTATTAAAAATAAAGGGGTTTGGTTAAATAACCATAAAATAGACCCTAAACAAAATAATTACCAAAGTGAATGTATTTCATTATGTAGTAGATCTATAAAAATTTTACAAAAAAAACCAAACTCAATATTTCCAGGCAAAATTAGACTCTTAGGTGTATCGAGTTTGAATCTAACGAGTGTAGCGATGGGACAAACTTTCGGAGCAATAGAATCAACACCAAAGATATGGGATATTGCAGCCGCTTGGCTAATATTAGAAGAACTGAATTGCTCTATAGATTGGCTAAAGACAAATCCTTTAAATTTAGTTCCAGGACAAAACTTAAGCGATCTTAATTTTCCATTAATTGCTAGTAGATCCATAGAAAAAATTAAAATTCTAAAGCCATGGGGCAATTTATTACTCGAAAAATAGTTGCATCATCAAGAAATAATTGCTTGAAAAAGATATTAATTAGATACAATAAAAAAAATACATAAGTTGAATATTTGAAGAAAATAAATATGCAGCGCAGCTCAACTTGGATACTGAAAAGTTTGTGGGGAGCTTGTGAGAGATGGAGCAAATCTGATTGTATTGATTTAAGTGCTGCATTTGCTTACTACACATTACAATCATTTTTCCCTATTCTTCTAATTTCTCTCTCAATAGCATCATGGTTTCTAGGAAAACAAGAGGGGTTAGATCAACAAATAATTTCTATTGCTGCGCAGCTGTTACCTCCTTCAGTAGTTGAATTAGTAGAGACAACATTATTTAATCTAATTGATCAAGGTTTTGGGGCAGGTATTCTAGGAGCAATGTTTTTGCTATTCACAGCAGGCAATGCATATTTATCTCTCCAAAGAGGTTCAGATAGGTTATGGGAAGACGAACTCCCTTCTAAAAAAGTAAATGCTGCTTGGAGAGAGCAGGCTTCTAAGTTTCTAAGAAATAGAGTTGAAGCTTTCTTAATAGTATTCTTTATAGGATTCTTAATGGTACTAGATCAGATTAGTGCAAATCTTAGAATGATCCCAAGTAACGTTTTAGAAAATCTCTCAAAATCTAATAATCTTTTTACCGATTTATTACTAAAATTGCCTCTCCTGCAAGTTGGTCAATTTGCAATTCCACTAATTGGCTTTTCTTTAATGGCTCTTTTATTACAAGCCCTCTTGCCTAGTAGAAAAGTTCCTTTAAGACCACTTTTGCCTGGATCTATTCTTATTGGAATTGGCCTAACTACTTTGAATTTAGCAGTAAGTAAAAGTATCCTTTCTCTTGGAGTAAGGTTTCAAGCATATGGTTTTATTGGAGGTTTTCTTGTACTTACTTTGTGGGTCTGGCTTTTAGGAGTAATTTTATATTTTGGACAGTGCTGGAGTGTTGTAATTGCTAGTATGTCTTTAGTAAATAAAAAAAGAAAAAGACATCAGAAGTAGTATGAATTATTTCCATAATGTCAATAAAACTTTTCTAAGTTACTCGTTAATCTTACTTATACTTATTCCTATTTTTGGTATTAACTTTTTAATAAGTTTTCTTGGGAACATACTACTACTATTATTTTTAGTTCCTCTATTATTATTACTTTTAATGTTTATAGGTTTTAACTTCTTCAAATCAAAAATCAACTCATGTAGTAATTGTGGAGCAATATCTTTCGGTTTAACTGAAACCTGCACGAATTGCGGTGCAGATTTAGATAATAATAATAAAATCAATCAATTAGATAAAAGACCTAGTGATACAACTATTGAGGTTAAGGCAGAAGAAATAAAATAGAAAACTAACCTATACCAATTTGGCGTAATATACTTTGTCCTGTAATTATTTCAGTGCCAAGACCAATCAAAATGCCCATCATAGCCATACGACCATTCCAAGTTTCAGCAAAATTCACAAAGCCGAATCTTGTTTGATTTTCATCATTCATAATTAACTAGATAGTCTTAGTATTATTTTAACGTTTTGAGGAAGAATTTATGATAAATAATAAAAATAATTATTTAATGTGTCTAATACCATCAACAGGTCGATACTCATCCCCAGTTAATTCCTCATACACGATTGCTGGCAATCCTGTATCAAACATAGTTTGTAAAGCTTCCTTTAGCATAGGATTCCATCCTCCAGTACTTACTTTGCCATGCCTTACGGTCCAATCCCAAGTTCCTTGAAGATCCCTAGGCAATCTACCTTCTCTATCTCTTCGCGCAACCAAATCTAAGGACTCAACTAGACCAACAATAATTGGATTTTTACCATAAGAAGGAGTTAAACTGAGTTCGAGTCTAACAGGATCTTCTTTAACTATTTTAAGTCTAAACCTAGGTGGCAACTTAAGAGATCTTATGACAGATGAGACAATTTTTGTTCTTAATTCCAATTTTTTTTCCTTAAATTTTTAAATTCTATTAATCAGTTGTTGAACCCTTTCCTTCTAGGGAAGAGTCATTATCATTCGAAAATCTTACTGTTAATAGCTCCTCTTCCGTTATGTTTCCTGATTTATCTAAAAGTTCAGGATGAATGGTGTACTTTTTTTGTTTAAAACTGGAAGTACTTAAACGTTTATTTTTATTATCGGATATGCCCCAGCCATTAGACATTACTTTAAAAGCTTTCCACACTAAATAAGTTAAGGCCGCAGAATATATAATTGGAAAAAGAATAGTCATTGAACTTATCAATTAGTTGAATACATATTTAATATCATAGCCCGAAAAAAAGAAATTTAGCTATTTTAAGTCACTAAATTATTCTCTAGATTCAATATATTAAATTACGCGTTATATTTAAAATATTAAGGTTTAGAGTATTAAATCTCTAGAAGAACATAAGAAAATCAAAATTGAAAAGATACATCCAAAAGCTATTACTAACCCTCTTATTAATTCCAGTGGGCATTACATATCCTGCAAAAGTAATATCCCAACCATTAAGCAAACCAAAAATTAATGAAGTAAGTTTACTATCGAACAAATCTTTCATAACTAAAGCTGTAGAAAGAACCGGTGCAGCTGTGGTGACAATTGATACTCAAAGATATGTTAAAAAAAGAAATTTTCCAAGAAATTCTCAATTATTTCTAGACCCATATTTTGAAAGATTTTTTGGATTAGATTTGCCTAACGAAAATCGACCAAGAATAGAGCAAAACCAAGGCAGTGGATTTATATTTGCAGATGGATTTGTAATGACCAATGCTCATGTAGTGAATGGATCAGATAAGGTAATTGTTGGTTTAACCAATGGCAAAAAAATAAACGCTAAACTGATAGGTCAAGACTCTTTTACTGATTTAGCTGTGCTAAAGATTGAAGGGAAAGGGCCTTGGCCAATAGCAAAATTGGGCGATTCTGCAAAGATTAAAGTTGGTGATTGGGCTATAGCAGTTGGAAATCCATTCGGACTAGAAAATACAGTTACGCTTGGTATTATTAGTAATCTAAATAGAAACGTAACTCAATTAGGAATATATGATAAAAAACTTGAACTGATACAAACAGACGCTGCCATTAATCCTGGCAATTCTGGAGGTCCACTGTTGAATAGCGATGGAGAAGTAATTGGTATTAATACTTTGATAAGATCAGGTCCAGGAGCGGGTTTGAGTTTCGCAATCCCAATTAATAAAGCTAAGGAAATTGCCTATCAACTTTTAAACAATGGGAAAGTAATACATCCTATGATTGGAATTAGCCTAATAGAAAAAAGTTTTTCTGAAGGAAAAAATAATGTCGTAAAAGTTGGATATGTAGTACCGAACAGTCCAGCTGAAAAAAGTGGAATCAAAATAGATGATATTTTAATTAAAATAGGAAATAAAGATATTGAAACCGCATCAGACGTAATAGAACAAATTAGTAAAAATGGTATCAAAAAACAAGTAAATATATTATTGAAGCGTAAAAATAAATTTATTAAATTAAAAGTAATACCAACTGATATTACAAATCTACAAAATAACTAAAAAATTTAATTTTCATTACGTTTAAGTATTTCCACATATCTAGAAATAAATCTAACATCCTTTATATCGCAGGAAGTAATGCATTCAAAATAACTTTCTATAGGATCAAAAATTTGAAAATTTTTTTTCTTGGAAATCATAATTTTTCATTTAAATTATTAAAACCTATTTTTGTTTTTTAAGATTAATCAAGGGCTGTAAACTATGGAAAGATAAAAGAATGATCTTACTTAGCCAAGTTTAAATTTTATTAAAAGTAATCAAAGTTTTTGGCTTTGAGTTTTTTCTAAAAAATATTCGTAATTACCATCATATGAAAATAACTTTGAATCTTTAATTTCAATAATTCTATTTGCAACCTTTGAAATAAAATACCGATCATGAGAAATTATTAATAATGAACCTTTATAATTTTTAATTGCTAATTCTAAATTTTCCTTAGATTGTATATCCAAATGATTAGTTGGTTCGTCCAAAAGAAGGAAATTACTAGGATTAATAATCATGAGCGCCAATGCTAATCTTGCCTTTTCTCCCCCACTGAGTTGTTTAATATATTTAAAAACAGTTTCATTTTGAAAACCAAAACCCCCTAAAAATGTTCTAGCTTTTTTTTGGGACCATTCTGGAGACTTATTACATATTAAATCAATAACCCTTTCCTCAAGTGAAAGTGCTTCAGCCTGATTCTGTTCATAATAGCTAGTAATTATATTATGTTTACCAAGATTAATTTCTCCAATTTCAGGAGATATTTTTTTCATAATAATTTTAAGCAATGTAGATTTGCCGCAGCCATTAGGTCCCAATATTGCTATTTTCTCCCCAGAAGAAATCTTTAAATTAATATCTAAAAAAAGAATTTTATCCTCGAAACTATGAGACAAATTTTTGATATTTAGAACTAATTTTCCTGAGCGAGGGCACTCTGGAAAATTAAAAACAGGAGTTCTTGATTTTGCTATGGGGGCCTCAATTTTAGAAATCTTTTTTAATTGTTTTTCTCTACTCTTTGCTTGAGAACTTCTAGTTGCACTAGCTCTAAATCTATCTATATACCTTTTCTGTAACTCAATTTCTTTTTTTTGTAATTGATATGCCTTATTTTGTGATTCTTCATTCAAAGATTTCTGTTCGACAAAAAAAGAATAGTTTCCAATATATGTTTCAGATGTTCCTCTATCTACAAAAATTATTTTTTCACATAATTTATCTAAGAAATATCTATCATGGCTGATTATTATAACTGCAATTTTAAGCGAAGATATATATTCTTCTAGCCAAAAAATAGTTTCTAAATCTAAATGATTGGTTGGTTCATCCAGTAAAAGTAAATCAGGTTTTTGTAAGATTATTTTTCCAAGTGCAACTTTCATTTGCCAACCACCTGAAAAATTGCCAACTAATTTATCAGCATCTTCTATAGAAAAGCCTAATTTTGGTAATATTTTTTCTACATCAGATTGCATTGTATAACCACCTAAAGCTTCAAATTTTGCTTGATATTTTGCGAGTTGATTTACAAATATTTCAAGTTCATCGGAATTCTTTTTTATATCCAACGATTTCATTTTTTTCTCAATTTCTAAAAGTTTAATGGCAACAATTTGTATATCTTTAAAAGAACTTTCTAATTCCTGTCTCACTGAAAAATTTAAATTACAATCAAACTCTTGCTTTAAATGGGCAATTTTAGGATTGCCCTCTTTTATGATCGTTCCACTTGTTTGCTCTTCCTCTCCAATTAAAATCTTAAATTGGGTTGATTTACCTGCTCCATTAGAACCAACTAATCCAACTTTTTCTCCTTTCTTAATCTCCCAACTAATATTTTTTAAAACAACATCTGTAGAATAAATTTTGCTTATACCTTCAAATCTAATCACTTTTTTAAAAATAGAATTTACAAAATCTGTGGCTTATTTACTAAAAAATATTTTGTGGAATAAAATTAACTCATGAAAAGAATAGAACAAATTGTAGTAATTTTCATAGCTGCTGCTCTAGCGATTCCAAGTTACTGGTTTTTTTGGACTTTAGCTGGTGGAGGTGGCTACAACAAAAGAATAAAACCTATAAATAATCCAAATAATAATTATTCGAAACCTTTTCCTAAAGACCGCCTCGAGCCTTGATTAACCACATTTTAGTTGCTTCATCATCAATAGTACTCAAATATTCAATAACCTCTTCTTTAGTCACAGAAATATTTAACTCGTTGCCAATGTCGCATATTTTATCTAAGGCTTTTTTGGGATTAGTTAAGGCTGTCATAAAAAGACTTTGTTTCTTTTTGGAATCATTAGCTATTAACTTATAGAGTTTTTCCGCATTACTGGACATGTTTTTAAAATCTATTTATTAATAGATTATTACTTCAAGCTACATTTTGTTCATTATATTCATTATTAGATAAATCATTTTCAACATCTTTAATCTCTTTAGCAGAGGCATCTGCCATACTTCTTGCGTCTAAACATAAAACTTTTCTTAGTTTCGCAAAGTTCGCTGCGTGAGATTTTCTTCCATCTTTTTGAGCATAATACTCAGACTGCTGAAGAATATGGTGAAGATGAGTTAACAAATATGGACTAATTACAGCTGATACCAAAACGTCACTATTTTCATTATCGTGAAAATCAGAATTGACTAATCTTTTTTTCGGTTTATCAATTATCGACCTTTTAGGAGAATCAATTTTTCTTGAATTTTTCATGGGACAATAAAACAATTAATTGATAGGGATATAAATTTCCTTATTAATAATATACACAAAGATAGTATCCTTGACTAACTGTGTATACTTATAAGTAACAGTTATCAACTTTGACTCATGGCTACCCGCCAAAACTCAACTAATGGGAAGCCTAAATCCCCCAGAATTCAAGTAGTTCTTCCAGAATTAATATGTGAGCAATTAACTATTTTGGCTAATAATGAATCTAGGACAGTTAGTAATATGGCAAAAGTATTAATACAAGAGGGTATAAAAAAATATTTCGAAAAAGAAAGTAAATCGCCTGTTTCAGAAAATAGTTTAAATACTGATAGATTTAGAAACGAACTAGAAAAACAAAACGTTAAAAGATTAAAAAGAGCGCCTCAAAGGATTAGATACTATAAAAAATCTGATTAAAAATAATTAATTTTGAGGCAATTTCTGTAAATCTGCAGTTTTTCCCATTACTACCAAAATATTTCCTCTTTCCAAGATATATTTTGCTGGAGGATTAACTGTTAACTGTTCAGCAGGTCCTGCTGCAAGAACATTAACTAAATAATTTTTCCTCAAATTCAAATCTCTCAAAGATCTTCCAATAAATTCCTCTGGAACAGTTATTTCATCTATACCAGTTTGGTTATCGAGTTCCAATCTTTCAATTAGATTTGGTCTAACTAGTTCTAAACCTAATCTCTCTCCTTGCATTCTAGAAGGGAAGACAACTTTGTCTGCACCTACCCTTTTTAACATTTTTTCGTGCAAATCACTCGTAGCTCTTGCTATTACTCTTTTCACTTTGCTACCTTCACTATCTTTGGCAATAAGTGTCGTAGTTATACTTGCTTCAATAGGTTCACTTATACCTACTACAACAGTATTCATTTCAAGTATTCCTGATTCCTTCATAGACTCTTCATCAGTACAATCGACAACTCTTGCTTCTATTGAAGGTTCCAATTGTCTCAAATCATCAATAGCTTTTTCCGAATAATCTGCAGCCAAAACATCGGCACCATTACTTATAAGTTCTCTACAAACAGCAGTTCCAAATCTTCCAACGCCAACAACTGCAAAAGTGAGTGCTTCTTTTTCTCTCTTTTGAGACCACTGCCACCAATCAGCCATAATAAAACTTAGTCAATCCTAAACATAAAGATCAGCCCTAGGATAGCCAATTCTCTTTTGTCTATCTATTCTACTCTTATAAAGAGCCTGCCAAAGTGCACTTAAAAGCAAAAGGATCCCAAGTCTGCCCACAAACATTCCGACAATAAGAATAAATTGGCCAAAATGATTTAATTTTGCTGTTAAACCAATATCAAAACCAACAGTTGCAAATGCAGATATGCAAGTGAACAGAATTTCTAGGAATGTGAAAGATTCTTTCTTAACAAACGTATTTGTTGTACTAAGCAACATTGCCATTAAAAGAACAAAAAGCAAAGATCCAACTGTGATACCAACTGCCTTTAGAATAACTTTATCTGAAATTAATCTATTGCTAATAATTACATCTTTCTGACCTCTTAAAGTTGATCTAGTTGCAGCCATTAAAGCAATAAATGTAGTAGTTTTTATGCCTCCACCAGTACCTCCAGTACTTGCTCCAATAAACATCAAAGTCATTAATAACAGTAAGCCAGTATCTGATATAGAGTTCAAGGAGATTGGATAATTTGTAAAGCCTGCAGTTCTTGCACTTACTGTCTCAAAAATTGATGACAATAACCGTTCAAACAGATTCAAATCATTAAAAAATTGACTATTAAGCAATGATTCAGTGATAAAGAATCCTAATGATCCAAATAATATTAGAGACAAACTTGTCCTAATAACTAGTCTGGAATGAAGGCTTAATTTTTTATAAGAAAGATTTTTTTTATTACTCCAAATATCATCAATAACCCGCCATCCCAGTCCACCCATAACAATGAGAAAAACAAAAACAGTATTCACCAAATAATTTGTTCTATAGTCTTGCAGACTATTTGAACTTAAAGAAAATCCTGCATTGTTATATGCAGATATGCTGTGAAAAATCGAGGACCATAGTCTTTCCCAGTTATTTTGAATATCTACAAATCCAAAAGCATATAAAACAATTGCGCCCAAGGATATAATACTAATCGCTGTAATAGCAATGCTTTGAAAAGTTCGACCAATTCCTCCAACTCCAAATTCATCTAGAGTCTTTCCTTTATCTAATCTAGTTCTTAGCTTTGTCCCCTTTACAACAAAACCTTGTAAAAATGTTGTAATAGCCATTAATCCTAGACCACCTGATAAAAGCATAAAAGCCAAGAAAACCTGGCCAAAGAAATTTAAATCATCACCAATATCTATTATGGTTAAACCAGTTACAGTAATAGCAGAAGTAGATGTAAAAAATGCTTCCCACAAGCCAACCTTTGAAGATGAACATAATGGAGAACTCAAAATTAAAGTTCCAAGGCAAATAATAAATAAGCCTGTAACAATAGTGAATTGAGGCACTGATAGCTTTTTGTAAGCATCTTTTAACTTATAAACCTTACTTGTGAATTTCACGATATTAACCGTAATTTAAAATTATCAATGCTGGTACTGTAAAAGTCATTATAAGTGTTAATCCAGCTCCGTATTTTGCGATATCAAAGAACCTATATCTTCCAGGCCCATAAACCATTAAATTAGTTTGATAACCCATTGGAGTCAAGAAAGATTGACTTGCACCAAATAAAACAAGCATTATTAAAGCACTTGGTGAAATCCCTAAAACATTTGAGAATTCAATAGCAACAGGCAAAATCAAAGCAACCGAAGCAGCATTACTTATAAATTGTGTAAGAATAACTGTCGATAAAAAAATTAGGACTAATGCAAAATACAGAGGCATTCCATTAAGGGCAAAGTTTAGATTCACAGCAATTAAATCTGCTAATCCTGTTACTTGCATAGCCACACTAAAGCATGATAAAGATCCCAACAATAAAATGACGTCTAACCTAATTGATTTTTGTATCTCTGCAGGTCTTAAACATCCACAAGCAACCATAGCAATGACTGCTAAAAGGACTGAACCTACTAATGGAATATTAGAAACCGAAGGCAAAACCACCATTCCAATTGCAATTCCAATCGATATAGGTTTTTTTATCAAGAAAGGTAAATCATCTTCGAATTGATCTAAAATAAGCAAATCATTACTAGCTTGCAAACCTCTTATAGAATCTAACGGTGCTTGCAATAATAAAACATCTCCAGCCCTTAAAACAGCTTGGCCTAATCTCTCCTGAACGGTTTGTTGACCTCTTCTTAATGCTAAAACTGTTGCATTATGACGCTGCCTAAATCTTAATTCTCTCAAACTTGCACCAGCAAGTGTTGAGCCAGCGGGTAAAAGGGCTTCAAAAGTCTTAGTACTTTCATCATCTGAGAAAACATTAGCTCCATCGAAAGATGTTTTGTTTTCACCTAAAAGAACGGTATGTTCCTGCTGAAGTCTAAATAAGTCTGCCCTTGTAACGCGGATTATTAATCTATCATCCGGTTCAATCTTTCTATCAGCCAAAGGGGGAAGAATAACTTTTCCATTTCGTTGCAATTCCAGAACATCAACGTCAAATCGTCTTTGCAATCTACTATTTCTGACAGATTGTCCAACTAATTCTGAAGTAGAGGGAATAGTAACTTCAGTAAAGTATATATTCAAATCACCATTTTTAATAAATTCGTTATCTCTTCCTCTATCTGGCAAAAGCACGTCAGAAACTAGAATCATATAGGTTGTACCTATAAGCCACACAGGAATTCCTATTGAAGTCAAACTAAATAATTCCAAAGCCCCATATCCTAATTGCTGACTAATATCACTAACGAGAAGATTTACTGAGCTACCCAATAATGTCAGGGTTCCACCTAGTAAAGTAGCAAAAGAAAGTGGTAATAAAACTTTTGATGGTGATATATTTCTCCGCTCACACCAACCTTCAATTATGGGTAGTAAAGATGCAACTACTGGAGTATTAGGTACAATTCCAGATATTGGAGCAATCAAAAAAGCTATTAAAGAAATTAATTTCCTTGGAGTTCTAATACCTTCAGACGAAATCAATTCTCTGACTCTGTCTAAAGCACCACTTTTAAATAATGCAGAAGAAACTGCAAATAAACCCATAAGAGTAATTAAGGATGGGCTACCAAATCCAGCTAAAGCTTTTTCAGGAGAAAGGACCCCTGTTGCTATGAATATTCCAACACATAACAAACCAGTCAATTCTGGTGCAATAGTATTTTTAATAAATAAAATTATTGACATTATTAAAACAACTACGGTTATAAACGCATCAAAATTATTAATAACTACTGCAATTAAATTCATACGAAACTTATTTAACTCAATATACCCAAAAACAAAATTTCAAAAAAGTTTAATTGGAATTATCTGTTTTAAGAAACTTTTTGAAAATAGATTTTTTTTGGAATATCCATGAAGATGCAGATTTTAAGCTTTCATTAATATCAGGCAACTTGGAAGCATATATTAGTCTTCTTGCCTCAAAAGCCAATTTCCCAGATAAAGTAACCCCAAGCCCGGAAATTGAAGCTTCGCCTATTCCTAAGCTAATCATTTCACCATTGTCTTTAAATTCAAAAGGTAGAGGATCCTTTCCTTGAATTAAAAGTTGTAAATTATTAGCCAGATGATGTCCTTCCTGCATAGCGACCTGAGCAGTTATGGGTAAATCCTCCATTCCTTCAATAACTGAAATATCGCCTATAGCAAAACAGTTTTCATATTGTTCTATTTGCAAATTATTATTAACTAAAATTCGTCCAAATTTTTTTGTTATTTGATCAGTTTCTAAGTAAGACAAATTAGGTGTAACACCTGCAGTCCAAATAACAATATCTTTATCCAAAGAAGTTATTCCAGCCTCACTAGAAATACTAATTTTAGTTTCTGAGACTTCTTTAACTATGGAATTCAAAATAACATTTATTTTTCTTTTTTCTAATGCCTTCTCTGCTTGCTCTCTATTGAAAATTTTGTTTTTATTGAGGATTTCATTTGATTTTTCAATTACATTAATTTCAAATTGGTCTGAAAACATATCTTTAATTTTGCATGCCAACTCAATGCCAGAGGGACCACCTCCAACTATGAATAACTTTTTATGCAACGCAGTATCTTGTGATTTTTTTAAAAAAGAATTTAATTTATTTAGATCGTGAGCATCATTAAAAAAATAACAATTTTCATCTATACCTTTTATTAAAAAACTATTTGGAATCGATCCTGTACAGATAATAAGATACTGATAACTTAATTTTAAATTGTCGCTAAATTCAAGTATATTTTCTTTGAAAGAAATCTTAGTCAAACTATTTCTTAAAAAAGTTATGCCCGCATCAGAAAAAATATTTGCAAATTTTGGGGTGGCTTCCCAACTTCTTATTTCTTTACTTAAAACTTCGTACATTAAGGGTTTAAATATAAAGTGAGTTTCAGAATCAACTACAAGAATTGGTAAAGAAGGATTAAGATTCTTTAAATTCAAAGCAAATGTCATACCTGCAAAACCTGCTCCAACTATTACTATTGGTTTTTGTATTGATTTCATTAGAGAAATATTGTTATCCGTAAATGTATTATTAAACTATACGAATAATTTTTAAATTAAGCGAAATAACATTAAACTCATAACCAAATTCAAGAATGATTGAAAAAATCCACAAAGATATTCAAACTAACTTGAGGAAACATAATCAAGAGCTATTAGATATGAATCCTCAAGAAATGCTTTCGTGGGGTTATGAAAAGTTTGATAATCAATTTGCTATTACAACAAGTTTTGGTATACAGTCGTCGGTCCTTTTAGATATGGTCAGTAAATTATATCTACAAAAAAAAATCAAAATATTTTGGATAGATACGGGTTACCTGCCTCCAGAAACATACCATTACGCTGAAAAGCTTATTGATAATTTGTCATTAGAAGTTGAAGTTCTGCAAAGTGAATTATCTCCAGCAAGAATGGAGGCCAAATACGGAAAACTTTGGGAAACA
>MWOO01000190.1 GCA_002025945.1 Prochlorococcus sp. HOT208_60m_813O14 | reverse complement strand
GAAGGTGGATTGGGTGTAGATACAATCACCGGTGGTTCTGGTGATGACTTAATTACTGGAGGCAAGGGAGCAGATATTATTAGTGGTGGAGATGGTTCTGATACTTTCTCTTATGGTCAAGACGCATATTCTTCCCAACAAGATACAATAACTGATTTCTCTGCTGGTAATGGTGGTGACAAAGTTGATTTAACAAACTTGCATATAAGTAATCCAAAGGCTACTTTCCCAGCAGATGATTATCCATTTTCTCTTGGTTATGTAAGAATTCAAAAAGATGGAGAGGATACATTAATAGGTTATGACGAGGATGGATTTAGTAATAACAGCAATTTTGAATCACTAGTAAGACTAGTAAATATAAATCCAACAGACCTTACTCCAGAAAACTTTATTATTGGTTCAGCAGAAAAAAATTACGGGTTTCAAAGAAATGGTGCTGTAATAAGTATTTTAAAAAGTGAAAACGAAGGCAAAATTAAATATCAAATCAGGCTATGGGGCGGGGCTCCTTCCTCTGATGTAAAAGTAAAACTTTCACGAAAGAATGGTACAGAAATATCTAGTTTTGATTTCAACTCAGATAACTGGAGTAGAGCAGAAATTATTGAAGTAGATAATAGTAATCCAACTGAACTAAAAGATCTAAATTTAGCGATAACATCAAATGACACTAATTATCAAGGAACAGGCTTAACACTAGGAATTAATGATGGAGAATTAATCGCTCAACGTAATGCACTCAGTCAGGCACATATACCTGTATTTAAAAAAAATGTAAATACAAGGGAAATCTCACTGACCTCAACAAGGCTATTAACAAACAACTCGATCTCAGAAAAAGTTAAACTAATCCCAATAAGTGGGTCGGGAGGAACAATTGATGCAGATGCCACAATTAGCGGGAAAGATATAAAACTAACACTTAAAAATCAAGCGATCGAGTGGATTGGTAATACAACATACATAGCTGAAGTTCAAAAAGATAGTGTTCTTAATTCTGGCTTTAGAGTTTCCTTTGGACAAATTCAAAATTATCAAGTCAATTTATCTTCAGAAAATACAAAAACGCAAGAGGGAAGTGACGGTGAATTTACCCGCATAAAATTTGATGCAAATTTAGATTCAGCAGCACTTAGCGATATTGATATGAATTGGGAAATAGTATTAGATGAATCAAATTCTGCACAGCAAAATGATTTTATAAATAATAGTTCACCAAATGGAACTATAAAAATCCCAAAAAACACAACCAATGCAAGTTTCTTTGTTGATATTAAAAACGATCTTACAAGGGAAAAAGATGAAACTTTCAAAATAAAATTATCTAATACTGTTAATCAGGAATTAACTTTCAAAAATAATTTATATGAACATACAATTTTAAATGATGACTTTAATAAACTTACTGGTTCAGTAAAATATTGGAAGGGAAATAAACCATTAAAAGACATAAATTTAGATGTTAGTTATTCAAACATTAATGTTTCAAAAGACGATCAAATTAATTTTAGAAACATTATCAGAAATCAAGAAACTGGAATTCTCTCGGCATCATTGTGGGTAAATGCTAGTTCTAGCAACTTTGAAAATATAAATTTCTCTTTTAACAAAAATAACGATTCTAAATTTAAGATAAATTTAAATAATCAATTATTTACAAACGACTGGTTAAAAGAAGTAAATGAAACTAATAATAATTACTCTTTATCTGCTATTAAGATTGGGAATAATAATTCAAGTGATGTAAAAATTGCAGATATAGAACTTACATTACCAAGTACTGATAAGAATAATGCATATTTAGAATGGGGATTGGTTGGAGGAACTGTTCTTGAAGAAACACATTTTGATCAATCTTTAACCAAGAAACTAGTTAACGGAGATTTTGAAATAGATACTCTTAATGGTGATATTGGTTCTTACACATTAGGATTAGGAAGAGATCCATTAACTAATATTGAAAGGAGATCTATTGATTCAATGGATGCCCTCATAGCTTTGAGAATGTCTTCAGGAGTAACAACCTCTGACAAATTAATCCATAATATTCAATGGATGGCAGCTGATGTTGATAACAATGGTCTTATCCAAGCAAAAGACGCATGGCTTATTAATAATTATGTTGTAGGAAAAGAAGAAATATATTCAAAAGTAGGTTCTTGGGAATTTATTGATAGTCAAGCAGATTTAAAAAATCTTGGTATGACAAATACTAAACCAACAAATAATAATTATTTAAATAATATTGTTTTTTCTGATCAAAATAATCACATAAATATAACTTCATTTATTTCAGGAGATATTGATGGCTCCTTCGTTTCAAACCTTCAATAGAGTAGAAAGATAATATGGCAAGTTTTGAAATAATTTATGAATTTCCAGATATTCAAAACTATGACTCTTTATTAAAAATATTTATTAAAAGTAATTCCCCTTTTTTATTAGGAGGATTCACACTAAGGCCATCATTCTTTGATCCAAAATTAAATAAAAAAATTGCTATAGATTCAATTAAAGGAACAAACAATTTTATAACAAGCATAAATACAAATGATGGCATAATCTCAGGTTTTACTATTACAGGGGCGCAAAGTGATATTAGAGAAAATAAAGAAGGTTATTGGATAGAAATTGCACAATATAAATTCAACGAACAGTTAACAGATGATATTCAAGTTCAAACAGATATAAATAATGGAGATTTCTTCCTATCTAATAGTAACGACATAATTATTCAATCTCATACGAAGACGATTAACGTTAATTTTTTTGGGCCTGAATTAGTAGACGGTCAACAATTTAAATTCCCAAATGGAACAGAGGATACTGCATACCAAATAAATGGTACCGATCTTCTAAAAGGTTATATAGACATTGATGGAGATAATCTATCAGTTGTGAATTTATCAGCCAATAATGGAATTATTACAAACAATGGCAATAATACTTGGAGTTTCGAACCAAACAGTAATTACAGTGGCAAAGTTGATCTCAGTTATGAAGTAAGCGATGGTCTTGCCCGTATACAGGCTTCAAATTCATTTACTCTATCTCCAGCTAACGACGGTAATGCAAGTTTCTCTATAAATGGCACTGCTGCTGTAGGTAATACTTTAAGTATCAATACAGATTCTGCTGATCCTGATGGAAACGGGACTTTATCTTATAGCTGGCAAACTTCTTCTGATAATTCCACATGGAATGTTGTTAGTACTAATTCCACTTATACAGTTGCAGCCAGTGAAGAAGGAAAATCTATTAAAGC
>MWOO01000189.1 GCA_002025945.1 Prochlorococcus sp. HOT208_60m_813O14 | reverse complement strand
CAAGTACAAAAACCTAGAGAAATTTTACAAAAAAAATGGCCTGAGATAGATTTAATAATTTTTATAGGCTCAATTGCTGCTTCAATACGCATAATAAATCCATTTTTAACCTCTAAAGATAAAGATCCAGGAGTAATAGTTATAGATAACAAATGTTCCAAGATAGTTCCTTTAATTGGCTTACATCAGTCAAATACGCAAAATATTGCATGTCAAATTGCTAATTTACTTGGTGGCGAAATTATAGAAACTAATAATTCCAATGATCAAAGCCTCTTAAATCTTGATGCATTTGGGAATCAATGGGGTTGGAAAAGATCTGGCAAAATAAACGATTGGTCAAAACTAGTAATTAAACAATCTAAGAACGAAGAAATATTTTGCAAACAATTATCTGGTAATAACTTATGGAAAACTTCAGAATCAGCTAAGGTTATTAATCGAATTGATAAAAAAGAAACTGAAAAAACATATTCAACATTTTATGTAAGTATATTCGAAAATCATAAACCAACTTGGCACCCGCCCGTATTATGGGTTGGTATTGGATGTGAAAGAAATACAAGCAAAGAATTAATAACAAATTCTTTAAATAATTTTTTAGAGTCAGGAAATTTATCGCAGCAATCAATTGCGGGATTTGCAACTATTGACATTAAAAAAGATGAGAAAGGAATTTTAGAACTAGCTAAAGAAAAAAACTTGCCTATAAAGTTTTTTAGTAAAGAAGATCTTTCAACAATAATTGTTCCAAATCCATCAAGTGTTGTAGAAAAGGAAATTGGTACCCCTTCCGTAGCAGAAGCCTCTTGCTTACTCGCAGCAGGAGAAAAATCAAAATTATTAGAAGAAAAAAGAATTTTTAAAAATCAATCTGGTGCAGTAACTATCGCTGTAGCAGAATCAAAGAATCAATATAATCCAAGCCATGGCGAAATCCATATTATTGGAAGTGGGCCTGGTGATATATCCTTCTTAACCAATAATGCAAGAAAAGCACTTTCAAGATGTACTGTTTGGATTGGATACAAAATGTATTTAGATTTAATAAAACCCTTAAAAAGGAATGATCAGGTTTTAATTGAAAGTAAACTTACTGAAGAAAAAGAGAGATGCAGTAAAGCAATTCAACTGGCCGAAGAAGGAATAAAAGTAGCTTTAATTTCTTCAGGGGAATCTGGATTCTATGGAATGGCTGGTTTACTTTTGGAGTTACTTCAAAAAATCAAAAAAAGAATATAGGCCTTCCTTTGAAGTACATCCAGGTATAAGTAGTGTTCAATTAGCTGCTGCGATTAGTGGAGCACCACTAATGAATGACTTTTGTTCAGTAAGCTTAAGCGATAAATTAACTCCATGGTCTTTAATAGAAAAAAGAATTGAAGGAGCTCTTGTGGGTGACTTTGTAATAGCTTTATTTAATCCTCAATCCATTGAAAGAAATTGGCAGCTAAAAAGTGTAATAGATATATGTTTACAATCTAGGCATGGTGATACTCCAGTTTTAATAGCTAGACAAGTAGGGAGAGAAAATCAAACCAAAAAATTTTTTACTTTAAACACCATTCCATTTAAAGAGATTGATATGTTATCAATAATTATTATTGGCAATTCCCAAACAACCCTAGTTGAAGAAATATTTCTCACTCCCAGAGGATATCTACAAAATTAAGTTTAGATAATCCATAATCTATAAATAGAATTTTTTTTCTTTGCTTTTTTTTTATAAGAATACTAATCTTTTATAGTAATGATGTAAGAAAATTAATTGAAAAATATTGGTTTAATTTTATTTGATATTGATGGGGTAATCCGCAGCGTAGAAAATAGTTATAGACTTTCTTTAAAAAAAACAGTTTACAAATTTTCCGGATGGGAGCCAAGTTATATAGATATTGATAATGCAAAAAATGAAGGGATCTGGAATAATGATTGGGATTTAAGTTTAGAACTTATAAAAAGATGCATAAAAAAAGAGAACTTAAACCTTAAAATTCCTCGAAGACAGGAAATAGTAAAATGTTTTGAAGAGTTTTACTTTGGTGGAGATCCAAATAAAGATAGTAAATATTGGTCTGGTTACATAACTAATGAGGAATTATTAGTTGATAAAAAGTTTTTTGATTTAATTCAAGATAATGGAATAATCTGGGGTTTTGTTAGTGGTGCAGAGTCTGCTTCCGCAAAATTTGTTTTAGAAAAAAGACTTGGACTAAAATCACCACCATTAATATCTATGGGAGATGCCCCTGACAAGCCTAATCCTAAAGGTTTTATTAACTTATCAAAAAAGCTAATTGGAGATAAACTTGGTGAATCAAATATTCCCATTGCATATGTAGGAGATACTATTGCAGATATAAAAACAGTCATAAACGCTAGAAAGGAAATACCATCTCAGAAATTCATAAGTATTGGAATAGCTCCCCCTCATTTACATTTAAATTCTCGATTAAAAGAACGTAATTCTTACGAATCAAATCTTAGAAATGCAGGCGCTGAGTTGATTTTAAATTCTATTTATGACCTTAAAGATATTAATCTTGACTTGTTTTAAAACAAATATTTATTAAAAATTTTCTAAATAAATCACGGAGAGGGAGGGATTCGAACCCTCGACAAAAGTTACCTCCTGTAACTCCTTAGCAGGGAGCCGCTTTCAACCACTCAGCCACCTCTCCAGTTCTTATACATTATCAATTTTTATGCAAATATTCAAAATTTTTTATTTAATCGAAATGTCTAATCTACTTGAACTTTCGGTAATCTATTTTTAAAAGAACAAAGAATTTCCCAAGGGATAGTATTAGATTTTCTTGCCCATTCAAGAGGAGAAATTGTTTTATCTCCATCAGACCCTAGTAATACCATGTTACTACCAACTTTAATTTCATTAGAATCTGTTATGTCTACCATCATTTGATCCATAGTTATAGATCCAACTTGAGGATAAAACTTATTATTATGGATAACGTTAATTTTGCCTGAAAGATTTCTTGGTACACCATCTGCATAACCAATACTCAATACAGCTAACTTAGTTTTTCTATGACTTACAAATTTGCCTCCATAACTTACACTTACACCTTTATCAATAGTTCTTATAAAAGCTACTTTGACCTTCAAAGATAAAGCTGGTTTAAGCAATAAATTTTTATTTAATTTTGACACAGGTTTATATCCATACATAGATAATCCAACGCGGACCATATGAAAATGGAAATTTTTATCAAGAAGCATTCCCGCTGAATTAGCCAAATGAATCTTGATATTTTTATTTCTATCAACATTAATTTGCTTTAATAATTCCTGAAACTTCTGCCTTTGTAATTGTGTAATACTTTTTGGATCTAATGAGTTGAGTTCATCTGCAGATGATAAATGACTATATATTCCCTCAATAGAAATATTGTCAAAAGATTTGATGTTTTCAAATTGCTGAACAAATTTATTGTATTCAAATCCTAATCTTGACATTCCTGTATCAACTTTGAGGTGCAAAGGAAATTTCAATCCAAAGTGCTTACCAATGTTATTGCAAATTAAACATTCTCTTATACTACTAATAGTTGGCATTAGATAATTTTTAAAACATATAATCAGATCCCTTTTTGTAAAGAGATTTCCGAGGATAAGTATTGGTTGTTCAACTCCAGAAGAACGAAGCTTCATTCCTTCATTTAATGTGGCAACACCTAATTGAGATGCTCCACCTTTGATAGCATACTCTGATACTAATTTCGCATCATGTCCATATCCATCAGCTTTAACGACTGCCATGAATTGACAATTTTTACTTAATTGTGATCTTAACTGTCTAACGTTTGTTTCTATTGCTTTACCTTTAACTTCAATCCATGCTCTTTGTTTTAGATATATATCTTTTTCAAAATTTGGAAATTTGTCAAAATTAAATACCTGATTTGTTTGCCTATTTTGCATTAACTTTGCGCAAATATATGCGCTTATTGAAATATACAGTTAGCATGACATGTAAATTGTATTTTGGCATGGGCCAGACTCTAGTTTTAAATGCATCTTATGAACCTTTAAACATCACTTCCTGGCGAAGAGCAGTAATTCTGATGATTAAAGGTAAAGCAGAAAGCTTAGAGGAAGATAAAACATATTCAATTCATAGCGGGAAAAAGTTACCGACAGTTATAAGACTTCGTTACTACGTCAAAGTTCCTTTTAGAGAGGTTTCTTTAACAAGAAAAAATATTCTTCTGAGAGATAATAATGCTTGCCAATACTGTAACTATAGGGGTAGTGACCTATCAATAGATCATGTTTTACCAAGAAGCAGAGGTGGAACAGATAACTGGGAAAATGTTACTACAGCATGTCTCAGATGTAATGTACAAAAAGGTAATCGAACCCCCGAAGAGGCGAATATGCCCTTAAAACGTAAGCCTTATCGTCCCTTAAGTAATCTAAATTTTGAAGCTACAAGACAAATTGACTCTGGCAGGCATAAAGAATGGAGTAAATACGTAATAGGGGTTGCAATCTGAAAAAATCTTAATTTACCTCTTTATTAAAATCTTCCATCATTCTTTTTTGTTCTTGCGCTATGCAGGCATTAATCACTTCTTCTAATTGACCAGCAAGAATTGGCTCAAGAGAAAAATTGGAACCTAATCTATGATCTGTTGTCCTGTTATCTTTAAAATTATAAGTTCTGATTTTTTCACTTCTATCGCCTGTTCCAACCTGAGAAAGCCTTTGTGATCTCTCTTTGGCATTAGCTTCTTTTAATTGAATTTCATACAATTTAGCTCTTAAAATTTCCATTGCTCGTTCGCGATTTTGCAATTGGGATCTCTCTTGAGTACAAAAAACTCTTATTCCTGTAGGCTTGTGGAGAAGATCAATAGCTGTCTCTACCTTATTAACATTTTGTCCCCCTGCACCTCCTGATCTTGCTGTTCCAACCTCTAGATCTGTTGGATCAATTTTAACCTCAACAGGATCAGCCTCAGGCATAACGGCTACTGTAGCAGTAGAGGTGTGAACTCTACCTTGAGATTCAGTAGCTGGAACTCTTTGGACTCTATGTACACCAGCTTCAAATTTAAGTTGACTATATACAGAATCTCCCTTAACGGAGATAACTAACTCCTTAAATCCTCCCATATCTGACTCGGAAGCACTAACAGGTTTTACAGACCATCCAATTTTTTGTCCATATCTTTCATACATTCTTGCTAAATCACCTGCCCAGATACAAGCCTCGTTACCTCCAGCACCGGCTCTGATTTCTAACATTACACTTCTTTCATCTCTTGGGTCTTTTGGCAATAAGGCGATAGTGGTTTTTTGAATCAGTTCATTCTTGCATTCCTCTAGAGTAATTAACTCCTCATTAATCAAAGATTCCATTTCTTTATCATTTCTATTCTCTCTAAGTAGATTTTTTGAATCTTCGATTTCTTTATCAGTATCAAGCAACTTATTAAAATCAACCACTAAAGGTTCCAATTTTGACCTTTCTCTTGCTATTGATTCTAATTTTTTTGGATCATTAGCTATATCAGGATCTGCAAGCTGCACTTCCAAATTTTCAAAACTTTCTGAAGCAGTTTTCAACCTTGCAATTAATGTTGAGTATTCCAATTGAAATTATGCTTAATTTTTGAAAATTCTATTTCTTAGAATCTTTTTCTTCTTTTTGCTCTTTTGATGTAGCCGAATTAGCTGAACCCATTCCATATTTTTTCATAAACCTATCAACCCTACCTTCTGTATCAAGAATCTTTTGAGTTCCAGTGAAGAAAGGATGATTACCACTCCATACATCAACATGTAATTCAGGCTGAGTGGAGCCAGTAGTCATTACAACTTCTCCATTACAAATAACTTTTGCATCTGGGTACCATTTTGGGTGTATTTCTGATTTTGGCATGATTTGAATTCCTTTAACGTTTAGAGAATTGAGGAGCTTTTCTTGCTTTTTTGAGACCATATTTTCTTCTTTCTTTGGCTCTAGGATCTCTACTGAGATGGCCTTCAGTTTTTAGCGGTTTCCTATTGTCAGGAGATAATTCGCAAAGTGCTCTTGCTGCTCCTTGCTTGATAGCATCTGCTTGACCTGTCAATCCACCTCCAAATACATTTACAAGAATATCATAAGAATTTTCAAGACCTAATGTTTGCAAAGGTGCTTTGATTGAATTTAAGTGTAGAGGGTTAAAGTTTAAGTAATCATCTCCAGAACGACCATTAATTTTTATTAGTCCATTTCCTGGAATTAAGCGTACTCTAGCAACTGAAGTTTTTCTTCTTCCAGTTCCCCAATACACAGCTTTGTTTTTTATTTGACTATTCATTTTGGGCAATTAACTATTTAATAATACAGGATTCTGAGCAGCATGAGGATGATCAGCACCTTTATAAACTTTTAGTTTTTTAAATTGCTGTCTTCCTAGAGAGTTATGTGGCAGCATACCCTTGACAGCTTGCTCGATGATTCTTTCAGGAATTCTTTCTTGAAGAGACTCAAATTTTTCAATTTTCATTCCTCCTGGTCTTCCAGAATGTCTCCTATACAACTTTTGTGATGCTTTTTTACCTGTCACCTCAACTTTTTCGGCATTTACTACAATTACAAAATCTCCAGTATCTAGATGAGGTGTAAATGTTGGTTTATTCTTACCTCTCAATACAGTTGCAATTTCTGTAGCAAGTCTACCAAGTGTCTTATCTTTTGCATCAACTAAAAACCAATTTCTTTCAATGGTTTCTAAAGATGGAGTAATTGTTTTATTCATTTACCAAATTTATACAAATAAATTTAAAGTTAGTTCTAAATTCTACCTTATTAGAGGAATATTAAACAACAGTTTTAAATCATTGCACATAAGATTAACTTAATTAAACTTTATTTAAGAAAAACCCTTAATTAAGAATATAGGGAAAAAATCATTGTTATTAATCTTTTTAAAAACATTTTCTTCATAAACAGCATTTACAAAACATAACCCCTTAGCTGGAGCAGATTCTTTAACATCATTTTTCTTTTTGTTTACCCATCTATCTGTAAAAATTTCTGGCGATATTTTTTTTTCTCCAACTAAAACTAGTTGACCAACAATTAAACGCACCATTCCATATAAAAAACCAGTAGCTTTAATATCGACTAAAATCAAATCTTCTACTCTTTTAATATCAATATTTTCTATTTTTGTAATAGAGTTCGTTCTATTACTACCACTTTTCTGAAAAGCAAAAAAATCATGTTCTCCTGCCATTGTCTTGGATGCATTTAACATTAAAACTTCATCTAATACTTTTTGATATCTATGCCATGACCAATTATTGATGAACAAATTAGGGAATTTACTGTTATAAATGACATATCGATAATGTCGATACATTGCTGAATAGCATGCATGCCAACTATCTTTAACCTCAACTGATTCCAAGATCCTAATTGTTGAAGGTAAAATACTATTTAAGACATCAGAATAACTACTTCCTGGAATAACGCAATCAACATCAAAGTGTACTACTTGACCTGATGCATGAACCCCAGCATCTGTCCTTCCTGCTGCAAAAGTCTTTACTTTGTGATTTGTAATCTTTAAGAGAGCTCTGTCTAAAATTTCTTGAACAGTAGTTGCATTTTTTTGTTTTTGCCAACCTGAATAATTAGATCCATCATATTGGACTAATAAAGCTACCCTTTTCAAAAGTTATTTTTTAGTAAAAGTCCCTTTATTTAATTTAAACAAGCTCGATTATGGCCATCTGAGCATTATCACCTTTTCTAGATACAGTTCTGACTATTCTTGTGTAGCCACCTTTTCTATCCCCATATCTTTCTTTTGCTTTTTCAAATAATGAATGAACTAATTTTTTATCATAAATGTATCCAATAGCCCTTCTCCTAGAAGCCAAACTTCCATCTTTAGCAAGTGAAATCATTCTTTCAGCTTCATTTCTTAAAGCTTTTGCTCTTGCTTTTGTTGTGGTTACTCTACCTTCCCTAATTAATTGTGTGGTCAAACCTCTTAAAAGTGCTTTCCTCTGGTCGGCGGGTTTACTCAATAATGGAATTCTAAGTTGGTGTCTCATAATCTTAAAAATTTTTAAACAGAGGTTCTGCTTTGTGGGATAGAAATTCCTATGCGCTCAAGAGCTTCAATAACCTCATCAGCAGATTTAGAGCCAAAGTTCTTTATTTCAAGAAGATCTTCGTAGCTGAAACCCATTAAATCAGAAACTGAGTTAACTTGAGCCCTTTTTAAACAATTATATGCTCTAACGGACAAGTTTAGTTCCTCAAGAGGAATTTGCGCTTCAGGTGATGGTTCAGGTTCTTCAGGAATTTCCTCAACCATTGTAACAGTAGCTAAAGGTTGAAAGAGTTCTATTAACTGATTCGCAGCTTCAGCTATAGCATCATCAGGACTAGTTGAGCCATCCGTGACGACTTCCATTTTTAATCTCTCTCTACCTGTACCTCCCTCTGCTACAGCAGTTTCATCAATCGTAAAGTTAACCCTCTTAACTGGCATAAACACAGCATCTATTTGAAGTAAATCAATAGCAGTTGTCTCCTCATTTTTACGATCAACGGGTCTATATCCTACACCTCTTTCAACGTGGATTTCTAACTCTAGGTTATGGCCTTCCTGAATAGTTGCAATCGGTTTTTCACCATCAACTATTTCGACCTGAGATGAGAATTGAATATCATTCGCTTTCACATCCATTGGACCGCTTGCTACTAACCTTCCGATTTCTAGCTCTGGATTAGAGCTATTAATTGATAGTTGCTTACAATTAAGAAGAATATCTAAAACGTCTTCTCTTACTCCTGGAATAGTTGCATATTCATGGTTAATGCCTGCAATTCTTACTGCAGTCACAGCACTTCCTTCAAGTCCTCCCATAAGGACTCTTCTAAGCGAATTACCCAAAGTTGTAGCTTGTCCCCTTTCTAAAGGGCCAATTAGAAAAGTTCCTGTTTGGGAGCGATCATCTGCTATTTGATGGTCGATTCTGTCAATGTGGTATTGCAACACGGAAAAAAATAGGATTAAAGTTTTTTTGGGGGGGGGGTTAAAGAATGATTAAGACCTAAACGCGTCTTCGTTTTGGTCTTCTACATCCATTATGAGGTAATGGAGTTACATCTCTTATTAGAGTTATTTCTAAACCGGCCACTTGTAAAGCCCTTATGGCCGTTTCCCTACCTGAGCCAGGACCTCGAACTAATACTTCTATTTGTCTCATACCTTGATCAAGTGCTCTCCTAGCTGCAGCCTCAGCTGCTGTTTGAGCAGCGAATGGCGTACCTTTCCTAGCACCTTTAAATCCACTAGCTCCTGCAGAAGACCAAGAGATCACATGGCCAGAAGTATCAGTAATTGAAACAATAGTATTATTAAAGGTGCTTTGAATATGTACCACACCATTGGGTATGTTACGTTTGGATTTCTTTGAACTTGTTTTTTTAACTGTAGGTGCCATGATTTTTTAATTTAATATTGGAATTTGTAAATACATTAAGTTAATTATTTTTTTCTTCCAGCAACTGTTTTTCTTGAACCCCGTCTTGTCCTTGCATTGGTTCTGGTTCTTTGACCTCTTACTGGAAGACTCATTCTATGCCTTCTGCCTCTTACACATCCTATATCTTGTAAACGTTTTAAAGCCATTCCCTCTTTTCTTCTCAAGTCTCCCTCTAAAGTGAATTCTTCTGAGGCGCCTCTAAGTTTTTGCACATCCGAATCTGAAAGATCTTTGACACGAATATCTGGGTTTACACCCGTATTAGCGAGAATCAGCTTTGATCTTGTTAAACCAATTCCATAGACGTATGTAAGTGCAATTTCAACTCGCTTTTCGCGAGGTATGTCAATTCCTGCAATCCTGGCCACGTGTTTTGAGTAAATAAAAGTTTGAATTTAAGGGTTAAAATTTAACCCTGACGCTGTTTATTACGAGGTCTTTTCTTGTTAATAACATAGATTTTACCTCTTCTCCTTACGATCTGATCGTCAGGACTAATTTTTTTGACTGAAGATCTGACCTTCATAGGGTTTTTACAAATAAAACGTTAATACTATATTCTACATCATCATCAAGCCATTTTTTGTTTGATATCAGAGGAAATGGTTTTTAAATCTCTATTAGCATCAATATACTGTAGTAATGAAAGATCTTCAAAATATTGAATCAATGGTTCTGTAGTTTTTTTATAAATGCTGAACCTTGTTCTAATAGTCTCTTCTGTATCATCTTTTCTACCTCTTAAAAGCAAACGTTTAATTAGAACTTCTTCTGGAATATCCAAGTAAAACACAACTTCTAAAGGTTGATTGATTTCTATTAAAACCTCATTCAATGAATTGGCTTGAGATAAATTTCTTGGGTAGCCATCTAGAATCCAACCTTTATTATCCCTATCTAAATTATTTCTTACTATTTTTAGTACTAGTTCATCATTTACAAGTTCTCCGCGGTTAATAATATCTTTTACCTGTCTTCCAAGGATAGTATTCATCTCAATTTCTTTTCGTAGTAATTCACCTGTAGAAAGGTGCAAGTAAGAATTGGTTTTACTCAATAATTCCGCTTGAGTCCCTTTCCCTGCTCCAGGCGCTCCTAAAAATAATAAATGTTTTTTCATTAATTGTTAATTAGCCCCTCATATCTTTGCGAGATGACATAAGTTTGAATTTGCTTAGAAGTATCAATAGCAACTCCAACTAGAATGAGTAATGAAGTTGCTCCTAAACCTTGAAAAGTCTGCACATTTGTCGCTCTTTCTACTGCAGCCGGGATTATAGCGACTGAACCAAGGAATAATCCTCCTAATAAAGTCAACCTATTCTGTATCCCTGATAAGTAATTTGCTGTATTAGTTCCTGGTCTAACTCCTGGAATTGCTACTCCTCCCTTCTTTAAATTTGAAGCTACATCAACTGGATTGATAGTAAGAGATGCATAAAAATAGGAGAAGCCTAAAATCAAGGAAAAGAATGTAATAGCATATGGCCATGGGTTAGAAGATCCAGGATTTAAACTACTGGCTAACTTGATTAAGACTGGATTACCCGTAACATTTGCAATGGTTATAGGTAAAAAGATTAAAGCAGATGCAAATATGATAGGCATGACTCCTCCTGCATTTAATTTCAAAGGTAAATAACTTTGCCTTGTAGGAAGTAGTGTTGAATTACCTATCTGCCTTTTTGCACTAACAATAGGAATGCGTCTTGCTCCCTCCTGGACAAAAATTATCCCAACAATTGTCAGTAAAAATACTCCAAGTAAAACTGCTATACCTAAAACATCTCCTCTATCACCAGTTTGGGCTTTTTCAATTGTTGAACTAAGAGCCTTAGGTAAAGTCGAAACAATATTCAAAAAAATTACCAGTGATGCTCCTTGACCTATTCCTTTTTCCGTAATAATTTCACTAAACCACATCACTAACATTGAGCCAGTAACCAAGGCTATGGAAGTTTGTAAGACAAATGTAGTTTCACTTATCCCCTGAACAGCATATTGTCTAAGAATTAAGGAAAAAATTATACTTTGCAAAAACCCCCATCCCAATGAAACATATCGAGTTATTTGAGCAATTTTTCTTCTTCCCGCTTCTCCTTCATTTTTTTGTAAATCTTCAAGAACAGGCAACGAAGCTGTGAGAAGCTGAATAATAATTGATGCGTTAATAAAGGGAAGTATACCTAATGCGAATATTCCTAAGGTTGAAATTCCTCCTCCAGTAAAAATATCTAAAAAACCTATTAATTGACCTCCTTGATCTATAAAACTTTTAAAAGCGACCCTATCAATACCAGGCATAGGGATATATATACCAAGTCTTACTAAAAGGAGCAGACCTAAAGTAGTTAAAACTCTACTCCTTAACTCTTTATTTAAAAATAATTGGGAAAGTATTTCAGAAGCGCTAGGATTTCTACTTTTGTTGACAAACATTTTGAAGCTTACCTAAATTTTTAGAAATTTATTTATTATTTATAAGCTCGCAGGATCCACCTGCGTCCTCAATTTTTTGTTTTGCAACTTTTGTAAATGCATGAGCTTGGACCTTTAGCTTTACATTAATTTTCCCATTACCAAGGATTTTTAGAGGAAATTTTGGTTTGAAGATTAATCCCTTCTTAACTAGTGAGTCGAGGTTAACAGTATCGTTATCTTTGAAATCATTTAATTTTTCTAAATTAATTATTGAAAAGTTTTTTTGATTAATTATTTCAAAGTGCTTTAATTTTGGAACTCTTCTATATAGAGGCATTTGGCCACCTTCAAAACCTGGACGTGTAGGTCTTCCAGAACGTGACTTTTGACCTCTCATTCCAAAACCACATGATGCACCCTGACCGGCTGCAATTCCTCTACCCTTTCTTAGTTTTTTCTTTCTCGAGCCAGAGTTTGATTTAAGTGTATTTAATGTTGAAGTCATAATTTTAAGAGTAGAGCTGTTCAAGTGAGATGCCTCTCTCCCTTGAGGCAGATTTGTGTGTTCTTAATTGAGAAAGAGCTACCATAGCAGCTCTTGCATTATTCAAAGGTGTTTTACTACCCAATCTTTTTGCTAAGACATTTTTTATGCCGGCTAATTCTAAAACTGTTCTTATTGAACCACCAGCAATTACACCTGTACCTGGGGCGGCTGGTCTAATTAGTACATTAGCAGCACCATCCCGACCTTTAGATAAAGTCGGTATTGAATTATTTGGGGTTAGGGGAACCCTAACAAGATTCTTTTTACCATCTGAAACTCCCTTTCTCACAGCACCAATGACATCCCCTGCTTTACCAACTCCAACTCCAACTTGACCTTTTTCATTACCTACAACAACAATTGCTCTAAAACTCATTTTTTTTCCACCCTTAACAGTCTTAGAAACACGTCGAATTTGAACTACTCTTTCTTGCCAATCAGAATCTCTCTCAAGATTTTTTGAATCACCTCTTCTATTTTTTTTTCGATCATTACGATTATTCTTTTTTTGTTCTACGGGCATAGCTCCTGGAACGTTATCGTTCTTGGATTGAATTTCTTGTTTTGTTGGAGTGTCAGTCATAGTAAAAAATTAAGAGTTAGAATTCTAGGCCTGCTTCACGAGCAGCGTCTGCAAGTGCCTTTACTCTGCCGTGATATAAGTTACCTCCACGGTCAAAAATTACTTGCTTAACACCTTTTTTTATCGCTCTCTTTGCTAATAATTTTCCAACGATGGAAGAAGAATTACAATCAGCAGATAATTTCTCAGATTTTTCTCTCAGTTCCTTATCAACGGTTGAAGCTGAGCAAATGGTTGTTTGAGCGCTATCATCTATGATCTGGGCATAAATATGGTTATTAGAGCGAAAAACAGATAATCTTGGACGCGTTGCATCCCCAATTAAGAATCTCCTTAATCTTCTATGTCTTTTTTGTGTTTGTAATTTCCTGGAAAGTTTGGTCATTGTTTTTAATTCGAATTATTTTTTGCCAGATTTACCAGCTTTTCTGAGAATTCTCTCGTCATGATATTTAATTCCTTTTCCTTTATATGGCTCTGGAGGTCTAATTGATCTGATTTTTGCAGCTTCATTGCCAACAATTTCCTTATCAATTCCAGATACAGTAACGTTTGTATTACTCTCAACTTTGTATGTTATACCATCAGGGGGGATCATTTCTACAGGATGGCTATATCCCGCACTTACAACTAGATTTTTACCTTTTACTTGTGCTCTTGATCCAACGCCAACAATTTCTAGTTTCTTTGAAAAACCTTGAGTAACCCCTTCAACCATATTTGCAATTAAGGCTCTACATAAACCATGTCTCTGCCTGGAATATATTTTGGTTGTAGTGGGACTTACAATAACAGTATTATCTTTCTTATCAAAACTAACTCCCTCAGGCATGAGACGTTTTAACTCACCCTTTGGGCCTTTAACTGTAACTGTTAATCCATCAAAATCAATTGTAACTTTCTCTGGAATAAGTACTGGTGTTTTTCCGATTCTTGACATGATTAATTCTCCTTAATAAACATAGCAGAGGACTTCACCGCCAATGCCTTGCTTTCTAGCATCGCGATCACTCATAACGCCTTTAGAAGTTGAAATTATGGCAACTCCAAGACCTCCAAGAACTTTTGGTAAACCTCTAGTATTTTTATATATTCTCAAACCAGGTTTACTAACTCTTTGCATAGATCGGATAGTAGGAAATTTGTTTTTACCACTATATTTGAGACCGAGTATTATTTGTGATTTATAACCTTCACCTTCCTCATTAATATCAGAAATGAATCCCTCTTTTTGAAGCACTTTGGCGATACTTAAGGACATTTTTGAACCTGGGATTGTTGTGGTTGTATGCTTTTTTTGACTCGCATTTCTAATTCGAGTAAGCATATCTGAAATAGGATCGTGATTTGACATAGTTTTAATTTAATTCTTGCTAAAAGGCATTCCTAACTCCTGCAAAAGAGCTTTACCTTCTTGATCTGATTTTGCACTAGTGACAATAGTTATATCCATACCTCTTATTGAATCTATTTTATCAAAAGAGATTTCAGGAAAAATCAATTGCTCTTTCACGCCAACGGTATAATTCCCTCTCCCATCGAAACTTTTTGGATTAACTCCTCTAAAGTCTCTTATTCTTGGTAAAGCTAGATTTATAAATCTCTCCAAAAAGGAATACATCCTGTCTCCTCTCAAAGTAACAGTACAACCAATCGGCATGCCCTCACGAATTTTAAAACCCGCGATAGCTTTTTTAGCCCTAGTTACAAGGGCCTTTTGTCCTGTAATTGTTGCCATTTCGTTTAAAGAGGCTTCTAGAGCTTTCGAATTTGAAGCTGCCTCACCAAGACCTCTGTTAACGTTGACTTTGACAACTTTAGGTACTTGATGAATATTTTTAAGACCAAGGTCCTTTAAAAGTTTTGGTCTTATTGATTCTTTGTAGCGATTTTTTAGAGTCATAATTTTTTGTTAATTCTGGTCTTTGTCAGAATTGATAAATTAGGAAAAGTTGAAATCTGGTTTCTGATGAAAAATTAATCAATTACTTCACCAGTTTTCTTCAATCTTCTTTTCTTAACCCCCTCTTTATCAATAAAGTATTCAATCTTACTTGTAATATTTTTATCCTTTGAAAAGAACATTACATTTGATGCATGTAAAGATGCTTCTTCTGTAAGTATTCTTCCACTTTCTCCTTCCTGAGTTGGTTTTACATGTTTAGTCCTAAGGTTAATTCCCTTAACAACTACCCTATTTTCAAGAGGGATAGTTTTTAAAACTTCACCAGTTTTCCCTTTGTCCTTGCCATTAATTACTTTTACCAAATCTCCAGTTTTGATTCTCATTTTTATTCTCTGAAAATTTTTCTTTTGCTTTAATGAATCCAACATTTAAATCACCTCCGGAGCAAGAGAAACAATCTTTGTATAATTTTTATCCCGCAGTTCTCTAGCTACAGGACCAAAAACTCTTGTACCTTTTGGATTCTTATCTTCATTAATCAACACTGCCGCATTGTCATCAAATCTGATTGAATTACCAGTATTTCTTCTTAATGTTGCTTTAGTTCTAACGATAACAGCTTTAACAACTTCAGATTTCTTAACTCCCATGTTAGGAAGAGCATCTTTCACAGTTGCTACGATTACATCCCCAACATGTGCGTATCTTCTATTAGAACCTAAAACCCTAATACATTGGAGTCTTTTTGCTCCGCTATTATCGGCAACTGTTAAATAAGTTTCTTGTTGAATCATTTTTTAACCTCCTCAGCCTGACTTGTTTTATTGAGAATCTCTTCTATGGCCCATCTTTTATGAGCACTCAGCGGTCTAGTTTCTCTAATTTTAACTCGATCACCTAAAACACATGTATTTTCTGGATCATGCGCCTTATATCGAGTAGTTCTACTTACAATTTTTTTATAAGTGGGATGTGGATATCTGTTAATAACAGCAACAACAACTGTTTTATCCATTTTGTCGCTGACAACAGTACCAATTCTTTCTTTAAGTGCCATAACTAATAATTAATCAGAAGTTGTTTTAGAAGCAGATTGACTCTTACTGAGAGTGAGTAATTGCGCAACTTGTTTCTTGATAATTTTAAATTTATGAGTTTCATTAAGCTGTCTAGTAGCTTGCTTGAATCTCAAGTCAAAAAGATCTTTTCGTAATTGGTCAATCTTTTCAGTAATTTGTTCAGAATTTAATTTTTTAAATTCCTTAAGTGACTCTGAGTTTTTCATTGTTTAACCTCCTCTTGAGATTTTTTACTAATATTTTTCTTTTCTTGGGAAGCAACATCTAGATTTTTATCAATGGAGATAAATTTTGTTTTTACAGGAAGTTTGTATTGAGCCAGACGCATAGCTTCCTTTGCAGTTTCCTCAGTGATATCCTCACCACCCATTTCAAAAAGTATTCTGCCCGGTTTTACAACTGCTACCCAAAACTCTGGATTACCTTTACCAGAACCCATTCTAGTTTCTGCAGGTCTCATGGTTACAGGTTTATCAGGAAATATTCTTATCCAGATTTGACCTCCACGTTTAATATATCTTGTCATAGCTCGTCTACTCGCCTCGATTTGTCGGGCAGTGACCCAACCACAGTCTTGAGCTTGGAGAGCAAATTGACCGAATGCAATAGTATTACCTTTTGAGGCTACTCCCCTCATTCTGCCTCTATGCTGTTTACGGAATTTAGTACGTTTTGGACTAAGCATTTTTTTACCTCCTATGAATTCTCATTTGAACGATCCTCAAATTCCTGAGGTCTTCTACTAGCTTTCCTTTTAGGGCTCGCACCCACAGGGATAGTTTGCTCTTCTTTAGGGAGAACTTCACCCTTGAAAACCCAAACTTTAATGCCTAGAACGCCGTAAGTTGTATTAGCTTCACGTGTTGCATAGTCAATTTCAGCTCTCAAAGTATGTAATGGTACTCTACCTTCTCTAGTCCATTCAGTTCTAGCTATTTCAGCACCATTTAACCTTCCCCCAACTTGTATTTTAAGACCTAAAACTCCAGCCCTTTGAGCCCGTTGTAAGGCCATTCTAATAGTTCTTCTAAAGGCGACTCTTTTTTCTAGTTGTTGTGCAATATATTCAGCCAGTAGGAAAGCATCGGCGTCTACGCGTTCAACTTCAACAACATTTATTCTGACTTGCCTTGTCCTATCTCCTATAGTTTTTTGAATCCCAGATCTTAATTCTTCAATACCACTTCCTTGTCTTCCAACTATAACTCCTGGTCTTGCTGTTTTTAATTCAAGTTCCAGCTGGTCAGCTTTTCTTGCTATTAAAACATCGCTAATTCCTGCTGCTCCGTATTTTTTTTGGATGAAGGTACGAATTTTAAAATCTTCTTGGAGAAGAATTGGATATGTTTTAGAAGTTGCAAACCATTTAGAGCGATGCTCTTGTGTAATTCCTAATCTTAGTCCAGAAGGATGTATTTTATGTCCCATTAGTTTTGTACCTCCGCATTAGTTTGAATAGGAGCAGACTCAACAGAAATACCGATGTGGCAAGTCTGTTTTTTAATTGAAAAAGCTCGACCTTGAGCTCTGGGTCTATATCTTTTCATTACTGGACCACTATTAGCCCATGCAGAGGAAATAACTAGGGTAGATGGATCCATTCCAAGGTTATGTTCTGCATTAGCAACAGCAGATCTTAGAACTTTAGTAATGGGGTCTGTAGATCTGTAAGGCATAAATTCCAACATAATCAATGCATCTCTATAAGATCTACCCCTTATCTGATCCAAAACTCTTCTCACTTTAGAGGCTGATCCGCGAACATAATTCCCATGAGCAATTGCTGTTTTTGTTGTTTCAGGTGTTTTTGTCATGATTTTGCTCCTTTCTTATCTCTTATATGACCTCGGTAAGTGCGTGTAGGAGCAAATTCACCGAGTTTATGACCAATCATTTGTTCAGTAATAAATACTGGAATGTGAGTCTTGCCATTATGTACAGCAATTGTGTGACCGATCATTAAAGGTAAAATCGTTGAGGATCTTGACCAAGTTTTGATAACAGACTTGTCATTATCGGTATTTTGTTTTTCTACCTTCTTGAGCAGGCTATCTGCTATAAAAGGTCCTTTTTTTAGTGAACGTCCCATGATTATGTAATAGAAATTGAAATAATAAATGAAGTAATCAAGAATCTCTTCCTCCTCTACTTCTCTTAGAAACGCGACGGCGTCTTCGAACAACTAATTTATTACTTGGTTTGTTCTTTTTACGTGTCTTAAGTCCAAGAGCTGGCTTACCCCATGGAGTAACTGGGCCTGCTCTACCAATTGGTGCTTTTCCCTCTCCTCCTCCATGTGGATGATCACATGGGTTCATTACACTACCTCTTACTTGAGGCCTTCTTCCGAGCCATCTTCTTCTTCCTGCTTTACCTAAGCTAGTATTTCTTATTTCAGAATTACCTACTTCACCAAGAGTTGCATAGCATTCTTTTCTTACAAGTCTTACCTCAGTAGATGGGAGTTTTAAAGCAACATAATCTCCCTCTTTTGCCATAACTTGAGCACTAGCTCCTGCGGATCTAACCATTTGAGCACCCCTACCTGCGTATAACTCAACACAATGAACACTAGATCCTAATGGCATAACAGAAAGCGGCATTGCATTTCCATCTTCAATTGGAACACTTTCTCCAGAAATGACATTTTGTCCGACTTTTACTCCTGCTGGAGCGATAATATATCTTTTCTCTCCATCTTCATAAAATAAAAGTGCCAACCTTGCATTTCTATGAGGATCGTAGTGTATAGCTGCAACTTTAGCGTTGATATTTCTTTTATCTCTTCTAAAGTCGACCAATCTATATTGCCTTTTGTGACCACCTCCTCGATGACGACAAGTGATAACTCCACGATTATTCCTGCCTTTAACTCTATGTTTTGAAACTATTAGTGATCTTTCAGGTTTTGCACTTGTGATTTCACTAAAGTCAGTAACTACTCTTTGCCTAGTGCCAGGTGTATAAGGTTTAAATTTACGTATTGCCATGATTAAAACTCCTTAAGATTCTGGAAATAGTTGGATTTTGTCTCCTTCAGCAAGACGTACAATTGCCTTCTTGACCTGAGAACGTTTACCGGAAAATTTCCCGACTCTTCTTGTTCTCCTAGGAGGATTCATAGTGTTAACTCCTATGACTTTAACACTGAACAAGGCTTCAATAGCTGCCTTTATTTGTGGTTTAGCCGCTCTATGATCTACTTCGAAAGTATATTGGTTAAGATCTAGTGCATTTGTAGCTTTTTCAGTAATAACTGGCTTTCGTATTACATCGGCTAAACGAGAATCGAATAATTTACTCATGATGCATAAACCTCCTGAATTTTATCTATCGCTGATTGACCTATTACCAATTTATTGGCATTGAGAATATCAAATACATTTAATTGATCGGCGGCGATTAATTTTACTTTCTCAATATTATTAATGGATTTTTTTATAATATCGGAAGGGCTATCAAGAATAACCAAAACTTTTTCAGTTTTTTGTATACCTAATCGAGCAAGGCCATTGATGATATCACTTGTTTTAGGCTGCTTTAAAGTAGATCCAAAATCTTCAACAGCCTTCATATCAGATACTCTCGACATAAGAGCTGTTCTAAGAGCTAATCTACGTTCCTTACGATTCATATCAAGATTGTAAGAACGTGGCTTCGGTCCAAAAATAATTCCGCCACCAGGTCTTAAGGGTGTCCTTATTGATCCTTGACGAGCTCTTCCTGTACCTTTTTGTTTGTATGGCTTTCTACCGCCCCCGCGCACTTCAGATCTTGTCAAAGTTGATGCTGTCCCCTGTCTTTTATTTGCTAGCTGTCTAAGGACTGCTCTATGGATCAAGTCTGCCGAAGAAGTTTCTTTAGCA
>MWOO01000188.1 GCA_002025945.1 Prochlorococcus sp. HOT208_60m_813O14 | reverse complement strand
AATTATTGCTGCTGATAAACTTTTTGGCGTTAATACAACTGTCTGGAAAAATATTAATGGCAGTTACTATCAACATAATTATGATGATAACTGGAAACTTGTTTCTGCAGCTCCTATTAAAGCAGATTCGTCCTCTTTCTATAACTTAGAAACTGCTTTCTCTCAAGATTTAAATAATGACGGCTTTGCTGGCTCTCCTCCTACAGCAGAGATAATAAGAATTTCAAATTCAATCTATAGTGATGAATGGGTAAACATAATAAATCCAATTTATAAGGATTACTTGCAGGATAAAAAAGTGCCTTATTATATTCACTCTGGGGGAGATTCTGCTGATGTTGGGTGGCTAAAAGATAATACAGATACAAATAGCGAGGTGCGAACTGTTCAAACAGTTGATAGTGGAGATTACAAATCATTTATAGTAAATAGTCTTAATAAAATTGATGGTCTTATTGATCTTGATTTTGAATTATTCAACAATAACAATGGCTCGTTAATAGACATATACGCTACTGAATATGATCCTAATAACGATACTATTGGCGAGGCATTCGTTTCGGAAAATTACATAGACATTGAATTTAAAGTTACAGATAATATAAGAGAAAACCAAATAACAATAATTCATGAGATCGGCCATGCCCTTGGATTAGATCATCCTGATGGGAATGGATACAATCCGTCATTTGATAGTAACCAGACAATGATGTCTTATAACGTCAGTTCTGACCACAATGAGGTTTGGTTTAGTGAAGCAGATATTTATACACTTCAGAAAATCTGGGGAAAAGAAATAGAGAACGAAGTTAACACCACACGAAGTTCGTCTTCAAGAAAAGCTAGAACTAAAAATGGAGCAGGCATAAATAATGAAGTAGAAGAAAAAATAATCTCAATTTCCTCAAATTTTGATCAACAAGGTAAGATTTCATCGACCGACTTAAATAAAAGTAATAAAGATAAACTTATTTTTAATAGAGATAAAGTCTTTAATAATTATTTTGAATCTGATATTAATAAAGCTGAAAATAAATTAAATTATTTATTTGATAGTAAAGGATTATATTCATTAAACCTTGATAAAGATTCCTTAAGAAGTCATGCAAGACAATCTGTTGATTCATTTGATGCACTTTCAGCCTCAAAAATGTCTCCTGTGGGAAAAGCACCTGAAACCTTATTACCAAATATTAAACGGAGTAGGGCAGATATTAATAATGGTATTAAACAATCAAAAGACGATTGGATAACTAATAATTATGTTGAAGGAAAATTAGAAATAAATTCGCAAGTTGGATCATGGGAATGTGTTAGCAGTAATGAAGACCTTAAGAATCCAGTAATGTCTAATACTAGTAATGATAATTTGAATAATATTGCGTTCTCTGATCAGAATGAACATCTAAATTTAAACTCATTTATTAATAAAGATGTGAATGGATCATTCGGTCCGAACCTAATTTAAGATGAATTAAATTGATAAATCCTTATTATTGATTATGAAGTTTTCTCATTCTTTAAAAACAAAAGAAATAGAAATACTCGCTTCATTATCAGTCGATCTAAATTTAAGGATCAATTTGCTTCTTTTCAATGGAAACCTTAAATTTGTTGGCTATATTTTATGAAAGTTTTCTGTTTGATTAATTGTCTTAAAACTAGAACTAAAAATGAACTAAAAATTAGTTAATTTTTTTATTCCTCAAACGCTTTAAATCTTTCTCCAAACAGCCAACAATTTTCCTTGAAAAACCACTTCATCTAAATTTAGTTCAATAGGTTCGTAAGCTGGATTTGCTGCTTCTAAGTATATTTTTTGTCCTTTTTTTATAAAATATTTCAATGTAGTGCCTAGTCCTGGTACCATAGCACTCACGATCATTCCATTTCTCAGAGAAAAAGAATCTTTAATAGGTTCCATTAAAACCATATCTCCATGAGCAATACAAGCATCTATCATTGAATCACCATTTACAGTTAAAGCGAATACATCCTTTTTTTCTAAAACTTCAGATAAATCCAAATTTTCATTAACATCAGAATAAGTTTCAATTAAACCTCCTGCAGCAACAGAACCCTTAATTGGAACCCCTCCAATAATTTCGTCTACTATTTGCATAGTTCTAGCTTTACCTTCTTGCCACGATATATATCCTTTTTCTTGTAAATGCTTTAAACGACTTTGAATTGGAGCAGGAGATTTAAGACCCATGGCTTGCATCATTTGTCTAATCGAAGGACTATGTTGGAAGTCCCTCATATAGTTCTTTATCCATGAATAAAGCTCATTCTGAGCGTCTGTAAGCTCGCCCCCTTCAGAAGTTACCATAAAAACATTTGTACTCTAATACATTTGTACCTCTTTGAAACGTAAATGGCAATCTTTTCATCAAAGAAGGCAGGAAAGAAGAGCTTGTTGAGCATGCATTCTATTTTCTGCCTGTTCGAAGATTCTACTTTTTTTACTTTCAATAACTTCTTCAGTTATTTCTTTGGATCTATAGGCAGGAAGACAATGAAGAACTATTGCATCTTTATTAGCATTTCTTACTAAATTCTGATCAATCGTGAATCCTAGAAAGTCTTTATCTTTCTCTTCTTTTTGATTCTCTTCCCCCATGGATGACCAAACATCTGTATATAGAACATTTGCCCCCTTTACTGCAATCATAGGATCATTAGTGATTGTTAATAAATTTTTATTCTTATAAATTTTTTTAGCTTTATTAATTATCAAATCATTTGGTTCATAACCTTTAGGGCATGCAATTCTAACTTCAACCCCTAATAGAGCTCCGCACAAAATAAGAGAGTTAGCGACATTATTACCATCACCTATAAAAGTCAAAACTACGTTTTTAAAATCACCAAATTCTTCTCTAATTGTCATATAATCGGCCAAAGCTTGGCAGGGATGTTCAATATCTGTGAGAGCGTTAATAACTGGCTTAGAAGACCATTTGGCATACTCTTCCAAATCAGATTGTTTAAAGGTTCTTATTGCAAGAACATCACAATATCTACTTAAAACTCTTGCTGTATCTCTTATAGGCTCGCCTCTTCCAATTTGTGATGTAGTGGGATTTAGATCAACTGTGGTGCCGCCAATCCTTGACATTGCAACCTGAAAACTTACCCTGGTTCGAGTAGATGACTTATCAAAAATTAGTCCTAAAACTTTATCTTTTAGTTCAAAATTTAAATCTTTATTTTTGAAATTTTTAGCAATTTCTAAAATATGCAATAATTCATTACTCGAAATGTCCAAGCTTGATAAAAAATTTTTATTTGCAAGCCTGATTGGTTTTAGCATATAAGTTCGTATGAAAACCTAAATTCTACTATGCAGGCATTTTAGATTCTGCTAGAAGAGTTTTAAGATCCTCTCCTTCTATAACTTCCTCTTGTAGAATTTTTTGTGATATCGATTCAAGGAGAGGTAGATTATTCCTCAAAATATTAAGTGCAGTTTCATGCGCATCATCAACTAAATCTCTAACTTCTTTGTCTATTGCTTGTGCAGTAGCATCACTAACTGATCTTCTAGGGTTATTTCCATTTCCTAAGAACTGACCCCCACCTTGTTTGTCATAAGCTAAGGGGCCAAGGATATCACTCATTCCAAATGTGCCCACCATTTGTTCTGCTATATCAGTTGCTCTTTGTAAATCATTTGAAGCTCCAGTTGTAATCTTTCCAAAGACAACCTCTTCTGCAGATCTCCCTCCAAGAAGTGTAGCTATTTGTCCTTTTAATTCCTCTTTAGAATTCAAGAATCTTTCTTCAGTTGGCAATTGAAGTGTATAACCTAGTGCACTCATCCCTCTTGGTACAATCGAAATCTTTGCAACTTTTGAACCTCCAGGCATTAGATGTCCCACTATTGCATGACCGACTTCATGGTAAGCAACAACTTTCTTTTCATCATCTTGTAAAACACGACTCTTCTTTTCCAGACCAGCTACAACCCTTTCTATCGCTTCACTTAAATCTTTTTGCTCAACACTTTTTCTTTTAGCCCTAGCAGCAAGCAAAGCAGCTTCATTAACCATGTTTGCTAAATCGGCTCCTGCAAATCCACTTGTTGCTTGAGCGATAGAGTCTAAATCTATGGAATCTGCTAATTTAACTTTTTTAGTATAAATTTCAAGGATCGTCTTTCTCCCAGACAAATCAGGTCTGTCAACTAAAACTTGTCTGTCAAATCTACCTGGTCTTAATAAGGCTGCATCAAGAACCTCTGGCTGGTTTGTAGCTGCAAGAACTATAACTGGTTTATCTGTTGAGGCGAAGCCATCCATTTCGGTGAGAAGCTGATTTAATGTTTGTTCCCTTTCATCATTACCACCAACTACACCCATTGAGCCAGATCGACTTTTACCAATAGCATCTAATTCGTCGATAAATATTATGCATGGCGCTTTTTTCTTGGCTTGTTCAAATAAATCTCTGACCCTAGCTGCACCAGCACCAACAAACAACTCTACGAACTCAGAACCTGAAATAATGAAAAAAGGAACTTCTGCTTCACCCGCAACAGCTTTTGAAAGTAGAGTTTTGCCTGTACCTGGAGGACCCACTAGAAGAACTCCTTTAGGTATACGCGCTCCTATATCTGTATATCTTTCTGGTTTTTTTAAAAAATCAACTATTTCTGTTAATTCGTCTTTAGCTTCATCAACACCTGCTACATCAGCAAATGTCACCTTTGATTCATCATCAGGAACATAAACTTTAGCTTTACTTTTAGTAAAACTTAGAGCACCTTGCGCTCCCCCACCTCCCATACTTCTTCTGGCAAAGAATTGTAAAACGAGAATAAAAATTAAAGGTGGAACAACCCAGCTCAAGATGGTTGAGAAGAAATTAGGTTTTTTTGGAGGAGCAGCTGCGAATTCTACACCTTTACTTTCTAACCTCTGCGGGAGATCCATATCAAAAATTGGGGTTGTCGCCAAAACCGAAGGTGCACCTTCTTCCGCTCCATTTAATTCATATCTAATTTGTTCTTGAGTGATATATGCACGCTTCACTTCCCCATCATTAACTTGATCTATGAACAAAGAGTAAGGAACCCTTGGGATTTGCATATTTTGATTAGGGAAAAGACTACTAAATAAAAGTAATGCTCCAACTCCTATCAATATAATATTTATAATTCCAAATCTTTTATTAGGTTGATTATCGTCTTGTCTTATTGGCATGGTTATTGTCAAATTTGAATTTATTATAAACTAAACGAAGAGATTCCGTATCTGTAACATTTTTTTTGGGTAAGAACCGTACGGTACTTTGACCCATATATAAATGTAAGTATTAATAGTTAATTTTTAAAAGAACTTTTAACGCATATATCGTTGCCAATCAAACTGACCTGAAAATCACTTAATTTAATAATTTCATTCATTTCTTTAAATGCAAAGTCAGCAAGAGGATTCATACTATTTTCTCCACCTAAAATTTTCGGAGCAATAAAAGTAATTATTTCTTGAATACAATTAGATTTAACAGCGGCGGTAGCTAAGCTAGGGCCACATTCCCATAAGACTTTATTACACCCTCTTTTAGCTAGTATTTTTGAAATTAACTGTGGATCATCTGATGATACCTTTTCAATCTCTACACATTTCGGAATCCTTGCGAGGTTGCTTTCATCTGCCGTAGAAGAATCATAAATAACTATAGTTTTTGCCTTACTACAATCCCAAAGATTCGATTTTGAAGGAAGATCTAAACTTTTTGTGAAAACAACTCGCAGAGGCTCAGGATTTTTTGAACCTCTTGTAGTCAAGAATGGGTTATCTTTTCTTAATGTATTTCCACCAATTATTATTGCATCAAATCCTGCTCTAAAAGAGTGCACTAGAGACCTTGATTCTTCATTTGTGATCCATTTACTTTTACCATTTTTTAAACCAATTCTGCCATCGATGCTCATAGCCCATTTAAGAACGCCAAATGACTTTTTAGTAATATTTCTATGAATAAATGCTTTATTTAATTCTAAGGATTCCTTTTTACATAATCCTAAGTGAACTTCAATTCCGGCATCTTTTAAAAGTTTAATACCTTTCCCAGAAACTCTTTTATCAGGATCTTGAATAGATATATATATCTTTCTTATACCTGAAGAAATTACCTTATCAACGCATGGGGGTGTTTTACCTTGATGGCAGCAAGGTTCAAGATTCACATAAATTGATCCTCCTTTAGCATCCTTTTTTAAATTACTAAAAGCCATTGCCTCAGCATGAGGCATCCCAGCTTTGTAATGAAATCCTTCTGAAATAAGGTTTCCTTTTTTATCAAGAATTACTGCACCTACCCTAGGGTTAGGACTCGTTGTATTATTGCCTAACGAAGCCAAAAAAATTGCTCGTTTCATCCATTTTGTATGGCTTAAGTTTATTTCAGACATTTCGTCTATATGTTAATTAACTTAGTGATCTCCATTCTTTAACCAAGAAAGGCGGAACAGGTAACTCTGAAAAAACACCCGATAGAGATAATCTCAATGGTCTATTTTTGTCAATATTTTGAATAAGCCCATCAAGATCAAATTCTGCGGCGGCTTGTCTCCGGTCATTAGCTAACTCCAAGTTAAGTAATGTTTGATCTTCAAGTACCCACTGTTTTCTCCCAGATTCAACTCTTAATCCAGTTGGGTGATCAATCCTAAGATTTCCTGGATATCCTATAACCCTTAAAATTAATTTATCTTCTAAAAGTGGTGATTTATAAGCTACTAATTGCCAAGTTTCAAAGTCCAAGTCCCTTAAAAACTCACTACTAGCATTTATCACCTCCCCATTAATTTCTGTTTCTGATATTTCGGCAAAAACTTTTATTGGGCTAAAAAATAAAGATATTAAAAAGAACAAAGGTAAAATACCTTTAAAAAGAATATGTTTATTTGATTTTGTAATTTTCTTCATTTTCTGAATCCATCAGGGCATCAAGGGTTACTGCTGTTCTAACAATAGCTTGGTATTTTTTAATTATTTTACGATTTTTTTCTATAACTCGAGATAAATTCAATGTGTCTTTTTCAGAATAGCTAGATGTTAAATCGTTTGAATCTTCTTCAATAAACTCAAATGCATTATCTTTATTAATAAGAGTTAATAATAAATCATGTAATCTCTTTCTCCTTTCAGACAATTAATTTACTATGGTAACTCGATTAATAATAAGATAATTTCACAAAACATTCAAATAAATTAGATTCTTTACCATAAGTATTCATGACAGAAATAAATAGAAAAATACATGTAATTGGGATAAATTCTTTTAAATTTGAAGATTTACCTATTAAATTACAAAATCTATTTTTTAAAACAGTTAATGTTGCAGTTCCTAATTCATACTTTGAAAAAATTAAATCATGGAGCGAAAATAATTTTGATCAAAAGAAAATATTTTTTGAAAGCCAAAGTAATAATAAACTCATTAATTGGCTTAGATCTCAAAAAAGTGATGTTATTTTAATTTCAAGAGGAGACCCTCTTTGGTTTGGGATAGGAAGAATACTTCTAGAAAATTTTTCAAAAGATGAGTTAAATTTCTACCCTTCGAATACATGTATTCAATTGGCATTTAGTAAGTTAAAGATCCCTTGGCAAGATACTATTATTGTAAGTATTCATGGAAGAGATTCAAATCAGCTAGTTGAGGCTCTTAAAACTAAGCCTTCAAGTTTGGCTATTATTACAGATTCAACAAGCAAAAGTTTAGAAATAATCCAAAAGAACTTATCAGAATTAAATTTGATTGACTTTTATAATTTTTGGCTTTGTGAAGAGATAGGCTTCGACAATGAAAGAATAAGGAAATTAAATCTAAAAGAGTCATTACCCACTGACATATCGAGTTTGAACATTGCTGTTCTAACAAAAACAAAGAAAAATTATTCGAATAATAATATCCCTCTTTTTGGAATCAGTGATTCTATTTTTAAAACTTTTGAAGATAGACCAAATTTATTAACGAAAAGAGAAGTTCGCATTCAAATCTTAGCTGATCTAGAGCTTCCAAATGATGGTATTATTTGGGATATTGGGGCAGGCTGTGGATCAATTGGTTTAGAAGCATTAAAACTAAGGCCTAATTTAGAATTATTTTGCATCGATAAAAGAATTGGCTCAAAAGCGTTAATATTAGAAAACTCAAAAAGGCTAGGAGTTAAACCAAAATTTATTTTTGAGGAAAATATAAATAATATTTTCATTAAGAGAATTTTTATGACTATTGAAAAACCTAACAGATTAGTAATTGGAGGGTGCGATAAAAACACTAAAATTCTGATTATTAATAAACTGGCTCAATGTATGAATATTGGAGATATTATCGTTATCCCAATAATTGACATTCAAACCATTAAAGAGTTGAAAGAGGCCTTAGAAGATAAAAATTTCAAAACAAATTTAAATTTAATTCAGACCTTTAAAAGCTTAAGTATCTCTGAGGGAATGAGATTAGAACCAAATAATCCTGTTTTTCTACTAAAAGGGAAAAAATAAATTTAATAAGTTTTTACTTGTTAGGTTTAGCAACATGGGGCAAACCCCAACCTAGTTTATTTCTTAAAACTTGGAAAAATTCATGATCTTCAAGTCTAATAAACTTTACTAAGTGTTTACTTTTTCTTATTAGAACCCTATCCTCAGGCCAAACATAACATCCAGCATTTCCATCAACAACCATTACCAACCTTTCAGGAGTTGCAGGGAAAACAGTTACTGGCTCCGAATCATTAAAAACCAATGCTCTAGATGCCAATGAATGCGGAGCAATTGGAGTTAATTGCACTACTGGGCAATCAGGTGTAATAACTGGCCCGCCAGCACTTAGAGAATAGGCAGTAGATCCAGTTGGTGTAGATAAAATAACTCCATCAGCTGAAATATCCACAGGAGCGTGTCGCCCTATAGAAATCTCAAAATGACACATACTTGTCAGAGGTTCTCTATGAAGAGCCATCTCATTGAGGCAGAGAGACTCCCATCTCCTCTGATCATTTCTCATTACACTAATAATAAAGCAAGTCCTTTCTTCAATATCCCAATTACCGGAAATGATTTTATCTATTGCCTCATTAAGATTAGATAAATAAGCTTCTGCGAGAAAACCTAAATGACCCGTATTTATTGTAAGTATTGGAATTTTAGCAGGTGCTGTTTGCCTTGCTGCAGAAAGCACCGTTCCATCTCCGCCGAGAACTATTGCAAATTCCATTAATGAGTCAAACCCCTCAGGGACACAATTCTTATATCCCAAAGGACGAACATGTTGATCAGGATTAGCGAATCCAACCATTCCACCAGAGCTACTAACTCTTACAACTTCATAATTAGAATTTTCCAATTTTTTCTGTACAGAACTTGCGGTTTCGACAGCAAGTTCCTTCCCATCATTAACGATTAGCCCTGCTTTACGTACCAATCAAAAAACTAAATCTATGACTATCTTAAACTAATATGCTGGACAATCCTAATTAAAAATTTTAATTTTATTAGAACTGTCCTAAGAATCTAAGATCATTTGTATAAAATTTTCTGATATCGTCAATCTGATGTCTTACCATACAAAATCTCTCAACTCCTAATCCAGCTGCGAATCCAGTCCATTTCTCAGAATCTATTCCTAATTTTTCTAAGACCTTAGGATCCACCATCCCACAGCCCATTACTTCTAGCCATTTACCTTTCCATTTTACATCTACTTCTGCAGAAGGTTCTGTAAATGGAAAATAACTAGCTCTAAATCTTACAGGGATATCTCCAAAAAAAGTCTTTAAAAAGGTAAGAACTGTTCCTCTTAAATGACTAAAGTTAATATCTCTATCAATGCATAAAACTTCAACTTGATTAAATACAGGGGAATGAGTAGCATCTACAGCATCTCTCCTATATACTCTTCCGGGAGCAATAATTCTTACTGGAGGAGGATTTTTCTCTAAGTATCTTATCTGAACAGGAGAAGTATGCGTCCTTAAAAGTCGATTTTCATCGAAATAGAAAGTATCCTGCATATCTCTTGCGGGATGATTTTTGGGAATATTGAGAGACTCAAAGTTATAAAAATCAGTTTCTATTTCTGGACCACTTTCAACTGAGTATCCTAAACCACAAAAAATATCTATTATTTCATCTTGAGTTGAAATTAAAGGATGTTTATTCCCAGGGGGTGTTCCAAGCGAAGGGATAGTTACATCAATTGTTTCTGTTTTAATCTTTTTATCTAAAGCTTCATTATTTAGTTGATTCTTTCTTTCAGTTATTAATTCTTGCAAATTTATCTTTATTAAATTTGCCTTCTGGCCAACAATTGGTCTATCAGTAGCAGATAATTGACCCATCGTTTTCAAGATAATTGACAAATCACCTTTTTTTCCTAGCAGGGAAACTCTTAATTCATCCAACTCTTCATGAGTATAAGCATTATCTATATTAATTTTTGCTGATAGAGAAAGATTATTTAGTTTTTCCTCAATTTGACTTAATGATTCAATCTGACTCACTGATATAGTAAAAATAAGTATTGCTTTATCTTACTTAAATATCGTCCATAAATAAAATTTATTGATTAATGAAACCGTTAAATATATTAATTAGCAATGATGATGGTGTTTTTGCAGCGGGAATAAGAGCTCTAGCAAAATCAGCACAAAAAAGAGGACATAAGGTGAAAGTAGTATGCCCTGACCAAGAAAGATCAGCTACTGGCCATGGTCTTACTTTACAATCTCCATTAAGAGTGGAAAGAGCGGACGAATTATTTGAGGAGGGAATTGAAGCTTGGGGATGTTCGGGCACTCCTGCTGATTGCGTCAAATTAGCACTTTCTGAACTCTTGGATAATAAACCCGATCTAGTTCTTTCTGGAATAAATCATGGTCCCAATTTAGGTACAGATATTTTTTGTTCAGGCACAGTCGCTGCAGCCATGGAAGGCACATTAGAAAATGTTCCCTCCATGGCAATAAGTGTGGCCAGTTTCAAATGGAAGAATTTTGAATTTGTCGGAGAAATTGCAATGAATATTGCCGAACAAGCAATTAACGATAGTTGGCCAGCTTCACTTCTCTTAAATTTAAATATCCCCCCTTGCGATAAAAGCAAAATAAAAGAGTTATCATGGACAAGATTATCAGTGAGAAAATATAAAAATCAATTTTCCAAAAGAGAAGATCCCAGGGGTGATGATTATTATTGGTTAGCGGGTGAGGTGGTTTTAGATCTTAAATCAAAAGGTTATGGTCCTAAGAATTGGCCTAGTGATGTATCCCAAATACAAGATAATAAAATATCGCTTACACCTGTAGAACCAGATTTATTTTGGAGGGGTGATTTAGAAGACTTGCCTAAAATTAATAATTCATTTGTAAATCCTTCTTAAAAGCCATAAAGAGAAGCAAAGTCCAAAAAAATGAGCCGCAATAACTTGTGTGTTACTCAGAACTGATAATATTTCAAGCCCAGTAATTGGGATGTCAGATGTCGCTGTTATCAATTGTCCAGTCGTCTGAGAGGATGCTTGAATAAATAGGGCGCCCATAAGAGCTTGATATCCAATTAATCCAAACAAAATTCCCAATAAATCAACTAGTAGGCCTCTTTTTATTAATTTGCTGGTTTGTCCTCTTGACGGCCTTGCATTGCTTGCGATCGCTCTACCAGTTCTTACTATTAACCAACCTTGCCAAAGACTAAAAAGTAGTAAAATCAAGGATATTGTTGTAAGTGATAGACCAGGCGCTAAGCCAAGCTGTCCTTCGCTATTATTTACAACATTTGAAAAAAGCAAAACAGCCGCAACAACAACACCTAAAATGGATTGAACCCAAAAACGTATCCATCCAATGCGCCGCATTCCAAATGAAAGGGACTGAAAATCAATTTTGTCAGGCATTCATTTGATTGAATAAACTATAATCTATTCAAATTTGCCATCAAAATCATAAAATTGCACGTAATCTTTTGATCTCTTTAATATCGCCATCTGAAGTTAAGAATCCTACTTCAATAGCTATTGGAAGTTTTGATGGCTTACATGCTGGCCACAGAAAACTAATAAAAAGTGTAGTTGAAGAGAATCAATGCACCCCAACAATTGCAAGCTTCTGGCCTCATCCAAGAGAAGTTCTATATAAAGAGACGCGTCTTAGACTTGACCTTCCTCATGAAAAACTTCCTATTCTTGAAGATCTCGGGATTGAACAATTAGTTCTGATTCCTTTTAATAAGGAACTATCCAAATTTAGTGCAGAAAAATTTGTAAGAGATATTTTAATAAATCAATTACAAGCAAAAAACATTTCTGTGGGTGCTAATTTTAAATTTGGGTTTAGGAGAAGTGGAGACATAAATACTATAAAAAATACGATTAAAGATACGGAAATAAAACTAAAAATTACTCCAATTTTAGAAGACAAAGAAGGTAGAATTAGTAGCAGCAGAATAAGAGATTTATTAGAGAAAAGTGATCTGAGAAATGCTTCCGAAATGCTTAAGAGGCCTTATAGTTTTAATGGAAAGGTTGTAAAAGGTAAAGGGATTGGGAAAAGTATAGGATGGCCTACCGCAAATCTTGAAATAGATGGAAGAAAATTTTTACCTGGAGAAGGAGTCTACGCAGCTTGGACATCTATAGAAAATTCCCACCAAAAAATTGAATCTGTTATGAATCTCGGCTCTCAACCAACAATAAATCCTTTATTGCCATCTGCAGTTGAAGTTCATTTAATTAATAAAGATATCGATCTATATGGTTTAAATCTATCTGTAGAACCTTTTGAAAAGCTTAGATCTCAAATCCAGTTCAAAAATATAGATCAACTTTCTAATCAAATTAAAAAAGACAGAGATAATGCTCTAAGAATTTTTAAAAACAATAAAAAATAATTTACAAATGTTAGATCCTAATACTCCAAACGCTGAAGATTTAAGAATTTATCAAATTATTGATGCCAATCTAGACAGAGCTAGAGAAGGATTAAGAGTACTAGAAGATTGGGCGAGATTTGGACTAGGAAAAGAAAAATTTGTTGAAAGGATTAAAGATTTTAGACAAATATTAGGTAAAAATCATTTAGAAGTTTATAAACAATCTAGGAATCATATTGAGGACAAATGCAAAGGCTTAACTCATCAAGAGCAAATAAACAGGAAAACCTCAGAGCAAATTATAAGTTCTAATTCAGCTAGAGTTCAAGAAGCATTAAGAGTCATAGAAGAATTCTCAAGACTACATAATCTTGACCTTTCAAAAATCGCTTCAGAAATTAGATATGAAATTTATACTATAGAAAATGACTTATTAAGCTTAAGCAAGTCTAAGAAGTCAGTGGAAATATTAAAAGAGAATAACTTATATGTAATTACAGATCAAAAGGACAATTTACTAGAAATAATCGAGGAGATTTTAATTGCGGGAGCAAGAATCATTCAACATAGATTTAAAAAGGGAACTGATAAAGAAAATCTTCAAGAAGCAATTAAGATTAAAAATCTATGTAAAAGATATAATTCTTTGTTCATCATTAACGACAGACTTGATATAGCTCTAGCTTCTAATGCAGATGGAATTCATCTTGGAAAAGATGATTTAGACTTAAAAACCGCAAGAAAAATATTAGGATATTCAAAAATTATTGGGATAAGCGCAAATAATAAAATTGATATTTCTAATGCTCTTAAAGAAGGTTGTGATTACATAGGAATAGGACCAGTATTTGAAACTGCAACAAAAAAGAACAAAAAACCTATAGGAATTGAAGAGATCAAAAAATTAACAAAAGATTTAAATATTCCTTGGTTTGCTATCGGAGGAATTAAATCAACTAATATTTCATATTTAAGAAGAAATGGGTTTAAAAAAGTTGCCCTAGTTTCCCAATTAATGGATTCTGAAGATCCTAAAGAAGACGCTATTATGATTCTAAAAGAGTTGTCTTATGAAAATTAAAGTAAATGGAGAAGAAAAAATAATAGAACTTGATCAAGAAAATGCTCTACTATCTAAAGCTCTAAATTTAATGGGATATAAACCCAATACAATTGTCGTAGAGTTAAATAAATTAATTATTAATTCCGTAAAATTGGAAAAAGTGAAACTAAAAGATGGGGATAATTTAGAAATCGTTTCAATAGTTGGCGGTGGTTAAAAGACATAATTTTCATATATCAAAAATCTTCATAATTTTTTAAGTTTAGCCTTGAAACAATAGCCGAATTTTTTTTGTTTTCGTTTTATATTTTTATTACCTCAATAGAAAAATGAAAGAAAAAATTAATAGTAACTCAAGATCCCTAAAATGGGAGCAAAATGGGGAATTAGCACACAAAGATCTCTCTGAGTTAATTGAAAGATTAAAAAATGTAGAAAATGAACATACATCTTCTGAGCTTTCTAGATTAGGGACAAAATCAAACATAAAAGATTAAATTTGTTACTTAGATCTTGTCTTTATAAAAATTTGTACCAAATTAAAGTTACTGAATATATAAATAAATGCCGAAAAGATTTCCAGAATGGGTAAATACAGAAGTATTGATAAAAGCAATCAAAATGAGAGAAGAAGGAATGCTTTCAAAACAACTTAATTTATGGATAGAAAACCTATTAGAAATAGAAAAAAAGTAAATCAATTAGGAAATACTTTTAATAATTCTCAGAGCCGCCATTGCTGCTCCATAACCATTATCTATATTCATAACTGAAATACCTGGAGAACAACTTGACAACATACTATTTAAAGCAGCTTGCCCATCCCTACTAACGCCATAGCCAACTGAGACAGGTACTGCAATTATAGGTTGTGGCAATAATCCACCCACAACTGTTGCCAAGGCTCCTTCCATCCCAGCACAAACTATTAATACATTATATTTATTAATTTCTTCTAACTGACTCATTAATCGATGAAGTCCAGCTACACCAACATCTATAAAAGATTGACAATTCACTCCATGAATTTCAAGAGCTAATTGTGCTTCAAGTGTTACGGCCAAATCGCTTGAGCCGCCTGAAATTATGGCAACTTTTTTTTTAGTATTTAATTTATTCAAATTTTTCCCAATTGTTAAGCAATTTGCTTCTTCATAGAATCGTGCATCATCATACAAATTTAAAAGATAATTAGCCTTTTTACTATTAATCCTAGTAATAAAAACAACCTCATTTTTACTTAATACATTTTCAGATAATCTCTCTAATTGGTCGATACTCTTATCTTGCCCCCAAATAGCCTCAATGAGTCCAAGCCTATCTCTTCTTTGAAAATCAAACTTGATATCAAAATTCATCTTTGCTTATCTAATTCTCCCTCATAAATTAATTCAAAAGGATTCTCGCCTACATTTAGAGCAGCTTTAACTTTATCTTCAAATTTTTTTTGAACGACATTTACTTCTGACATTGGTATGTTTTTCCATAATTCTTTACTTTTCCAATTTACCAATATTAAAGCTTCTTCTTTTTCTTTATTCCAAAATAATTGTCTCCCCAAAAAACCCTCTTGAGAAGATAACCATGGATCCCAGATTTCTTTTTCAGCATTTAACCATGCCCCTTTTGAAACAGCAGGGACTTTAAGTCTTAATTCCTCTATAACCATTGCACCTTTATAATTATCCATTGTAAGAGCTTTTAAATTGGGAATATCAGATTGGAAAATTAAAACTACTAAGCAAACTAATAATAAACAAAATCTTTGAATTTTTTTTTTCAAATTTAAATTAAATCTCATTTTTTCTCAAGTAGAACTACAGAATGACAACTTATACCCTCTTCTCTCCCTTCTGGACCCAATTTTTCATTCGTGGTTGCTTTAATCCCAATTAAATTTTCATCAATATTTAAAATTTCAGAAATATTTTTTTTCATTAGTTTTATATGAGGCATGATTTTTGGTCTTTCAGCAATAAGAACACTATCAACATTATTTATTTCCCAACCATCTTGTCTTATCAAATCAATTACTTTTGATAATAAAAACAAGCTATCAGCATTTTTCCATTTTTCATCAGATGGGGGGAAATACTTTCCTATATCGCCTAGCGAAAGTGCCCCCAATAATGCATCCATTATTGAGTGACTTAAAACATCAGCATCACTATGACCATCCAATCCTAAATTTTCAGGATGATGTAATTTTACACCTCCAATAATTAAATCCCTATCCTCTACTAGTCTGTGAATATCGTATCCATTGCCTATTCTAAATTTCATGATTTGATTATTGTCTTTTATTATTCTCTTACTTTGTAGGGATTTTTTGTGATTTTCTTTTGAAATTAAGTCACTTCTTCTCTCCAATGTTCTTTCAAAACTTTTTCTTCTTCTCCACGATTTAATCTCTTCATGATTACCGCTCACTAGAATATCCGGCACTTTCATATCTCTAAAAGTTAACGGCCTCGTGTATTGAGGATATTCTAATAAAGAAGAATTATGACTCTCATCGACTAAGGAGTCTGGATCACCAAGAGTTCCTGGTAATAATCTAGTCAAACCGTTAATTATTGATATAGCAGGTATCTCACCTCCAGAAAGTACATAATCGCCTATCGATATCTCTTCATCAGCTAAACATCTAATCCTTTCATCAAAACCTTCATATTGACCACAAATAATTATTATTTGATCCAAAGTAGACCATCTCGCGAGATCCTTTTGTTTTAAGACTTTACCCTGTGGAGTCATCAGCAAAGTTTTACTTTTAGGTAGTTTTCTAATTGATTCATATGCCTTATAAATAGGTTCAGGTTTTAATACCATACCTGCTCCTCCTCCGTAAGGCTTATCGTCTACTTGTCTGTAAGAACCTTCTCCATATTCTCTTAAATCATGTAAATTAACATCGATCAAATTCTTATCTAGAGCTTTTGTTATGACCCCTAAATTATTTATTAATTCAAAAGCTTTAGGGAACAACGTAATTACATCAAAATTAAAACCGCTCATTTAGAAATCTTCCTCATAACCAAACTCAATTAACCTTGATTCTTTTTTTCTCCAATTTGGAACAACTTTCACAAACAACTCTAGGTGAACTGGACCATCAATTAATTTTGACATATTTGATCTTGCTGACTGTCCAATCATTTTTAACATTGAACCTTTCTTTCCAATAAGAATGCCTTTTTGAGTTGATCTTTCAACAATAATAGTAGCCAAAATAGCTGTAAAAACTTTGCCATTTTTTCTTTTCATTTCCTCTCTCTTTTCTATCTTTACTGCGACACTATGAGGCACCTCTTCTCTTGTATTTTTTAATACCTGTTCTCTTACTAAATCAGATAGTAAGTTATCTAATGGTTGGTCACAAATCGTCTCTTCGTCATAAAGTTTTGGTCCCTCTGGAAGAAAATTAAGTGCACTATCGACTAATTCAGAACATCCTTCACCTTGAGAAGCACTTACAATTTGAAAGTTTCTATTCATTCCAAAAAATCTTCTATATTGATCTAATCGTAAATTCCTAAATTCCTTATTAACCAAATCCCACTTATTTAATGCCACAATAAACTTAGTTTTATTTGCGATTAGAAAGTTCAAAATATATTCATCACCTCTACCAGGCTCTTCACTCGAATCAATTACAAAAATTACTATATCAACTCCATTAATTGCAGATTTTGCGTTTTTTACTAATATCTCTCCAAGTCGATGATGAGGTTTATGAACACCTGGCGTATCAACAAAAATTATCTGCCCATTTTCTGTGGTAAGTATTCCTTTTAATTTATTTCGAGTAGTTTGCGCTATTGGAGAAGTAATTGTTATTCTTTCTCCAATCAATTTATTTATTAAAGTAGATTTACCGACATTTGGCCTTCCTAGTAAAGTTACAAACCCAGATCTATAATTGGCCAAAGACTTTTAATGCATCAATAATAAAATTCTGATCAAAAATGGAAAAAAAAACCATAAATTTTAAAAAAGCCTCCTTCACGCAGGCTATAAACATATCAGCACAATGGTGCAAAGAGTGGGGTGAAGATTTACTCAGCGAAGAGGTTTTAGCAGATAGAATCGCAGAGCTAACCAAAACAAAAAATGGACTCAGAGGATTTTTTGCATACGCTTTATCAGATAAAGATTGTTTTTTATTAGATAAACTTCCTTTTTCACTAATTTACAAACTGAACGAAGGTGGTGATGCTGTAACAGACATAGTAGTAAAAAATTTAATAATGAGTTCCGCTCAAATTATTATTCATCGAAGAGACAAAAATCATGAATATGAGGTAACATCGGAAAACATTTCAGATAGATGTAAGGCTATTTTAAAACTGCTAGAAACTAAGTCAGTTACAAAGTCTGTCAATCAAGTCCTTAGAGACTTAGATGATATGGGAAATAGTTTTAATAATTCAATAAAATATGATTCAGAGCAAAAGGAATTTATAAAAAAACAAATTCGTGATATCGCCCAATAAAAAAGCGTAGACACAAATCTACGCATTAGGTTGTTATTTAAGTAATGTGATTAGTCCCTTCTTCCACCGCCTTGAAGTGCAATCATTAATCTCAATATAAAAACAAAAAGATTTATATAAGTTAGATACATACCTAAAGCTCCTGCAAGGTATTGCTCATCATTATATCTTCTCGGCATTGTATAGAAATCCACGAAAGACATTGCCACAAATAAGACAGTTCCAAAACCTGCAATTATCAATTCGAGTCCTGAACCTCCAAAAACTCCTGGAGCAAAGAATCCTCCAATTAATTGGACAAACATAGCTATGAGCAATCCTATCAACCCAAGACCAACTACACCACTTAGTGCTTGACCAACACTATCACTCATTCTTTGGCCAGTGTAAGAGGCAATAACGAAAGTTATGCCTGTAGCTAATGCAGCTGTTCCAACCGAACCAATACCTATTGTTCCTATTGCTAAAGCAACTATTCCACTTAAGGTGAATCCAGTTAACAAGCTAAAGCCTGTTAATAAAGGTAAAGCCTTCGCATTATTTGCATTATTTGCAGCGCTTGTTGCTATAAAAAACAAAATTAATTCTGCAATTAATGCAACTATTGAAAGAGGCTGGAAAAGCCCAGGATTCGTTGCTATGAGTGAGACACCTGCTAAAACCCCTAAAGAAGTTAGAACCATACCTCCACCTACGTAAGGTAAAGCTTTTTGAACAACATTTGGTCCAACAATTGAACTAGTTTGTGCTTCACGAATAGCTTGATTGAAATTACTACTTGCTGGCATTTTTTTTTATTAAATATGAGATTATTCTACTTGATTTTTAAAATTTCAGGGTACGGATCTCCAGAGTTATAAATTTATTGATAAGCCTCAATAATTTTTTGAACTAAAGGATGACGAACTACATCTTCAATATTTAAATAACAAAATTTTATACCCTCAGTTTCAGAGAAAATTCTCGATGCTTCAATGAGGCCGCTTTCCTGATCTTTTTTTAAATCAATTTGTGTAATATCTCCGTTTACAACCATTTTTGATCTATCACCCAATCTGGTTAAAAACATTCTCATTTGAGAGCAAGTAGTATTTTGTGCTTCATCCAAGATAATTAAAGAATTATCTAAGGTTCTTCCTCTCATAAATGCCAAAGGAGCAACTTCAATAATTCCCTTATCAATTAATGAATTTGTTCTATCAAACCCGAAAATACTATGTAAAGAATCAAATAAGGGTCTTAAATATGGATCTACTTTTTGTTGCAAATCACCAGGTAGAAATCCCAAACTTTCTCCAGCTTCTACAGCTGGTCTGGTTAAAACAATTTTTTCAATTTTTTTCTCGTTCAATAGCCTTGCAGCGCAAACAGTTGCTAAAAATGTCTTACCTGTTCCAGCTGGGCCAATTGCAAACGTAAGATCAAAGTTTTCAATTGATTCAACATATTCTTTTTGCCTTATAGTTCTTGGTCTTAAAAATCTTCCTTCTTTGGAACGCGCAAGGATTTTTTTTCCAAGTTCAGCATGTGAAGATGATTCGCCCATATTTAAAGAACTTAAAGCCGCTTTAAGATCAACCTCTGGAACTTCTAAGCCTTGTTCCCAAATTGGTCTTGTTAGCTCTACTAATGCTGAGGCTCTCTCAATTTTAGATATAACACCGTTCATCTCAAGTTGTAAGCCTCTTATAGTTAAAGAAACTCCTGTAAGAGACTCAAATTTTTTTAAGAAAGAATTACCAGGTCCAGATAATGCTGTAGCAGCATCAGAGCTTGGCAAATCAATTTTGAAGTGACCAGTTTTGGAAACTTCCTTCATCTAGTTATTGAATAAGAATAATAATTTATCAACTCACTAGCTTTCAGCTTTACTACTATCATTTTCTTCGTCTTTAGTTTTAGCCTTAGCTAATTTTTCCTTCTCCAATTTTGCTTTACCAATTGCGATAGAGGGTCTTTCTGTTTTTTCTAATAACCCGCCCTTTTCTAATAAAGTTCTCACAACATCAGTTGGCTGAGCACCCTGGGTAAGTCTTGTTCTTAAAGCTTCTGTGTCAAGCCTGGTTTCCTTAGTTCTTGGATTATAAAAACCTAGTTCTTGCAGAGGTCTACCATCTCTTCTGGAAGTACTATTGCATGCAACAATTCTGAAACTTGCCTCTTTTTTCTTTCCAAAGCGCTTAAGGCGCAATTTAATCATTTTAAATTAATGCGTTTTTAATAATAATATCATTTAAAGGTAAAAATATAGAAACTATAAATCGGCAAAACCTTTTTTCTTTTTATTATTTTTTTGTTTTTTCATTGGCTTATTACCACTCATCCCTCCCATTCCTGGCATCCCTCCCATTCCTGGCATACCTCCCATTCCTGGCATACCTCCCATTCCTGGCATACCTCCCATTCCTGGCATGCCTCCCATTCCTGGCATACCTCCGTTAGACATTTGTTTCATAAAACCTCTCATTCTTTGAAAATCAGCTAATACTTTATCTACATCTTTTGCTTCATAACCGCTACCTTGAGCGATTCTTTGTCTTCTTGAGGGTTGAGCGGCAAGAACTTCGGGTTTTTGTTTCTCCTCAAGAGTCATTGACGAGATCATGGATTCTATTTTCTTAAGTTGATCTTCTCCATCTTTTATCATCCCATCATCTATTTTATTCATTCCAGGAATTAATTTAATCAATCCACCAAGTGAACCCATTCTTTTAATTAATCTCATTTGCTTTACAAAATCATTAAAATCGAAGGTCGCTTCTTGAAGTTTCTTTTGCATCGCCTCTGCATCAGCAAGTTCAACTTCCTTTTGTGCTTTTTCAACAAGTGTCAATACATCGCCCATGCCTAAAATTCTGCTTGCCATTCTCTCTGGATGGAATGGTTGCAGTGCCTCTATTTTTTCACCTACACCTATAAATTTGATTGGTTTACCACTTATTTTTCTTATTGATAAAGCAGCTCCACCTCTTGAGTCACCATCCAACTTAGTTAATATCGCCCCTGTGATTCCTACTTTTTCATGAAATGACTTTGTTAAATCTGCAGCTTCTTGCCCAATCATTGAATCAACAACAAGCAAAACCTCATCAGGATTAGAAACTTCTTTTATTCGAACCATTTCACTCATCATAGAATCATCAATTTGCAGTCTTCCTGCGGTATCAATAATTATCGAATTAAAATCATTTTCACTAGCAAAATTCAATGCTTCCTTTGCTATTTCTTCTGGTTTGCTATTTTTTTCTTTAGCTGAAAAAACTTCCAATTCATATTGACTTCCCAATGTTTTAAGCTGCTCTACAGCTGCTGGTCGATAAATATCTGCAGCCACCAAAAGAACTTTTTTATCTTTTTCCTTTAAATAAAGACCTAATTTTCCTGTTGCAGTTGTTTTACCCGCCCCCTGAAGTCCAGCCATCAAAATGACAGTAGGACTATTTTCATTTTCGTTTAATGGAGAATTTTCATTCCCCATGATGTTAATCAATTCTTTATTTACAACTTCAATAAATTTTTGGCCTGGGTTTACACCCCTAACTACTTCTTCTCCAATAGATTTATCTTTGACATCTGATATAAACTCTTTTACTACAGACAAACTAACATCTGCATCAAGGAGTGCTCTTTTTACCTCCTTCAAGGCATCGTTTATATTATTTTCACTAATTTTTCCTTCGCCTCTTAAACCCTTTACTGCGTCTTCAAAGCGTGATGAGAGTTCATCAAACATTATTAAAAAGTAATTTTAATTATTATAGATGATCTTGAAGTTTGTAATTACAAGCCGCTCACGAAATCAACCAATTTCCACGATTTATTTGAAAAACCCAAAATATATTTAACTTTAAGGGGATTTAAAGTTGTTTCATTAATAAATTCTCCAGAATTCTTTACTAACTTCTCTAGATAATTCAATTCTACTAAAACAACTATCCGAGATGAAGTTTGCGATTCCAAATCAATTTTACGTATTTGGGAATTAATCTCCTTATAAATTCCTTTCTTGATATCATTTTGTCTTTCTTCGATTGTTCGATCAATTAGACCTTTACTAACAATCTTAGAAAGATTAATTTCACCCTTTCCAGCTAAGTAATTACTTTTATTAAGAAGCCATCCATTAATTAAATTCCTTATATCTTCCAAAGAAGGTGAAGCAATATTAAGTTCTTTGATTTCATAGGAAATAATTGAAGTAGATTTCTCAGAAATAGAATTCAATTTACTTGAAGGATTTTTTTTTATTTCTTGAATAATATCTATCTCACTAAGCTTTTGATTTTTATCTTTTGTAATTAAAGGTTTTTCAGCAAAAGATTCGTCCTGAATTGATTTTTTAAAATTATTTCTTAAAAATCCAATACCAATACCAAATGCAAATAAGATCAAAAACGCATAGATATAAATTAAATATGGCGAACGATTAATTATCTCTTTATCCTTTAAGAAATCCCCAAAACTAAACTTTAATTCAGCAATTTTTTCAATTAAAAAATTATAAAACTCAATTGGTTTTTTCTTAAAGTATTCCTCATTGAATTCTATTTCTTTGGTCTCAACCTTTTCATAGCCCTGTTTTATGCCACCAGGCCAAGGTAATCTTCTTTCATCAATATTCCCCAAAATATTATCAAAATCTTCAGTCGTTTTTGTGGAGGATTCCTTCTCAGTTTGCTGGTTTTGAAGGTTTGACCTAATTGAAATTTTATTTGATTTCTTTTCTATTTTTTCAATAAATTCTTGAATTTCCCTATCTTCAAACCAAGAATCTAAATCCACTTCTTTTGAGTCAATGTCTCTATACCCAACTAAAACATCATTCTCTAACCAATTTTTACAGAAAATACATATCGCTTCTAACTTATTTCCAGGATAACTATTAAGCCAATCTCGTAATTTTTCATCAGAACTACTTGAAAACCTTGCAGAGGCCTGGTCAATATCAGCTAAAAGCAAATCTAAACAACCAACTAGAGGCATTGAATCAAGACCAGATAAATTTAATTTCTTTAAAATTCTCCTCGCTTCAAATAATTTTTCAGGCTTTCTTCTAGAGAAACCAATAGCTGTTAAGGATAGAAATGCTAAAAACCCTGCTTCTAATGATCCTCTTTTTTGTAATTCAAGAAACAAATCAATCTGTTCTTGCACCGTCAAGAATGGCTTTATTTGTTGAAAAAAAGCTTCAAACTCTTGCTGATTCAAATAATCTTTATATTCAGATTTATTATTACCTTCTAAACCACCTCTTTTGATTATTAAATTTTCCAACATACTTAAGCCTTTTTTATGAGACTCTTGATCATTTAGATCCCTACTAAGTAGATCTAGGATTCTGTAAGGAAGCAAAGCAACCAAATCTTCTTCAAGTTCTTTTCTTAAATCTCCAAGCTTTCCCATTCTTTGTAGAAGTTGTATCCCTTCATGTAAAAAGTCTGCCGCGTTCGAATAGGATCTAGTCTGTTGTTCTTGAATTGCAGAATCTCTAGCTGTTAAAGCAGCCAATAAAGTTAGATCGGCTTCTCTACTACTTCCTAAAGCTGGAGTTTGAGGGGGCTGCAATGCTTTTCTCGTGATTTTAAAAGCATCTTTTGGCGCACCAGATTCCCAAAGGAGTATTAATCCTGCTACTTCTCTATTTGAGGAGAAATCCAATCCAGAATTCCCATTCAATAACAAATTTTCGTATTCTCTCCTGCTTTCTGGATCTGTAAGTAGATCGGCAGTGAGGCGAAGCAGCTCGGATCTTTGAGTTAAAACTTCGTAAGTAAAACCTTCATCAGGAGTTTTATCCAACCTTAATTGAAAGGCTCTTAATATCTCCTCAGATGTTGCAGAGGGGCTTACGCCTATTAAACGAAAATGGTCTAAAGGAAGTTCCAAACAAATATCCTATTGAAAATTCTTAGACAAATTTTATCAAGTTAAAAAGTTTTTTCATAAGGTCTTACAGAGTTATTAAAAAAAATCATGAAAATCGCCCTTCACGGCTTAGAATGTTAACAAATCAAAACTTCATTAAGGTATTTTTCTTGGAAACACACGTAGAGAGAATCTCAAATCTTCAAGACATAAAAAAAGCCGAATTAGATAGAGAAACTGGATTATTTCTTTATGAAGACATGACCCTTGGCCGAAGATTCGAAGATAAATGTGCAGAAATGTATTACAGAGGAAAAATGTTTGGTTTCGTTCATTTATATAACGGTCAAGAGGCGATTAGTACTGGAGTTATCGGCGCCATGAAAAGAAAACATGATTGGTTCTGTAGTACCTACCGGGATCATGTTCATGCACTAAGTGCGGGTGTTCCCTCCTTTGAGGTAATGAGTGAACTTTTTGGTAAAGCTACAGGTTGCAGCAAAGGCCGAGGGGGGTCCATGCACTTATTTTCAAGAGAGCATCACTTACTTGGAGGATATGCATTTATTGGAGAGGGAATTCCGGTTGCTTTAGGTGCAGCCTATTCAAGTAAATATAAAAAGGAAGTTGCTGGTAATAATAGTAGTGATTCAGTAACTGCAGCATTCTTTGGAGACGGGACTTGCAATAATGGGCAGTTTTTTGAATGTTTAAATATGGCCCAATTATGGAAATTACCCATAATTTTTGTTGTTGAGAATAATAAATGGGCTATTGGTATGGCTCACGATAGAGCTACTAGCAATCCTGAGATCTGGAGAAAAGCCTCCGCTTTTGGGATGCATGGAGAAGAAGTTGATGGAATGGATGTTTTAGCGGTTAGAGGAGCAGCACAAAGAGCAATAGAGCGAGCTAGGGCAGGTGAAGGGCCCACTCTTTTAGAATGCTTAACTTACCGATATAGGGGACATTCTCTTGCAGATCCAGATGAATTAAGGTCTGAGAAAGAAAAGGAATTTTGGGGGAAAAGAGATCCAATTAAGAAATTAGCTCATGAAATTATTGAAGGTAAATTCGCAACGGAAGAAGAATTAAAAAATATTGAGAAGAAAATTGATATAGAGATAGCCGAATCAGTTAAAAATGCTTTAGAAGCACCTGAACCACCATCAAAAGAATTAACTAAATATATTTGGGCTGAAGATTAAATTAAATTCCACTGGGTAATTTTCTGGTTAAATTCCTTAATTTTCTTAATGCCTTCAGTTCAACCTGTCTTACTCTTTCCCTAGAGACTTCTAATAATCTTCCTATTTCAGCTAATGTATGTCTTTCATTTCCATCTAGCCCAAACCTTAATTTAAGAACATGTTGTTCTTGCTCGCTTAAATGACTTAACCACTTTCCAAGTTGTTCTTGATGCATTTTCTGTTCAACTTGATCTAAAGGCTCTTCATTAGTACTATCTGCGATTAAATCACCTAAAAAGCTCCTTCCATCATCACCATTGACTGGGGCATCTAAACTGCTTGTTGACAAAGCTTGTCTTAAGACAGAATCTAATTCTTCCACATCAATTTCCATTGCTTCTGCAATTTCAATTCTGCTTGGCATAGCACCAAGTTTATGTGCTAAATCCCTACTAACTTTTCGAATAGTTGCTAACCTTTCGCTTAAATGAACTGGTAAACGGATGGTTCTTGATTGGCAAGCAATTGCTCTTGTCATACTCTGCCTAATCCACCAAAAGGCATAAGTAGAAAACTTATATCCTCTTGTCGGATCAAATTTTTCAACCGCCCTTTCCAAACCGAGAGATCCTTCTTGAACCAGATCAAGAAGTTCAAGACCTTTACCTTGATATTTTTTTGCAACACTAACAACTAATCTTAAATTAGCTTTCATCATTCTCTCTTTTGCTCTTCTACCAATTTTTATTGTTCTTTTTTGCTGAGTTGTAAATTCTTTAATTTTTTCATTTAATTGACCATCTTCTGTGAGAATCATCATTTTCTGAACTTGATTGCCCAATTCAATTTCTTCAGCAGGTGTTAACAAAGGAACTCTGCCGATATTTTGCAAATACCAACTTATTGGATCATTACCCCTTCTTTTTTGTGGTTCTGCTTGCGGTGTAACAGATGATGCCATTTTTGACCTAAATCAGGTATTAAAACTCTCCTACACTTTTTAGAAAAGTGCCCAATATTTAATGCGCGCTTCAGATTTCATGTAATATTTGTATTGTTATGTGTTTAAAACTAAAAATAACTCTTTTAAATTGTTTCTTTCAAGATATTTGTCTCGTTTTTCTATTCCTTATTAATTTTGACAATTCATCACCAATTGCAGATGAATTTGAGCCCTTTTTGCATTTTGATGCAGCAAGTGAATGTAAAAGTACATATTTAGCAAAAAATTCAGTTGTTATATTTCCACAAAAAGTTAAATCAATAGCAGAACTACCAGCTAGAAATCCAGATAAAAGATCACCCAATCCAGCTCTGGCTGTCTGAGAATCGGTACCAATTAGTTGCCATGCTTTTTCACCATCAGCCAATATACTGTTAGCGCCCTTTAGCAAAACACTTATATTCAATTCTCTTGATGCATTGAGAGCTCTTCCAACATTAGTCTCACCTTTGATATTGGGGAATAATCTTGAAAATTCTTTGCTATGAGGTGTAATCCATGTTTTGAATTTCCTCTCTAAAAAGAACTTTGATCCTAATTCAGATTCCGAAATTCTATTGAGTGCATCAGCATCCAGGATCAATAACCCTTCAAATTCTGTAAGGTACTCTTTTGATTTTTGCCAATCATAATTATCAATACCTATTCCTGGACCTACAGCTAATGAATCATAAGCACTTAAATCAATATTCTTTAATGCACTGAATAAAGATGCATGACCATTTTGATTACATTTCATAGTTCCTTTTAAAACTATTTCTGGAGCGACTTGCCAGATAGAATCAGCAACTAACTCAGGTAGAACCGCAGAGATAAAACCTGCACCACTTGATATGGCACCTTTTAATGCTAGATATGCTGCTCCTGGATATTTCTCACTTCCTGCGATTAATAATGTCCTTCCTCTTTTATATTTGTTATTGTTTTTTGGTAAAGAAGGTAAATCAATATTTTTAAAATCATCATATGAAATCTTAAAAATCTTTTTCTCAATCTTAGATAATTTCTTAGTAGTAAAACCAATATCGATATGGTGCAATTCTCCAATAAAAGGTAAAGCAGAATCTTGGGTCAACCCAATCTTATAAAGACCAATGGCCAAGGTATAGTTTGCCTTTACTGCGTTTTCTAAAAAAGGCTCTCCTTTATCAGGACACAATCCTGTTGGAATATCAATACTTATTACCTTCCCAGATTTTTTATGAAATTTTTGATTAAACAGTTTAATCAATTTATCATCAACTTTTCTTGTTTGATTATTACCAAAAACTGCATCAATCCAAAGATCTTTACCATTTGCATCAGGAGGCTCTACTAATTTCGTAACACCAATAGATGTAAGATAATTAAGGTGGTTATTTGTTAATGATTTTTTTATCGGGAATGGACACCATACCTGAACATAAAAACCTTTCAAAAAAAGCTCTCTAGCTATTACTGCACCATCCCCGCCATTATGCCCAGGACCTATAAAAACAGTTATTCCATCCTTGAGAAGAGATTTCTTTTTTAAGAGCCATCTACTAATTTGGATACCAGCTTTTTCCATCAATGCTTCTTGTGGCATTCCATCAGAAAACATTTCTTTCTCTACTATCAACATTTGCTTTGAATCAACAATTAAATGTTTAGAATCAATTGTTGGCCATGCAATTTCGTTCATAATTAGTACAAAGCAATTGAAGAACTGTTCAAAAATTTAAACTTCTATGTTAAAGACACAAAAGGATAAAAAATTAGAGAACTTTTTTTCTTCTAATAATAAAACTAAAAAGAAGAAAAATATTATTGTAGGTCTTTCAGGGGGTGTAGATAGTTCCCTTTCAGCTGCTCTTCTTCAAGAAAAAGGCTGGAATGTTGAGGGGCTAACTCTTTGGCTAATGAAAGGACAAGGCTCCTGTTGTTCTGAAGGATTAGTAGATGCTGCTGGCCTTTGTGAAGATTTGGGAATTAATCATAAAATAATAGACTCAAGAGAAATTTTCGAAAGAGAAGTAATTAAAAAAACTACTGAAAGCTATGAGAAAGGGTTCACTCCACTGCCATGTTCGATGTGCAATAAGAACGTGAAGTTTGAAGAGATGCTTAATTACGCAATAAACAAAAAAGACTTCACTCATATTGCGACAGGACATTACGCAAGGATAAAAAAATCATCTTATGCTGAAACACTTGATTACAAGAGCTTTGTATTTAAGGAATTCCTTCTTCTTAGAGGTGCTGACGAAAACAAAGACCAAAGTTATTTTCTTTATTCTCTTTCACAAGAAGTACTAAGCAGATTAGAATTTCCTCTTGGTGAAATGAAAAAAGAAGAAACAAGAAAGGAAGCCCTTAGATTAGGCCTCAGAACTGCTCACAAACCAGAAAGTCAAGATTTATGTTTAGTTGAGCATTATGGATCAATGCAGAGATTTATCGACAAACACATTGAACCCAAAGAAGGAAAAATTGTGCATATAAATGGGGAAGTCCTTGGAAAGCACAATGGTATTCAGCACTTTACAGTAGGTCAAAGAAAAGGGTTGGGCATTGCTTGGCCGAAGCCATTATTTGTAAAAAGTTTAAACAGAGTAAAAAACATAGTTTATGTAGCAGATAAAAGTGATCTATTTAATAGAGAAGCAATAATTAGTAAGGTTAACTGGGTCTCAATCGAAGAACCTAAACAAGAGATAGAAGTAGAAGCACAAATCAGATATAGAAGTCATCCAGTAAAAGGAACTTTAATACCTTTGAAAAATTCAGATAATCAAACTACAACATTTAAATTAATTTTTGAAGAAAGTCAAAGTTCGGTAACACCTGGACAAGCTGCAGTTTTTTATAAAGGAGAAATTTTATTAGGTGGCGGATTAATTAATTAATTTTCAAAAAGAAATTTAATCCCATAAAAAATATAAACAATAACAAAATAGGTTTATCTCCAAATTTTGTATAGAAGGTCTTATCGGATGAAAAATTTGGGAAAACTACTTCTTTTTGCTCCACATTTAAATCTAGAAGTTGAATTATTTTCCCATCATCATTAACTAAACCAGAAGGACCAGTGTTTGATACAAGTAGATTATCTTTTTTATTTTCAATACTTCTCAATCTTGCCAAAGACAGGAATTGATTATAAAGCTTAGTTGGATAAGGATCTAAATTTGCTGCAGTTATTATTAGTTTTGCACCGCTATTAATAGCCTTCCTTATTTTCAATCCATCACTAATTTCATAACAAATAGCCACTGCTAAAGGTTTTGTAAATTTAGGATCAAAAAATCTTGAATTTGAGCCTGGTTTAATTCCGCCTACTGCAGATAATCCTCTTGAAAAACTATCTAGAAATCTTGGTATTTCTTCACCTAATGGAACAAGTCTATTTTTATCAATAAATGAGGTGAAAGATTTATCTCCAATTTGAAATCCGAGTAAAGAACTTCTTAACTCATTATTAGAATTTCTGAAACCTCCTGCCAAGGTATTAACCTTAAAGCCTTTAGATAAATAAAAATTATTATATAGAGTCCCTTCAGGAGCAACGAGAAGTTTTACTTGATTGGCTAAAGCATACTTTTGAGCAATAGATTGTTTTTCTTTAATAAATTCATCATCTATTTTTAATTTTTCTCTTGTTGGGAGGTTGGTTTGCCAAATAGCCACAGGATATTCATAATTTCTTTTAATTGAAGTTGTTAATCCCCCAAATAGATGTAAGAAAAAAATAATAAAAAGCCCGAAAATAATTATTTTTTTAAAATAAAGTTTTCTTGCCCATCTACCGTGACTAAAAAATATCCAAAATCCAATCAATATTTGTAATACGCATAAACCACTAGCGCCAATCCATCTTGCCAAACCAGCAAGATAAATATCACCTGGAACAAGACTCTCGCCTAAACCTATCCAAAAAAAAGGTGTTTGAGAAAGTATCAATTCACCAATCCCCCAAGTCAAAGATAAAAAAAATACTTTTACTGTTAAAGGTAATATTTTCATTCTGAAAACATCTTCTTTCCAGAGAATGATTTCAACTAACAATCCCCATAAATAAACTAATATCCCACCCAAAAAAGAGCAAAATAATAATATTAAAATTGTGATTATTAAACTCGTAAGCCATGAAAAACCTAGCCATGTTAATGGATGAAGATCATAAAGCCAAGAATGACTTATCAAGATAAAGAAAAAACCCCAACAAAAATTTGCTATTCTCCTTTCACTTCCCTTCCATAAAATAAATAATGATATCGGCATAAAAATCAACCAAAAATGAGTTGAAACTGAAATTCCTCCTAAAATCCCTCCTAAACAAGGGTAAAAATATTGTCTTAGACTTTTAAATTGAGTTGGGATTAACAATCTAAAATTACGAAATTAAATTTATAATGACCCATTTATTGTACCTTCATTCTGTAAACTAAGTTTTAGTAACTTTCAAAATTTAAGTGAAAGAAGTCTTTATCAGTTTTGCAGTTTTTGTTTTTTGTGTTTCATTAACTCTTTTCAGTCAATTTAATTCACCTCAAGTTGTTAATGCTGCTGAATCAGAGACTCAGTCAGTTCAAAGAACACCTGTTGCAAAATCATCAAATGTCTCAAATAATAATTTATTTGAACTAGACCCATCTGATCCAAATCCTATACTTTTCGCTATGGCAGAAGAAACACCATCAGACAACAATTCAAGGACTACAGAAAGTGGTCTAATTATTGCAGATATCGTAAACGGAGAAGGGAATGAGGCTAGTGCTGGGCAAACAGTTACTGTAAATTACACAGGAACACTAGAAGACGGTACACAATTTGATACCAGTATCGGCAGAGCTCCATTCAGCTTTCCCTTGGGTGCTGGACGAGTAATAAAAGGTTGGGACGAAGGTGTAGCAGGCATGAAAGTTGGAGGCAAAAGAAAATTAACAATACCTCCAGAACTTGGATACGGATCAAGAGGGGCTGGAAATGTAATACCTGCTAATGCGACTTTAATATTTGAAGTTGAATTATTAAAAGTCAATTAAATAAAGTAAGAAAAATATCTAAGACTTTTCAATTTAGTTAATCTCCAAGTAATATATATACAACACCAAATATTTGAAATGTTAAGTAAATTCATCAATTCTTTTCTAGATAAAAAATCCCCAATGAAAGTCCATGCTCACTGCGATGGTCCTTGTGGTGTTTACGATCCAGCATCTACGAGAGTTGCAGCTGAAGCAGTTTTATCAATGACAAAAAAACTTATTGCATTAGAAGCTCCTTCTAGCACTGATTCAGCAGAGTGGGCAGCATACAGTAATACATTTTCTAGATATGTTGCAGTTAAAGAAGAGCAAGCAAAAGAAACAAAGAAAGAGATTCTAATTTTGTGGACAGATTACTTTAAACCAGTTCACTTAGAAACTTACCCAGACTTACATGAAACCATTTGGAAGGCGGCCAAATTATGCAGTGCATGCAAAGTTAATATTGACTTAGCACAAGCTGAAGAACTCATGATTTATGTAGAAAAAATTCATAATATTTTCTGGGCTTCAAAAGGAAGATCAGACGCCTTTGTAAAAGCAAGTTAATCAGAGTTATTTTCAAAAGTTTTTTTGATTTTATTTTATTTTTTTTAGGTTTAAGAAAAACTGCCATTATTAGTGGTGAATCGATGTTACCTTACCTAAAAGAAGGGGATATTGTATTTTTTAAAAAATATAAAAATAATAAATCAATACTAAAAAATCGACAAATAGTTATTTTTAATCATCCAGTTAAAAATAAAAACCTAATAAAAAGGATAAATTCAGTAAATCAAAATAATATTGAGGTTATTGGCGATAATATTGAATTTAGCGAAGATAGTAATAAATTTGGATTAATCAATAACGAAAAAATAATTGGGATTGTAACCTCTAAATTAATTATTCCTAAATTAAAAAATTTTTTAATTCAAAAAAACAGAAGCACTTCTTTGAATCCAAAATAATCCAAAAGAGAAGGAAAGCCCTCCTGCTACAGCTATTAATCTTTTAATAAATTTTTGACTTGCTTTAAAGGTGGTAAAAGATATTAAACAAGTAAAAAGATTCATACTTATTAGTGAACCAATCAAATATGAAATTAAATATAAGAAAGCGCTTGTTAAAGGTAGTGCTAAAGCAGGAAGAACTGCAAGAAAATGTGAACCTCCAGCTATACCGTGAACCAATCCTAAACCTGTCAAAGCATGTGAGTGCTTATTATTTTTTTTTGGTTCCTTAACATGAAAGTGAAAGTGACGATGGGCAATTCCATTCTCATGCTTATGGGAATGTGAGTGGATACTTAATTGAAAAGAATTTTTTATTGCAAATATTCCCACAATTATAAGAGAAATTCCAACTAGTAATTCGGCAATATTAGAAAATTTGTTTAATGGCGTAATATCCTTAATAAAAATCGCTAGAAAAGCTAACAAGAGAACTCCTGAAGAGTGTCCTAAGCCCCATGAGAAACTATTTTTAAGAGCTTTTTTAGGATTACTAATCGCTGCTGGTGCCATGGCAATTAGATGATCAGCGCCACTAACAACATGCACAAATCCTGCAACTATACCTGTTAAAATTACTGCCTGCATATATATTCAATACAACTCTGTTTATTAAATTTTATAGCAAGATTTGAAGTCAAAATTAAATTGCGTTAAATAATTTCTTGAAAGATTGTTCAATATCAGTTTCTCTCATAAAAGTTTCACCAATTAATACTCCCATGATTCCAATAGATCTAAGCGATTCTAAATCTTCGGCACAATTAATTCCAGATTCACTTATAGGAATAATATTTTGTTTTAAAAATATATCTGCATATGTATTCATCAATTCTTTTGATGTTTTTAAATCCGTTTTAAAAGTCTTTAAATCCCTATTATTTATTCCAATCAAATTAAAAGATTTTAACTTTAGAATCCTTTCTAATTCATTAGAGTTATGGACTTCAACAAGAACACTCATCTTTAAATTATTAGCTATTTTCTTTAAATAAATTAAATCATCATCACTTAAAATCGCAGCGATTAATAATATTGCATCAGCACCAGATACCCTTGCTTTATAAATCTGATAAGCAGAAATAATAAAATCTTTGCAGAGTAGAGGGAGATTAGTTGATTTCCTTACAGTTTCGAGTATTTCATAACTACCTTGAAAAAACCTTTTATCGGTAAGTACTGAGATACATGACGCACCTAATCCTTCATAACAAATTGCTATTTCTTCAGGGTTAAAATCTTTTCTAATAACTCCTTTACTCGGACTAGCTTTTTTTATTTCAGCAATAACTCCTGGTTTTATTTTTGACTCCAAGATATTTTTGTAAAAATCTTTGGGAGCAGGAATTTTTTCAATCTTTTTGATGAGATCTTCTAAAGAGACTACTTTTTTAAAATTCTTAATTTCAATATTTTTGTGCCATACAATTTCTTCCAGAATGTTTTTTGCTTGTGCTTCCCTATGAGGTACAGCATATTCTAAATTTTCTACCCTTACTGTTGGATTTGGTGGTCTGCGTCTTATCTCCATTAATTTAAGATATTATTTTATTTGAGAAGCCGCCTGTTTATATGCGACCTCAACTACTTCACTAAGTGTAGGATGAGTATGAACTTCTTTAGATAATGCAATTACATCTTGGTTCCTTGAAATAGCGTTCGAAATTTCTTGAATTAAGTCAGCTGCATGTAACCCAAAAATATGAGCCCCTAATACTTTCCCATTATCTTTATTGAAAATCAACTTTAGCAATCCATCACTCTCTAATTCAGCCAATGCTTTTGAATTAGCCTTAAAGAAACTTTTGACAACTCCCAAAGTAAAATTTTCTTTTGTAGATATCTCTTTAGCTTCAACTTCAGAGAGACCAACTGAACTTATCTCTGGGTGAGTAAAGGTTGCTGCGGGGATACTTTTATAGTTAATTTCGACATTACCACCGCAAATATTATCAACAGCAATAGTACCTTGCGCTGCAGCTGTATGGGCAAGCATTAGTTTGCCCGTTACATCTCCAACAGCCCAAATGTTAGGTATTATTTCATCACCATTCTTAACTCTCATTTGATCATCTACAGGAATGAAACCTTTTACTGTTTCGATACCAACAGAATCAAGATTTAAGTTATCACTATTAGGACTTCTACCAGTTGCAACCAGTACAGCATCAACTTCCAAAGTTTCTACAACTTCCTTAGATTTTGCGTCTGTCAGTTCTATTTTTACAGGGCATCCAGGTGTTATTTTTGTCGCAAAGACATTTGATTTTGTGTCTATATCTCTTGCTTGAATAAGGTTCTTCTTAGCAATTTTAGTGATGTCTGGATCAAATGTTGGCATAATATTTTCTAAAGCCTCGATCATGGTAACTTCACAACCAAGCGCGGTATAAACATCAGCAAATTCTAGTCCTATATATCCGCTTCCAATAATTGCTATCCATCTTGGAAGCCACTCAAGTTTAACCGCATCATCGCTAGTAAATACGGTCCTATTATCCAAAGTTATTCCACGGGGCACAAAAGGAGAAGAGCCTGTTGCTATAACAATATTCTTACATGTGAAAATTTTATCAATTCCGTTTTTATCTCTTACACCTACTTTTTGATTTCCTTCAATTCTGCCAATGCCTAAAATAATTTCAACTCCACTCCTTTTAAGAGTTTTTGTTAAATTTTCTCTAACATTTAAAACTAAATTATTTGCATGATCTGCAATTTTTGATCTCTCGAACCTTACTGGTGAAGCATGTATACCGAATTTAGCTAAATGTTCATAATTAGCTATTTCTCTAACTTTTCCACTTGCAGCTAAAAGAGCTTTAGATGGAACACAACCCTTGTTAACACAAGTACCTCCCATATCAGAGGATTCTACTATTGCGACTTTCAGTCCCTTACCAGCAGCATGTTTAGCGGCATCAAAACCTCCATATCCTGCACCTATTACGATTAAATCAAAATCAAAACTTGAATCAGTCACTTTTTATTTATTTATTTAGAGGTGTATGCGACTCTTTTTCGTTCTAGTAATAACGGAACTGCAACACAAGCCACATTCAATGATTCTACAATCTCACTATGCGGAATTGTAATTGTTTCATTAAAAGCTTCTTGAATTTTCTTATGAATACCTTGACCTTCATTACCCAAAATTAATGCGGTACGTCTAGACCAATCAACTTCCCAGTAAGGTTTTGAAGGTTTTTTTAAACTCTCATTATGGCTACTAGTAGAGAAAATCTTAAATCCTACATTTGATAATTCAGACAAAGAATTAAGTAAAGAATTTAATATTTCTTCTTCAATTCCATCAAATCTTAAAAATGGCAGATGAAAAACTGCACCTGAGGATGCTCTTAATACCTTTTGGCCTAGTGGGTGCGCACCTCCAGCTAAAAAAATTGCATTAACACCCGCAGCTAAAGCGGTTCTAAATAGATTACCCATATTCCCAGGATCTTGAATTCTGTCGAGGACAAGAACAAAATCATCTTTTCTATTAAATTGATAATTAGGTATTGCTGAAATCTCTACTAAAGCTGCTATCCCATCTGGATTAATTGTAGAAATTGCAGATGACAAGACTTCCTCTGTGACAATATTTAATAATGACTCATGAAATTTTTTGCTTAGATTTTGATTTTTTCTTAGCCATTTTTCGGTAACTAAAATCTTAGAGGGATTTTTTCCAGACTTCAGCAATTCTTCCATGAGATGTGTACCCTCTATGCAAAAAAAGTCTTGATCTTTTGGAGATGACCCTCTTTTAAATGATCTAAATCTTTTAACTAGATTATTGTTTTTACTAGTTATTTTTAAAAAAGTATTTTCTATGAGTAATTTGAAAAATTTGTTATCAACTATATTTTAATTACATAAATATTTTGATCAATTATTTATTAAATTTTTATCTCCCAAGAAATCAAAAAATACATTTTCACTTTAAATTAATATTCATGACGTTACATAGGGTGGACTTAATATTATTAGTTTGTCATGATGAATCTAATAAATTAAGTCTTAATGATTTGCGGAAGCAAAACGAAGTCATATCTTAAATCGCAAAATTTAAAGATTCTTGGCCAAGGCAAGTTAAATGGAATAGTTGAAATAAGTGGTGCGAAGAATTCCGCCTTAGTATTATTAGCCTCATCATTGCTAACTAATGAAAAAATAATTATTGAAAATGTACCTTTTCTCACTGATATTGAAAAGATGGGGAATATCTTAAAGAATTTAGGAGTGAATTTAGTTCGTAAAAAAAACCAACTTGAAATAGATCCAACAACTATTTCGATTAAAGAACTTCCATATGAACTTGTTAAAGGATTAAGAGCTAGTTTCTTTTGTATAGGTGCACTATTAACTAAATTTGGAGAAGCTCAAGTACCGTTACCAGGTGGATGCAATATTGGTTCAAGGCCAATAGACGAGCACATTAATGGATTAATCGCACTAGGAGCAGACATTATTATTGAAGAGGGAATTGTAAAGGCAAAAACAAAGGGTAACAAAAATAGACTTCATGGCACTCATATTAAATTAACTTGTCCAAGTGTAGGTGCGACTGAAACTTTAATAATGGCAGCATCTTTAGCTAAAGGAAGAACCACTATTGAAAATGCTGCTAGAGAACCTGAAGTTCAAGATTTATGCCAAATGCTTAATAAAATGGGGGCAAAAATTTATGACTCCGGTAAAGAAACAATTATTATTGATGGTGTTAATAAGCTTGGCGGATGTACCCATAAAGTAATTCCAGACCGAATAGAAGCTGGAACTTTTCTAATAGCTGCTGCTGCAACTTCCTCTTCAATAACAATTTATCCAGTAATCCCTCATCATCTTGAAGCTGTCACTAATAAGCTTAAAGAGAGTGGGAGTAAAATTACGATTAAAGGTAATTCGATTTCTATCAAGAGTACAGAGATTAAAGGAGTAGATATTGAAACAGCTCCTTTTCCAGGGTTTCCTACTGATTTGCAGGCACCATTTACAACTCTAATGACAATCGCGAATGGTGAATCAAAGATAACTGAAACAATTTTCGAAAACAGAATGAATCATATTTATTTACTTAACGAAATGGGCGCCAGTATAAAACTAAACAAAAACGTAGCTCACATCAAAGGTGTTCAAACAATTAATGGGATGCATCTAGTTGGCTCAGATTTAAGGTCATCAGCTGCATTAATAATTGCAGGAATCATTGCAAAAGGTAGTAGTAATTTCTATGGATTAGAACATCTAGATAGAGGTTATGAAAATTTTGAATTAAAACTAAAAAATTTAGGTGTAAAAATAATTAGAGAAATCAGTAAAAATACTTTTGAAGAGAATGGATATAAAATTGAACCAAGATCTGAGAATCTTTCAAAACTCGAAGCAGCTTAGTATTTTCCAAATATATTTTTAAAACTAAGAAAATTGATTCAAACGTAAGCAATATTGATTAGTGAAATACAACCCAAAAATAATATAAACAAAACTAGAAAGCGATTAGACCAAATTTTATTTAAACCATTAAATTTGAATTCGTTCATGCCCAAGTTCCACTATTTGATCCGAATGTTGTAAGTATAGTTACTGCAATAAAAAGGTAAGGGACAAATTTAAAGGATAATTTTTTAGCTTGAGTTTTAGACATTTGCTTTTTTTATTAAATATAACACAATATTACTAATCATGAAGCTATCTGCTTTCACGAAAGACTTTTAAGCGTATTTAACTACAAAAATGTATCAGAAATGTTTAAATTCTTTCCTCCCCCTCATTTCTTGTCAGCAAATGCAATAAATAATTCTATGAATTTATCGAAAAGATTAAGTATTAACAAACGTTATCTTGATCGCTGTTCCTTGACCAATACAATAGTCAACAAGTTGATTTTTGTTATAATAAAAAAGTTCATTTTTTCAAAAGCCATGGGAGGCGTGGTGGAATTGGTAGACGCACCGCACTCAAAATGCGGCACCTTCGGGTATGTCGGTTCAAGTCCGACCGCTCCCACTTTAATGAATACCTATAGTCGATTCGATGTAACTTTCAAAAAAGGAAAAGGTTGTTGGCTATGGGACAAAACAGGTAAAAGGTATCTTGATGCAGTCGCTGGTATAGCAACTTGTAGTCTTGGACATAGCGACAGAGTTTTAAGAAGAAGGTTATCAACTCAACTAAAAAAGATTCAGCACATTTCTAATCTCTACAACATTGAAGAACAAGAACAATTAAGCAGAACTTTAACGAATATGAGTTGTGCCAAAAGCGTATTCTTCTGTAATAGTGGTGCGGAAGCAAATGAATCAGCAATTAAATTAATTAAAAAATATGGAAATAAAACCAATAAAGGTAAAGAATCAATTATTCTTGCAGCAGAGTCCAGCTTCCATGGAAGGACGCTTGCGGCCTTGAGTGCCACTGGACAACCAAAATATCAAAAAGGTTTCGAACCAATGATTCAAGGGTTCAAATTTTTTAAATTTAACAATTTTGATTCGGTAAAAAAATTATTTGAAGAGTGTGAAAATAATGATCAAAAAATTTCCGGCGTTTTAGTTGAACCAATACAAGGCGAAGGCGGCGTAATTCCTGGAAGTAAAATATTTTTTAAAAGCCTGAGAGAAATATGTGATAAATATAATTCTCTTCTCATTTTAGATGAGGTCCAAAGTGGAGTAGGTCGAACTGGGAAAATGTGGGGTTATGAGAATTTAGGAATTGAACCTGATGGATTCACCCTTGCTAAAGGATTAGGAGGAGGTCATGCAATTGGAGCATTATTGGTAAAAGAAAAAGCCAACATTTTTTCTCCAGGGGATCATGCAAGCACTTTTGGAGGGAACCCATTCGCTTGTAAAGCTGCCCTAACTGTATTAGAAGAAATAAATAGAAGAAATATTATCAATAATGTTTATCTAAGAGGGGAACAATTAAGTGCTGGGTTTGAAGAATTGTCAAAAAAATTTCCAACTATTATAAGCGGGAAAAGAGGTTTAGGTTTAATGCAAGGTCTTGTGATAAATGATGATTATGCTGATGCAAAAAAAATTACATTAAAAGCTTTTGATAAAGGATTACTGGTAGTTCCTGCAGGAGGAAATGTTGTAAGGATTGTCCCACCATTAGTTATTTCTCGAAGAGAAATTAATATTCTTTTGGATAAGCTAAATTCAATTTTTGAAAAGTTATAGCAATTAAAATTTTGAAAAATGCAAATTTAAAAACCTTTGAATTATTATCTCCGAAATATGAAAGGGATAATATCAAGTTAGGTTTATCAAGAATTAAAAAAGTACTTCAAGAACTTGGTAATCCTTGCGAGAATATCCCTGCGATACAGATTATTGGAACCAATGGGAAAGGATCAATCGCGGCATATTTGGAAAGTATACTTTTTGAAGGTAAAAGGAATTTCGGTGTAACGACATCTCCTCATCTTTTGGATGTATGCGAGAGGATTAGAATTAATAAAAAAAATATTAATAAAACTGATTTTGAAAAAATCTTTAGATTAATAGAAAAAAAATTTTCAACATTTGAATTAACTCCTTTTGAAAAAATTATTTGCTGCGCACTAAATTTTTTTGACCATAAAAAAGTGGAATTACTCATTCTTGAAGCTGGATTAGGGGGACGATTAGACGCGACAACAGCCCATAAATCTAGACCAATCATTGCTATTGGGAATATTGGCTTAGACCATAAAGAATTTCTTGGAGATACGATTGAAAAAATTGCCGAAGAAAAATTAGCAGTTATTGAGAAAAACTCAATTGTCATCTCATGCAATCAAAATAGTGAAGTTGAAAATTTAATAAACAAAAAAGTTAAAGAGGTAGGAGCAGAAATTATTTGGAAAGATTCAATTTCAAAAAGCTATGAGCTTGGATTAAAAGGGATTTTTCAAAAGCAAAATGCTTCAGTAGCAGTTGGAGCAATTGAAGCGCTCAATAATTTGGGATTTAATATCAAAGAAAAACACATATCTGAAGGTCTTAAAAAAACAACTTGGAACGGAAGGCTAGAAATAATAAATTATTACAACAAAGAAATTCTTGTAGATTGTGCGCATAATTATCCTGCTGCAATAGCACTCTCTAATGAGCGAAGTAATTGGGAGAATGAAGATAAAGGAATTTATTGGATTTTAGGTGTCCAAAGACAAAAAGATATTTACGCAATTTTAAAAACACTTCTAAAGAAAAATGATCGCTTATTACTTGTGCCAGTTCCAAACCAACCTAGTTGGCAATTAAATGATCTTTCTCAGATTAAAGAAATTGACTTTCAAAAAACAATTGAATTTAAAACATTTGAACTTGCCATTGAGTATTTATTTTCCCTGGAAAAATGGCCACCTAATCATCCTGTTCTAACAGGTTCTATTTTTTTAGTTGCTGAATTTATTAAATTTGCGAATAAACAGAAATGTTAAATTTTAAATTGTTCTTTTACTTCCCAACCTTCCAATTTTCCTGGATTTAATAGCCCTTTAGGATCAAATCTTAATTTCGCTTTTACTTGATCTGCATCCACCACTCCGAGACCTCCGCCTTCAACTGTTAAAACATGAGGATTAAAAATAAAAGCACCAAGTTTCTTGCAATCCTCCATTATTTCATTTAGTTCTTCTGCCCCATTCCACTTTAATACAGGCAAAGCCGCTAATCGCGGTGATCCTTGTTGAGAAACTGCCTCTAAATGCCAAAGAACTTTTCTACCCCATTTTTTTCTCAAAAAATTAATTAATTCTAGTTCATTATTAAGAGGCAAAAGCATCTGTAAATACGTCCAATTTTTATCCCTAGACCTCATATGAAGAGTTGTATGATTCCATACGACTTCAGAAATTCCATTGACGAGCTTTTCTTCTTCCCCAAGTAGGGTAGATTCGACTTTAAATTTTTTACAAATTAGCTCAATAGTTTTTATTCCTCCAAGAGTAGATTGAATTAATATCTTGTGACTTCTGGAGTTACTTTTAAACCATTTTGGCATTTGATCTACAATTTCTTCTTCAAGAATTGCTCCTAATTTCAGATCAATTGCTGCGCTCGTAAGAGTTTTCAATATTTCTATTGTTTTTTCAAATTCAATACAGTCGATAACTATTGAATACCACTTACGTTTGATATCAGTAGCAAGTAATAAAGAAGTAATTATTCCATTAGTCCCATAAGCATGATTTAGAGGTTCGGATTCTTCAGCATCAAACTTTAATAATACAGGTTTTTCATTCATCGTTACTGCCTCTAAACCAATAAGATTTCCTGGATCTCTTAAAAATCCCCACCTAATAGACCCAATACCTCCTGATCCACCTGCAATAAAACCTCCAATTGTTGCAGTTCTCCAAGTACTAGGAAGCAATCTCAATTCCCTTCCATATTTCTCTAATTGTTTATTCAAATCTCCCATAACACAGCCAGACTGTACTTTTACAAAACCTGTATCTGGATCAAATTCTTCTAACTTATTAAAGTGACTCATCTGCATTACAACTCCTTTAAACAATGGGACAGCTTGTCCATAATTACCTGTACCTGAACCCCTTAAAGTAATTGGGATAGAAAATTCCCAACAAATTTCTGCTACTTCCTTTACCGCTTTGTGATCACTAGGTCTTACCACCAAATCAGCAATACATTCGTCTAATTTTTCAGTAAGGATTGGAGAGTAGTTATAAAAATCTTTTGAAAGTCTTCTTATGTCAGATTGGCTTTCAATAATCTCTAAGTTGTTGACTTCCCTAAATTTGTCTATAAATCTGAGACTATTTGATTTCATTAATAAAATTTTTATTGTTTTGTATATAAATTAGCCGATTAGCAATATAAATCGCCTTTTATAAACACTTTTCTCTTTAAGGTACTCGAAAAAACATCTGCCCATCTTTGTGCATCTAAAATCACAAAGTCAGCAGGACAACCCTTTTTAATTAAACCATCCCATTTTAAGTTTAATAATCTGCTTGGAGCTAAAAAAATAGAAGATAGAGTCATTCTGTCCCAGGGATTTAGTTGAAGCATAGGTATAGAGCAAGACAACATATAAAAAGGATCAAAATTACCAAATGGGTACCAAGGGTCTTGAACGTTATCAGTCCCCAGAGATACATCAACATGCGATTTTTGTAATTGCTTTATTGGCGCAACTGGTCTTTGTAGTGATGTATTTTTATTACTTCGATTGAGCAGCCAAAAATTTGTTAGGGGTAAAGCAATAACCTTAATATTTTTCTCAGTCAATTTTTCCCCTAAATTTAAAATCTCTCTATGACTTAGATAAATAAGACTACTCAAATGACTACATGTGATTGGAATACTATTAATTTTTAAATTTTCGATTGTTTCTAATAAAACTTTTATTCCCGCTCCAGGCTCAATACTTGACTCATCTATATGCAAATCAATTTCTAATTTATATTTACTAGCAAGGAGAAGCATCTTTGCAAGAAATTTGCTTATAATTTTTTTATTAAAAGGGGGTACAATAACACCTCCTAAAATACCTCCATTAGAGGACAATATTTTTGCCAACTCTTCTCCATTAGCTGTATCCCAGAATTCCAATGGAGCTAGAGCAACGAATTGTAGAGTCAACTCAGATGAAAATTTTTTTTGTAATTCAAAAAGTTCAATCCAAATATCAATAGATTGACTTTTGTATGTATCAATATGACTTCTAATAGCTCGGTATCCGTTTTGTATGGCAAGTTTTAAAGATTTCTCAACTCTTTCAAGAACCTTTTCTATAGTTCTAGTTTTATGTTCTTCAAGATTTACTGATAATGCGCCTCCATAGTTTGATTCCAGATTAGGAAATTCTGCCCATATAAATGATTTATCAAAATGCGAGTGCGTTTCAACAAATCTTGGAAATAAAATATTTTTTGGTTTTGTAACTTTATTTTCTAAGGGCCTTAACTCAGAAACTAATCCATCCTCCCAACTTATGGAAACTGAACATAAATCCTCTACATCAATAATGAGGTTATCAAAATCTTCTATTAAACAAAGGCTTCTGGGAATAAGAACCTCAGCTGTGCCAGAATTACTCAAATTTTTATTTTAATTTTCTTTTATTTTAAAACATTAGAAAACTTTACTGAATTAGAAAATAATTCAAATTTCGCTAAAAGATAAAATAACTATGTAAAGTTACCCTTGAGTTGTTAGATTTATAAATGTGCGGCGGGCGTCGCCAAGTGGTTAAGGCAGCGGCTTGTGGCGCCGCTATTCGGGGGTTCGAATCCCCTCGCTCGCCCTCAAAAATATTGCAGCAAAATTATTTAACTTGTAATTTTGAATTAAAGAATCATAAAAAATTCCTAGCAAAGTGCTAACAAAAACAAAATCAGGCGAAAAACAATCTCAAAAGAATTCAACTACTGGCAGTTATTGGATAACCACATTTGGATGCCAAATGAACAAGGCTGATTCTGAGAGAATGGCTGGGACATTAGAGAAGATGGGATATACCAGAGCAGATAATGAATTAAATGCAGATTTGGTCTTGTACAATACATGCACAATCAGAGATAATGCGGAGCAAAAAGTTTATAGCTTTCTAGGAAGACAAGCAAAAAGAAAGCACAAAACACCCAACTTAAAACTTGTTGTTGCAGGTTGTCTTGCGCAGCAAGAGGGAGAGTCCTTATTAAGAAGAGTCCCAGAACTTGATCTTGTTATGGGGCCTCAACACGTAAATAATCTTGAGAATCTTCTGGGAAAAGTTGATTTAGGAAATCAAGTTGCCGCTACAGAAGAAACCTTCATTTCTGAAGACATAACGAGTGCCAGAAGAGAAAGCTCTATTTGTGGCTGGGTTAATATCATTTATGGATGTAATGAAAGATGTTCATATTGTGTAGTCCCCTCTGTAAGAGGAAAAGAGCAATCAAGATATCCAAATGCGATAAAAAGTGAGATCCAAAAATTAGCTCATGATAACTTTAAAGAAATTACTCTTTTGGGTCAAAATATTGATGCTTATGGTAGAGACCTTCCAGGAACTACAAAAGAGGGGAGAAAAGAGAATACTCTAACTGATCTTTTATATTATATTCATGATGTTAAAGGAATTCGCAGAATAAGATTTGCTACTAGTCATCCAAGATATTTTTCAAAAAGGTTGATTCAAGCTTGTTATGAACTTGATAAAGTCTGCGAACATTTCCATATTCCCTTCCAAAGCGGAAATGATGAAATCTTAAAACAAATGTCAAGGGGATATACTATTAAAAAGTATAAAAATATTATCGAGAATATAAGGTCATTAATGCCAGATGCATCAATCACAGCTGACGCAATAGTTGCTTTCCCAGGAGAAACCGAACAACAATATCAAGATACATTAAAGCTAATATCAGAAATTGGTTTTGATCAAGTAAATACGGCAGCATATTCTCCAAGACCAAATACGCCTGCAGCAGTTTGGTCGAATCAACTTTCTGAAGTGGTAAAAAAAGCTAGATTACAAGAAATTAATGATTTAGTCGAAAAAACTGCTCGGACCAGAAATCAAAGATACATCAACAATGTTGAAAGCGTTTTAATTGAGGGTTTAAATCCAAAAAATTCCTCGCAAATTATGGGTAGAACTAGAACAAATAGATTAACTTTCGTAGAGATTCCCAAAAACATTAATTTTAATTTTTCATTGGGAGATGAGATAGATGTCAAAATAAATGAAGCAAGACCTTTTTCTTTAACAGGAGAACTTTATTTAAAATCTTTTTAAATGATAGGGGGGCAAAAAAAATGTATTGGTTTATATTTGGTGGGAATTCCAATGAGCATGAAGTATCGATATCCTCTGCAAAAACAGTTTTTCAAGCATTTAATTCAGAAATAAACAAAGAACGCTACACAGTTAAAACCTTTTACATAAACAAATATGGAGATTGGCTTGATAGTCATCTCTCAGAAAAGATACTAATCGGTAGAATTGAAAACAATAAAACAAATAAACAAGAAATTTTTAATCAGAAAAAAATTAACTTCCTTGATGGAATTGAATTTCAAAATATTGATGTTTGGTTTCCTCTTTTGCATGGATTTAATGGTGAAGACGGATCAATTCATGGCTTACTTAGATTTACAAAGAAGCCTTTAGTCGGATGTGGAATTATTGGCTCTGCACTTGGAATGGATAAAATTTTGATGAAAACAATTTTCTCAAATCTTAAACTTCCACAAGTTAATTATCTAGTTTTTCAAAATGAAGATCTCAATGATAAGGAAGTAAAAAATAAAATAATTAATGAAATTTTAAAAAAATTAAAATTTCCTGTTTTTGTTAAACCATCGAACTCCGGATCATCTCTTGGCATCTCCAAAGTCAAAAATGAATCAGAAATATTACAAGCTTTAGAAAAGGCTTGGGGAATAGATCAAAGAATCCTAGTAGAGGAAGGTTTAGAAGTAAGGGAGATTGAATGCGGAATAATTGGGAAGTCAAAACTCTTAAGCTCAGAGATAGGCGAAGTAATTTATGAAAGTGATTGGTATGATTACGATTCAAAATATTACTCAGATAATCAAATAACTATCCCAGCTGAAATAGATTCTAAAGTTACAAAAGAAATTAAAGAAATTGCTATTCAAAGTTGTAAAGCACTAAATATTTTCGGTTTTGCAAGAGTAGATTTCTTTTTAGAAAAATCTTCAAATAAAATTTTGTTAAATGAAATAAATACAATACCTGGTTTTACAAAAAACAGTATGTTTCCAATGCTTTGGAAAGCTTCAGGTTTAAATATTGAACAACTTGTGGCTAAACTAGTAGATATATCTCTAGATTTATAATTCAAATCAAATGTTGCATGGACTTCTTTGGTTACCATTGCTTTTTATCTTTATATTATTAACTGCTCTAGGATGGTTAGAAAGAAGAAGGCAAAATCTTTTTAGGAACTGGGCCAGTGGTTCTGAACTTTGCAAGTTAGATAGTTCAGGTGCAGCATCCTTAAAAGATGGGGAATTAAAGTGGAGTGCATTTGAAGCTGGTACATTTGAAGAAAAAGATAGTTTCACAATTAAGAAACTAGAGTTAGTTGAATTAATGGCTCTAACTTCAGGAGAAGCTCCCCTTACAAATGAATCTCAAGGGAAATGCAGGTTGAGATTAGTAGGCGATGGGAAAGAAATGGATGTGCCATTTTCAGATGCAGACCAGGCCAGAGAATGGATGGAGCAATTGATGGAAAAAGCTAGATGTGATTTGTGAAATACGAACAAAAAATAAACAATAGAAGCTTTTTATTACTACTTTTATTTTTATTTTCAACAAGCTTAATAAGCCTAAAAACACTAAAAAAGGTAAATATTAAGGACATTAGAATTTCTGGAAGTGAATTATTCTCACAGAAAGATGTTGTAAAAAATTCATCTTTAAAATTTCCAATAAGATTAATTTTAATTAATACGTATTTTTTAGAAAAAGAGTTAAAACAAAATTTGTCACTCAAGAATATTTCTGTTAACAGAGAATTATTTCCTTTTGGATTGAAAGTCAAAGTTAATACAAGAACACCAATAGCTTACGGCGAAAGATTATTGAATAAAGAAAAAATATTTGGCTTTATTGATAAAGATGGGATTTTCATCGAAAAACAAAATGTTGAAGAAAAAAAATTTAAAGGATTAACGATAAAAGTTTTTGGATGGAAAGAAAAATTCAAAAAGGTATTATCTAAAATTTTTATAGCCCAAGAAAATTATGATTTCGATATAGTCAAAATTTCTTTTTCATCAAATGGTTTTCTAACTGTTGAGGAAAAAGATTTACAAACTATATTACTAGGCTTTAATCCAAATCTAATCAACTATCAGTTACAAATAATCAGTAACTTAAAAAATGAATTTAAGAGAAATAACTTTTCTGAGAAAATAGATAATATTGATCTTACTGATCCAAATAAACCAAAAATAAAAGTGTTCAAACCCTAATATTTGAAAAATGATTTTGAGTAAATTTTTTTTATTATTGTAGTGTTGATATGGGTTTTGCATTCAAAACAAAATATTTAATAAATAAATATTTTTAGGATTTTCCTCAACAAATTCCTACAGATGAGCTCAGTAAGTTCATAATGCACCCAATATTAATATTAGATTCCTAATTAAGAGATGAGCTTCGGTAACAATCCAAACTTTGATCAATCGAGAGAAATCCTTCCAAGCCAAAACGCCAAAATAGAAGTTATTGGTGTAGGTGGTGGTGGCAGTAATGCAGTCAATAGAATGATAAACAGTGATCTAGAAGGTGTTTCATTTAGAGTCCTCAATACCGATGCACAAGCCCTTCTACAATCTTCTGCAGAGAGTAGGGTTCAACTTGGACAAAACCTTACTAGAGGTTTAGGTGCAGGTGGTAATCCAAGTATTGGGCAAAAAGCAGCCGAAGAATCCAAAGAAGAGCTTCAACAAGCTTTAGAAGGATCTGATCTGGTTTTTATAGCAGCTGGAATGGGTGGAGGAACTGGTACAGGAGCAGCTCCCGTAGTTGCAGAAGTAGCCAAACAAAGTGGTGCTTTAACAGTAGGTATAGTAACTAAACCTTTTTCTTTTGAAGGTAAAAGAAGAATGCGTCAAGCAGATGAGGGGATCGCAAGACTAGCTGAAAACGTTGATACTCTTATAGTTATTCCAAATGACCGATTAAAAGACGTTATAGCAGGAGCTCCCCTTCAAGAAGCATTTAGGAATGCTGATGATGTCCTAAGAATGGGCGTCAAAGGCATTAGTGACATAATCACTTGCCCAGGACTAGTTAATGTTGATTTTGCAGACGTAAGATCAGTTATGACGGAAGCTGGCACTGCTCTTCTAGGAATAGGAATAGGTTCAGGAAGATCGAGAGCTATAGAGGCAGCCCAGGCGGCAATGAATAGTCCTTTATTAGAAGCAGCTAGAATTGATGGAGCTAAAGGCTGCGTTATAAATATTACTGGTGGCAAAGACATGACTTTAGAAGACATGACCTCCGCATCTGAAATTATTTATGATGTTGTTGATCAAGAAGCAAATATTATTGTTGGTGCAGTGGTCGATGATGCAATGGAAGGGGAAATACAAGTTACTGTAATTGCCACAGGATTTGAAATGACCCAACCATTAAACCAGCAAAGAATAAAAAACAGATTATCTAATCAACCCTTATATAATTTTTCCGAAAATAAAGAATCAGGAGCCAGTATTCCTGAGTTTTTGAGATTAAGGCAAAATAAAAAAGATATAAGTTAAAAGGTAAAATAGAGTGACTCGGTTATCTCGCCTGCCTCAAGCATCCCTTGTGGCTGCTACCTTCCGGTCCTGACCAGGTTTAGGCGTTAAAACCGCGAAAGGCCGAGTCAAAAACATATTAGCAATTCTTGATTAAAAAAGATACATAAATTTATTATGTTACCTTCAGACCTAGTTAATTATAAAAAAAAATCTCGCAAAATCATTGCACTAACTGCTTGGGACTCCATATCAGGATCCATTGCCGAGCAATCAAATGTTGATCTCGTACTAGTAGGAGATTCATTAGCAATGGTCTGCTTAGGATACAAATCGACATTGCCATTAACTTTAGAAAACATAATTTATCATACTAATGCTGTTTCAAGAGGATTTAAGAAAAAAATTGAGGAACAACCTTTAGTCGTTTCAGATATGCCTTTTCTAACTTACCAATGTGGAGAGGATAAAGCTGTTGAGTATGCAGGGAAAATTATTCAGAGCACTTATGCAAAAGCTGTAAAAGTAGAAGGAGCTGAACCAGAAATACAAAAAGTTATTTCCAGATTAATAAGAATGGGAATCCCTGTTATGGGGCATATAGGTCTTACACCACAAAGCTATCTAAATATTGGATTTAAAAAACAAGGAGAAAGCTTAGCAAGCCAAGAAAAAATCAAGAAAGAGGCTTCAATTCTTGAAGAATTAGGATGTTTTTCAATTGTTCTTGAACATATTCCTGATTTGCTTGCTAAAGAAATACAAAATTCTTTAACAATTCCCATAATAGGTATCGGAGCAGGTAATTATTGCGATGGGCAAGTAAGAGTTACTGCAGATTTGTTAGGCCTCACTGATGATCAACCTCCATTTTGCCAACCAATTATCGAAGGACAGAAATTATTCAAGGATAAATTAAAAGAATGGGTAGATTCTGAAAGGCTTAAATAATCTCATCACACCACTTAAACATAGAAACAAGAACTTGATTGCTTAGTTCCATTCCTCTAGGCTCACTTAAAAAGAATCTATTCCCCTTTTTTACTAGTAGTCCACTATCAAGAAATCTTTCCCATTCTTTAAGCAATTTTCTGAAGTTGCTTTCAAATTTTTTGTTTTCCCAGTTTTGTTCTTTAAACAATTCTTTGATATCTACACCCTCTTTGAGTCTTAATCCCAACATTATTTTTTCATCAAGTTCTTTATATATAAACTCCTTATTAGTAAGTGATGAATCTAAATTACGTTCATATTGTTTATTTACCCATTCTTTATATTCTCTACTAACCCTTGGTCTAGTAAACTTTTCCCCCCAAGGTGAACTAGTGGAACCTTGACCAAAACTCCACCAGCCTAAACCACTCCAATAAACTCTATTGTGTCTCGATTGATGCCTTGGGAGAGAATAATTAGAAATTTCATATCTTGAGTACCCTGCTTCTTTTAAAGTTAAATGAGTTGATTCAGTATTTTTAAAAGCTTCTTCATCACTTGGAAGTTTTAATTTTCCCAAATTAACTAATTTTTTAAAAACAGTTCCATTTTCAATATTTAAATCGTAAATGGATATATGTGGAGGCGAAAATGATATAGCTTTTTTTAAGTCATCTTTCCATTCATTAAATCCACTAAGTGGCAAATTTTGAATTAAATCTAGGCTCCAGCTTTTTATTAACCCAGAATCATATTCTCTCTTTAACAATAAGCAAGATTTCTCAGCATCTTCTCTCAAATGCCGCCTTCCCGACTTTTGAAGTATCTGATTATTAAAACTTTGTACTCCGAGGCTAAATCTATTTATTCCAGCATTTATGAATCCATGAAGATCATCTTGATTGAAACTAGCTGGGTCAACCTCCATAGTAATTTCAGCGCCATAATCAATTCCATAATTTTCTTTAAAAAGATTTATTAATTCTTTGATTTGTTTAGGATCTAAAATTGATGGTGTCCCACCACCTACATAAATTGTCGAAAGAGGTGATTTATGCTTAATTGACAATATTTCTTTGTATAAAAAGTGCAAATATTCTTTAACAGTTTTGCTCCCATAACCTTGCAAAGTTTCAACTTTATTCCCTAGTGGAATAACTGCAAAATCGCAATAAAAGCACCTTCTATGGCAAAAAGGGATGTGCACATAAGCACTTCTTGGAAACTTATTCATAATTTAAATTCATTTTTAAGCTCCAAAAAAGTATTAAGGATCGAAAAAAATAAAATCCTTATTTACTCAATTAATAAATCCTAGTAGATTATAGATATGACAGATACCTTAGTATTAATTTTATTTGTATTGTCCGGAGCTGCTTCAGGATGGCTAGGGGTTGACTTATTGCCAGTAGATATACTCAAACAGGTCTCTAATGTAGAAGGTTTTAGAATTGTTTTAGCGATAATAGGTTTTTTCATAGGATTAGCAGCTGGTTTTGTTTTCCTTCAACTTAGAAAAACGTTTCTTGATCAAATAAAGACAATGCCAACTGACTTATTAATAAGCAGGTCAGTTGGATTAATTTTAGGATTACTCGTAGCGAATCTCTTACTTGCTCCAATATTATTGATTCCATTCCCTAGAGAAGTCTTTTTTGCAAAACCTTTAGCAGCCATTTTAAGTAATATTTTCTTTGGTGTGCTTGGTTATAAATTGGCAGATACCCATGGAAGAACATTATTGAGATTATTCAATCCAAATAATACTGATGCATATTTAGTTAATGAAGGAATACTACCTGCTGCAAGTCCAAAAATTCTAGATACCAGTGTGATTATTGATGGCAGAATAAATGGGCTATTAAGTTGCGGCTTGTTAGAAGGGCAATTAATTGTTGCTCAAAGTGTAATTGATGAATTACAAACTTTAGCTGACTCCAGCAGTAATGAAAAAAGATCAAAAGGCAGAAGAGGTCTTAAGTTATTGAAAGAATTAAGAGATTTATACGGTAGAAGACTTGTAATAAATCCAACAAAGTATGAAGGTGATGGGGTAGATGAAAAACTTTTGAAAATTACTGAGGATATGACAGGAACTTTAATTACAGCTGATTATAATCTCTCTCAGATTGCTGAAGTTAAAGAATTAAAAGTTATGAATTTGAGTGATTTGGTTATTGCTCTAAGACCAGAAGTACAGCCAGGAGAATCACTTAATATAAAAATCGTAAGAGAGGGCAAAGAAAAAATGCAAGGAATTGGTTATTTAGATGATGGAACAATGGTTGTCATTGATGAGGCAAAGAATTTTGTGGGAAGCAGATTAGATATTGTCATTACTGGAGCATTACAAACTCCCACTGGAAGAATGGTGTTTGGAAAACTGATAAATAATCCTGAGTCAAACAAATCTTTTAAATCACCAGCGACACAGGGCTAAATATAGCTAGAATCAAATAAATCTTAATCTTTGTGATACAAATGACTGTATCTGCTCCTTATTACGGCGAAAACACCGTTATGAGGACCCCTCCCCCAGATCTCCCCTCTCTTTTACTCAAGGAAAGAATAGTCTATCTTGGTTTACCATTATTCTCTGATGATGATGCGAAAAGACAGCTAGGAATGGATGTTACTGAGTTAATTATTGCTCAACTTCTTTACCTAGAGTTTGAGGATCCTGAAAAACCTATCTATTTCTATATAAATTCAACTGGTACAAGTTGGTACACTGGTGACGCAGTTGGTTTTGAAACAGAAGCTTTCGCCATCTGCGATACAATAAGCTACATTAAGCCTCCAGTTCACACAATATGTATCGGACAAGCAATGGGTACTGCTGCAGTTATCCTTTCATCTGGCACTAAGGGGCAAAGAGCAGCTCTTCCACATGCTTCTATTGTTTTACATCAACCTATAAGCGGAGCAAGAGGCCAGGCAACCGATATCCAAATAAGAGCAGAGGAAGTTTTGAAAAATAAAAAATCAATGCTGGAGATTTTATCTCGTAATACTGGAAAGACTATCGAAGAACTCTCAAAAGACTCTGACAGGATGAGTTATCTCAACCCCCAAGAAGCCCTAGATTATGGAGTTATCGATAGAATACTCACAAGTCAAAAAGATTTACCAAATAAAATTTAACTCTCAAAAAACTATTTTAAAATCATGCCAATAGGAACTCCAAGCGTGCCTTACAGACTTCCAGGAAGTCAATACGAAAGATGGGTCGACATATATACAAGACTAGGTGTTGAAAGAATTCTTTTTCTTGGCCAAGAAGTGAATGATGGTATTGCTAATAGCCTCGTTGCACAAATGCTTTATCTAGATTCTGATGATAACTCCAAACCAATATATTTATATATTAATAGCCCAGGAGGATCAGTAACTGCTGGTTTGGCTATATATGACACTATCAAATACGTAAAAAGTGATGTAGTAACAATCTGCGTAGGCCTCGCCGCTTCAATGGGAGCGTTCCTTTTGGCCGCTGGCACAAAAGGTAAAAGAGTTGCTTTGCCTCATAGCAGAATAATGATTCATCAACCCCTAGGAGGGACATCTCAACGCCAAGCAAGTGATATTGAAATAGAAGCCAAAGAAATTTTAAGAATTAAAGATATGTTAAATATGTCTATGGCAGATATGACAGGTCAATCATTTGAGAAAATTGAAAAGGATACTGATAGAGATTATTTTTTAAGTGCGGAAGAAGCAAAAAACTATGGCTTAATTGATAGAGTAATAACACATCCAAGCGAAGCAAATCAGTCTTAAAGTTTCTAAATAAATATTTTAATTTTAATTCTTAAATTGATAATTTTTTGGTTAATTTACACCTTTAATGTCTAAAATATTAATTATCAAATGTAAAGAAGCTACAACTAATGACCCAACTCTTTTACGACACAGATGCAGATCTAAGTCTTTTAAATAATAAAACAATAGCGATTATTGGATATGGTTCACAAGGACATGCACATGCCTTAAACCTTAAAGATAGCGGTATGGATGTAATTGTTGGATTATACAAAGGCAGTAAGTCTGAAAGCAAAGCTATTAGCGACGGTTTGCAAGTGTTTAGCGTTTCTGAAGCTTGCGAAAAAGCAGACTGGATTATGATTCTCCTCCCAGATGAGTTTCAGAAAGATGTTTACCTTAAAGAAATAGAACCAAACTTAAAAGAAGGAAAGATATTAAGTTTTGCTCATGGCTTCAATATAAGATTCGGACTTATCAAACCTCCTAGTTTTGTGGATGTTGTAATGATTGCCCCAAAAGGACCTGGACACACTGTTCGTTGGGAATATCAGAATGGTCAAGGAGTTCCAGCATTGTTTGCAGTAGAGCAGGATTCTTCCGGAAGTGCAAGATCATTGGCGATGGCTTACGCTAAAGGGATTGGCGGAACGAGAGCTGGGATTCTTGAAACAAATTTCAAAGAAGAAACAGAAACTGATTTATTTGGAGAACAAGCGGTTTTGTGCGGGGGATTATCAGAACTCGTCAAAGCAGGCTTCGAAACTCTTGTAGAGGCAGGATATCAGCCAGAACTTGCTTACTTCGAATGCTTACATGAAGTTAAACTTATTGTTGATTTAATGGTTAAGGGAGGCTTATCTCAAATGAGAGATTCCATTTCAAATACTGCAGAATATGGAGATTATGTAAGTGGTAAAAGACTTATAAATATTGAGACAAAGAAAGAAATGCAGAAAATTCTAAAAGATATTCAAGATGGAACTTTCGCTAAGAATTTTGTGGAAGAATGTGATAAAAATAAACCCTTAATGACAAAATTAAGAGAAGACAACTCAAAACATGAAATAGAGAAAGTAGGTAAAGGTTTACGCTCGATGTTCAGTTGGCTGAAATAAATTTATTTTTAATATTTCTTGGATCGATTGGATTTGATTTATTGACCGGTGATCCAAGATTCTTAATACACCCTGTTCAAGTAATTGGCTTTTATATACAAAAAATATCTGATTACCTCATAAATAATTTTGGAGAAAATAAAAATATATTGTTTTGGGGAGGTTTTATCTTAGCTATATCCACTATTGGAATGAGTTTTGGTTTAGGAAAATTGATAGAACTCAATTATGTGCAATCAAGAAATCACTTTTTTGGTGGATTGTTAATTTTTTTTGGACTTTCAAGTTGTATTGCGACTAAGGGACTTATTTCAAGTGTGAAAGAGATTACAGAGCTAATAGAACGCAAAAAAATTAATGATCAAAATAAGAAAATAATCAAAGAGAAGGTACAAAGAATAGTGAGTAGGGATGTAAGCTCATCTTCTATAAAACATCTCTTGAGATCAAGTACCGAGAGCCTCACAGAAAATTCAGTTGATGGAATATTTGGGCCATTATTTTGGATTTTCGTTGGAATTATATTTATGAAGATTTCAATTTTCCTACCAGGACCCTTATCTCTAGGTTTTTCTTATAAAGCCATCAGTACTCTAGATTCAATGATAGGTTACAAATATGATTATTTTAGATATTTGGGTTTTTTCAGTGCAAAAATTGAAGATATTTTTACGTTTGTTCCTTCAAGATTAGTTTTATTCACTTTACCTTTAGTTAGCCACAAAGTTAATAATTATGGATCAATCGTAAAAAAAAGCTATCTTGATGGCAAAAAATATGATTCGCCTAATGCTGGAATTTCGGAAGCTATATTTGCCTATATTTCAGGTATTAAATTGGGAGGGAAAAGTAAATATAAAAATGAAATTATTGAAAAGCCAATAATCAATGCTAATGGAGATAATTGCACTGAAGAGAAAATAAAATTAATTTGTCAATTAATCTTGAGATTACAATTTTTATGGATAATAGTTTTTGTCTTAATTTTTTTTATGATATCGAGTGTAATTTAATAATAAATTAGTTTTAAAATTATTAATATAAATAAAAAAAGACTTTATGCAAAAAAAAGACTCTCCAATTGGAAATCAAAATGATGATTTTACTAATACATCCTCAACTAATAATGAATACTCAAAGTGGGTAGATAATCAGGGAGATGAAGTAAAAAATGTTTTTGGATTTAATAGCAGCGCTGAACTCGTAAATGGTAGAGCTGCTATGATCGGATTCTTAATGCTTATATTAACCGAGTTAGTTTTTAGCGGCAGACCAGTGACTTCATCAATTTTTGGTATCAATTAAAAATGGAAGAAAAAAAATCTAATCCGACAAAAGTAATCTTATACATATCTTTATGGGTAATAATTTGGGGTACATTAGGTTCTTTCATAGATTATCCTTTATATAAAAATAAAATTTACATAGAAGGAAGCATATATCAGTATCTTACTTTCTCAATTACAGGATTTATATCCATAATAAGTGCAAAGTTTTTTTATAAAAAATTAGAGTTATAAAAATTTGTACCTAAATTTCTCAATAATCTTAGCTGGTTCGGCGTTGTCATTTGATTCGTAGAGTATCCACTGATGTGTCTCAGTGTCATGATCACAACCATAATTTCCAGAAAGCTTATCGTAACTTGAAAGATGTGAATGACAATTCTGGTCCGCCTCAAAAGCTGAGTCATAACCTGTTAGAAAATATATCAAAAATAGAAGGATTACTAACAAAAAAAATACTTGAAAAACTAAATTTACTACCTTCATAAGAATTTCTAAAATTTAAATATATCACTTAAAAAAATTTTTCGATCTAAAAATATTTAACGACCAACATTAAAAACAAAGTCATGGAATTCTTGATTCTTTAAATAAAGGATGACAAGCAATATTAAAATCATATTTAAACCCAATACTATATATCCAAAAATATTTATTTGTTTTTTACCTGGCAAAGTGTAAGTAAATTTCTTGCCTTTAAGAAAAGCTGCTAAGCCTTTTTTTTCTTTTTCAGATTCTTTTATTTCAGCATCATTTTTAACTTCATTATTAGAGAAACCTTTTACCATTACAACTTAAAATCCAAATTAATAATATTCCAAAAAAATAAAATTGTTTAATAATTAACAATTTTTAATCACATATGGAATCATAAATGAAATTCTCATATTTGAGAAATCTTTTAAAAAATAAGCTTCAATAATTGCCGACTGCATCCCCAATAAACTTGATTGACATTTGAATCTATTTTGGTCAAATACAACTAATTGAAGTTTTTCTATTTTAGAAACTAATTCTTTACAAACTTGGGTCTGAGAATCTTTAATACATTCTCTAGATTCTTTTAATATCTCGGATTTTGTTGGTATTGTTTCTGCCATGACAAAATTAGACAACAACAAAATTTTTAGGAATAAAAAAGTTAAATATTTCATTACTTCTTAAGGCTTCAAAATTTGAGATACTTTTATAAGAGTATTGGTCATTGAGCTAGTAGAATTTTATTGAAATAAAAAAAGATGCCCAATAAGAGCACCTTGGTATTAAAAAAAGAAATAGGTTAAAAAGTTAACCTTGAACTCTATCCTTAAAAAGTTTACCTGCAGAGAATGTTGGAACTCTTTTAGCAGGTATTGCTATTTTTTCGCCTGTCTTAGGGTTTAATCCCTGTCTTGCAGAACGATCTCTTGGCTCGAAAGAACCAAATCCAAGTATGGAGACTTTTTTGCCTTCCACTACTGAATCAACAATAGTTTCAATAGCTGCATCAACAACTAAAGAAACATCCGTTTTTGTGAGCTCTGTACGAGCCGCAACAAGATTAACTAAATCAGCTTTGTTCATTGAATTGTTTGTAAAGCAGAGATTTAGAGACAAGAGTATTAATCAAGCCTAAAAACCTCGAACTTGCATATCATATGGAGCAAATACAAATACGGCAACCGAAAATGCTGGCGGCGCAAAGCTTTATACAAATCTTATAAACATATTTAGCTACATTATTCATTTTTATAACGGCATTTTTTTCTTATATTAAAAGTAGCCCGTATAATTATAAAACGGCTAAACCCATTGGTAACACTAGATTTATCCTTAAAGAATCTAACTTCATTTATCAAAAGGAGAAATATCAAAGGGTCATGAAGTTAAGAAATAGAAGAATTTATTATGTTTTATTAATTTTCCGATATATTTCCTTCTCATCACATGAAAAAGCATGATTTGTATTTTGGAATCAAGAAAAATCTGGATTTTTCATTATTGAACTTTCTCTCTAAATCTTTTTATGCATTAAGAAGATGGATAAACAAATTTATTAATTAGTAAATTAATAATCTCAAAATCTAATAAAGTTGATGAGTGAAACCTTAAATTTTAGTTTTTTTTCTTAATTTTGTATCTATTATTCTAATATCAGTAATTTGAATAAATTATCTCAATATTTAATTAAACAATGATAAAGAGAAAGTGACTCATATCAATAAAGGTAACCCATTTCCCTTAGGAAGTTCTCTAACTTCACAAGGGGTTAATTTTTCGCTAGTAGCCACAAATGCAGAATATGTAGAAATCTTATTGTTTGAGAAAGAGGACTCTATTTCCCCAAAAAGTATATTTAAGCTAGATCAAAGTCATAATACAGGTCCCTACTGGCATGCAGAGGTAAAAAATCTAAATGAAGGTTGCATTTATGCTTTTAGAGTAAAACAAAAAAATAATGCTATAAATAATAACTATGAAAAAAAAGTATTAATTGATCCATGTTCAAGGGGTATAACTGGGTGGGGAAGTTATAAAAGAGAAAATGCATTAAAAAAACAAGAAAATACTAATTCTTGTCTTAAAAGCGTTGTTTGCGATAGAAAATTATTTAATTTTAAGGATTTTCCAAGACCGAAACATTCTTGGGAAGAAACAATTATTTATGAACTCCATATCAAATCCTTCACCGAATCAACTGATAAAACTGAAAGTTGCTTCAAGAAATTTTTAAATAAAATTCCATATCTCAAAGAACTAGGAATTACCTCAATCGAATTACTTCCAATTTTTTGTTTTGATCCAACTGATGCACCAAATGGTTTAGAGAATTTTTGGGGGTATAGTCCAATTAATTGGTTTACTCCCCATTTTGAATATCTTACGAATGAATCAGCTGAAAAGAATAGAGAGGAATTTAGAAAATTAGTAGAGGAGTGTCATAAGGCAGACATTGAAGTTATTTTAGATGTCGTATACAATCATACTTCAGAAGGAGATTCGCAAGGACCTGCGATATGTTGGAAAGGTATAGATGAAAACCTTTATTACTTTATTGGGAAAGATAAAAATTATCAGGACGTATCTGGTTGTGGGAATACTATTGCAGCAAATAGAGGATTAGTTAGAAAACTAATAATTGAATCATTAAAGTGTTGGGCGAGTGAATTTGGAGTAGATGGTTTTAGATTTGATTTAGGTATTGCTTTATCAAGAGGAGAAAATCTCTCGCCACTCGATAATCCTCCAATTTTTGAAGATATAGAATGTGAACCAGAACTTGTTGATATAAAGTTTATAAGTGAGCCATGGGATTGCGGTGGTTTATATAAATTAGGTAATTTCCCATCTAAGAATACTTTCACTTGGAATGGTCATTTTAGAGATGACTTGCGGAGATTTTGGAAGGGGGATAAAGATACAGCTTGGAATATGAGCGATAAAATCAAGGGTACTCCATCAATTTATAAAGAAGATGCTATTTTACCAAAATCAATAAACTTTATTACTTCACATGATGGATTCACTCTAAAAGATTTAGTAACTTTCAATCGAAAACATAATTTTGCCAACAGCGAGCAAAACAGAGATGGTGATAACCATAACAATTCTTGGAATCATGGTATAGAGGGACCAACTACAAACTCTTCTATTAATGATTTAAGAAAAAGACAACAAAAAAATCTTATTCTTAGTTTACTTATATCTAAAGGGGTTCCAATGATACTTATGGGTGATGAGATAGGAAGATCACAAGGCGGTAACAATAATTCTTGGTGTCAAAATAATTTATTGGGCTGGATGAATTGGGAACATGGTCAACAAGACTTAGAATTATTTGAATATTTTAAATACGTTATAAAAATCAGAAAAAAACTAATAAACATTTTTAATCCATCATTCTTACCTAATAATCAAACCAATGAAAATATTCCAACATATCATTGGCATGGAACAAAGTTAGATAATCCCGACTGGAGTAGTTGGTCTCACACAGTTGTTTTTAGCATTAACAAAGGCATTACTAATCCTCTGGTCTGGATAGGTTTAAATGCATATTCAAAAAGTATCGATTTCCCCTTACCGAAATGTAAATATAATTGGTTAAAAGTTATTGACACTAGCATGTGTGAGATTTTTGAACCCCTAACTATCAATGAAAAATCTGTTTCAATAAAGAGTAGAAGCTCTTTATTAATCATTTCAGAGGAAGTATTTGAGGCAAAAAATAATTTATTCTAAAGCGGGCGGCGGGAATCGAACCCGCATCTTCAGCTTGGAAGGCTGAGGTTTTACCACTAAACCACGCCCGCATTAAGTAATAGAATTACCATTGCAATAATACATTATCAAACAATCAACAAAGCAAAAAGATTGGAAAATTCACACTCGAAAAAAAATATTTCTAGATCAACAACAAGATTAATGTTCTCTTATGGGCTAGGAGATGCAGGCACAGGTTTAGTCGCGACGCAATTTGGGTTTTTTCTGTTCAAATTCTTTATTTCTGCTGGTTTACCAGTAATAATTGCAGGTTCATTATTAATGTTAATAAAGATATGGGATGCAGTAAATGATCCGTTAATTGGATGGTTAAGTGATCGTACCAAATCACGATGGGGGCCTAGAATCCCTTGGATGATAGCAGCATCTGTTCCTCTTGGTTTCTCTTTAGCTGCGATATGGTGGACACCCACTGGCTCCGTTCTAACCAAGACTATTTACTACGCCATAATTTCCATAATCGTAATGACTGCTTATACAAGTATTAATCTTCCTTTTGCAGCTCTATCTACTGAAATTTCTGAAAAAACAGCAATAAGAACAAGACTAAATGCATCTAGATTTACTGGCTCAATTATTGCAGGACTAACTGGTTTAATAATTGCTGGAGTTGTATTGGGTTCTGAAGGATCAGCAAATAACGAATATTTTTTGATGGGTAAAATAAGCGGATGTATTGCAGTTGCTGCGACATTAATTTCTTGTTGGGGATTGGCTCCATTCGCCAAAAAAGCAAGAAGGCCTTCAGGAAAAGTTGAAGCTATAACACTTCAATTCAAAAGGATATTCAGAAATAAAAAATTTCTAAAAGTTATTACACTTTATATTCTTCTCTGGTGCGCCTTACAACTGATGCAAACAGTAGCTTTAATCTATGTAGAGGATGTACTGAATGTACCAACATATATTGCTAAGTGGATCCCGATACCTTTCCAAATAAGTGCTTTAGTGGGTTTACAAATATGGACTAGAGTATCAAATAAATTGAACAGGATTTCAGCTTTAAACTATGGAGCGATTATGTGGATTATTTCATGTACGGCAGCTTTATTTTTACCTGCATTATCAAAAATTTCAGGAGTTGGAGATAGTTTATTCCTAAATGCAGGAAACATATTTCTCTTCATTCTTTTAATTTTCATAATCTGTCTTATTGGGATTGGAGCTTCAACCGCTTTTCTTATCCCTTGGTCACTACTTCCTGATGCAATAGACGAAGACCCAGAGAAACCAGCAGGATTATATACTGCTTGGATGGTACTTATTCAGAAGATTGGTATCGCGTTTAGTGTTCAATTATTAGGATTTTTATTGTATTTATCAGGCTATCAATCATGCTTTATTGATAAAGATGGTCTAAATATTATTGAACAATGCTACTCAGCACAATTAACAATTAGATTATGTATTGGTTTTATACCCTCAATACTGGTAATAATTGGTCTTTTAATCATGAGAAAATGGGATCAGAAATTAATTACAAACTAATATAAAGATATGTATTACCTTAATTTTTTCAAAAGACTTCTAAGCAGCTTAATCATTGGCGGGCAAGCAATTAATTTTATCTTTAAGGGTAAAATTTCCAGAAATGATCTCTTTGACCAACTTATGGAGTCAGGTCCTGGCAGTTTATTAATTGTATTAATTACAGGGATTGCCGCAGGTACAGTTTTTAATATTCAAGTTGCATCACAACTTACAAGTATGGGGGTTTCAAGTGAAATTGGAGGTTTACTAGCAGTAGGCATGGCGAGAGAAATGGCACCTCTTCTAACTGCTACTTTAATGACTGGGAAAGTTGCCACTGCCTATGCTGCTCAACTGGGCACTATGAAAGTCACAGAACAAATTGAGGCAATAACCATGTTAAGGACCGAACCAGTCCAATATTTGGTAGTACCAAGATTACTATCGATGGTAATAATGTCTCCAATACAGTGTATTTTGTTTTTATCTGTAGCTTTATGGAGCGGACAAATTTGGAGCACAATTTTTTATAAAGTTCCTCCAATAGTTTTTTGGACATCTGTAAGATCAGGTAATGTGAGTTTAACTAGTACAGACTTAACTTCAATGTTAATAAAATCTGTAGTGTTCGGATTACTTATTTCAATAATTGCTTGTGGATATGGACTCACAACTAAAGGTGGTCCAAAAGAAGTAGGAACAAGTACAACAGGCGCAGTTGTAATGACTCTCGTTACGGTATCTTTAATGGATGTATTTCTAACACAAATTTTATTTGGATGATCCTATGTTTAACACTAAATCAAAAAAAGAGGAACCAGTAATAATATCTCCATCATTTCAGTTACCAATCATTCTAATAGTTTTAAGTTTTATGCTTTTGTTTTTGAATATTGGTTCTTTGCCAACAATAGTTTTTGCTTCTTTTAGCTTTTTTTTATTACTCCAGTCACTTACCTTGAGGATAAAAATAACAAATGATGATTTTATCGTTTTACAATTAGGGAAAGAAATCAGAACTTTTCCATTCAAGAACTGGATATCATGGAAATTCTTTTTCCCTATAATTCCAGGTATTTTTTATTTTAGAGAAAAGTCCAGTCCTCATTTATTACCAATTTTATTTAATCCAAAACAATTAAAAGATGAGCTCATAAAAAAAATTGAATCCCTAGAAATTAAAAATTCTTGAAATTCAGACTTTGCCTATTCATCAAAATTATTTAAATGACTAAAACAGAAATTTCCGACAATAATCCTGAAAAGGAATTAATAATAGACGAGTCAATTTCAGATGATAATACCAAACAAATTAGTAAGAAAAATACAACGCAAAATAAAAAAATTACACCAAAAAACGAAAAACCAACTAAATCTTTTGAAGAAATTTCTAATGAAATTTTTAGAGATCTCGTTTCCAAAAAAGACTATTTAGTTAAAGAAATAAAAGAGTTGGAAACAAAAAAAAAAGAAATAGAAAAAGATATTGAGTCTAATTTCAAAGGACAGTCAGATAATATTGCTAAAAGAGTTAAAGGCTTTCAAGAGTACTTAACTGGAGCTTTGCAGAATCTTTCACAAAACGTAGAGAAACTTGAATTAGTTTCTCAACCAATAATCGTAAAGCCCTCTCCCCTTGATGAGAAAAAGCAAAATAATAGCACAAACAATATAGTTAACGTTCCCGCTCTTTCTGAAACATTTAAGCCAGATGAAGAGATTATAAGAAGTTGCTTTTCGAGTTTTACAGAACAACCTGACTTTTATGCAGAACCTTGGAAATTAAGACGGAGTCTTGATTCATCAGATATAGAAATTATGGATGATTGGTTCTTTAACATGGGTGGAAGAGGTTCTCTTGAAAGTAGAGGTTCTCGGCAAAAAAATGCCTTGTTATCAGCGGGTTTAATATCTATTCTTGGCGAATTATATGGAGATCAGTTTCAGACTCTTATTTTAGCTTCGCAGCCTGAAAGATTAGGTGAATGGAGAAGAATTCTTCAAGATTCACTTGGCCTCACAAGGGATGACTTTGGACCTAATAGTGGGATTGTTCTTTTTGAAAGGCCTGAAGGTGTCATCGAGAGAGCTGATAGATTAGAGGCGAATGAAGAATTGCCATTTATTATCATTGATGCAGCAGAAACCTCTGTTGAAATTCCAATACTTCAATTCCCATTATGGGTTGCATTTGCTGGTTCAGATAATGAAATTTACGATGATCTTGCACTAAACTAAGCTTTATGAATATCTTAATAATTTTCACAAGTTATCTTTTAGGATCACTTCCTACAGGTTTTTTAATTGGAAAATATCTCAAAAATATAGATCTAAGAACTATAGGTTCTGGATCTACAGGTGCCACAAATGTTTTAAGAAATGTTGGCAAATGGCCAGCACTTTTTGTATTTATAATTGACGTTGGCAAAGGCCTTATTGCAGTAAAAATTGCTCAATATTACACAGATCAAGGATCAATAGAAGTTTTAGCAGGGATATCAGCTATCTCAGGACACATTTGGCCAGTATGGCTTAGAGGGAAAGGAGGGAAAGCTGTTGCAACTGGATTAGGTATGTTTTTAGCTCTTTCTTGGAAAGTTGGACTCGCATCTCTTGGTATTTTTTTAATAGTCCTAACAAAAACTAAATTTGTTTCTTTATCCAGTATTTCAGCTGCAATCTTACTTCCTATTTTTATGTTTTTTTACCTAGGTAAATTTATGCACTCATATTTTTTTATAAGTTTAATTGTGGCATTATTAGTAATTTGGAAACACAGAACAAACATAACAAGATTGCTTAAGGGAGAAGAATCCAAAATTAATCAGAATCAATAGATTTAAATATTTCTATTAGAGCTTTATTAGGATCTATAGCTTTTGATATTGATCTACCAATGACTAACTTAGAAGCGCCATTATCTATGGCTTCATGAGGAGTCATAATTCTATTTTGATCATCTTTACTGTCAACATTTAATCTGATGCCTGGTGTAATAAGTTCAAAATTATTCTTATAAATAGATCTCAACATTTTCACTTCCCAAGGTGAACAAACACATCCATCTAATCCAGCAGCAAAAGATAATTTTGCAAGTCTCAATACATTTTCTTCAATTGAATTATTTCTATCAAGATCAGTTTGAAAATCTTTCAGAGTAAAGCTTGTTAAAACAGTTATTCCTACAACAAATGGAGGTTTAACACTTACTGAGGTAGCTCCTTCTAAAGATGCTTTCTTTGAATCCTTAAGGGCTTTTAGACCTGCTGAAGCATGAATAGAAATTATATCAACTCCTAATTTTGAAACTTGGAAACATGCTGCACGCATGGTATTTGGAATATCATGAAATTTTAAGTCTAAAAAAATTTTTTTATTTAAACCTTTTAATATTTCAATAACTCTTGGACCTTCCCTAACAAAAAGCTCTAAACCAACTTTCACCCACTTAATATTAGGACATTTTTCCAGAAGCAATTTTGCTTGAATTGCATCTAATCCATCAATTGCCAATATTATTTTATCTTCTGAATTAAATCTTTTATTCATCAATTTTCAGTTTTCAAACCTCTTAATTATTTTTTTCCCAATTTGCAAAATTTTCCCTTCCAAATCATTTTTTGAATCAAAAACTAAATCAGGATTTATTACTTTCTGACTATCAATTTTTACACCCCCACCTTTTATAGATCTTTTGGATTCGCTGCTAGATTTGAAAAGTTTTAGAGCACTTAACAAGTAAAAAAACTTTACGGGAAAGACTACTTCTTTTAAAGAAATCTCTGGAATTTCTCCAACTTTTTCTTTTTGTCCAAGGAATAATTTTTCGCAGTTTGATTGCGCCTTTAATGCTTCTTCAGTCCCATGGAATAAAGTAGTAACTTCTAAAGCCATTCTTCTCTGTAATTCACGAGGATTTGAGTTTTCAAGCAAACTTAAATCAAATTCAGTCAGTAATTCAAAATAGGTAGGTATCATATGATCAGGTACTTTTTCTAGTTTTGAATACATTGAAAGAGGATCTTCATTCAAACCGACGATGTTAAATTCAGATTTACTCATCTTTTTAATTCCATCTAAACCTGTCAAAATTGGCAGTAGAACACCAAATTGAGGGTCTTGTTTAAAATGCCTTTGAAGATCTCTTCCCATTGCAATATTAAATTTCTGATCTGTACCTCCAAGCTCAATATCTGATTTAACAATCACCGAATCGTAACCTTGTAGTAGTGGATATAAGAATTCATGCAAAGCAATTGGAACTTGCGAAGTGTACCTTTTATTAAATTCCTCCTTAGCTAGCAATTGACTAACTGTTGCACTCCCCATCAATTCAATTATCGAATTAAGATTTAATTCTTTTAACCATTCACTGTTATATCTAATTTCTATTCTATCTTTTGAATCAAAATCTAAAATAGATTTATTAGCTGGCTTTCCCATTCCTAGTTGGGTTAAGTATGTTTTTGCATTATCTTTAACTTGTTTTTCCGATAATTGAACTCTAGTTTTGTTTTTTCCAGTTGGATCTCCAATTTGAGCAGTAAAATCTCCAATAATTAAAACTGCAACATGTCCATTATCTTGGAATGCCCTAAGTTTTTTGAACAATATACTGTGCCCAAGATGAATATCTGTTCCAGTCGGATCGATTCCGAGTTTAACCCTTAATTTTTTATTATTTCTTTTCGCATGATCAATTATCTCCAAAAAGGTTTGATCTGAACCCTTAATTGGAAAGTATTCTTCTATTCCTCTTGAAAGCCATGATGGCAATATTAATTGATCAGACATTTAGATTTAACCGTTAAATTTAAGAAGTTTTATCAAGTTCATCCTTCATTCTTATCAAGGTTTTATTCATCTGATCAAACATTTGATCAGGAGTAATGCCAAATTGGCTTAACTGGGTTTTTAATTGTTCAACCGTCATTTTTGCTTGAAAATCTTCAGACAATTCAAATCTCTTCATAAAAACTTTATAACGATCCATTAGAGATTCCATTTTCTTTATGAACATTTTTTTACCTTCTCTATCAAATTTTCCATAACCAGAGCCAAGTTTCATAAGTTCTTGGTAATCAGTAAAAAGCTTTTTAGCTTCCTCTTGAACGATGTCTGACTCAAAAAATCCCATTTCTATTTTTTTTACTTCGCATTAATAAGGCTCAATTACAAGATAACAAGAATCTTTTAAATTGATTAGAAGATTAATAAATTTTAGTTTATAAATAATTCTTTGATTTATATTTTTTCAGAATTAAATTTAGTAGACATGTTTCATAAATGTTGGAAAAATTTAACGTAAATAATATTTCAAATCAAAATAGGCAATTTGAATTATTTGGTTCAAATGTAAATACTTCACTTAATTTTCAAAACCCAAATAATTTAAGAATCAAATATGAAACCTTAATCGAATGGAGAAATAGAATACATAATCACCAATTCAAAATTTCAAAAGATACAAACAATAAAACTTTGCACCAAACAAGTCTTCCTATAAATACAATTTCCAATGAAATAAAAATTGATCCGTTTTCCCTGCAGCCACTATCATTGAACTTTTGGAGAACTAATCAATATATACACAATGGTCCAGCAATGTATTTTGTAATTGACTCGATGGAGAGTTCTAAAATAATCCTTTATATAGGAGAAACAAATTCAGCAAATAAAAGATGGAAGGGAGAACATGACTGTAAAAATTACCTCATGAACTATAAAGAAGTCTTAGCCCATAACAACCTCTCAAATCAACAAGATATTCGTTTCTTCTTAGATGTACCTAAAGAAGTAAAATTAAGACGTAAATTAGAACAGCAACTGATATATTTATGGTTACCACCTTTTAATAAAGAAACTCGAGATAGGTGGGCAACTACTTTCACAAACAACTAAAAGTTTATTAAATCCATTTTACAAATGCAATTTTCCACATTCCAAAAAAATCTAGATAACTGGCAAGGTGCTTCATTAATTTTTGGAGTTTTAGAGGAAGAAATTGCAAGTCAACTGGAAATCATAAAATTTGTTATTGACCCAAAATTATTACTTAAAAAAGTTACTCAAAAAAAATTTAAAGGAGAAAAAGGAAAAACTTTAAGCTTGGAATTTTTAGATCAAAAATTAGAAAATTTAATCATATTTGGACTTGGCAAAGCAAAAGAACTAAACAAAAATGATTTAGAAAACTCCATAGGAAATTTAATTAGGAATAATTCTGACAAAAATGAAAAAATTAGCATCATGCTACCTTGGGAATTAGTAAATTCACAACTAGAAATAAGTCAATTAGCAGAGTCAGCTAGATTATCTGCTTATAAGGACAACAGATTTAATAAGAAAAAGGATGAAAAGAAAGTTCTTAAAGAAATAGAGTTTTTGAATTTAAAAAAATCTGAGAATATTAGCTTTGAAGAGACAGAAAAAATATGTGAAGGTGTAGAACTAGCCAGAAGACTTGTAGCTGCTCCTCCAAATAGTCTTACGCCCCAGGAAATGTCTGTACAAGCTTCTCAAATAGCTAAAGATCATGGATTGGAAGTAAAAATTTTAGAGGCAAAAGAATGTGAAGACTTAGGCATGGATGCATATTTAGCTGTAGCAAAAGGTTCTGATCTAGATCCTAAATTTATACATCTTACTTTTAAGCCAGAGGGGCCTATAAAAGAAAAGATTGCGCTTATTGGGAAGGGTTTAACCTTTGATTCTGGAGGATACAACCTAAAAGTAGGAGCCTCTCAAATTGAAATGATGAAATATGATATGGGTGGGAGCGCTGCAGTTTTAGGAGCAGCAAAGGCAATTGGCGCAATAAAACCAAAGGGACTCGAAATACATTTTATAGTGGCAGCTTGCGAAAACATGATAAATGGTTCTGCAGTACATCCAGGAGATGTAGTCAAAGCATCCAATGGTAAGACAATTGAAATAAATAATACTGATGCAGAGGGTAGACTCACATTAGCTGATGCTTTAACTTACGCATCAAATTTAAAACCGGATTCAATAATAGATCTCGCCACTTTAACAGGTGCAATTGTTGTTGCTTTAGGAAATGATGTAGCTGGATTCTGGAGCAATAATAATGATTTAGCAAATGATCTAAAAGCTGCTTCAGCCCAGGCTGGAGAAGAATTATGGCAAATGCCTTTACAAAAATCGTATAAAGAAGGGTTAAAGTCTCATATAGCTGATATGAAAAATACAGGACCTAGAGCAGGAGGTTCAATAACTGCTGCTTTGTTTCTAGAGGAATTCTTTGATGAAGATATAAAATGGGCTCATATAGATATTGCTGGAACTTGTTGGACTGATAAGAGTAAGGGGATTAATCCTTCAGGTGCAACCGGTTTTGGAGTTAAAACACTTGTGCAATGGATTAAAAATAAATAAATTTCTTTTAATGAATAAGATTTTTTGAATTGAATATAATTGAAAAAGTGAGAATAAGTTATAAATGTCAATTTTGCCAAGAAGATTTAAGCGAATCAAAAGCGTTTTAGATTGCCGCATGAAAAACTTGACTGTGCTAGTTGAGGATGTGAATAAACCTCATAATTTATCTGCTATATTAAGAACTTGCGATGCAGCTGGAGTTTTCGAAGCAAATTTTATTAGCAAAACGAATGCGGTTAAGACTTTTAATAGTACAGCCCAAGGTAGTCAAAAATGGGTCAAATTGAATAATCATGAAAATACTACCACTGCAGTTTCTTCTTTAAAAAATAATGGCTTTAAATTATATGGGACGACTCTTAATAGTGAATCAGTAGATTATAGAAATTTTGATTATTCTGAAAATGTATGTTTTGTTTTAGGAGCAGAAAAATGGGGATTAAGTGATGAACTTAGATCAATGGTTGATCAATCAATTTTTATACCTATGAGAGGGATGGTGCAATCTTTGAATGTTTCAGTTGCTGCTTCCATATTATTATTTGAAGCTATTCGCCAAAGAGAAAAAAAAGGTATATTGCCCGCTAATGGAGAAGGGTTAAATATAGATGAATACCAAAAAACACTTTTTGAATGGTGTTACCCAGAATTAGCTGCGGTGTATAAAAAATCAGCTAAAGAATATCCAAAGTTGAATGATCAAGGAGAACTTGATTCTATTACACATAACTAAATTTATTCAGAATTTTGACTATCAAAAATTTCTTCAAGATCCTCTCCTATAAAAGAAAGACCTAAAACTAAAAAAAACATTGCCAAGCCTGGGAACAAAGCCGTCCACCATATACCTGTAGGTAAAGCGGCAAGAGCAAGATTTAAATCACTTCCCCACTCTGGGACATCTGCAGGAACGCCAAGACCTAAAAATCCTAAACTTCCTAATACCAAGACAGCATCCGCAGCATTTAGAGTAAGCAAAATAGGCAAGGGTGTTATTACATTTGGGAGAATATATTTAAAAATAATTGTTTTAAGATCAGCTCCTGAAACTTGAGCTGCCTCCACATAAGTTTCGGATTTAACCAATATTGTCTGATTTCTGATTAATCTAAAATATTGAGGAGAGTAAACAATACACAATGCCAATGCTGCGTTAAGGATGCCCTTACCCAATATAAAAGCCACAACAACTGAAAGCAAAATTACAGGTATTGAAAAAATAGTATCCATTATTAGTGATAAACATTTATCAAAAAAACCACCAAAATAACCACTTAATAATCCTAATGGCAATCCCAAACTTAATGAAAAAAGAATAGCTAAGAAAACAACTTCTATCGCTAAGGATGATCCTTGCAAAGTTCTTAAACAAACATCTCTTCCTAATCTATCTGTGCCACAGAAATGATTAAGCGAAGGAGGTGCAAAGATATCATTGCTTAACATTGAAAATGAATAACCAAAAAAATTATTGACCTCTAAAAATTTCATTATTAAAACAACAAGAAGATAAAAAAGTACAATTAAAAATCCAGTTTTTCTGATATTTGCGCCGACACGATTTATTGAGTTAATATCCAAAATCTTTTTTTAGAGATATTACTGAAATATACCCAATTCTTAAAAAAAAAATAGTTATTAAAATTTAAATTTTAAGAAATTACTGATTTAATTTTAGGACTGCCATAAAAGCTTCTTGAGGGACTTCCACTTTACCCATTGCCTTCATCCTTTTTTTCCCTTTTGCTTGTTTCTTTAAAAGTTTCTTTTTCCTAGAAATATCACCTCCATAACATTTAGATAAAACATCTTTTCGTAAAGCACTTATACTTTCACTTGCAATAATCCTGCTACCGATTGATGCTTGGATAGGTATTTTAAATTGTTGTTTTGGAATGAGTTCTTTTAATTTCTCAACTAAACTTCTGCCAATTCCATAAGCCTTATCTTTATGAACAATCGAAGTTAATGGATCTGCTCTTTCTGAATTTATTAGAACATCTAATCTAACAAGATCATTCTTTCTGTAGCCAATCAAATGATATTCCATTGATGCATAACCTTGGGTTCTACTTTTCATTTGATCAAAGAAATCTGTAACTACTTCTGCTAATGGAATTTCATAAATCAAAGTAACTCGATCTGTTGTTATATATTTCATATCTATAAATACTCCCCTTCTTTCCTGACATAAACCCATTAGTGTTCCATTAAATTCATTGGGCGCATAAATTTCCATTTTCACGTAAGGCTCTTCTATTGATTCTCTAAGTTGTGGATCAGGAATTGTAGAAGGATTATCAATAAAGATATGTTCCTGCTGATTTAGATTAACCTTGTAGATAACTGATGGTGCCGTTACGATTAGATCCAAGTCATATTCTCTTTCTAATCTTTCTTGAACAATCTCCATATGAAGAAGTCCTAGAAATCCGCACCTAAATCCGAAGCCCATTGCACTACTGGATTCGGGCTCATATTTTAAAGCTGCATCAGATAATTGTAATTTTTCAAGAGATACTCTTAAATCTGGGAATTGATCAGCATCAGTAGGGAATAAACCACAAAAAACCATAGGATTTGCTGTTTTATAACCAGGCAAAGGATCATTGGCAGGTGAATTTAAAAGAGTAATTGTATCTCCTACTCTCGCATCAGCAACTGATTTTATAGAAGCAGATAAATAACCAACTTCGCCTGCATGTAATTCATCAACTTGCTGCTGATCAGGTGCCATTATTCCTATCTCATCTAGTTCGTAATTTTTTTTACTCGCCATTAATAATATCTTTTCTCTCTTATTAAGAGACCCAGATATCACTCTGAAATAAACAATAACTCCTCTGTAGGGATCATAATAAGAATCAAAAATGAGTGCCCTTGTAGGTAATTTTATTTCATCTTGAGGAGAAGGTACTCTTCTTACAATTGCTTCCAAAATATCTTTAATACCAACTCCAGTTTTTGCTGAACAATTTATTGCATTAGATGTATCTAGTCCAATAATTTCCTCAATTTCTCGTTTTATTTTTTCAGCATCTGCACCTGGTAAATCAACTTTATTTAAAACAGGAATTATTTCAAGATTATTTTCTAAGGCAAGATAAACATTAGCTAAAGTTTGAGCTTCTACTCCTTGACTTGCATCAACAACGAGTAAGGCTCCTTCACAAGCTTGAAGAGATCTACTAACCTCATACGAGAAATCAACATGTCCTGGTGTATCAATTAAGTTCAAAACATATTCTTGAGAATCGTCCGCTTTATATTTCATCCTGGCGGCCTGTAACTTAATAGTAATGCCTCTTTCTCTTTCAAGATCCATACTGTCCAAAAATTGTTCTTGCATATCCCTTTGCTGCACAGTCCCAGTATCTTGAAGCAACCTATCGGCAAGGGTAGATTTACCATGGTCAATATGAGCGATTATGCAGAAATTTCTAATTTTTGAAACCGATATATCAGTCATATAGAAAGAAAAATTCTCCTCTTGTTACATCTTGATTAATACTAGCTAATTAGAATTATTGATGGAAACCAAAAATGGAATTATTTCTTTTTTTGATGTCTTTTATGAAGGTACTGTTATTTTCAGAGTCCGATAGTTCTGGATAAATTAAGTTATTTATTTTTTTCTGAAGATTATGCTTGTCATTTAAAAATAAGACAGATTTTTCTAGAACTTCAACCATAATTGAGACCGCAGTACTTGCACCGGGAGATGCTCCTAACAAAGCAGATAATGATCCATCAGATGAATTTACAATCTCCGTTCCAAATTTCAAAGAACCACCATCTTCAGTTTTTTTAATTATTTGGACTCTTTGACCAGCATTCTTTAAATACCAATCAGAGGGATTAGCTGATGGCATCATATTCTTTAAATTCTCAACTCTTGAATTATGGTTTTTTAATGATTGTGATATTAGGTAATAAATTAAATCGTTGTTCTTGAAACCAACGTCTAACATAGAAAAAATATTATTCTTTTTAATTGAACTAAATAAGTCAAAGTATGAGCTTTGCTTTAAAAATTTTGTTGTAAATCCAGCAAAAGGTCCATATAAAAGAAGTTTTTTATTATCAATCCATCTGGTATCTAAATGAGGCACAGACATTGGTGGCGAACCAATATCAGCTTTGCCATAAACTTTTGAGTTATGTTTTTCTGTTAGATCTTTTTCCTCGCAAATAAGCCACTTCCCACTTACAGGAAATCCGCCATAATTTTTTGCTTCTGGAATTTTCGATTTTTGCAAATAATTAATTGTTTTTCCACCAGCACCAAGAAAAACATAACCAGTTCTAATTGAAGTTTTTCTACCTTCTGAACTAATTTCTAGTTCCCAATTTTTATTATCAATTTTCTTTAAATCTTGTAATTCTGTTTTGTACCTAATTTCAACATTATTGTTTAAAGAAACAAATGACAAATACTCTTTTGTGAGAGCCTCAAAATTAATATCTGTTCCTCTACCTATTCTGGTAGCAGCGATTTTATTAGATGGATTCCTATCTTTTGTAATTAGAGGAGCCCATGATGAGATTTCATCAAAAGATGTAGAAAATTCCATATCAATAAATTCAGGATTTTCGGTCATTTTCTGAAATCTTTTTTTTAAAAAAGAAATATTTTCCTGACCAGATACGAAACTAATATGTGGAATAAATTTTAGAAATTTTTTAATATCAATTTTCCCTTCTTCATACAATGAGGCCCATAAAGACATAGATGTTTCAAAAGAACGATTTATTGAGAGCGCTTTATTTATTTTTATACTTCCTTTTTCGTCTAAAGGGGTATAGTTTAATTCGCAATTAGCCGCATGTCCTGTACCTGCATTATTAAAAGCGCCAGTACTTTCACTTCCTGGAGCACTTAATTTTTCTACAATGAGAATATTTATATCTGGTAAAACTTCTGAAATTAAGAGGGCTAAAGTACTACTCATTATCCCTGCTCCTACTAAGACTGCATCAAAGTAGCTATTATCATTTGTGGAATTTTGAAATGAAGTCACAACAGAAAATTATCTTTTTTGCAATTAATCAAATTTCTTTCTAGGCTTATTATAAAGTTAATCCAAAATTATGAGTACTGAGACACTCTCGCTGACAAATGAAAATGTAGAAAAAGTCCTTGACGAGCTAAGGCCTTTTTTAATATCTGATGGAGGTAATGTAGAGATTGCAGAAATAGATGGCCCAATTGTCAAAGTCAGGCTTCAAGGGGCATGTGGTAGTTGTCCAAGTAGTACTATGACCCTAAAAATGGGTATTGAGAGAAAGTTAAAAGAAATGATTCCTGAAATAAGTGAAGTTGTCCAGGTTTTATAAAAATTTTAAACTGATATAAACATTATTTAGTTTTTAATTCCTTCAACAAAGATGATTCCATATCAAGGCAATCAATTGGAAGTCCTTGACCAATCGCGATTAAAAGAGGTGCAAGAATTCCTAAAGTAAAAACTAAATTTGATTGGCTTACGTCATATTTACTCAAAGTAAAAGTTATCAAATAAATGATTGAAAAATATGCATGTAATGAAAAAAATTCTTTTGGCTTTAGAACTGGCCACCTTAAGGTATTTCCCAAGAAATATAAAAAACTTGTCATAAATCAATAGTTACATGAAGATTAAACCAAATATAAACATAATCCTTTTTAGAGACTATTTATAAAAAAATTAACCTAAGATAATAATTAAAAAAATATTAAATCTTCGTTTCTATTTGTAAAAGCTAGACATCACTAGAAAAATACGCTTATAATAATTTGGTAGCTTTTGCTACTTTTTCGTTCACCCTCAATTGAGGGCGCAGTTCGAGTCATACCATGGAACGGGGGATGGCCGTTTTGTCACATCGAAACATGACTACTTTAACTTACAGAGGTAAAAACTACGTTCAAAACAAAGAAGCTGCTAAAAAGCAACTTGTTGAACTTACCTACAGAAGAAACGTATACACCAACAGAATGGATGACGCTTCTTCAAGTAATGAAAAAGCAGAATTAAATTACAGAGGTGTAAATTACACTAAATAATTTAATTAAACAAATTAAAAGCCCCTTTTTCAGGGGCTTTTTTTTTGGCTATATTTATTAAGAGTCCTTTTAAAAATATGTCTGAAAGTTGTTGTAATACAAACACATCTAATAAAGCAATTAATCAATTCGATCATAAAGATGCCATTCAAGAAAGATATGGATCAGCCGCACAAGAAAAAGAAAGTTGTCTTTGTACACCAGTTGGGTTTAATCCCATTTTACTTGAAGCAATTCCTCAAGAGGTTATAGAAAGAGACTATGGGTGTGGTGATCCAACAAAATATGTTCACAAAAATGATATAGTCTTAGATCTTGGAAGTGGAAGCGGCAAAAATGCTTTTATTTGTGCCCAAATTGTTGGGAAAGAAGGGAAAGTTATTGGAGTTGATCAGAATCCGGATATGCTTTCTTTATCTAGATCTGCCTCTAAAGAAGTTGCAAAAAATATAGGTTTCAACAATACAGAATTTCTAGAAGGTTCAATTGAAAAACTTGATGAATTAGATAAAGATTTAAATCCATTAATCGCAGATAAATCAGTTGATATTATTTTAAGTAATTGCGTTTTAAACTTGGTAAGCCCAGAATCTAGAAATAACCTTCTAAATAATATAAAAAGAGTTTTAAACGATAATGGAAGAATTGCAATTAGCGATATCGTCTCTAACAAAAGAGTTCCTTTGAGATTGCAAAATGATCATGATCTATGGACAGGATGTATTAGTGGAGCATGGTATGAACCAGACTTTATAAGTGATTTTAAAAAACTAGGATTTAAAAATTTAGAATTTGCAGAAAGGAGTGCTGAACCTTGGAAAGTAATTGAGGATATTGAATTTAGAACAGTAACTTTAGTGGGCAATATTTAAAAAATTCAAGAGTTAAAAATATAATATAAATTTCTATGAGAAATAATCTAAGAGCTCAAATACCAGCTTTAAAAAATAAGTATTATTTCAATTATGGTGGTCAAGGACCATTACCAAAATCTTCTCTAGAAGCAATAGTTAAAACTTGGGAAATTATCCAAGATTTAGGACCATTTACCAATGATATGTGGCCTTTTATTTACAAAGAAATATTGACCACAAAAAGAATCATTGCGCAAAAATTAGGTGTCAATTCAAAGAATGTAGCTTTAACCGAAAATATCTCTTCCGGCATGATTTTGCCCTTTTGGGGAATAAAAGTAGAAGAGGGAGAAGAGTTGTTAATAAGTGACTGTGAACATCCTGGAGTGGTGGCTGCAAGTCGCGAATTTTGCAGAAGAAATAAATTAATATTTAAAATTTTGCCAATCCAAAAAATTAAAAATCTAAACGACGAAAATATAATTTTAGAGATTTTGAAAAATCTAAATAGTAAGACTAAGATCCTAATTATTTCTCATATTTTATGGAACTTTGGATATAAAATTCCCTTAAAACAAATTTCTATCGAATTAAAAAATAATCGAGAAAATTCTTATTTACTTGTTGATGGTGCTCAAACCTTTGGGCATATAAATATTGAAAAAGAAGTTTTTTATTCTGATTTATATTCAATAACTTCTCATAAATGGGCATGTGGACCAGAAGGACTTGGGGCCATTTATGTCTCAGATAGATTTATTCATGAAACAGATCCAACAATAATTGGTTGGAAATCATTAAAAAAAGAACAAGGCATTTATGAGCCTTCAGATAATCTTTTTCATGCTGATGCAAGGAAATTTGAAATAGCTACCACTTGTATTCCTTTACTTGCTGGGCTCCGAAAATCTTTAGATCTTTTGGATAAAGACTGCCATGAAAAAGAAAAAACCAAAAATATCAGAAAATTAAGTGGAAAACTGTGGGAGGAATTAAATCAATTTAAGGATGTTGAATTAGTTTTAGAAAAAAAATATTTAAATGGGATTGTTAGTTTTAATATCGAAAATGTTAAAGATAAGGATAAATTTGTGAAGAAACTTGGAGAAAAGAAAATTTGGATTAGAGTTTTAGAAGATCCAAAATGGTTTAGAGCATGCGTACATCAAATGACTACAGAAGCTGAGATTGATTTACTTGCTAAAGAGATAAAAAAAATATTGACTTAAAGATCTATTGATATAAAGAAAAAATTTAGTTTACCAAGGTATCTCCGCGTTGTCCCATGCAATAAATTTTCCTGTAGATTCTGGTGATTGATTTTTAATAATATTGATCAAGAATTGGGAGGATTTTTCTTTACTAAATAATTTATGTACTGGAACAAATTTATGAAAAGGCCTAGATAAATCAGTATCTACTGTTCCTGGATGAAGCAATGTGATAGTAGCCTTTGGGAAACGTCTAGCCCATTCAATACTTAAAGATTTAAAAAACTGATTTTGCGCAGATTTTGCAGCTCTATATGAATACCAACCTCCAGTTTGATTATCTCCAATGCTACCCACTCTTGCACTTATACTTGCAAAATTAAAATAAAAATCTTTTGGTATAAATTCTTCAATCGCTTTAGCTAATAAAATAGGAGAAAAGGCATTTATTGAAAAACTTTCCATCATATTTTTTTTATCAAGATGTTGTAATCTTTTTTCTGGTTGAAGAGAATCACTATGAAGTCTACCTGTAGCATTAACAACTAACCTTAATTTTGAAGGATGATTTGATATTTTATTTTTCAACTGCAAAAGGGATTGAGAATCCTCTATATCTAATTCCCAAAAAGAATTAAATTCACTTTTTCTTCCACACAAAACAACATCTAAATCTTTTTCACTTTCATTCAGATCTTTAGCTAGTTGTGTTCCAATTCCACCTGCGCCTACAACTAAGGCTAAGCCCTTCATTTTATTAAAAATAACTTCATTTATTCTAAGAAACTTCTCTTGTGATTTGCGTAAAGATCTTTCTTATTTAATTAAGAAATTTTTATTGAGATTTATTTTTTTCTTTTAATAGTTTATAAGCTATTTTTCTATCATCAAAATTAATAACTTTATCATTGAGAATTTGGTAGTCTTCATGTCCTTTTCCTGCAATTAAAACAATATCTTCTTTACTAGCAAATTTAATAGATTCATTTATTGCCTTAAATCTATCAATCTCAATTGTTATTTTTTCTCTTTTTTTTATACCCATCAAAATATCATTTACTATCTTTTGGGGTTCTTCTGATCTTGGATTATCTGAAGTTATAAAAAGTTGATCAGAAAACTCTTCAGCTATTGATCCCATTAAAGGCCTTTTACTACGGTCTCGATCTCCACCACAGCCAAAAACAGTTATGAGTTTACCTTCACAAAGTTTTTTAATTGATTGCAAAACTTTTTTTAATCCATCAGGGGTGTGCGCATAATCAACAATTACTGTTGGGAGTGATCTTATAACGACGTCATTAGCAATTTGTATTTTCTCCATTCTCCCAGGAGCACCAGGGAAAGATTGTATCAACTTTGATAGATCTTTTAAAGAAAAATTAAGTTTATACAAAATTGTTATTGCTTGAATCGCATTCATTAAATTAAATTCACCAATAAGTGGAACAAAAAGTTGAATTTTTTCCTTAGGTGTATGAAAAATGCAGGTAGAACCAATTTCAGTAAATTTTTTATCTGTTACGAAAAAAAAATCATCATTTTCAAATTCACTTTCAGTAATCTTTGTAGAGACTAATGAAGATCTTTTCTCAAGATCAGATGATAATTTAGATATCCAATGGTCATCATGATTTAATACACAAATTCCATCTTTTTCTTTTAAGTAAGGTGGGAAAAATAATTTTCTTTTTGTTTGAAAATATGATTCCATATTTGAGTGATAATCAAGATGATCTTGAGTTAAATTAGTAAAAATAGCTGCCTCGAATTCGCATCCTGATATCCTGTTTTGTGCAATAGAATGAGAACTTACCTCTAATATCGCGAATTCAGATTCTACCTCAACAGCAGCACTTAATTTCTTTTGAAGTTTATCTGCGAAATCAGTTGTATGAGAAGCCACTTCTGAGAAACCAGGCCATCTATTGAGTAAGGTCCCGAATAATGCAGTCTTTTTCCCTAATTTATTTAAAAGATATTCTAATAAAAAAGTAATTGTCGTTTTCCCATTTGTACCTGTAACACCAATAAGTTTAAGTTTTCTTGAAGGCCTATTCCAAAACTCGGCGACTATTTGACCAAAAATATAATCTAAATTATCCTCTATAACCAAAATCCTTTCTCGATCAATAGATCCAATTTTCTCTTTTGCAGCAGACCCAATAATGGCAGCCTCCGCGCCATTTTCAATTGCCTCAATACAATATTTTCCTCCATCAACATTTAAACCAGGCATACCTAAAAATAAAGTTCCTTTTTGAACTTCTTTAGAGTTAAAAGAAATATTATTGATTTCATGATCGATTAAATCTAATGAAGGAATAATTCCTACCAAATCTAAAAGTTTATGTAATTTTATAGATCTCATATAAAAAAATTATTTCTCCAGAATGGTACTAATATTTTTTTGAAACCAATTCTTTAATTGATCATCTTTTAATCTTGGAGAAATGCGAGGCAATTCTATAATCTCCTCTGACCTAATTCCTTCAACAGCAATAACAGGTACTTCATAATCATATTTTTTATATTTATCTTTATATAAATCGAACCTATCAATATCAATTTCTTTGACCTCCTCTAGATTAGGGAATAACTCATTAAGATTTATTTTTGCCAGTTTGTTTTTTAATGAATCACAAAGGCAACATCCCTGCCTAACAAAAATAAATATTTTCATTCATTTAGTCAGGCACAGGGTCACATCCACAGGGAGTTAAAGGATGACATCTGCTTAATCTTCTTAAAGTTAACCACCCTCCCTTCCAAGGTCCATGTCTGGTAATTGCCTCATATCCATAAGAGCTGCAACTTGGAATAAATCTGCATCTTGGTCCAAAAAAAGGAGAAAACCACTTTTGATAAAACGAAATCATAAAAAGAAGTATAGAAGTAATTGATTTATTAATAGTTTTGAACACTTTAATGATGTAAAATAATATTTCAAGTAGTAATTAGTTTAATTGAATTTAATCAATTATCCAATTTATTGCAAATTTCAATTTAATTTAAAATTATGTCAAGATACCGCGGCCCCAGATTAAGGGTTACGCGTCGCTTGGGAGAACTACCAGGTCTCACCAGGAAAGCTTCGAAGAAGTCTAATCCTCCAGGTCAGCACGGCCAAGCCCGTCGCAAGCGATCAGAATATGCAATTCGTCTAGAAGAAAAGCAGAAACTTAGGTTTAATTATGGAGTTTCGGAAAAACAACTAGTACGTTATGTAAAAAAAGCTAGAGCTCAAGAAGGATCTACAGGAACTAACCTACTAAGACTTTTAGAAAACAGACTTGATAATGTTTGTTTTAGATTAGGTTTTGGAGGTACCATTCCAGGCTCAAGACAATTAGTAAACCATGGCCATGTTACCGTTAATGGAAAGGTTCTTGATATTGCTGGTTATCAATGCAAATCAGGCGATGTAATCGGAATTAAAGAAAACAAAGCAAGCAAAAAACTTGTAGAAGGTAGTATAGAATTCCCTGGTTTAGCAAATGTCCCACCTCATCTTGATTTAGACAAACCTAAATTAACGGGGAAAATAAATGGGAAATGCGATAGAGAGTGGGTTGCTCTTGAAATAAACGAACTACTAGTTGTTGAATATTATTCAAGAAAAGTTTAATACTACTTTTCTTTGGATTATTAAATCTCTCATTTTTAAAAGAGAGATTTAATTTAATTCTTATTTTTAAAAATAATGGGAAATAAGGAAAATAATTTAAAAAAACCAGGTTTTAAGACCTTATCTATTCACCATGGGGAAACATTTGCAGAAGAAACTGGATGTGTTATGCCTCCTATTTTTTCTACATCTACTTTCAAACATGGAAATAAAGATAATTTCGACTACACAAGATCAGGCAATCCAAACTTTAGAATTCTAGAAAGCGTCCTTAAATCAATAGAAGATTCTAAATACTGTACAGTTTTTGGATCTGGAATTAGCGCGGTAACTGCAATTTCATCAATACTAAAATCAGGTGACAAGATACTCTGCGAGTCAAACCTATATGGTTGTACAGTGAGAATGTTCGAAAAAGTTTTCAAAAAATTTGGACTAGAAGTTTTATACATAGATTTTACAAACGAAAATAATATTAAAAAGATTTCATACTTCGAGCCAACCTTGATATGGCTTGAAAGTCCAACTAATCCACTTTTAAAGGTACTTGATATTAAAGCGATTTGTGATGAAGCGAATAAACTACAAATCCCAGTAGTTGTGGACAACACCTTTTCAACGGCACTTATTCAAAAACCATTGGACCTTGGTGCAACACTATCACTCGTAAGTACAACAAAGTTCATTAATGGACATAGTGATGCACTTGGTGGGGCAGTACTTACAAATAATGAGGCATGGAATAGTAAGATGCTTTTCTCTCAAAAAGCCCTAGGGCTTCAACCATCTCCTTTTGACAGTTGGCTAATTACGAGAGGAGTAAAAACTCTTCCTTTAAGGATCGAACAACAAACGCAAAGTGCAAAATTAATTTCTGAAGAATTAGAGAATCATAAAATAATTAGTAAAGTAATTTATCCTTTTAATCAAAAACATCCGCAATTTAATTTAGCAAAATCGCAAATGAGATCTGGAGGTTCGATGATCACCATGAAATTAAATCTTAAAAAAGAGGATACTTTTAAATTTTGCAAATCTCTCAAATATTTCTCGCTAGCAGAAAGCCTTGGAGGAGTTGAAAGTTTAATTTGTCACCCCGCAACAATGACTCATGCTTCTGTTGATGATGAAACAAAAAATCTTTTAGGGATAGATGATTCTCTTGTCAGACTATCGATTGGATGTGAAGAGACAAACGATTTAATCTCAGACATATTATTTGCTTTAAATAAATTCTGAAAATTGAGAGATTTACTTAAAAACCCTATATGGAAAAATTTAGAGTTGGGATATTCTATTCCTGATAGTATTCATGCTGTTTCTGTAGCATTACCAACTTGGAATGATGTAATAAATTACGAGGAAAAAAATCAAGAATGCATGAATTTATTGAAGTCCATATACCCAAGATTCGGGCTAAACCCCATAGTGAAAAGATTATGCGAAAAAGTAAAAAAGGAAAATTACTACAACAATAAAAGTATCTGGCCATATCCGAATGAAAGCATAGCTTTTAAAGCTAAAAAATACATTGATATAAATACTTCTGAACAATTGTCATTAATAGAAAAAAGAGATAATTTAGCTCTCTTAATAACTGAAAAAGAAGGAAGTATTTATGCAAAATCTTTTTGGCAACATACTGGTCTTGGCATATCTTCAAGGGCTGCTGCTATAGAACTAGGTCTTGCAGATTGCCCTCCAAAATCTTACGTAAATGAATGTTCTCAAATAATAAAAAATAGAATTTCTAAATCTACAAAAATTAACTGTAATGATATTCACTTAACTTCATCTGGAATGTCTGCATTGCATACATCATTAGAAATAATATATAAGTTATTTCCAGCTAAACCAACACTCCAAATTGGTTTCCCATATGTAGATGTACTTAAATTACCAATGAATATCTTTCATGGAGCCAAGTTAATTACAGAAGAAAATTGCGAGGATATTGAATTAGAAATCAAAAGTATAAATCCATCAGCATTGATTATTGAACTACCGAGTAATCCAATGCTCAAATGTGTAAACATTAAAAAAATTTCAAAAATAGCAAAAAAGTTTAATATTCCCTTAATTGTTGACGATACAATTGGTTCAAATTTAAATATAAATTCCCTAGAACATGCAGATATAGTTTTTACTTCACTTACAAAAATTTTTTCAGGTAGTGGTGATATTCTTGCAGGATCATTAATACTAAATCCAAAAAGCAAATGGATTGATCAATTTAGAAATGCATTAAACGAGATTAATCTTCCAACACTTTCCGACGGAGATACAGTTTATCTAGAGAAAGTTAGTAGAGATGTAAATCAAAGAGTTTTTGAACAGAATAAAGCATGTTTAGAATTAAAAAAAAGATTAGAGACCCATAGCGAGATTAAAAATATTTTCCATCCTGAAAATTGTCCAAATTTTAATTCTTTACTTACTTCTGATGGAGGATACGGCTGTTTATTATCATTTGAATTAAATGGAGGATTAAACAAAGCTAAGAAATTTTATGATTCTCTACAAGTATCTAAAGGACCTAGTTTAGGTACAAAATTTACTCTAGTTTGTCCTTATGTTTTACTAGCTCATTATGACGAGTTGGATTGGGCTGAAAGTTTTGGTATACCCTCGCACCTTATTAGAGTATCAGTTGGATTAGAAGACCAAGATCAATTATGGAAAAGCTTTTCTGAAGCACTAAATAATTTCTAAATTCCTAGTATTTACCGTATAGAAACTTATATACTCTTTTTCTAAATAATAGTTAGTATTAATATATATTTTCTAAATATATAAATGGCAAAAATTTATGAGGACAACAGTTTTGCTATTGGAAACACTCCATTAGTAAAATTAAAATCAGTTACTAAAAACGCGAAAGCTACAGTACTTGCAAAAATTGAAGGCAGAAACCCCGCTTATAGTGTCAAATGTAGGATTGGTGCAAACATGATCTGGGATGCGGAGAAAAGTGGGAAACTTACAAAAGACAAAACTATTGTTGAGCCAACTTCTGGAAATACAGGAATTGCTCTAGCTTTTACTGCTTCAGCAAGAGGTTATAAACTGATCCTTACGATGCCAGAATCCATGTCAATTGAAAGAAGAAGAGTTATGGCAGTGTTGGGGGCTGAAATTGTTTTAACAGAGGCATCTAAAGGTATGCCTGGAGCAATAGCTAAGGCTAAAGAAATTGCAGAAAGTAATTCTTCTCAATATTTCATGCCAGGTCAATTTGATAATCCAGCAAATCCTGAAATTCATTTTAAAACTACTGGACCAGAAATCTGGGATGATTGCGATGGTGAAATTGATGTTTTAGTCGCAGGGGTTGGAACTGGCGGCACAATCACAGGAGTTTCAAGATACATTAAGCAAGAGAAGGGCAAGAATATTACTTCTGTAGCTGTAGAACCATCACACAGTCCTGTTATTACACAGACAATGAATGGGGAAGAGGTTAAATCCGGACCACATAAAATCCAAGGAATTGGAGCAGGATTTATTCCTAAGAACCTTGACTTATCAATTGTTGATAAGGTTGAACAAGTCACAAATGACGAATCAATTGAGATGGCTCTTAGGTTAGCTAAAGAGGAAGGTCTATTAGTAGGAATATCTTGTGGGGCTGCTGCTGCTGCTGCTGTTAGATTAGCTGAACAAGATGAATATGCTGGGAAGACAATTGTAGTTGTTCTACCTGATCTAGCAGAGAGGTATTTATCATCAATTATGTTTACTGAAGTTCCAAGCGGAATCATTCAAGAACCAGTCAAATCCTAAATCTATTTTTTCTCCAGTAGTGAATCTGGTGAAATATACATCGCATCGCCATAAGAGAAGAATCTAAATTTTTCTTTTATGGCTTTCTTATAAAGATCTAATAATCTTTCTCTACCAATCATTGCACTTACTAAAAGTAATAATGAACTTTTAGGGAGATGAAAATTAGTTAATAATCCATCAACTACCTTAAATTTATAACCTGGCTTAATTACTAAATCTACGTATTTAGCTATTGGAATAAAGTCATTAATTTCGTGAGAATAACAACTTTCAAGTGCTCTTACGCTAGTTGTACCAATAGCAATTATTTTTCTATCTGTTTTCTTTATTCTTTTTATTTCCTCCACTACTTCCTTATTAACACTTACCCATTCTTTATGAAGTTTTAAGTTACTTAAATCTTCTTCATCAATTGGTTTGAATGTTCCATAACCCACGTGCAAAGTTATCGGTAAGATTATTACGCCTTTTTTTTTTAAATTGGAAATAAGACTTTTGCTTAAGTGTAAACCAGCTGTTGGCGCAGCAACTGCTCCCGGATTTGTTGCATACTCAGTTTGATAACTTTTCTCATGAAAAGATTCTTCTTCGGAATTTTTTATATAAGGAGGAAGAGGGATTTCCCCGTATTTATCAAGAAGTTCATTCATTGAATTGAGACAAGTTATATTTTCCGGAAATTTAATAAATCTCCCTCCAGTTTCTTCATCAACTCCATCAACAATCAAATTAATCTCTTGTAGTAATGGAGATTTTAATTTTAATTTTCTATTTATTTTTAACTTTTTTGCTGGCTTTGCCAAACATAACCAAACACATTCATTGGATCTTTCTAAAACTAATAATTCGACTAACGTTTTATTTTCTAATTCAACCTTTAACCTAGCTTTCATAACTTTAGTATTATTTACAATTACGAGATCCCCTTCTCTAAATTCATCTAAAAGATTCTTGGTAAATTTATTAGTTAAACAGTCTTCTTCTAAAAAACTATTTCTAACTATCATCAATCTTGATTCATGCCTAATCGCAGAAGGTTTACTAGCAATTAATGAAGGATCAAGTAAATAATCATAAGCTTCAAGCTTATAATCTCTTTCTTCATTATTAATTTGAGAAATCAATTAAATTTAGGAGACAAGATTCTCTGGCTCATCTTCAATTAGGGAAGCCAAGTCTTTTAAGAATGAAGCTCCATCAGCTCCATAGATTACTCTATGATCAGCTGTTAGATTGACTTGCATTATTTTTTTAACAGATATTGAACCATCACTATTAGCAACAACGGTTGGTTTCGATGATGCTATGGCTAAAATAGCACCGGTGCCTGGAGGAAGAATTGCGTCAAATCTATCAACTCCAAACATCCCAAGGTTAGATAAAGTGAAGGTTCCCGTTGAGTATTCATCAGGTTCTAATTGTTTTGATCTTGATCTTTTTACGAGATCTTTCCATTCCCTAGACAATTCAAATAAATCAGTATTGCATGGTTCTTTTAAAACTGGAGTTATTAGTCCACCATCTTCCATCGCAACAGCAACAGCAATATTTATATTTTCTGGATAAGAAATTCCACTCTCTGAAAAACTTGAGTTAACTTGAGGATGTTTCTTTAGTGTCTTTGCAACTGCCTTTACTAGTAAAGCAGTCATAGTAACTCCGTTCTGTTTTACTTTTTTGTAGAAATTATCTAATTTATCTGTGTTAATGGAATAACCCACCCTAAAACATGGCACATCTAAACTAGATTCCATATTTTTATTTACCGCTTTTTGAAGAGTATTAAATTGAACTGTTTCTCCGGGATTACCAAAACTATTTCCTGAAGTTTCTGGTTTACTTTCAACTCCCAAATTTGCACCAGGTATACTTGCAGGAGAACCGCCTTCACCTATCCATGGTATAGAGACTGGTTGGCCATTAGCTTTTAAAATATCATCGGCTTGAATCCTTCCGTGAGGTCCGGATCCATGAACCTTTGCTAAATCAACACCCATTTGAGAGGCAAGTTTTTTAGCTCTTGGCGATGCAATCACCCTCGAAGAAACATTACTCGTAGCAGCATTTATTTGATCACTATTAAAAGATGAGGCTGCCTTTTCACTCATTAATACGACTTCTTTTTCTTGTTTTTCAACAATTTCACTTTGAACCACAGGTTTTTCTTCAGTTTTATTGCTTACCATTTCAAGTTGATCCGAACTAGAAACTTCGGGTTGATTTCCTTTATTTTGTTCTTGAACAGAAGCTATCTCATCCTCATTTTCTACAATAAGACCAATAGTCTCTCCTACTGGTGCAGTGCTGCCAGCAGGCATTAAAACAGCCGCAAGAAATCCATCTTGAAAAGATTCAACATCCATATCTGCCTTGTCAGATTCAACAACTAAGACAGATTCACCTCTTTCAACTTTATCTCCTGGATTTTTCAACCATTCCACAATCTTGCCCTCCGTCATAGTAGAACTCAAGGCAGGCATGAATATTTCGTGAGACATAAGAAAATTGTTATTGCATAAGTTTCAAGGGATTTCTACCAAACTTCCTAAAGTTTTTATGGTTAAGAACCCTTTAAACTCTTGTTTTAATTATACGAAATCATGTTCACAGTGGGAACTCTTAAAACTTAAGAAAGTAATAATTTAGATCGATTAGAATTTAAAACTTATCGAAATTAAGATTTACTTATATTTATCAAAAAGACTAAATCTTCTCTTTAATTATTATCTATAGATTGAATAACTCCATCCTTAACCGTAATCGATACTTGCATTTTTTTAATAAGATTATCTCCCACAGTGACATCACAGATACTATCCATTTGCCCTTGATCAACAATTTCGTCCATTTTTAATTCGCGAACTTGACTCTGTTGTTGCAGTAGATTTCTTTTTTGTTCTTCAATTTCATTTCGTTTTGCTGCGACTTGTTGTTGCACCTGACTAACCTGTTCTTGAACCCTTGGATCAAGGGGATTAACCGATTGGGATCTAATATTATTTACTATTTGCTGCCCCTCTTGCTCCAGTTGAGATAATTGCTGATCAATGTTTGAAATTGCTTTACTTAATTCTTTTTCAGCATCTTCCTTCCAAGTTGGTGTAACTACAGCTTTAATAGCTATTGAGCGCTTTATAGATATTGAGTTGTTTGTTTCCATAAAAAATTAAATTACCTTTTCAATATAGATAGAACAAATCAAATTTTCTTACTAAATTTGTTTTCATACATATTTTCTATTTGTAATGAATACTTTTTTTCTATTTCTTTTCTTTTTTGTTTAAGAGTTTGTGTTAACAACCCATTTTCTAAAGTAAAGGCATCAACAAAATAACAATCTAATATTTGTTCTTCTGATCTTGCTCCTAATCGACTTTTCAGCAAATTATTAATTTGTGATTTGAAAAATGTACCTATATTCTTATTCAGGTTTAATTTTGAAAGGTCTTCTTCCAAAAACTTGCTTTTAACCAATTCGACATTAGGAACTACAAGGGCTGTTAAACATTTCTTATCTTGTCCTACTAATTGAATCTGATTAATAAATTCTGAACTAAGAATTTCAGTTTCCAGCGGATTCGGTTCTATATTTTCACCACTTGATAACACTATTGTATCCTTGGCTCTTCCCGTTATAAAGAGAGAACCATTTGGTATTAGAAAACCTAAATCACCAGTATCAAACCAACCATCCTTGGATAAAACATCATTTGTAGCTATTTCATTATTAAGATAACCTTTCATTACTTGCGGCCCCCTAACAAGAATTTTCCCGACTTCTCTGAACTTCAGAATCTTTTTTTTATCATCATTCACTATTTTGATTTCAGTAAATGAAAGAGGCTGCCCAGATGATCCTCTAACATTTAATTCTCTTCTCCTACAAGTTAATACTGGACTAGTTTCTGTGAGTCCATATCCCACTAAAACATCTACACCTAAAGATTCAAAAAAAAGATCTACATGTTCTGGCAATGCACCTCCACCGTTTATGGGAAATTTCAGTTTTTCTCCGCATAGTTGTCTAAGAATATTCGGCCATAAAAAAATAGTAGACAATTTATGTAAAGGATATCGGCTAATAACAGAACCCAGTAAGGGGATTTTTGATTTAAAAGTTATTTGATTTATGTCTATATTTCTTATCTTTCTAAGACTTCTTTTGAAAACCGAACTATTACTTATTAAAAACTTAATAAGTTTTTGCTTTTTGGAAGGCATTTTTTTCAACGCCTGAAAAAAACCATCATGTATTGCTTCCCATAGTCTCGGTACAGTAGCCATGACAACTGGTTTTACTTGTGTAATATCATCTTTAAGAAATTTTGGAATTGTATAGTATTGAGAACAACCGCATGAAAAAAAGAAGTATTCAGCACTCCTCTCATAAGAATGCCAGATAGGCAAAACGCTTAATACAGAGGTCCCTGGTTCAGGATCAGCGATATAGGCTAAATTGATTATCTGATGTAAAAAATTTGCATGAGTCAAAGGCACACCCTTAGGTTTTCCTGTTGTCCCAGAAGTGTAAAGAATAGTAGCGACGTCATCTATTTCTGGATTAAATTTTTCAAGATTATTATTTTGTGAATTTTCTTTTTCTACTGAACTTATAAATTTACTCCAACTTATTAAACTTTCAAATTGTTCATCTTCTAAATTGATTATAAATTTCAGTCTTTTTTTTAATTCTTCTTTGTTGTTTAACTTTAGCCAAATCTCCTTAGATTGAACTATGAGACCTACTGAATTAGAGTGCTCAATAATATAGTCTAATTCTACTGAAGGAGAATTAATACCTCTCACCGCATTTATAGCTCCTAGACGCATTAAGCCTTGATCAACTACTAGCCATCTTGGAGAATTTTCAGATATTACAGTAACTACATCCCCCTTTGCTAAACCATAATTTTTAAAAGAAAAAGAGACTTTTGTTATTAAATCAGCCAGCTCAGAATAAGAAAATTTTTCTTTGTATTTCCCTCTTAAATCGCAAACAGCTAAAGTATCACCACATTTAAATTTTAATTTTTCCCAAATTTGATCTATATGATCAAGGTTCTTAATAAAATCTCTATTTTTAGCAAATTTATCTTTTTTAGAAATAATTTTGGCTGAAGGCCAGTATGCTAAATCACCCATATTAAATTTATTTTTAAATTTTAATTTCTATTTTGATACAAAATCAAAATTAAATTCTTCCTGAATGATTTTTTTAACAATTATCTTGACTTCCTGAATATTTAAATTTTTGTTGTAATCAATCATATTTGCCATAAGACAATTTTCTATCCCGCAAGGAACAATCTTATTAAAGTTTTCTAATTCGCAGTCAATATTGATTGAAAATCCATTTATTGTTATCCATCTTTTACAACCAATTCCAATTGAAGCAATTTTCTTATTTCCTATCCAAACACCAGTGAAACCATCTCTTGAATGAGAATTTATATTAAAAGTTCCAAGAATTTTTATAATAATTTCTTCAATTTTTCTCAAATACCAATTTAAATCTTTATTAAAATTTTTCAAATCTAAAACCAAGTAAGTTACTAATTGTCCAGGCATATGACAAGTAACCTCACCACCTCTATTAATCTTAAAAACATCATATTTATCATCATCCAAAGAAAATAGTAAATTATCGTAATTAGATCCTCTACCTAACGTATAACAGAGTTGATGCTCCCCTATCCAAATAAAGTCAGGGTTAGAATTGTCTAAAATCAATGCATCCTGATATTCTTTTTGTAATTTATAAACATTATTAAAAGAAGAAATATTATCAGGTTGTTTAATTATTGCTGTTCTATTTTCCATATTTAAGTAGATTTAGAAAGTAAGTAAATATTTTTAGATTTGTTATGAAAATTTTAATCCATGGAAAGAATCTTGAGCTCACTGGAGCATTAAAAGAATATACTGAGGCAAAGATAGAAAAAGCAACACATCACTATAAGGATATCGTTAAAGAAGCTGACATACACCTTTCAATCGAAAAGAACCCAAGAGTCTCGTTCCAAACTGCAGAAGTTACTATTTTTGCAAATGGTACCGTAATTAGAGCTGAAGAAAAAACTGAAAATCTATACTCAAGCATTGATTTAGTTTCAAATAAACTTTGTAGAAAATTACGTAAATATAAAGAAAGAAACAATAAAACAATTCATAATAAACAATTTAACAATAAAGATTCTTTTCCAATTGAAAGTATTGAATCAAGTTTTTTAGATAAAGCTTTATTTGAAGAAGGAACTGAAGCAAGTCTGCCTGAACCATCTATTAAAAATAAATACTTTGAAATGACTCCAATTTCATCAGAAGAAGCAAGAAAACAATTAGATCTAATTGATCATGATTTTTATGTTTTTCGAAATAAAAAAAATAATGAACTTCAAGTTATATATAAAAGGAATCATGGAGGTTATGGACTGATTCAATCTAAATAAGTTTTAAATGCCCAATATTGAATATGAATTAAACGAGAAAATTCATGCAATAATTATTAACCCTTATCTATCCTGGGAAGATTTCTGTGTGAATTGCGATTTGATAAGAAAATACAATATCAAAAATATTTCTACTTCACTAAATTATTTAACTGATCTTAAAAACTGTTTAGGTAATTATAATGCGGATATAAAGGCACTTATTTCTTACCCTTTAGCAGATTTACCAGTCTCATTTATAGAAGAATTAGTTTGTTTTGCAAAAGATAAGGGTGCAAAAGGAATTGAATATATCCCAAACTTTATAAATTTATCCAAAAGAAATTTAGAAACTTTCGCTGCTGAAATTGAGCAGGTTAAATTATCTGGATTACCAGTTTCAATAATCATAAATAAATCAAAACTAAAAAAAGAAGTTTTTATTAATGCGATAGAAATTTGTTTGGAATTAGGAATAAAAAATTTTCAATTCGGGGACGGGTTTGGGTCTCCTCTTACATCTAATGATGTCATCGAAATACTAAAAATAACAGGCTCACAAAATCAAATCAAAGTTGTAGGTTGTATAAAAAATCTGACGCAAGTAATTGATTTATTTGATAGTGGAATTAGTTGCGTGGGTACTTCCAATTTTTATGAAATTTTTGAAGAAGTAAACGTTATTTAAATGTCTGGTTCTGGTGAGTGCAGACTAAAAGGTCTCTGTATTAAAGCTTCTCCATTAGGCGAGAATGATAGATTAATAACTATCCTTACCGATGAGCAAGGGATTGTTAGATTAGCGGCACCTGGTGCTAGGCGTCCTAAAAGTAGTCTTGCCGCAGCTACTCCTTTAACATATTTAAGTCTGCAGATTTTTGGCAAAAGAAATCTTAAATCTGTACGTCAAATTAAAATATTAAAAAGCTATTCTGGCCTAGGTAAAAATATTGAATGTCTTGCAGCCGCTCAAGCAATAACTGAATTAACATTTTTATTAGTAGGTAATAATGACAAGCAAAAAGACTATTTATCTTGCGTTCTTGCACATCTTGATAGGATTTATTTATATAAAGAGTCTCAAGAAGAAGATATTAAAATGCTCTCGATGAGTATTCAATCTTTAATCCATCTATTAGCCATCGGGGGTATTAATTTACCAATTCATCATTGTTGTAAAACTGGAGAACCTATTATTCCACCTTTAGGAAATTGGGAATGGAGTTGTTATTATTTGCCAAGTGAAGGGTTTTCATCCATAGAAGATCCTCAAAGTATCCTAAAAATAAATGCATCTGAAGTTGCTCTATTACAGAGACTTCTTTTCCCAGAATTACCAATAAAATCTAATGGAGAGTTATTGGGTCCCAAAAAAGTCTGGCTTAAAATATTATTCATTATTGAGACATGGATCTCTACTCAATTAGAGAAGGATCTATCTTCACTAAAAATGTTGAGAGAAATATATAGTTAGCATTTTCATGAAGCATTAAAAAATTTAAAAAATATGATCATGGCGCCTTTGCCTGTTAACTTTATAAATAGTTAATTCAATTAATGTGGTTCATATTGCCTGGTTGGGAAAAAAATCCCCTTTTTGTGGAAATGTAACTTACGGTAATTTAACTACTAAGGAATTAAAGGCCAGAGGACATAAAATTAGTTTTATTCATTTCGATAATCCCTCTAGTTCAAATTCATCAAAACCATTATTTCTTGCAAATGATCCTGATGTAAGTCTCCCATATTTAATTAAATCTCAAGTTTATACAATACCCTCTCCAAGGGCTGAAAAAGAGCTAAGGCTATCATTGGAAAGATTAAAACCTGACATAGTACATGCAAGCCTAACTTTATCTCCTTTAGACTTTAGACTTCCAGAGCTTTGTAATAAAATTAATGTTCCTCTTATAGGAACATTTCATCCACCATTTGATGCAAAAAATAGAAATCTAACTGCGAGCACACAACAATTAACGTATCAACTTTATGCTCCCTCTTTAGCAAAGTTCGATAGAATAATTATTTTTTCTGAACCTCAAAAAAATGTTCTTGAGAAATTAGGAGTACCTAAAGAAAAACAAATAATTATTCCAAACGGAGTTGATGAAAATATTTGGAAACCTTTTTGCGAAAAAAGTAAAAAATATAATCAGGTTAAAAACAAACTTGGAAATGAAAGAATCTTTTTATACATGGGAAGGATTGCAAATGAAAAAAATATAGAGGCACTTTTACGTTCTTGGCGCCAAACAAGAACTCAAAATTGCAAATTAGTTATTGTTGGGGATGGACCAATGAAGCCAACACTTGAAAATAGTTTTTCTAACCTTGGTAATGAGAAATTAATTTGGTGGGGTGCCGAATTAGATTTAGAAACTAGGATAGCAATAATGCAAATAGCAGAAGTATTTTTCTTGCCAAGCTTAGTAGAAGGTTTATCATTATCACTTTTAGAGGCAATGTCGGCTGGTACTGCTTGTGTAGCTACAGATGCCGGAGCGGATGGTGAAGTTTTAGATAACGGAGCAGGGATAGTAATTTCAACTGATAATGTGGCTGCACAATTAAAAACTATAATCCCAATTCTTGTAGAACACCCTTCATTTACAAAAGATCTTGGAGAAAAAGCTAGAGAACGTGTACTTGAGAGATACACAATTACTAAAAATATAAATTCACTTGAAAAAGTTTATATGAAATTAAAAGATAATTGAAAAAACTAACGAAACTCTTTACTTCGATTACTAGCTGAAACTATTGATTCAATTAATGCTGACCTTACACTCTTTTTTTCTAAAACCCTTAAAGCAGAGATAGTTGTTCCACCTGGAGAGGTTACTAAATTTTTAAGCTCAGAAGTAGTAAGTTTATTTTCCTTTATTAAACAAATAGTCCCTAGTATCATTTCCATAACAAGTTCCTCTGAAATTTTTTTTGGTAATCCCCCGCTTAATCCTCCATCACTTAATGCTTCTATGATCAAAGCAATAATTGCAGGACCTGATGAAGTTAAAGCTAAAAATATATCAAGATAATCTTCAGTAAATTCATAAATCTTACTAGTATTTTCAAACAATTTTTTTGTAAATTGTTTCTGATCTTCTGTAATTTCTTCTCCCCAAGAAATCCCTGTTAAACCTTTTCCAATAGTTATTGGAATATTTGTAACCACCCTCACACATTTATGATTAGGAAACTTTTGAGTAAGTCTATTTATTGAAACCCCTGCAAGAATTGAAACTATTAAATTGTCCTTATTTTTTATATGAGGGGACTCAGTTATATCATTTAATTGTTGGGGTTTTATCGAAAGAAGTTTATATTGACAATCCCAAATTATTTTTGACTCTTTTGAACCTGATTTATAAACGTTTATATTGTATTTATAATTTTTTTTTATATTTTCTAAACTTTTTTCTGTATTTACAACACAAAAAACATTCTCTGGCTGAATTAATTTGTTATCTAATAGAGGTGTAACTATAGCACTTGCAATATTTCCAAAACCAATAATCGCAATTTTATCTGTCACAGATTCATCATGAATAAGCACTTAATTTAGAATTACCCCATGCTGGTTCAGGAGTAGTATTTTTGCCCAAACTATATTTTGGTGTGTTTTCTGTAGGCACAGAAGATGGAGAAGCTTCTTCTGGAGAGGAGCTAGTTACATTTACACAACTTGGAGCAAAAAGAAAAATACTTTCACCAACTCTCTCTTGATGTCCATCAATTGCATATGTGCCCCCTGCAATAAAATCAACCGCTCTTTGAGCTTGATCAGGATCCATCATAGTTAAATTGAGAATTACAGTTTTTCTCTCTCTTAATGCTTGTATAGCTTGAGGCATCTCATCAAAACTTCTTGGTTCCATTAAGCTTACTTCTGAGGATGAATTTGAGATTCCAGGCATACCAACCACTTTAGATGATCTGTTGTTATTCATAAAATCGAATGGGTTTGAATTTGCAAGAGCATTTGCATTCTTTGGATTTTGTTGGAATTTATTAATATCATTTAATTCATCCTCTGAAGCATAATCCAACTCATCAAAATCATCATCGAGATACTCATCCCCTGCAACAACTGCCTTTAATCTAGAAATAAGTGACACCTTTAAATCCTCTTGAAATTGATTACTAAGGTTTAAAAACCTTGAGTAATAGATTCATTTTTTATAATGAATAAACTACCTATACTTAAATAACGTTAGTTGAACTTTACTGCAAGTTTATAGATAAGATTTTTATAAAACAATAACTAATTAGGATCTATCTCCAAAAATCAATGATCCTAATCTTAACCAAGTTGATCCAGCGTCAATAGCTTCCTCCCAATCACCTGACATCCCCATGGAACAATCTGGTAGTTGCAGAGAATCAGCTAGAGCACGACATTTTCTGAACAACCCTGAATTTTCTTTAGAGCTAAGTCCTTTAGGATTGATAGTCATCAAACCGGTTAATGAAATATTTTTCAGATCTTGAATTTCTCTCCATTTCAAAATTAAAAATTCAGGATTAAAACCTCCTTTAGTAGGGTCATCACTCAACTTAACCTGTAACATTATTAATGGATTTTTCTTCTCTTCACATGAAATATTAGAAATCTTTTGCAACTTTTCAAATGAATCTACTGAATGAATATATTTAAAATTTTGAACTATTTTTCTTATTTTATTACTTTGTATTCTTCCAATAAAGTGCCAATTTATTTGTTTAAGATCTTTTAATGTTAATTGTTTTTCAAACGCCTCTTGGACCTTACTTTCACCAAAATCGTTCTGACCTATATTTTGAATAGTCTTGATTTCTTGACTTTTAAATCCTTTACTTACCGCAAGAATATTTACATTTGATGGTATTTTATTTTTTATTTTTAAATAATTTGCAGGGTTCACATTTTATAAGAAAGTTTGCTTAAATAAATTCTCCCATTTAGATAGTTCTTCAGATCCTTTTCTTCTAGCTTTTTGAAGGTTTAATTCGGCCTGATTACGGGCATCTAAGTAAGGTATAACCTCAAAAAAAACTTCTCTCTGTCGTACTTCAACCAAGAAAAACATTTTTTGAGCGTATAAAGTCGCATAAATATCTCTCCCATCATTTCCAGGAGAAACTTGGTATAACATGCCAAATGTTGGATGGTTTAAATAACGCTCAGAACTCAAACCTAAAATATTGTGTTATTTATAATGCACCATACAGTTTTCTAAGAAAAATTGCTATGCAAATAAAACAAATCGATAATGTATTAACAATTACATTGAGAGATTTTGAAGGATAAAGAGTTCTAAATCTATTAGTTTTTATAATAATTTTTTTCTTTGAGAGTAATGATTCTGCTCCATGATCAATTCTCAGAAATATATTTTGAAATAACCTTTCCACTAAGATTAATAAAACATTAAAGGATTTCTTTAGTCCTAAATTTCGAAAATTTATTGATCTAACTGATACTGATTTAATGATATTTTGAAGTTCTTCCTGCACTAGAGGAATAAAACGTAATGCAATTAACAATTGAAAAAGCCACTTACTTGTAGGCAATCCAATCTTTCTTAATGGATACATAAACCAACTTAATCCCCAAACAATGTCTTCCTGCAATGTTGTTAAAAGCATCAAATTCACACTATGAATAACGGTAAATATCAAAGTGGAGGTTTTTATTCCTAGTTCAAAAGCTTTTCTTGATAAGTTGTAGGGACCAAAATTAATAAACCATATCTTCTGCGAAGGAATTTGCAAAATATTCCATTCTTTTTGGTTTTCCAGTACTACTTGCAACTCATTGGGATTTCTTAAGTAGCCATCAAGAGATTGAATATCAGACGAGGCAAGTATTGATATACATCCAATTAATAGTGACAAACATGAGAGAAAAAATAATGATCGCCACCATACTCTAGATGGCAATAAACTTAAAAAAGTAATTAATAGTAAAAAACCAACTAAACTCAATCTCCATATTGGACCTGCCCAAATTGGAGTGATTAAAAATATCATTACGATAATTATTTTTAATCTACTATCTATAATTCTTAGCCAACTTCTATTACCATGAACGTATTGACCAACAGAAAATTTGGTTAGCAAATTCATTAATCTTTTTGAATTAACTCAATATTTTCTCGTTCGACTTCTTTATTTAAAGCTCTTTGCTGTTTCCCTCTCCAAAGTAAAATGAGGGGTGTGCCTTCAAAGCCTAAATTCACTCTAATTTGTTTCTCAATATATCTTCTATAAGTTATTCCGAATAATTTAGGGTCATTGACAAAAAGAGTAAAAGTGGGAGGTTTGTTCTTTACTTGAGTACCGTAATAAAGCCTACCTTGCTTGCCGCTTCTCTTCGTTGGAGGACTTTTCCAACTGATTGATTCTTTAAGTACTTCATTAACTACAGATGTTGTAACTCTTCTTCTATGTTGATTTACAGCATTAAGAGCATGCTCAAAAATATTATCAACTCTTTGACCAGTTAGGGCAGATGTAAAAATCATTTTTGACCAGTGTAAAAAATAAAGTTTTGATCTAAGTTCTTTTTCTACTTGATAAATTGTTGAACTATTTTTTTCTACAAGATCCCATTTATTAACAACAATTATACAAGCTCTGCCTTGTTCTTCTATACGCCCAGCCAGCTTCTGGTCTTGATCAGTCACTCCATCTACAGCATCTATAACTAAAACACAAACATCACTTCTATCTATAGATTTAAAAGCCCTATTAATACCAAAGAATTCAGTGCCATATTTAACATTTTTTTTTCTTCTTATCCCTGCAGTATCAATAATTTTCCAATGATTATCACCTTTTTTAATAAGCGTATCTATTGAATCAGTTGTCGTGCCACTAATATCACTAACTATTGCTCTTTTTTCTCCGCAGATTGAATTTAACAAACTAGATTTACCAACATTAGGCCTACCAATAATTGACATCATTATCTTTTCTTCATCATCCTGGATATTATTTTCAGGAAGTTCGCCAATAACGAGATCTAAAAGATCTCCAGTACCTGAACCATGAATAGCTGAAACAGGGTTAGGTTCGCCCAATCCTAATTTCCAGAACTCTGAAGCTAGGGATATTCCTAGAGTAGTCGATTCGCATTTATTAACAGCAACAATTGTTTTACAGCTAGAGTTTCTTAACCATTTTGCTATTGATAAATCACCATCAGTAACCCCTTGATTCCCATCTACCACCAGTAACGCCAGTGAAGCCTCTTCTAGAGCTAAGAAAACTTGTGTCCTTATCTCTGGGAGAAATTCACTATCATCATCAAAAACTAAACCTCCAGTATCAACTATTTGAAATTCTTTTCCTCCCCATGAAGCATTTTGATAAGTTCTATCCCTTGTAACACCGGGTTTATCAAATACTATTGCATCATTACTTTGGCAAAGACGATTAACTAAGGTTGATTTCCCAACGTTAGGTCTTCCGATAATTGCTATTGTAGGAAGAATCAATTCTTCTCTCCAAAGAAAGTAGTATCTATTACAACTATACCTTTAATAGAATCATTTACCTTGTTCAAAAAAACTTATTTGATTTCTGGATCGCCAAAATGTCCTTTAACTGGATTAACCGGTGGTGAACTATGACTTGGAATTATTCCATTATCTTTTGAAAAACAATCATTTTCAATCGACCAATAAATCAACCAATTTACTGCCGTCGCTCTTCTTGTTCTTCTTGGATAAAGTTCATTAATCTTATAGCCTTTAAAATTAAGAAAATTTTTCAATCCCTGTTTATATTCTTTTGGAATTGATCGAGTCAAATGTACTGAGGCTGGACGCTCTGAAATAATTTGAGGAGCTTTTTCAAATTTTTCTGACCAATAAGAAGGAGTTAACACACTAAAGGTCCAATCATTTATAGATATTTCTTTAGTATAAAAAAGTCTTTCCCAAACTAATTCACAAACAAATACGTCACTAACCTTATCTTCAAGAACAAGAAATAATAGATCCTTACATATTGGCCATGTAAATTGATTTTCAACTAATTTTTCTTTTTTATACATTAATCTAACCTTATCAAAATCAAAGAAAAATAAGGCATAAATTCCTTTTTATATTGGGATGCATATTGAATAATTTGATCAGGCATGCCAACACTTAAAGCTATTAATGATGTATTGATGATATCCTCTTTTTTTAAAATTTCCCTGACTAAATTCCATCTTTTGCCAACTTTCATAATTGCCAATACCGTTTTATTTGCCTTACTTTCCCTAATTAGGGTTGTTAATTCAGATTCTGAAGAAGGACATTCTTTGATGATCAATGTCTCGCCTTTTTTTACCAAATCAAAATCATTCAAAGCTGCTACTGCTGAAATAGAGGAAATACCAGGTATTGTTTTTGTAATAATTTCCGCATGATTATTTTTTATTAACCTCAAAATATTAGAAGAACTTGCAAATAGTGAAGTATCTCCAAGACAAAGTAAAACAACTGATTCGCCATTTTGTATAAATTTCACAATTTTTTCTACAGCATTAGACCATATTTCATCTGGATCAAAATCCTTCCTAGCCATTGGAAAGATGATAGGTACATTTTTTTTAAATTTGGTGTATCTCTTGACTATTTCTGCAGCGAAACTCTTTTTATTATCATCTGATATTGGAAAAACTATAACTTTCGCTTTTTTTATTGCATCCACAGCAGCAATTGTTAAAAGCGATGGATCTCCAGGGCCTACACCAACGATGGTGAATGTTGGTAAATCAGTTTTATATCGATTAAGTAAACTTAAGAACTTATTTATTATCATTTTTATTTTATTAACTTTAGCTATGTACCCTTGGCAATAAAAAAGTTTCAGCTAGTATTGATGACTCAATTTCAGACAATTCCTCTAACCTTTTGAAAGTTTGATTTTTAGAGAATTTAGTTTGCGCTAGTTTCCAGTAAACCCCAAAATGTCTTGCCTCACTCTCAAGCAGAGACTCATAAAGGGATTTAAACGATTTATCTTCAGAATTCAGCGCAAGCAAGCTTAATCTTTCATGACTTCTTGCTTCAATAAGTCCTGCGATTAAGAAACTATCAAGCATTCTATTGGGCTCTTCCTTTCTTATATTCTTGGACAATTCAGCTCCATATGGAGGCGGTTTTAAGGACTCAAGAGAATGTCCAAGATCCTTTAAAAAATAAAGTATTTTTTCAAAATGCTCTAATTCCTCTCTCGCTATTGGACTAAGAACTTCTGCCAGATTTGGTTCTGATGGATATCTAAACATCAATTGAATAGCTACTCCTGCTGCTTTTCTTTCACAATGAGCATGGTCAATAAGAATATCTATTGGATTAGATAATGCGAGTTTGATCCACTCATCTGAGGTAAATGACGATAAATATTTAATATGAGAGGTGGGCCTTTTAAAATCGACTAGCATTTAATTTTTACTACTTAAATATCCAATAATTCCTTCAAGAGCTAGGGAATAACTTGATATGCCGAATCCACTAATAATTCCTATAGCTTTATCTGTAAGAAAAGATTCTTTACGAAAATCTTCTCTACTGAAAATATTTGAAATATGTAACTCTACAAAAGGAATTTTTGATCCAATTAAAGCGTCACGAATAGAAATCGAGGTATGAGTAAAAGCGCCAGCATTTATAAGAATGCCCTGTATACTTTTTACGGAATCCTGAATTTTATCTACTATTTCTCCTTCATGATTACTTTGAAAACATTCAAGATTAATACTTTTTTCTTTAGCAACTTTAGTTAAATCTTTTTCTATATCACTTAATGTTTTATTACCATATATTTCAGGTTCTCTAGTGCCCAAAAGATTTAGATTTGGTCCATTTATCAATAAAATATTCATCAGCAATAAAGTCTTTTCTTTATAAATGCTATCTAGAAAGAAACAAAAAAACCAAAACAATTTCACACAAAGTGTCCATAAACTGATAAGTTCAAATAGTGGGGGTCGGTGCCCGAGTGGTTAAAGGGGGCGGACTGTAAATCCGCTGGCTCTGCCTACGTTGGTTCAAATCCAACCCGGCCCACTTTAAAATTGCCCTTGTAGCTCAGCGGTAGAGCACTCCCTTGGTAAGGGAGAGGTCTCGGGTTCAAGTCCCGACGAGGGCACTTGAAAAAGCAAATCATTAACCATCAATAGCATTCATAAGGACTCATAAGGGTCTTTTTTTATGTTTAAGTAGCTTAAATACTGATTTAATTCCAAAAAATATCTTTCAGGAGGTTTAAGTATAATCCAATTTCAAAAATATAAAAGTTCCCGAAAAGTTCCCTAAAAATGATATTTTTAATCAGAAAAACCTCCAAAAGCAGTCATAGGTTGTCATAACCTTTCATCCTTTATCCCGACGAGGGCATCAAGAACCAAAACTATTGAGCATCAACTATATCCAGAAGAACATAAGAAGTGTCATTATTAAGATAATAAGAATCTGGATTAATGGAAACGCGGAATTATATTTTAAAATAATGCTCTTCAAATTCTTAAATTTTATAGGTATGGCAAATGATTTAAGGTTTAATAGTAGATATATGATTTAAAATTGAATAAAGAACCAACTTCATGTAATTATAAATAAATGCCTAAAAAAGAACTTAAAAACTATACTCATTCTGGGAAAAGAGTTAACGTTCCTGAGGTAGGTCTTGTATCCTCTGCAACTGACAAAGTTGATGAAACCAAAGAATATAAGTTTGATCCATATTTAGATCCTCAATTAGATTGGTCGGGTAAATCAGAAAAAAACAAACTAGAAATAGATACTGTAAGTTTGCATGTTCATGAAAGAATAGACCCTAAAACATTAATTGAAAAATTTAAAAACAAAGATGTATTAGCTCACGAAGAATATCAGTTGAATTTTTTTGAAAATCAAGATTTCCAAAAACCTCTTAACAAAGCAATTCAATTTTATTTACATGATCACGATTGGTCAAACAGATTAATAGCAGGTGACTCGCTTCTTGTAATGAACAGTCTTATTGAAAAAGAAGGCATGGCAGGAAAAATTCAAACCATTTATATGGATCCACCTTATGGCGTCAATTATAGATCAAATTTTCAACCATTCACTAATAAAAAAGACCATAAAGATGGCGCAGATGATGCAATACCACATGAACCTGAAATGATACGAGCATTTAGGGATACTTGGCAATTAGGAGTTCATTCATACTTATCTCATATAAGAGAAAGAGTATTGCTAAGTAAAGAGCTACTAAATGAAACAGGTTCATTTTTTTTTCAAATTTCAGACGATAACTTACATCATTGTAGGGAAATCATTGATGAAATTTTTGGTTCAGAAAATTATTTTGGCACTATTTGCTTTCAAAAAACTGCTTCACCGTTATCTGCTGAAAATCTCTTACCATCAAAGATGGACTTTATTATTTGGTATGCCAAAAATAAATCTAAAATTAAATATCATAAGTTATTTTTCAAAAGACCAAATGATATTCAAGCAGGATATACCAAAATCAAGTTGCCAGACGGAAAAATAAGAAAATTAACAAAAGAGGAAATTTTTGGTGAAAAACAAATTCCACAAAAATCTAGATTACTTAAATATGAAAATTTATTCAAATCTGGTCCAGGAGCAAAATATGATATTGAAATTGAAGGAAAAATATACAACTCTGGGAACAGGTGGTGGGGCCAAAGAAAGGAAGATATTTTAAAATTATATGAAATGGGTAGAATTGCTGTTACAGGTAATTCTTTATCGTTTGTTAAATATCTTGACGACTTTCCATATAAACCAATGGATAATTTATGGGACGGACTTGGTGGCGCTCAGAATAAAGTTTATGTAGTACAGACTAACGAAGAAGTTGTAAAAAGATGTATTCTTATGTCATCTGATGTAGGCGATATAATATTCGATCCAACATGTGGTGGAGGAACTACAGCAATTTCTGCAGAAAGACTTGGAAGAAAATGGATTACCTGTGACACCTCCCGAGTCGCTTTAAACTTATCTAGAAAAAGAATAATGACTGAAGTTTATGATTATTATAAATTACAAAATCCTGAAGAAGGTTTGGCAGGAGGATTAAAATATAAAGAGGTTGATAGATTAACTCCTTCCTTAATTGCAAAGGGAAACACTGGCAAAAAAGAGACAATTTATTTAGAGCCAATAAAAGATAGTTCTTTAAAAAGAGTATCAGGACCATTTACGGTTGAAGCAGTGCCCTCAATAAGAGTTAAAACTATTTCTGAAAACCATTCCTACAATTTTGATCAAGATATTGATAACTATATAAACGAGATTTCTTCAACGGGTATTCAAACATTGAAGGGGGGCAAAATAAATTTCATAAATATTGAAAAAACGAAAGGTTATAAATATTTGCATGCCCATGGTCAAGTTGAAGAAGGGAATACATACAAGAACTGTTTTATTTGTTTTGGACCAAACTATGCTCCAATGGAACAAATACAAGTTGAACAAGCGGTGTTCGAATTAAGAGAAACACTTGAACAAAATTGTATACTTATTTTTTGTGCTTTTCATTTTGACCCAGAAGCTTCAAAAGATATAGACAATCTTGATCATGAAAGAATAAATTTCTTGAAATCTCAAATGAGCGTAGACTTGTTAACTGAAGACTTAAGGAAGAGGCGGTCATCAAATCAAAGTTTTTGGCTCATAGGAGAACCAGATATAAATATAGAAAAACGTGACTCTAAGTTCTTTGTACAAATATTAGGATTTGATTATTATAATCCATCAAAAGGTCAAATTGAATCAAAAGGTATAGAGAGTATTGCACTTTGGATGATTGATACAAATTACAATGAAAGAAGTGTCTGTCCTGATCAATTCTTTTTCCCTATACAAGATAATAATGATTGGACAAAATTAAAAAAAAGTCTTAAAGATGAAATAGATGAGAATAAAATCAAATTTTTTCAAGGATCTCGCTCAAAACCATTTGAAGCAGGCAATCATAAAAAAATAGCAGTAAAAATAATAGACAATAGAGGTATAGAATCTTTAGTAGTGAAAGATTTGATATGAGTTCGGGAATTGATCAACTAATAATAAATAGTCCTTATTTAGAACCAAATAAGCATTGGTTATATAACCGAGAAACTCAAGAATTTAAATTAGAAAATGGAAGAAGAAAATCAGGATATTGGAAACAATCTGAACAAAGACTGGATGAAAATGATCCAGGACAATTTATTGAAATAGACTTAGTTAATAGAATTAGACCTAGAGTCAAAAAATGGAGAAATCTAGGATATCCCAATATATCACCAACTACAAAAAGGTTAATAGAATTTTGGAGTAATTCCAATGAGAGAGAGCAAAATCAAACTCCTTTTTTTTGTCAATTAGAAGCGATAGAAACTGCTATTTGGTTAGTTGAAGCGTCGGATGCAGATAAACAAGGAATTAACATACCTTCTGAAGGTGCATGGGCAAGAGAATGTCTAAAATTAGCAACGGGGACTGGAAAAACAGTAGTTATGGCAATGCTTATAACTTGGAATGTACTTAATAAAATTGCGAATCCAAGGGATATAAGATTTTCCAAAAATATTTTAATTGTTGCACCTGGAATAACTGTCAAAGACAGATTAACCGTATTACAACCATCTGCAGAAGATAATTTTTACGAAGAGTTTAAAATTGTTGACGATGAAAATTGGAAAAGATTATTACAAGCAAAAATTATTATTACAAATTGGCATAATCTTTCAGAAAAATCTGATTTTAAAAAAAGCACTGTTGTCAAAAGAGGAGTTGAAAGTAATGAAGCGTTTTGTAAAAGGGTATTAAAAGATTTTGGTGATGCCAAAAATATATTAGTCATAAATGATGAGGCACATCATTGTTGGAGATTAAATGAAACTCCTGATAAACCTAAGGATGATAAAGCAACAATTTGGGTTAAAGGGTTAGACAAAATCCATAGTGCAAGAGGAATTTTAAAGACATATGATCTATCAGCAACGCCATTTAGGCCTTCAGGATCTGGCAAACAAGATGAAAAATTATTTCCCTGGATTGTATCCGATTTTGGATTGAATGATGCGATTGAAAGTGGATTAGTAAAAACGCCAAGAGTTGCAGTTAGAGATGATAGCACTATTGATAATGAACTCAAATCTAAGTTTTTTAATTTATATCATCATGTAAGAGATGATCTTAATCGAAGAGTAGATGAAAAAGTTGGTTTACCAGACCTTATTTGTTCTGCAATCAATGTGATTGGCATAGATTGGTTGAATACAAAAAAAGAATGGGATTTAGTAGAAAGAAAAACTCCACCAGTTTTTATTACCGTAACGAATAGAAAAGAAACTGCTGCTAGAGTAAGCCATCATATACTTAATGGGTTTAGTTCGATTCAAGAATTAGAAGATGAGAATAAATTTATTAGAATTGATCAAGAAGCATTAGAAAAACTCGAAACTGAAAATAATACAAAAGACAAACTACAACAAATTGAAAGAGAAAAGTTTAATTCAGTTGGAAAAATTGGAAAAATTGGTGAAAAAATTCAATGTGTTATTGGAGTAAATATGTTATCAGAAGGTTGGGACGCCAGAACTGTTACTAACATTCTTGGTTTAAGAGCATTTTCAAGTCAATTATTATGTGAACAAGTAGTTGGGAGGGGGTTGAGAAGAGTTTCATATGATTTAAATGACGAAGGTCTATTTGATCCTGAGTATGTTACTGTTTTTGGAATTCCATTTTGCTTCCTTCCTGTTGAGGGAGATATTAAACCAAAACCTCCTGAGAAAGTAAAAACTTTAATCCAACCATTAGAAGATAGAAGAAACTTTTCAATTTCTATACCTAACGTAATTAGAGTATCAAAAAAGATTAATAATCTAATTGATCTAGATATTAATTCTGTACAAACTTTAGTATTAGATTTAAAGGATTGTCCAAGTATTGTTGAGATTGCGCCCATTCAAGATAATCAGCCTCGATTTGATAAAATTGAACAACTAAACCTTAATGAATTAGCAGAAAATAAACGTTTCCAAACAATAATATTAAGTGCAAGTGTGAGGATAAACGAGACATTAGGAAAATCCTGGCGAGGTGATCCTGCTAGTCATATAAGTCAATTAAAAAGACTATTTGAAAAATTTATAAATTCTGATAAGTTAATTTTAAAAATTCCTAATAATGAAAACCAAGAAAAGTTTAAAAAAATTTTATTAGCACAAAAAATTCAAACTATATCGGAACACATAAAACAATTTATTGTGGAAAAATCCAATGAAGAATTAGTCCCAATAATTGATGAAATCAAGCCATGGATAAGAACTAATGATATGAAACCCTGGATGACATCGAAAAAAGTGCAAAAAATTAGCTTTTCTCATATCAATAATATGGTGGTAGATGCAAAATTTGAGGGTCTTTTTTGTCAAGAACTGGAGAGAAAGTGTAAAAGTAATCACTTAGTTTCATGGGTAAAAAATGATCATTTAAATTTTAAAATATGGTATTCATATAAAGGGGAGATTAAAATTTATTACCCTGATTTTATTTTGAAATATGACGAATTAAATTTTAAAATTATAGAACTCAAAGGTTTTAAAAAAGACCAAGATGAATTTAAATGGAATGCTATTAAAGAATGGGTAATTGCTATTAATAATCAAAAAAAATATGGTAGTTGGGATTTTTTATCAATATTAAATACAGATGATTTTAATAAGATTTAATAGGTTTTGAATTTATGATATTCAAAAATTTTATTTTTTTTTAGATTATTTTTGATCCTTTTTTTAAATTTATTTCTGCATTTACTATCCTGATGTTATTTATGCAATGTAAACCACCTTTTGATAGTGGTTTTATATGATCTATATGATATTTGATATATCCGGCTTCAAAATTTAAATCATTTTTTGCTTTATATAAGTTTTTAATTTTCAAAATTTCATCCTTGCTTAACAATAAAGTCTGATTTTTTATTATTGTTTTTCGCCTATTTATATAAATAGATTTTTTATTTCGATTACCTTCCCAGACATCCCTAACTCGAGGACAAACATTATCCATAGTTTTGATCTCCTCTCCTTTCATTTCCCACAATTTTAGCCTCAAACTTTGATTAGACCATTGATGAAAATAATTTAAACCAGAAATATCAATTATATTTTTAAATTTGGTAACTATATATATATAATCTTTCTCAAACTTTTCACCTGTCCATTTTGTCCATACTCTGGCTGCGTATCTATAAGGTTTTTTGACCCATATGAATAATGTTGGTAGTTCAAGGTTTTCTTCACCTTTTTTTGGTTTCCTGCTATAAAAAGTTTTATCTCCTACTTTAGAAATTAATCCTCTATCATTTGATTGAATGACTCTAAATTTCATAATTAAAAAATACTTTTACAAAAATAGTTAATTAAAATTTCTAAATTTACAAATTTATTTTTCTATTTCTTTTAGTCAAGATTCGATAATGGAAATGACTCTAAAAAAATTAAAGCAATAAATTGAATTTTTTCAATGGAAACTTATCAGGAAATTAATACAAATAATAGCTTTATTTATTTCATGACAGAGAGGGATTTATTTGGTTATCCCTGCGGGCCTTATGTAAAGATTGGTCTCGTAAAAGGTAATAATGATGGAAGATCATCTTTTGAAAGAAGAAAAGAACATCAAACCGGTAATCCAAGAGAAATAATTGTTGAAGCAGAAGTTGAAACCCATGCTCAAGTTTCAACCTTAGAATCTCTTGTTCATCAAAGATTGGCAAAGTATAGAATCCATGGAGAATGGTTCAATTATGGAGAAGATGGAATACAGCCTTATATAGAATTAACTAAAAAAATCAATGAAGATTTAGAAGGCCAAATAAAGGATCATTTGTTAATAAATCAATATTTATTAATTGAAGATAATGGAGAAGAATTAAAAGCATCATCTGAGGCAAAAGATATCCATCATGAATTACTAGAAGCAAAAAAAGAAATCATAAAAATAAAAAATGAGAAAGATTTAGCAAAGTTAAAGCTTCGATCTTTTGATAAAAGTTTTTACCGAGATATAGAGGGAATTTGTTTTTATGAAAAAATAAAACCACAAGAAAAATTTGATAAAGTAAATTTTAAAAAAGATCATCCAGATATTTTTGAAGAACTATCAGTAGAAGTTATTACACCAAATTTCACTATCAAAAAAGATTTAAAAAATAAAAAAAGTGAAGAAGTTATAAAATTAGAAGAACTAATTGAAGGGCAAAAATTTATTAAAGAAGATTCATTTGAATTAATAAATAGGAATAAAGATTTAATAAAAATTCACGCAAGATGGCTTGATGCTCATGTTGAACTTCAACCATTTGAATTAAAGAAAAAGTTACTTGAAAATAAATTAAAAGTTTTAGTTGGAGAAAACCAAGGAATAAAAAATATTTGTTCTTGGAAAAGGAAAACAAAGAAACAAATTACAAAAAATGATTTATTAAAATTTGATCCTGAATTAGCTAAAAAATATATATCAATTGGTGAATCACAAATAAGATTTAAGGTTAATGACTACAGACCTTATCACTTTAAATAATTATAGATAATACAAACTTACTTCTTGCAAAGAAGAATTGGTTTTGGCAATATTAGTAACCGACTCGAAAATTGGCACATCAAAAATAGATGTTTCCCTTAATGGCCAAAAAGAACTGAAGGATTTGAGATCAGGGGATTTAATATTTTTTTTTTCGGTTCAGCTATTAAAAAGTTCCTACACACATACCCATAAAAAATGAAAATTTTAAAAAATATCAGGTCGCTTCCTGGTGATTCTCTGAGAGTTATTCGTCGTACTCCACCACTTGTTTTTGCAATGGCTGTACTATCATTTGGTGGTTTTATTGGGGCATCGTCCGTTCTTGTAAGAGGTTTTCGGATGGTTGAAAATTCAATCACTGTTACTGGTGCAAGTACCGAAAGTTTTGAAAGTGATATTGCGAAATGGTCCGTTCAGGTTAGGGCTACTGGGAATACTCAAATTGACTCTTTCAACAAGCACAAAGAGTCAATGAAAAAAACTATGAATTTCCTTAAAGCTAATGGAATCGAAGATGGCATTAAACAGGAAGTTTATCTTGGCCCAGCGAGTATAAAGGAATATGAAACCAAGCATCCAAAGACAAATGAAATTATAAGAACAGAATGGATTACCTATCAGAGTATAGAAATACAAAGCAATGATGTATATCGCATTCAAAAGACTCATAGCAAGATAACTCAACTTCTTGGAGAAGGTGTCTTAGTAAGACCAAGTTCACCAGAATTTACATATTCAAAGCTTGCTGATAAAAGAGTAGACATGCTCGCTAAGGCTGCAAAAGATGCGCGCATTAGAGCTGAAGCTATTGCTCTTCAGGCAGGTTCGGAAGTAGGAGGTTTGAAGAAAGTTAACACTGGGGTTTTTCAGATCACAGTTCCAAATTCCACTAGAGTAAGCAGTTGGGGATCTTATGATACTTCAACTATCAAGAAAGATATTACTGCTGTAATGGGAGTAACTTTCGCTGTTAAATAATTGACTTAGGGAGTCTTCTTTTTGCCTTTAAGGATCATCAATAAAGGTAGTCCAATAAGCATTAGGCTCCCATCAATTAACAAAAAAGTGTTCAGATTCATTTATCCTTACCTTCATTAATTTCAAAAGATAGTGGGATACCTTTTTTAACCACATCCTTCTTCATTTTATCCATTTCTTTCCTTAATTTCTTGTAGTATGCAAGTTCCTCAGGATCATCAGAACCAAGGCCATAGCCCATTGTCGCTGCCAGATAAATCCTATGCATTCTGTAAGAACTTAAAGTCATACTGAGATCATAAACAATAAAATGTTAAACCAAAAAACAAAAACTTTTTAAATCCTTCTACCAAAATGAAAAAATTATTCCTTCTACCATTTTTATTAATTTTAATTTCTCCAATTAAAACTTTTGCTGGTTTTCCAGAGGGAGAAAAAGGATTTGATCTTAAGAAAATTGAGGAGTCCTTTAAGTTACCTTGCAATGAAATAGGTAATGATGAATGTATAGCTAGAGCTTTTGGAGTGGGAGCTTGCACCTGGGTATTTGGAATTAAAAAAGGGAAAGAATCAAAAGAAGCTTTAAGGATTGCAGATGAAGTTTTAATAGCTCTTATGAAGGGAAATAATCTAGATATAAATTCTATTTTTGAGAAAGATGGATCCATAAAAGAGGTTATAGAAAAAGAGGCCGTATATAGAATCAATTTTTGCAAAGACATAACAAAATTAGCTATTCCAAAGTTGATAAAGAAGTTACCAGAAGGAATTGCATTAGATGATGAAAGAATCGAAAATTTAGCGAGCGTTTTCCCTCTACAATATTTAAGTATGTTTGAGCAAATGAAAAAAGGTAATTAGGACTGACTTATGAAAAACTTGCTGCAACCATGAATTATGTTCTTGGTTCTGATGATCCAGAAGAGTTGGCATACTACAACAAAATCAGAAAAGAGATGAATGATATGAAAAAAGAACCAGTTAAAAAAGGGAAACCTCTTAATTGGGATAACCCCTAAGAAATGAATCGAAATACTTTTTTTATTAATTAATGGAAGTCTTATGCTTATTGGTTTGCCTTTACTGAATGTTTTTAAAGGGAAAAAAAATAATCGAAATTCCCCAAGATTTTAACTATATTCAAATTCAATTGTTGATCCTTTATCCGTATAAGGGAGTTCCGCAAACCGTACATATTTATTAGTCGGATAGCTTGCCTAACTAGTTAGAACATAATTGTAGTCGTCATGAGCAAATGTCTACCAAATCCACCCTAAAAGAAGATCATAAATCTGAGATTGAAGAAAGATCAGAAGAAGAACTTCTTGAAGAAGAAATCAGGAATCAGCAAACATTAGATAGCTTTGTCGAATCTGATAAAAACTGGAGCTGATCAAAACTTATTTATTAGGAGCAAGTTATGAACTTAAAAAAATCACCATTCTCAATCTTGAATAAAGAGAGTAGAGAAATTGACTATATTAAAGGAGTTTACAAGAGAAAAATTCAAGCTGAAATTGAATCTTATAAAGATCCCGAAGACGAAGATAAGAGAGATACAATCCAAGCTCAAGATGTATTGATGCTTGATAGGATCTCAATTTAGTTATTTTTTTTTCTTCTTATTCTTATATTTCTTTTTCTTCTTTACCTTTTCATAAACCTCATCAGCCTTCTGTTCAATACTGTCCAGCTTATTTGAGATTTCTTTTATAGCTTCTGCTTTTCCTTCTTTAACTAGAGTATCTTTAACCTCGATAATTTTAACTGGCTCTCCTTTAATTACAGTATCTTTTGTCTCTTCAGTTTTAATTCCAAACTTACCTTTGATGAAATTGGCTATAAAAATAAGAACAGGAACATGAGCTAGACCGCCTATTACTATTCTTGTTTCTGAATAAGCCATTTAATAGTTATGAGAACTGAGATATTTAAGCATAAATTTAATTTTTAAATTCCTTTTATTAAGCCAATAAACATTTGTAATCATTTCTCGATTCGTAGATCAATAATCTTGCTATTAATTAAATAGAGACTTTTTTAAAAAATGCCATTAGACGTATTTCTAATGAACATGTGTGTTGTGGTAATAGCGTTGCTTATCAGAAGAGAAATCAAACTTAAGAAGGCGAGATAAATTATGAAAACACAAATTTTCAAAGAGCATTACATTCCAAATATCCATGCTATTACTCTTTTACTAATGCTTCTTCTATGTCTATGGTTACCTCTAGCACTCAGATTCTTATTAATAATTTAGTCGAATTAATTAGTTAAAACTTTTTCACTTTAACTTTAAAGACCTTTTTTATGGGGATAACTTTTTAATAGCTTCTTGTTGTTCTTGTTTTTTTATTTCTGCAGCATCATATACAGGACAAGTATTCTGATTAATTGATGAGAAAAAAGCACTTTTTTTAAAACGTTTGAATATAAAGGTCAATAGTAAACGTTTCATTTTTTATATTTGCTAAATTGTTCAAACATACTTATCTCCCTTTTTTTTCCAAACTTCCTCAGTTTTTCTCCAACCATGAGAGATTAACCTTTCATAAATTTCTCTAGCTAAATCAATATCTACAGAAATTGTTGTTGTCATTACAGGTGGTTCTTCTCCAAACAAACCAACTATTTTTCCAGTATCTACAAACATATACTCAAAAACACCATCTACACTCTTATCATTTTTGATAAATCTTTTTACTTCTGTTCTTTTTGAGTTAATCAACCAATAAGATTTAGTCATTAATTAAAAGGTATAAGTAGTAAGAGCCTTTCATTAAGAATAGAGAGCTACTGTTTGATCTAAATCAGCACAAGGTTCAATAGTAAATTCCAATAATTCTCTCCAAGGACTCCACTGTTTCCAAATAGTTTCTAAAGAATCAGCTTCTACTACAGAGTACCCATTGCCATGTTGAGGTAAGAAAATCCAAGATTTAACGTTATAACCCTCTGGTCTATTTTGTGGCCCTCCTTTGTCGTACCATTCTTTTAACATTTTTGATCCCTTGTCTTGGGCCTTTGCATCAGTAAATTTATAAGAAATCAGAAAAAGCATAAATAAATAAATAAATAATCTAAACTTATATTAGGAATCTAAATTTAAAAGTAACTTGATATGACAGTCGAATCGTAAATATGACCTGCACTCTCAATTAATGGTTTCACTGCTGGATCTTCAAACATAGTTATTGATTTACCTTCTTCACCCTGTTCAATAAGAATTACACTGGTTGGATCATCTTTCTTTACACCTTTATATAAGCAAACAATTCCACGTTCTTTGTTCATTTGTATATTTTCTTGGCTGTCATAAACTGCAGCCCATTCCTCAAAAGGGACGCTTATTTTGAATGTAAAAACAGTAGTTTCAAGAGACATAAAAAAAGGAGCTAGTTGCTCCTTATTCTAGATCTACTTTCAATCAATTGTTATCCCATTGCGGCAACAGCATCAGCAACTTCTTTATTTCTTTGAATAACCTCATCATCATTTAAAACAGCAGTGATATTCCAATCAAGACCAAATTTCGCTCTCCACACTCCAAAATGTTGAGATATTGCTAAGTGATTATCAGCCTTGAAAGTTACAAAAACCTCACCTGTTTCAGGCGCATGGAATCTACTTACCAATTCAAATCCATCAAAATTATCCATAGGTGCACCTGAAGCAATATACTGCTCAAACATCTTGTAACCTTCGGACTGAGAAATTCCGTCTGGAATAAGTCCATGAACGTGATAGTAAGCCATAAATAAAAATCATGAATGTAATATCAATTTAAAAACCAATTTTTAAAAAGCATTTAAATTATCTTTAAATTTAGATTTTTAAGCCTTTTTCGATATAAATTCGCGAAAAAAGAATTTTTATTTGGTATCGCATGTACCGTTTATAAATTTTTTGGTTGTTATTAATTGGTTATGAGTTATTTTGCTGAACCAAACTATATTGAATATGATGCATGGTTTGATGAAAATATCGACCCACTAGATCTTGTTGATTACGCAGATGAAAAGGAGTTCAGTGATTCGGTACACTTTAAGTTCCATAAGATGTCTACTAGAAATTTAACGATTGGTTCTTCTGATAATTTTCACTGGTAAGTAAAAGATTTTTTACTCAATTAATATTTATGAGTCTTATGCAGAATATGTTCCATCACTTTCTCTTCTTGCCTTAGCTAATACAATTTCATCTACAACTTTTTCAATCATATAAGCACTTTTTTTACCAAAACACTTTTCTTTTTTAATACTCTCAAAATCATTTGGGATTAAATCATTATGTTCACAACAGTCGCATTTAATAACAATTTTCTTACCTCTGAAAACCTCCAAAGCTCTAGAAAAAATCCATTGCTGAACTGAAATACTTTCCCAACTATCAAAATTCGACCATTCATCAAAATCCCTATTCAGGATGCCTTTTAATCCATCAGCCTGATTTAAATATACTAAGTATGAATCTTTTCTTGGTTCATCATTAATACCAATTGTTTTGACAGAATTTTGATTCATTAAATATTGATTGATTGAGTAGCCTTATAAATCTAGATGATAATTTCAAAAATATAAACAAAAAAATGTCTCAAATAAGATCATTAATTGCTTTATCCAATCTAGAAGTATGATCTGTATTTCTGAGTAATTCGAAATCCTTAAAATCAAAACCAGGGCCAACACAACAACTCACTAAAGTAAATTCGCCTGTACTTTTTGCAGCTTGCCAATATCCAGATGGGATCATTTCTACTGGATTATTGGAATCCAAAATTAAATTTCTTATTAACTTATTATTATTATCTAGGCACCATAAATTCAGAGGATCGCCCCTTAAATAAATCCAAATTTCATCAGCATTTTTTACTCTGTGCCAAGCACTTTTTTCATCTCTCTCCAAAAGATAATAAATTCCCGTAATAAAGTTTCTACTTTGGCCATCTTCCCTTATTAGAGAATTCTCACTCCTTACTATCTCTCGAAACCATCCACCCTCAGGATGAGGAGATAAATTGAATTGTTGAATTATTTCTATGTTTTTTTTATTAGGATTCACATCACAAAAATATCTTTTAAATTTCTCTTATAATTAAAAGCTAACTGAAAATAAATCAAAATACACTATATTTTCTAAAAATTAGGCACAAATAACTGACAAATCTAGAAAATTTTTATTTTCATCTGCCAGTTCAGTAATGATTCTATTGAGCCATTCAGAGGTCGTTTCACAATAGCCTACATTTAAAATAGTTTTTTGCTTTGCTGTTTCTTCTTTATTCATAGTTAAAGTATTTTTATATAAATTAGTCTTTAATTAAATCTATGTGAATAAGTCTTAATTACTATCTATTTTAAAAGGTTGTATTTAATACATATTTAAGAACTGCTCGTAAACAAATAAAATTAAATCGTTGACAAGAAAATGTATACAAGTAAGAGTAGAAAAAATTTATTATTTAACCTATGAATAACATCAAGATTGAGGAATTGATGAAAGTAAGGTTCGATGGTATTGCTAATAGAATTGGGCAGTTAAGCAAAAGGGAAAGTGAGTCTTTATTACTTGAACATCTTGAGTGGTTAGAGGGAGGATGGGAGACTGAAGAAATCTTATTTTTAAAAAAGCCATACAGAAAATGGTGGTTCTAACTCCACTTCTATAAATAATTAATGATGGCCTAAGGGACCAGGGCCAGATCCTATTTTATAAGAATTCTCTAAAGATTTCTCAACAAATAATTTCGCTTTTTGTATGGAATCAAATAGATCAAAACCTAAAGCCTTGTAACCACAAATAGCAGCACTCAAAGTACAGCCGCTACCGTGAGTATTTTTTGTATTTATAAAATTATTAAATAGCCACTCTTTTCTACCATTTAAGTTAAGGAAAAAATCCTTCCCTTTCATATCTTTTAAACCGCCACCTTTAATAAGTACCGCTTTAGCTCCAAGACCAATAATTTTTCTTGCTGAATTTTCGATATCTTCTTTACTCCTTATTTCTAAACCAGAAAGTAGATTTGCTTCATAAATATTTGGAGTTACCAAATCAGCAATTGGTAATAAGAGTTTTTTATAAGCATTAATAGCAGAATCTTCAAGTAATTTAGAACCAGTTCTTGTAACCATTACTGGGTCAATAATTTTGGTTATTTTGTATGAATTTAATTTTGAAGCAGTATCATTAATTATCCTTTCATTTAATAACATTCCAGTTTTTAAGGCGTCAATACCAAAATCAGCAAATAAAGTATCTAACTGATTTAATAAAGTATTCTTCTCTACTGGTTGAACACATGTAACCTCTATACTATTTTGCGCGGTAATACATGTAATAACAGAACATCCATGTACTTTAAGGGCCATAAAAGTTCTTAAGTCAGCCTGTATGCCTGCTCCACCCCCAGAGTCACTACCGCCTATTGAAAGTGCAATTTTAGAATACATAATTTATTAACTCGTTTTTGAAAGTACTATAAATAAATTTTAATTTAAATCAGAAATCTGAATATGCATTAAAAAAATCTAACTCCAATTCCATAGCTCTCCTGTATAAATATTTGGCCTGATTAATGTCATATGTTTCTTTATTAGTCTCAATAAGATTTTCAAGTGAATCTGCTAGCTTTTCAAAGCTCTCATCTGAATAAGTAATTATCCATTCTTTATATTTAATGTCAAAATCCTCCTTATACAAACTTTTTCCTATCCAAGAATAAAGTCTCATACATGGAGTCATTGCAAACATTATTTCAACGGAGCTAAGTCTTTTGGAAGTATAATCAAGAAAATCTGTATAATTTTTAGTAGCTTTTTTTATATAGTTATTAGACAAATCAATATCCCATTCTTTTGCATACGTTTCATGAAGTATTAACTCCTCTGAAACGCCCATTAAGAGTTCACTTAACTTCCTTATTGAATACTTATCTTTTGATTTAGAAACAGCAAGACCATAAGCCTTAGCAAAAGTCTCTAAAAAGAAATAATCTTGAGCTAAATATTCTTGAAATATATTTTTAGGTAAAGTTCCATTCTTTAAACCTTGAACAAATTTTGTATTTAAACTTTGTGAAGCAATCTCATAATTATCCTCCCAAAGTTTTTTTGTTATTTTCATTTTTTTGATTTTTATTTATTCTAAAATTTTTTATATTCTTTACCTACAAACTTAATCTTATTTTTCTAGGATTAAAAGAAAAAATTATGAAAGAAATAAATATTTTATGGTTTAAGAAAGATTTAAGAATTTTTGATAACGAAGCTCTGTGTGAGGCTATAAAAGATAATGATATTTTACCTATTTATATTATTGAGTTAGATATTTGGAGACAAAATACTCATTCAGATAGACAATGGCAATTTTGCAAAGAAAGTTTAATAGATTTAAGAAATGCACTTGCTGAGGTTGGACAACCATTAATTATTAGGACTGGCAATGTTATTAATATTTTTGATGAAATTAGTTCAAAATTTAAAATCAAAGGTATCTATAGCCATCAAGAAACCGGAGATTGGCTTACTTATAAAAGAGATCAAAAAGTAAGAGAATGGGCTTTAAGCAAAAATGTTATTTGGAAGGAATTTCTACAATTTTCAGTTTTTAGAGGAAATTTAGATAGGAATAATTGGTCTAAAAAGTGGCAAGAAAATTCCGAAAAAAACTTACTTAAGGCTCCATTAAGAATTAATTCTATTAACTTTAATATTGGAGAAATACCCTCAGACGAAATTTTTACCTTTAAAAAAGAAACTTGTCCAGGAAGAATGCAAGGTGGAAGAAAGAAAGGTTTAGAGAGAATGCAATACTTCTTTAATAAGAAATTAGATTCTTATTCAAAAGATATATCTAGCCCAGAAAAATCATTTGATAGTTGTTCAAGACTATCCCCATATATTTGTTGGGGATGTATTTCATTAAAAGAAATTTTTAAAAAGGCAAATACATCAAAAAACAATAATTCCAGGATGTTAAAAAGCAGATTAACTTGGCATTGTCATTTTATTCAGAAACTTGAAAGTGAACCAGAAATAGAGTTTAGGGAATACCATCCTTTTTTTAAAAATATTAGAGAAAAAAATAATGAATTACTTTATTCATGGAGTTCAGGTAATACGGGCTTTCCTTTTATAGATGCATGCATGCGTTCATTAAATTTTAATGGATGGATTAACTTTAGGATGCGAGCGATGTTAATGTCTTTTGCTAGCTATAATTTATGGCTACCATGGCAAGATTCAGGTTCTGAATTAGCAAAGAAATTTGTAGATTATGAGCCTGGAATACATTGGAACCAATGCCAAATGCAATCTGGGACTACTTCTATAAATATCAATAGAATTTATAATCCTATTAAGCAGGGAAAAGATCATGATCCTCAAGGAAAATTTATAAAAAAATGGATACCAGAATTAAAGGATATATCACTTAATTTCATTCATGAACCATGGCTATTATCAAGATTTAATCAAGAAGAATATGAAAAAATTAATTACATAAGACCAATAATTGACATCTCAAATAGCACTAAAACTGCAAAGAAGAAAATTCAGGAAATCACTAAAAAGGTTGGATATTGGGATATCTCAAAAGAAATTTATTTAAAGCATGGCTCTAGAAAAAGGCTTAGAAAAAATATAAATAATAAAAAAATTGTTTTTAAGGAAAAGGAAAAACAATACGAACTGAAATTAGATTTCTAAATTTTATTGTCAGAAATTTCCAGATTCCTTTTAGCGCCTAGGAAAGTTTTTAAAATTTTTAAATTAAATATATAAATCCACGATGAACTAATGCAAGCTTTAATGTATTTATTAGATTTTATTAATTATGTCTGAAAGATTTGAATGGGACGATACCAATAGTTCAGGTATATGGTGGAGTACTAATGTAAGTATTAGAGACGAGTGCATTTTGCTCAAAGAAGATACTAAATGCGAAGATTCTGATATCGTCGAACTTCTTAGGAGTATTGCACAAAATATTGAAGATAATGGTCTTTAATTTTTAAAAGAATATTCTTTCTTTTAGAGATTTTGAATTCCTTTTACAGCTTTTATTAATTCGATACTAATACCTTTTTCACTCATTGAATGACCAGCATCATTAACAATAATTAATTCAGAATTCTTTAATTTCTTATTTAGATCCCAAGCACTCCTAACAGGACATACTACGTCGTACCTCCCTTGAATTATTTTTGTTGGAATCGATTCTATTATTTTTATATTTTTCAAAATAAAATTATCTTCTAAGAAAATATTATTAACAAAATAATGGCATTCGATCCTTGCAAATGCATCTGAAAAAGAATTAACTTGGGACTTCTCAAAATCGAATTTTTTATTTATTAAATGACTTGTTGAGAGTTCCCATTTTGTCCAAGCTGCTGCTGCTTTTGATCTAAGATTTGCATCTGATGATGTTAGATATTTATAAAAAGAACTTATCAAATCATTTCTTTCTTCTTTTGGTATTACAGAAATATATTCTTCAAATTCATCAGGGAATATCTCACTTGCACCATATTGATAGAACCACAATAATTCAAACTTTCTACATAAAAATATTCCTCTCAAAGTTAAGCTCGTAACTCTTGAGGGATTTTTTATTGCATATATAAGTGAAAGTGTTGAGCCCCAAGATCCGCCAAACAAATGCCAACTATCTATTTTTAATAGAATCCTTAATTTCTCAATATCATCAACTAAATGATTAGTCGTATTTTCTTTTAATTCTGAGAAAGGAGTTGAAGAACCGCAACCCCTTTGGTCAAATTGAATAATATCGAATTTATCTGGATCAAAGTATCTTCTATATCTTGGTTGACTTCCTCCTCCTGGACCTCCATGAATAACTAGTATTTTTTTACCATTTGGATTACCAGATCTTTCCCAATAAATCGTATGTATATCACTTACTTTTAAAAAACCCTTTTCACGAACTTCAATTTTAGGAAACAAAACTTGATCTTTCATTATGAAATATTTTTAAACACTTAACAAATCCATATTATCGAAAAAGAAGTCTAATTTAGAAGTAATTTGTAAAAAAAAAGGACTGGTGGTACAGTCCTTTTTGATATTTGATTTCCTTCTAACAGGATATAAAATTACATATTTTAAAGTCTATTTACTCATAAACCTAGAATACGTGAATTCGGGGATTACACTCGATAATTTCAGTCCCTGTTGTCGCTAGTAATTATAGAGCGAAGTCTTATCAGACTAATTGATTGAACTTGAATTTTCGAATAATCCCATTCTCAGGAATACGCTTCCTATATTTTGGAATTTGCTAAATTTCAGGCGGACTATCAATCATTTAGATTGCCTCCGAACTCAACATTTATAAATTACTCCTTTTTATATTTTCAGTAAATCCGTAAATATGCTGATTTACTTTTTTCGTAATTTGTAAGAGGATTTTAATGATCCTTTGTTTTTTATAGATAAATATAAAAATTAAAGTCTATAATTGTTAGTTATTCAGATTCATAAAGCAAAATAGATTCAATTATTCTTTTATCACTATCAGAAAGTTTATAACCTTTCAATTTCCACTCAACAAATTTTACACACTCATCAATAGAAGGATTCTTATACCTTTGCTTACGCCACTCTCTAATCCAATCTGACAAGTCAAAAGTTATTTTTGTACTAAGCATATTTACCAATCAGGGTAATGAAAATCTTGGCCAATAGGTTCTTCATAAAATTCCCCTTCTTTTATACCTTTATCATATTTTGCAATAATCTTTTTAGAAGAAGCTATTGAAGGAATTAAATCTCCTACATATATTGGCTCCATAGTAATTGATATAATGATTTAGATTATTTATTATTCTATATAAGAACTTAATAAATAGATTCTTAATATTCATTATGGATTTCATCAAAAAGAACAAGATCTTAACAATAATGGCGATAATTGCAGTTTTATCATTTGTATTAGAAAAAGTAGGCATAATACACCCTTAAATTCATTAAGTTTATTTGATAAAGACTTCCTAATGAAATAGGTAAACAGATACTATTACTGCAAAAATAAGCAATGGAGATAATAATGTAAAAATTAAAGTTGAAAGATTAATCAGCATAAATTTTAAATAAATACACAAATTTAATAAACATCACTTTTAAGCATTTGCAATAAGTAGAATTTAAATTATTACGATATAAAAAAACATTTGATTAAAGAAAGATATAAAGAAGAATTCGAAGAGGGTTCAGATTTACTTTGGCCTAGTGAGAAAGAGGATAAAGTTACTAGGAAATTTTATAGGGATTTATCTCATTTAACAAAAAACGAAACCTCAAATAATACAAAAAGATTAAACTTTTTTGAACTATTATTATCAATAATAAAATTTAAAAAAATTTAAAATCAAATTCTTAATAAATTAAAGTTTCTATATAAAATTTTTTTTCTTGTATATCTTTTTTTGTCTTATTTCTTTTGCAGCTAATATTTGATCTTTCCTTCTAATTTTATGATCACTTATAGGATTTTTGTCATTATATACATACAAAATATCTTTAACGAACTCTTGACGATTTCCTGCCATCTCTAACATTGGGAACATTAATGCCAAATCTGATGCGACTGAAAAATATTGGCCATTTTGATTTAATAAATCTTTTTTATTAACTGAAAGCCATAAATCATGTCTGAATGTTTTTAGATGAGATGCATACCAAAAGTATTTTCGATATAAGTTAAACTTTCTTATTAACTTAGGATATTTTTTTCCTTGAACTCCTTTAGATGATAAATGTGAACCATAAGTAATTAAACAATCAGTATCTACATACTTTTCATAAAGAATATTTAGAACATCGCCACTATATAGGTAGTCATCTCCATCCACTAAAATATCAATGGTCTTTGAGGGTTCGTTTATATCTAAACCGAGCAATTCATCAATATTATTTAATGAACCTAAACGCCTTGGATTTTTGCTAATTCTAAAATTCTTATAATTAGTACATATTTCTGATGCTAATTCATAAGAAGAATCAGTAGAACAATCATCAATTACTTTAACTTGAAAATTCTTATATGTTTGCTTAATAATTGAACTAAGACATTTTTCTATATACTTTTCTGCATTAAAAACTGGAACAATAATATTAAATAGATATTTTTTATTTTCTTTAAAATCAATCTCTTTTCCCAATTAAAAAATTGATAACAACTTATGATTATATAATGTTTCAAGAGAAAAAATATCTAAAAATTTTTTTCTTAATTAATTTTATTCAGTTTTGAAAAATGCTTTATTCAAGAATGGTAGGGGGTTTGGGTAATCAATTATTTCAGACTGCAGCATTACTTAAATTTAGACGCCCAAAAGAAAAAGTTATTATTTCTTTCTTAGGAGAAATTCATGTCCCCAAAAGAGTTAATTGTTTAAAGACTATTTTTGAAGTTCCTGATTGGCTATATTTTGATAATTCCAGAAAACTTAATTTATTAACTAAGTTTTTTGCTAGAAGTTCTGCAGGATTAAGGTTTGGGAGTTTTTTGCCTTTAGTTGGAATAAATGATAGAAACTTTAATTATCACAAATCTAATTTCTTAAGTCAAAAATTTTTATTTATGGACGGTTATTTCAATCAATATTGGAACTATAGAGAACTCAATTCATTATTCAGCATATTGAAATTAAAGCCAATTATATTAAATAATTATAAGCAAGATTTGTGTAATCAAAATGTAGTAATTCATATAAGGGGTGGAGACTTTCTTTCAATAAAAAACTTAAATATATGCAAATTAAATTTTTACAAAAAATCAATAGAATACGCTCTCGCAAAAGGCTTAAATACTTTTATAGTTGTTGCAGAAGATAAAAGATACGGTAAACAGGTTATTAAAGAACTCAAAAAATGTTTACCAGATTTGCAAATATCTATTACGAAATCAGATTCTATTCAAAATGATTTTAATGTAATAAGATCTGCAAAATTTGCAATTTTGAGCAATAGTACTTTCTCTTGGTGGGCATCTTTTTTATCAAATTCAAAAAAAGAATTTTTAGTGCCATCTAATTTCTCGATTAAAGAGAAACGTATACTTTTACCAAAAGAAACAATTATAAATTAAATTAAATAGATAATTAAATATTATTAATTTTCAAAGATTATGTTTTTTAATTTTTCAATCCATCCAATCATAATAATATTTTAATATGAATATTATTTTTAAAATATTAAAAAATATATATTATAGATTACTTTTTTTTAGGCCAAAATTTATATCTTTAGTTATATTTATACCTTTTTTATATTTATTTGGCTGGCTCTTAGCAACTCCAATTCTTTTATTTGGTGTAAGTAAAGAAAGTGTTTCATTAATAGGAACAATTTTTACTTTCTTAATATTCATTTTTTCGCTACCAAAATGGTTTGAAATTAGATGGGGTCTTAAAAATACTTGGATATTAGTTGGAATTAAAAAAATTGATAGAAATAGAGATTTGATTTTCTATTTTCTAATGGGTTTTTTACTATCACTAATTTTGATATCTCTAATTGTTATTCCACTTATCAGAACAGAATGGGGATATTGGATTGGAGAAATATCTCCAGATATATTTGCAAATGCAATAATTCTAATAATAGGAGTTGGTTTTGCAGAAGAACTTATTTTTAGAGGCTGGCTGCTGGAGGAATTAAAAAAACAATTTGGACTAAAAAAAGCAATAATAACGCAATCATTAATTTTTAGTATCGTACATATTGGATTTGATTTACCCTTTTGGGAGATGCTGAGTATACTTACAGGATTATTTTTACTTGGTATTTTGTTATCTCTTATAAGATTAAAAAACAAGAATTCTTTGTGGGGATGTATTGGATTACATGGAGGCCTCGTTGGTTTATGGTTTATCACAAATAATGGCTTATTAGATATCTCAAAAGATTCTCCTAAATGGTTGGTCGGGCCTGGGACTATAAATCCAAATCCTCTTGGTGGAATAGTTGGAATATCTTTAATAATTATTTTTTGTTGTTTTTATTTATTAAGCGTTAAGAAGAAAATTAGAAGTTTTAATTAAAACTTTAAAAAGGTTTTAAAATTAAACTTTTGTCACCATTTTTTATTCGTTTTTTGCCAACCTTCATTTAACAATTTTTGCCATAATAATCTTGCTTCTTCAATAACAATTTTTTTTCTAGTTTTCATTAATGGAGGATTTTCTCCATGAATTCCCATAATGATACCTTCTTCAATAAACATATAATCACTAGATTTATAAGAAATATTTTTATCTTTGTAGAAACGCATCACCCCTACAAAATTAGAGTCAATTAGCCAGAAATCATTATTTGAATTCAATAAAACAAAATGCAAATAAATTTATCATATGCTTTGATTGCAATTTGCAAGGGAAATATTTATTTAGTTTAGTCATATTTGATATGTTTTTTCTTTTTGTCTACTTTTTTTCAATTCGCCACGTTTTTTCTTAACCTCAACTCTTTTCTTTTGAGATGCTTTAGTAGGCTGTGTAGATTTTCTTAATTTAAATGGTTTATTTAAAGCATTTTTTATGATTAAACCAAATTTAATTAAGGCTAGCTGCCTATTTAATAATTGATTTCTATGTTCTTGAACAGCTAAACGTAAGCTATTATTTACTAATTTTTTTCTCAATTTTATCTTTAGAATTTCTTTCTGATAATCATTTAAGACTTTTGAATCTTCTAAATTAAAAATAAGCTCAACTCTACTTTCAATTTTATTTACATTTTGCCCTCCAGGACCGGAGGATCTGGAAAATCGCCACTTAATTTCGTTGGATGGGATTACTAATGTTTTAGTAATTTTTAAATCCATTTTTAGTTGTTAATAATTTAGATTTTTAGAATCATCTTTAATACTTTAAAACATAACTTAAAAATTAGATCGGTAAATACTGGGCGGTTATGTTATGTAAACCGAAATTCGGTGTATTTGCCGTATCAATATTTTCGGTATTTATCCTTTCATAAATTTAAGCATTATCAGATATTAGATTTGTACTAATTCAAAGGTCACTTATGTATTCAATGTTTGATCTTCTTTTTGAAGCACCTTCATATCGTCCAGTATATGTTATTTCAGATAGTGAAATGAAGGAGTTAAAGAAAAACCAACATCAAGAAGAACTTGATGAAATTACAACACAAAAAGTAAGACTTGAAGATGCTTTTAAAGCTCAACTAAAACATCTTGTAGAGAGAGAAAAAGAAGTAAAGAAAGAACTTAAACAACTCTCTGCCTCAAAAAATAAATGATTTATTTTTAGAGAATTTACTTTTTCCAAAGACGGTTAAAACCGTCTTTTTTAATTCTTGTAGTTTTAAGATATCCATTAATCCACAGATTTTAAAAATATTTTACATAATAAAAAAATGAACAATAAAAATGAAAAAATAAGAATGTTCTTACCCTTTAGCTGGGTAATTTGCGCTGCAATTTCTTTTGCCTATATAAATTCACATTTAATAAACACCTAACAAATATGTCTTATTTCTCAAAAGACGAAATACTTGCATCTTCAAGAGGCTGGGTAGGATCTTTTTTAAATTTTCTTCCTGGTCTAGGATCCGGTTACTTATATCAAAGAAGATGGAAACCCTATTTTTTAACGATCGCTTCAACTACAGCATGGTTTGCTTTAGGTTTTTTTTTACAAGGTGATTCAGAACCTTCTCAAAGAGAACAAATAATTGGAATCTCTGGTCTTTTTTTGATATCTATCTTTACAGTTATAGAAGCTAACTTGGCTTTCAAAAAAGCAATTAACAAAACAAAAACTGAAAATGAGAAAATATTATCATCTGACAAAAAAGGATGGTTTAAATAATGCAAAAAATTAGATATAAGAAAATATTTTATTTTTTCTAAGTTTCTTAATTTAAATACAAAATTAAAATAAATAATTTAAAAAATTTTATTTAGTTATAAAAAAATAAAATTTCCTTTTCTTTTAGTCCTTCCCATCCTGAGTCTATTAATAATTGATTCAATGTTTCTTTATCAAAATGCTTAGAACCAGTTTTAACGCATCTATTTCTCATTGATTTTTTAACACCACTCCTTTGTCTTTTATTCTCCTCATCCATAATTCTGTTATATAGATCTAGCATTTTTTGAGGGATTGGAGTACCGTCAAGATCCACTCCATTTTGAATAGCAAGATCAACCGCCTGCATTCCCATTTTCTTCATAAAATTAAAAAAAAGCTAAAATCATAATAAAACAAAACTTACTAATCTATATTTCTGTAAATCATTATTTATTGATTTTGAATTTCCTTGAGTACTCTTATAGCCTCTTTAATGTGTTCAGGACCATTCAATAAATCTCTAAAAATATGCCTTACTATCCCCTTGCGATCGATAACGTAAGTTACCCTACCATCCATAAAACCTAATACTTTAGGAACTTTAAAAGTTTTTCTAAGAGAGTCATTCGTATCGCAAAGCAAAGGATATTGTAATTTATTTTTATTGGCAAATGCTAAATGACTTGAGGTACTTCCATTACTTACTCCCCAAACTTGCGCACCTAATACTTTAAATAAGTCATATTTATCTCTAAATCCGCAAACTTCTATAGTGCAACCCGGCGTATCATCTTTTGGATAAAAAAACAGAACTAGAGGATTTTTTAATCCCTTATTTGATCTTTTAATTCCATTTTGATCCTGTAAAGAAAATTCTGGAATTTTATCTCCGATCTGCACAATAATTCTTATAAAGCTTCATATTAGAGGTTAAAATGTTTTTATTGTGACCTTCAAAGAAAATAACTAATATTAAAGTCAGCTTTTTTGTTTTAAAAGATACTAAAAAATTATTAAAATAAACTAGGGTGAATTTATTAATTCAATATTATGGAATTAATAATTTATATTTTTTTATTTCTTATTCTTTTTTTAGGAGTCATTTTCAATTTAAAAATAACTAATTTTAAAAAAGTTAAAGAAATACAAAACAAAGCTAAAAATTATTCAAAAAAGAATAATTAAAAATTTATAACTAAGATTAAAATTCAATTTTTTCATTTGGAGTAAATACTGAGCAATATTTTTTTACTAGTTCCTTTGGCTGATTGATGGAAGAATTCGTTAATTTTAATTTTAGTTTTTCTATAGCCTCATTAGGATTAATCTCACCGAGTCGATATCTTGCACAAGTATCCAATACTTTAAACATTTTTGTGGTAACGGCTTCAGCTGGATAAATTAGAAGAAATAGGTAAAAAACAACAAATAAGTACTTCATTTTTTTAAGATAGTAGATATTTAGCTAATAGTTTCAATAATTTAGAAAAAAATTAATTAAGACAAAGATTAAAATTTAACAGAATAATCTAATTTGAGTTGTTTCTTGGGTTTCTATAAAACAATAATAAAAGAAATTAAGATAAAATAAGTGATAGTAATAAATAATCTCGGTGAAAATGAGAAAATTAATTGATAAACATAAAACTCTTATAAATTGGTACCAAAAAAAATTCAAATTGAGTGATTATCAATTACTTTGGTTAGTTTTCTTTAAAGGAATATTAATAACAATAATATTTTTCAAAATTTTTTAATATTAATAAAGCTATTCTAAGAATGAAATTTTAGCATGATTTGACTATATTTAATAATATATTTCCTAATTAGTTAAATAATTATCAGCTATGAATATTTTTGGTGTAGGTTTGCCTGAAGTTACTGTAATACTTATTTTAGCTCTTCTAATTTTTGGTCCAAAAAAGCTTCCAGAATTAGGAAAACAGCTTGGCAAAACCTTGAAAAGTCTTAAAAAAGCGTCGAATGAATTTCAAAATGAAATCGATCAAGTTATGAACGAAGAAGATAAAGATGAATCTCTTAAATCTATAGAAAGCAATCAAACCTATGAAATTAATCAAGAAAAAATAGATTCAGAAAACAATAATTTTTCAAATAAAGAAAACAGCAACAACTAATATCTTGGATAGGCCCATAACCCCAATAGACGAATTTGAAAGAGCATTAAATAAAGCAGCTCTTACTAAAGATGAATATGAATTGATAGACTACATCCGCTATACAAGTGTTTTTACACAGCCTAGTCTTATTAAAGATTTAAAAAGGCCATCAAAGCCTCCTCTTTTATCAGTTCTATGTCAAATTTGCAGAAAAATTGGTTCGGAGATGCCAGATCATTTTAAAAAAGTAATTGAGTGGTCAATAGAAATAAGTGATCACGATACAAAATGGGATGCTCATTTAATTTGCGCAGAAGCATTGAATATAGATAAAATCCCATTAAGTCCTATTCATGGAACAACTCTATTTGATGTTCTTGTTGTACACAAAGAATTATTTCTTGGCTTTGATTAATTAAATTAAATTAATCATCTAAAGGCACAGAATCAGTATCTATAACTTCCGTATCATCAAACTTATTTATTTTATTCTCAATCCAGTTATTTATATAACTAACTAAAGGCAATGAACCTCTAAAAATAAAAATAGAAGTAGGCAAAGCGCTTATTAAACCGACTAAAGGACTTTTAAAAAGTAATCTTCCGGCTTTAATGTTAAATAAAACAATAAGGGCTGAGGGAACTATAACTTTAACAACTGTTTTGAGAGCCTCAAGCCAACCAACACGATATGTCCACCATATTAAAACTATGCCAACTATATAGAGGAATAAGTAAGTCATAATAATAGTATAATAATTATCTATTTATCTTGTTCTTACTAAGAAAAAGATTTTATAAATTTCTTTAACATCAATCAACTTCTAGTAATGAGTTTTTCTGAAATAAGAAAATTTTTAATTAAGATGCAATCTGATGAAGACTTAAAAGAGCAGGTTACTACATCCTCCACAGCGGATGATGTAGCCCTAATAGGTCAAAGCTTAGGTTATGACTTTTCAGGAGATGATCTCTTAAGATTTAATGGACAAAAAGTTGATAAAGTTACCGTTAGAAAGGTAGACCATCCAGGAGAATACCACTAAATTAAGACTTAACCCATATTGCAAGCCCGCCGCCCCTGCCTCGGGCACATAACCAATCATCTTTAGTGCTAATTCCTACAAGTGAGAAAAAAGGCATTTTCTTATCTTCTGGTTTTTTTAATTCCTTATTAAATATTGGCAAACTACTAATACTGATTTTAAATTCTTCAAAATAAAAAGCCAATAAAGGTCTAAGCCCTTTTAATTCTGCGTTACCTATAAAAGTAATATTTAGTAATCCGAAATTTATTGAATTTTTTATTTCATAATTTATTTGATCCTCTTTATTTTTACTTTTTAATTCGAGTCTTGCCGACAATACTTGGAGAATAGAACTGGGTATATTTTTGATTTCATCTGACTCCTTTCCCCATACATACTTAAACTTCCATATTCCTAACAAATCCTCATATACAATTCCGCTACCATTTTTTTGAGAATTTTTTTCTAATAGTTTTATCTCATTAATATCAGGAAAGTGTTTCATAATAGATTTTAATCTAAGAATCAAATACTAAGATAACTTCATAAAAAATGTTCTAAGTCAAAAAATATCTACAAAAAGATTTCTTTGTTTCAATATATTTCCAAAAAAATAATTTTTTGACACACATAAGGAACAAGATCTCGTTATAATATTTACATAATGTAACTAAATTAATGGATTTTATTTCTAAAAACCAAGGATACATACCTTTAAAAGCTGTCCCTTACATATTTTTCCTAGCTGTTGTTCTAAGTATTACAACTTCAACTAACACATTTGTCTAAAACGAATTAGTTTCCAGACAAGAGTAAAGTAAATATTAAATGAATAAATATGATGTAGTAATAATTGGTAGTGGAATAGGAGGATTATGCTGTGGATCAATTCTTGCTTTATCAGGCAAAAAAGTACTTATATGTGAAGCACATACTCAACCTGGAGGTGTTGCTCACAGTTTCAAAAGAAAAGGTTACACTTTCGAATCAGGTCCTTCATTATGGAGTGGAATAGGCAAATGGCCGACAACTAATCCCTTAGGGCAAATTCTTAAATTACTTGATGAAGAAGTTGAACTATTTCAATACAAAGGTTGGCAAGTAATTGTCCCAGAAGGCAATTTTAATCTTGATGTAGGAGAAGAACCTTTTAAACAAATAATTAAAACTTTGAGAGGTGAGAAATCTGTTAAAGAATGGGAATCATTTATTTCCGGAATAAAACCTCTTAGCAAAATAATAAATGAAATACCTTTACTCTCATTTTCTCCCGAATCAATAAATTTCTTAGATCTAATAAATTTATCCTCAAAATTTTTGCCTAATATCAAGCAAATACCAAAAATTAATAAGGGTTTTGGAAATTTAGTAAATAATCATCTAGATGATCCTTTTCTAAGAAATTGGGTTGATTTATTAAGCTTTTTGATAAGTGGTATGTCAATGCATGATACAAATACAGCTGCGATGGCTACTTTATTTAACGAATGGTTTGAACCAAATTCATACCTTGAATACCCTAGAGGAGGTAGTGAATCTATCGTAAAAGCCTTAATTAATGGATTTAAAAAAAATGGAGGAGAATTAATTCTCTCTTCCAGAGTAAAAACAATTAACTTCAATAAAAATTTAGCAACAGGTATAACTCTTAATAATGGTTCTAGTTTTAGTTGTGAATCTGTTGTCGCAAATACCGATGTGTGGAATTTAAAAAAGTTAATTCCTAATGAAATTTCAAAAAAATGGAATACAAAAGTCTTGAACCCTAATAAATGTGATTCTTTCCTTCATATACATCTAGGTTTTCATGCGGATGGTCTTGAAGATTTGCCAATACATGCGATACATGTTGATGAGTGGGGAAAAGGTATAACCGCAGAAAGAAATATAGCTGTATTTTCAATCCCATCTGTTTTAGATAAAAATATGGCCCCTAAAGGGAAACATGTTCTTCATGGATATACTCCTGCAAATGAACCTTGGGAAATTTGGGAAAACCTAAATCCAAAGGAATTAGAATATAGAAATTTGAAAGAAAAAAGATGTTCAATATTCCTTGATGCAGTGCGAAAATTTATCCCTGATATAGATGAAAGGATTGATTTAAAGATGCTAGGAACCCCAATCACTCATAAAAAATTCACCAATACTTATTGCGGTAGTTACGGACCTGCATTGTCTGCAGCAAAAGGTCTTTTCCCAGGCTGCAAAACTCCAGTGAAAAATTTATTTACTTGCGGTGCAAGTACATTTCCAGGAATTGGAATTCCTGCTGTTTCAGCAAGTGGTGCTAACGCAGCTGAAAAAATTATTGGTAAAAAAGACTTTAGAACTCTTCTTAAGAAAATAAATTTATGAATCAATTTCTTTTTTATAACTCTACAAATATTTAGTTAAGAAATAAGAATAAAGAAAGCAAAAACATTCAATAATGATAATCTTTATCTGAACATAAACTTAACTTATAGCTCTTATATGTTTTTCTTATCAATTCCTCAAGCCTGGCATTTAGTTGGCACTTGGTCAGAACAACTTCCAAGCGAGTCAAATCTTATAGGAATGGGCCAAACAGAATTAATGATGACTTTACACTCAATATTTGTTCCTCTTTTACTTGTAATTTCATATTACCTATTCAATAGACTTAATAAAAATGAATCAAATAAAATTAAAGGATGATAATTTAAGGTTTATTTAGCTGAACTTCTTCTAACTACTTTTCTACCCGTAGAAGTATCAACTCCGCTGGAATCTTTAGTTTGTGAATTGGTTTCAACATTATCAACATCACTCTTATCCATTTCTGCGCAAACACCTACTACCATGGCAGCTTGCATTTGATCTGGCAAATCTCCAATAGTTAATAACGCCTTTAAAACTAATTGAAGTCGAGTTTGACGATCTATTTCAGGCCTTAGTTTTTTTACGGTATTCCAAAGTTCTTGGGTAACTTCTTTTAAAAGTTCTCGATCTACAGCCAAATTAAATCCCTGTTATATTTCTACTAATCTAACAAAAAATTGGATCTCGTAAAATAATATCCAATAAAAAGTTTGTTAGTTAATATTTTTCTATCCGAATACAAGTTGCATTTGTTGATGCAATTCGCTCTTGTCTTGCAGAAGTTCATCCTTTTCAATCTTTTTTAGAGTAAAAGTTCTATAAAATTTTTTTTGAATCTTTATTGGAGTATTTTCAAACTTTGCATTTTTGCTTATTAGAGAATTCCACTCTTTTGAATTAAAAGGGGCATAAGGAGAAGATGGAATCACTTTCATTTATTAATAATACATCTGTACTAATATTAGTACATATTTACTATTTCGCAACAACCCCGTACGCATCTAAATCTAAAGTCTCTTTGAGAATGGATTGATTTTTATTATCTATTTTCTAGAAAGTATAAATTTGATAAATGAATCAACGTATCATACATAACTTCTTAATCCCTTTTTTCAGTGTCTTAAGACTTTTCTTACTAAAAAACCTTTTAAAATAGTCAATTTGTTGAAATTAACATTGACAAGATATTTTTAATAATCCTTCCTATAAAAAGAATAATGAATTGATCAAAAATGCTTCTTAGTAATGCCAAAAGACTAAAGATCCAAGGAATAATTAAAAGAATTGCTCAAGATAAATCAGTTACCTTAGAAGAAAGGATATATGTTGAGAAATTTGCAAATCATAATTCGACAATTTCTCTTTGGCTGAAAAAAGCTAACAGCTTTAGAAGGAATGGCACAAAAAATGATGGGGGGATTGATAACCTCTTACAATCATTTGGGATAGACGGACTAGATAGAGAAAATCATTTCAACCCAAATGAAGATGATATATCGGATTGGTTTGGTGGCGCTCCCGATTGGCTAAGGAGAAGCTAGATTCATTAATTTTTCAACTTACCCAAGCTATCTTACACAAATACATACTTATAAAAGATATAAATACCCAAAATACCCATGGTATATATTTAATCGGAACTAAATAATTTTTTGAAAAGGTTTTCATATAGATTTTTCTTTTAGAATATTTCTTCCTTACCGTTCTTGAGAATAGGTTTAATTGCTCTATTTATTAATTAAACAATATTCAAAACTTCAAAGATATTAAATTGCTTTAAGTAGATAAAAGTTAATCAAACTTACTCATCACAATCTAGGCAACTTTATTTTCAATTTTCATTGTAAAATTAACTATTTTTGGCTCATCATGGCCTGAATTATTCCAATATTTTATAAGTCTTTCTAATTCATCAATCCTTTTTTTGGCATTTGCAATCTTTTCAGTAGTTGTCATATAAAATTTATATCTATCCAATTAATGCATGAAAAAAAAATATTTCAATGGAAGTAAAAATTTTTAAACTTTAAATATTAATTCTTAATTAATTACTTGAATATTTTGTAGCCCTAGAGGAGATGAGTAATTATACTTAAAGAAAAACGAAAATCATGAAGAAATTAAATTCTTTGATTTTGAATAGTACCGTTAACTTCTTAGACTTCATTTACTCTGGTAGATCTTTACAAAGATTTTGGGTTTTAGAAGTAATAGCTAGATCGCCTTATTTTGCGTTTCTTTCAGTCCTTCATTTTAAAGAATCCCTAGGAATTAAAAATGAAAAAACAATGATTTTAATGAAAGAACATTTTTATCAAGCTATTAACGAAACTGAGCATCTTAAAGAAATGGAGAAAAGAGGAGGAGATAGGTTCTGGATTGATAGATTTTTTGCGAGACACCTTGTACTTGTCTATTACTGGATCATGGTTTTTTATTATTTTCTCTCTCCAGCTAATGCTTATGATGTCAACATAAAAATCGAAGAACATGCATTTGAAACTTATTCCAAATATTTAATAGATAATCCAAATGATCAAAAAATAAAAGAAATTGCTCAAGATGAATTAAATCATGTCCAAGAACTTAACCAAGCTTTGTCAATGCTTACATCAGTTTAGATTAGTGCTGAGAAATCTATTAGCAATATCGAGATCATCACCGAAGAAGAAATTAATCCTAGGCTAATCATTAATGAGACATAACCTTTTTTTCTAGGCAATTTATAAAAAGATATTCCAATAATTAATATCATTATTAATGAGAAAAAAATTATAATTTTTTCATTAACTAAATTGAGATGTATAACTAGATTTTTTTCTTCAAAAAATTTCAGAAATTCAGATAGAACTAATTCTTCTTCTATTTTCTTAAAATAGTCAAATGAGCTTATAAAAGCAGAACTTAATAAAGATAATGCAACCAGTGCAGTAACTGGTTTTGTTAACCTATTAAGTGTTCTGTTAAAACTTGCCAATAAAATAAGAATAAATAAAGAGGTTACTAAAGGTATTAAAGGTATAAGAGTTGTTGAATTTATGAAATTTCCCACGGAAATAATATGTATCTAACTTAAAATTTTATATTATTTCGACGCGTTATTTTATTAAATAAGATTTTTTAAAATTTAAAATGTAATTAGTACCTATTGCATTCTGTGTAAATTGATACCAAAATTAAATTAGTATTAAAAAATAAGATGTTAGCCATTTCTGAAATTATTATTGCAAGTGCTATCTTCCTAGGAATTGTATATTGGGAAGTTAAATTCCTATATGCCAAAACTACTGTAGCGAAATAAATTAACTCAAAACAGGAAAATTTAAAACGTAGAAAATTTAAATAAAATTTAAGAATTTAAGTTGACAAAAAAAGCTCTAAATATGAGAGAATAAACACAAATATCAAGTCCCTCTAATGAGCGAAGTTCAAAATTCAAATACTAACTCAACTCAGCAGCAACAACAGCAACAGCAACAATCCTATTCAGACAGCAAAATCAATTCTGCTGAGAGCGAGAGACTTTATCTTGAGATGAAAGAAGCTTGGCTTTAAATTTAATTCGTGTTTGCAATAATATTTCTATAAATTTTTTTCAATTTTGAAGTAATCAATACTTTTTTATTTTCTATACCCTTTAAATTTTATTTAACATCAAGGGTAATTTTGAGAAAACTAAAGCAGTTAGAAAAAATTAACGGAAGGCTCGCAATGGGAGGGTTGATATATTTAGTTTTTACAAAATTAGTTTCCAACCGTGCCGACATATTAGACCAGCTTAAATCTTATTTAATTTAAAAAACGAATTAGAAATATTATCCAGGAATATTTCTTTCTATATAAGCGTCAGTTAAAGCCAGAATTAATCCCAATAATGTTGAAAATACAGCAATTTCAGTTGATTCCATTTTATTTTTGAATTACCTCTAGTTTGCTAAATAATTCAAAGTTCAGCAACAAAACTAATAACTTACTATAGTACGTATATACTATTAGTTATTTATTGTGAGCTCAGCAATTCCTGAGTTTCTTTTCGTTAGGCCTGGTGATTATGTCGCAATTAAAAAAGAAAATTGCGAAGATACTAAGGAAAAGGATGAAAATTATTGGATCGGTCAAGTTATCGACTGTATTGGAGGAGCTAGAAATCCAAATTCATGGACCTTGTTTCAAGTTGCCAATATTGACAATGGAGAGATCACTATAATCAACGCCGATATTGTAGAAAAAATTTTGAAACCTTCTGGAAGTTAATCTTAATCAAACAAACTTCTTTCAGTATTACAGAAACAAAAGGGGAAATTAACGCTTTAATGGAAATCACCCCAGTTCCAAACAGGCAAGTCCATATACTTGATTCATAGGGCAGAGAGGTTGAATGCCTTTATACATTCTGTAAGTTTTTGATATTTCCTCAAATCCCAAACTTGATAAAAGATAATTTGCATAAGGGTTCAGATTAGAGCAATCCAATAAGATTTGAGCATCTAAATCACCAACTAACTCCCTTATTAATAATTCAGCAAGTGGTGGAGTATCCGCTAAAAGAGGGCCAATTCTCCAGCCTTGCTCATTATCATCCAATACACAAGGTCTTATCCTGCCGAATCCATGGCACATCCCATTATTATCGACAATTGCACTGACATTACCATGAGAATTTTTCAACCAGTCATTTAGAAAATGTGGTCTGGGACTAGGTTCTCTTTGATCATCATAAATTAATACTGCTTCAGAAGAAATTTTATTACCCGGGACAACTTTAAAAGAATAAAATTGATCTTTATAGAAATTTCTCAATGGCAAATCTTGAGAACCATTTAATTTCCATCGATTTGTAATGGAAGATTTTCTAAACCCCCACTTTGCGTAATCATTTAATCTATCTGGGGCAGCCTCAAGACCAATACAATCAACATTTTTCAAATATTCGAGGGCATGTTTCCATAATCTCACTCCATATCCATTATTCCGGAATTCTTTTTTAACAATAAATAAACCTATAAAACCATACGAGGCATTATATTTTATACACGCAATAGAGCCTATAGGATTATTGTCTAGACAAGCTACCCATACCCCTTGTTTATCTGTATTTCTATAAATTGATAAATCATCCATTCCAGGAGAAAATCCTTCTAACCTTGCCCAGTTTGTGACTTCTGGTATTTCATTTATAGATATCAATCTAATTGAAAAATTTTCCCTCATAGAAATATACTAACCAAGAAAAATTTGAATTTTTAAAAGCAATATTGATAAATTTGATTATTTCTCATAAATCATTCGCTTTGATTTAACTGCTTAAAAACCTTAGTTATTTAAAATTTATCCTCTGATATATTTAATACTATTCAAAGGTAAAAGATGAAAATTTCTGATAAATTTCATTTAGAAGACATCTATAAATTAAAAAATACAGTTCTCACTGGTAAAACTGAAGATATAAAATGGCGGATCCATCATATCAATATAGTTTCTAAACTTTTGGATGAAAATAAAAAAGAGATAATTAAATCACTTTTTGTTGATCTCGGCAAATCTGAAATTGAAGGGCTTTCAGAAATCCTTTTAGTGAAAGAAGAAATTTCACTTATAAAAAAGAAACTCAATTCTTGGATGCGACCAAAAAAGATTGATACCCCTTTTTATCTTTTTCCATCATCCTCCAAAGTTATTTATGAACCTCTTGGGTGTGTCTTAATTCTTGGTCCTTATAATTATCCATTACTTTATATTTTAAAGCCATTGGTAAATATTTTCTCAGCAGGAAATACTGCAGTTATAAAACCATCAGAGAAATGTCCTGCGACCTCAAAACTTATTAAAAAGCTTACTTCCAAATATTTCCCTAAAGATGTCCTAATGACAGTAGAGGGTGATAATAAACAATCCATAAAATTAATTCAACAAAATTTTGACCACATTTTTTTTACAGGAAGTACTGAAACAGGAAAATCTATAATGAAATTAGCTTCAAAAAACTTAACTCCATTAACTCTTGAGTTAAGCGGAACAAATCCTGTAATTGTTTTCAAGAATGCAAATTTAGAAGTTGCTGCAAAAAGAATTGTTTGGGGTAAATTTTTTAATTCTGGTCAATCCTGCATGGCTCCGAATCATATCTTTATAGATAAAGAAATTGAAAATATTTTTATTGAAAAATTAAAGAAATACATAGTAAGTTTTTACGGAGATAATCCAATTATTTCCGAAAACCTATCAAAATTAGAAAAAAAACAATTTACAACAACTGTAGAAATTCTCAAACAATATGAAAAAGAAAAAAGAATTTTATTTGGTGGGACTTTTAGTAAAAAAAAGTTGAAAATATCCCCTACAATTTTGAGAACTAAATTAAATGAAACAGATATTTTGCAGAAAGAATTATTCAGTTCACTACTTCCTGTAGTTGGAATTAATGACAAGGAATCAGCTTTAAAACAGATTAGTCAAACATCAAAACCCTTAGCAATCTACTTATTTGGAGGCAATAAAAAAATCCATAATCATATTTCAAAAGTAACCAGCTCTGGAACAATTTGTATAAATGATGTGATGTTACCAGTCCTTATCCCAAATTTGCCGTTTGGAGGGGTTGGGCAAAGTGGTATTGGTAAATTTCATGGAGAAGAAGGTTTTCGAAATTTTTCAAATCAAAAATCTATTACTTTTAAAGGTTTTTTATTTGATTCAAATCTGCGGTATCCCCCATATGAAAGAGTAAAGAAATTTTTAAAGTTTATTTTTCAGGTTTAAATTACTTAAATTGTTTTCAAAAACCTAGCGATTTTAAATTTAAAGATTATCTTTAAGTAAATAGTGAGTTTTATGAAATTTGCATTTTTAGTAATTGCCATATTTATTAATTTTTTTAATCACTCATTGATAAAATCAGAAGAGAAAATAGCTTCAGCAAAAAATAAAATTGAGAATATTGCTAGAAAAGAATCAATTACTGAAGAAAAAACTGAAATAAAAAAAATTCATATTGTAAAAAGTGGAGATACAATATCAAGTATTTCAAAATTCTATTCAATAAATAAAGATTTAATTATTAAATTGAATAACTTAAAAGATGAAAATTATATCTTTGTTGGACAAAATCTTATTATCTCCGAATCTTCTGAAAATCTCACAATACAATCAGATTTAATTAATAATTATCATATTGTTCAAACTGGTGAAAATCTTACTGAAATATCGAACAAATATAATTTAAAAGTAAAAGATCTGATAGAGATTAATAATATCAAAAATCCTGATTCAATAAAAATTGGTCAGAAGCTCACAATAACAAAAAAGAACACAATTAATTCAGAAAAATATGAAACAACTGAAAATAAAAAAAATAATTACTTAATTGAGTTAGAAAAAAAAATTTATGGTCCTATAATTATCCAAAGTAAATCGTATAAAGATATTAAAGGTAGAAAAGTTTTAAACGTTCTAAATCAAGATAATAAAAAACTCATTATTTCAATCAATTGTGATAAAAATGAATTAGATGTAAGAATACCTGGCAGGAAATGGATGGGAAGCAAGCCTGTTAAAGAAGAATTCGAAAATAATTTAATAAATGATTTTTGTTAAAACTTTAATTAATATGTGTGAATAATTTGTCTAAGAATATTAATGATGAGTTATTCTACAAAAAGTTAAATTAATAGTAATGGCTATTTCAAGAGGAGATCTCGTAAGAGTAAAAAGACCAGAATCATATTGGTATAATGAAATCGGTAAAGTTGCTTCAGTTGATACCTCAGGCATTAAATATAACTGTGTAGTCAGATTCGACAAAGTAAATTACGCTGGGATAAGCGGAACTGATGGTGGAGCAAATACAAATAATTTCGCTGAAAGTGAATTAGAGAAAGCTTAAATAATTGCCTGAATTACCAGAAGTAGAGACAGTTCGCAGAGGTTTAGAGCAGAAACTTAATAACTTTATTATAAAAAAAGTAGAAATCTGTAGGGATTCAACTGTTGCATTCCCAACAAACAAAGAAGAATTCATTAAAGGACTTCTGAACTCACTTATTTATAAATGGGATAGAAGAGGAAAATATTTAATAGCTCAATTAAAAGAAGTTCAAAATGAGAATGCCCAATTTCTTCCAGAAAATTCAAAAAATAAAGGATTTCTTGTAGTTCATCTAAGAATGACTGGATATTTTAAATTTATTGAAAACTCAAGTCATCCTTGTAAACATACAAGAATACGATTTTTCGATAAAAATAATAATGAGCTTAGGTACATTGATGTAAGAAGTTTTGGCCAAATGTGGTGGATTAATAAAGACCTATCGCTTAACAAAATAATAAAAGGATTAGGTTCATTAGGACCAGAACCATTTTCTAAAGACTTTGATGCAAATTACCTTAAGAGAGTTATTTCAAAAAGAACAAAATCTATAAAAGCTATTTTATTAGATCAAACAATAGTGGCAGGTATAGGTAATATTTATGCTGATGAAAGTTTATACTCTGCTGGCATCTCCCCTTTTAGGGAAGCTCGAACAATAAAAAAGAATGAGTTAATAAAGCTCAAAGAATCAATTGTAACTGTATTAAAAAAAAGTATAGGTTCTGGCGGTACTACATTTAGTGATTTTAGGGACTTAGAAGGAGAAAATGGGAATTTTGGTTTACAGACAAATGTCTATAGAAGAACTGGAAAAGAATGTCGTAAATGTGGAAATTTAATTGAAAGACAAAAAATTACTGGAAGAAGTACCCATTGGTGTCCGAAATGCCAAAAATAAAAAAGGGCTTACTCATGAAGAGTAAACCCTTTTAAATATTTTTACCTGGCATTGAGCTATTTTCTCAAGGGGCTACCCCCTAAATATTTTCGCCGCTGATGCGTTTCACAACCGAGTTCGAGATGGATCGGAGTGGTTCCACATCGCCATGAACACCAGGATAGTGTGAACCTTGAGAACTGCATAGAAAATTATATATTAAAAACAATAAATTAAGTTTATTTGGTCAAGCCCTCGGTCTATTAGTACTCCTCCGCTGCACTTGTTACCAAGCTTCCACGTAGAGCCTATCAACGGGTGTTCTTCCCGTGACCTTACTGGCTTAAGCCATGGCAATACTCATCTTGAGGTGGGCTTCCCACTTAGATGCTTTCAGCGGTTATCCACTCCGCACATGGCTACCCAGCGTTTACCGTTGGCACGATAACTGGCACACCAGAGGTGCGTTCCTCCCGGTCCTCTCGTACTAGGGAGAAATCCTCTCAATATTCCTGCGCATACACCGGATATGGACCGAACTGTCTCACGACGTTCTGAACCCAGCTCGCGTACCGCTTTAATGGGCGAACAGCCCAACCCTTGGGACCGACTTCAGCCCCAGGTTGCGATGAGCCGACATCGAGGTGCCAAACCTCCCCGTCGATGTGAACTCTTGGGGGAGATCAGCCTGTTATCCCTAGAGTAACTTTTATCCGTTGAGCGACGGCCCTTCCACGCAGAACCGTCGGATCACTAAAACCGACTTTCGTCCCTGTTCGACTTGTAGGTCTCACAGTCAAGCTCCCTTCTGCTTTTGCACTCAACGACTGATTTCCAACCAGCCTGAGGGAACCTTTGTGCGCCTCCGTTACCTTTTAGGAGGCGACCGCCCCAGTCAAACTGCCCATCAGATACTGTCCGCTTCCCGGATAACGGGTAAGCGTTAGAACCCTAGCTCTAAAAGAGTGGTATCTCACCGATGACTCAATAGTACCCACAAGCACTATTTCAACGTCTCCCACCTATTCTGCGCATTCAGAGCCCGAGCACAATATCAAACTACAGTAAAGCTTCATAGGGTCTTTCTGTCCGGGTGTATGTAGTCCGCATCTTCACAGACAATTCTATTTCGCCGAGCCTCTCTCCGAGACAGCGCGCAAATCGTTACACCTTTCGTGCGGGTCGGAACTTACCCGACAAGGAATTTCGCTACCTTAGGACCGTTATAGTTACGGCCGCCGTTCACCGGGGCTTCAGTCGCCAGCTTCACAAAAAGCTAACCAGCTTCCTTAACCTTCCGGCACTGGGCAGGTGTCAGCCCCCATACATCGTCTTGCGACTTAGCGGAGACCTGTGTTTTTGGTAAACAGTCGCTTGCGCCTCTTCACTGCGACCAGCTCTCGCTGGCACCCCTTCTCCCGAAGTTACGGGGCCATTTTGCCGAGTTCCTTAGAGAGAGTTATCTCGCGCCCCTCGGTATTCTCTACCACCCCACCTGTGTCGGTTTCGGGTACTGGCATTTGTGTCTTAACGAGTATAGGGCTTTTCTTGGAAGCATGACATCACCAACTTCGCTGCCGTAGCAGCTCGTACTCACGCCTTAGCTCAAGATGTTTTCTCCATCTCTCAAAGCCTCGAACGCTTGAACCAGTAACCAACATCTGGCCTGGTTAGCCTTCTCCGTCCCCCTTCTCAAAACACATCTGGTACAGGAATATTGACCTGTTATCCATCGACTACGCCTTTCGGCCTCGCCTTAGGTCCAGACTAACCCTCCGCGGACGAGCCTGCCGGAGGAACCCTTAGGGTTTCGGGGCATGGGATTCTCACCCATGTTTTCGCTACTCAAGCCGACATTCTCACTTCTATGCTGTCCACGTCCGCTTACGCTAACGCTTCACCCTACATAGAACGCTCCCCTACCATAAATAAATTTATCCGCAGCTTCGGTATAACGCTTAGCCCCGTTCATTTTCGGCGCAGGATCGCTCGACCAGTGAGCTATTACGCACTCCTTTGAGGATGGCTGCTTCTAGGCAAACCTCCTGGTTGTCTGGGCAATCCCACCTCCTTTATCACTTAGCGTTAATTTTGGGACCTTAGCTGGCGGTCTGGGCTGTTTCCCTCTTGACTATGGAGCTTATCCCCCACAGTCTGACTGCCTAGTTACACACAGGGTATTCAGAGTTCATATCGATTTGGTACCGCTTTCGCAGCCCGCACCGAAATGGTTGCTTTACCCCCCTGCTGGAGCACTAGACGCTACGCCTCAACGTATTTCGGGGAGAACCAGCTAGCTCCTGGTTCGATTGGCATTTCACCCCTAACCACAGCTCATCCGCTGAATTTTCAACTTCAGTCGGTTCGGACCTCCACTTGGTATCACCCAAGCTTCATCCTGGCCATGGTTAGATCACCAGGGTTCGGGTCTATAAACACTGACAAACGCCCTATTAAGACTCGCTTTCGCTGTGGCTCCACCATTTCCGGTTTAACCCGCCAGTGCCTATAAGTCGCCGGCTCATTCTTCAACAGGCACACGGTCACCCGATTAGTCGGGCTCCCATTGCTTGTAAGCTCACGGTTTCATGTTCTATTTCACTCCCCTCCCGGGGTTCTTTTCACCTTTCCCTCGCGGTACTGTTTCACTATCGGTCACACAGTAGTACTTAGCCTTACGAGGTGGTCCTCGCAGATTCACACGGAATTCCACGTGCTCCGTGCTACTCGGGATACAGCTAGGTCAACTTATCTTTCGATTACGGGGCTTTCACCCTCTGTGGCACGCCATTCAAACGTTTCTTCTAGACTTGTTGATCCATATTGCTGTCCCACAACCCCGATAGTCAAGACTATCGGTTTGGGCTGTTCCCCGTTCGCTCGCCGCTACTGAGGGAGTCGTTATTTACTTTCTCTTCCTCCAGCTACTAAGATGTTTCAGTTCGCTGGGTTAGCTCGCACCAACCTATATATTCAGTTGGCCGTACATGGGGTTGCCCCATTCGGAAATTCCCGGATCAAAGTGTGCTTCCAACTCCCCGAGACTTATCGCAGGTAACCACGTCCTTCATCGCCTCTGTGTGCCTAGGTATCCTCCGTGAGCCCTTTGTAGCTTGACCAATAACTTCAAAAATTGAAGCATCAGCTTAATAGAATTGTTATTAATGCATTCGCACAAATAATAAATCTGCATCATTAAAGATGCTTATTGTCTTTAAAAATAATCTATGCAGTTGTCAAGGTTCTCTGAAAACAATGAATTTAATTCAATGAGTCCAGCATCTTAATGATTTCATTAGGAAGCTAGATTCGTTCAGAATAATGATCACAACTCAAAACATTTCCTTTCTACCGGTTATGGAAGAGGTGGTAATCAGTGGAGGTAAGCGGACTCGAACCGCTGACATCCTGCTTGCAAAGCAGGCGCTCTACCAACTGAGCTATACCCCCAACATAGAGATATGGGCCATCCTGGACTTGAACCAGGGACCTCACCCTTATCAGGGGTGCGCTCTAACCACCTGAGCTAATGGCCCAGGAAAAATAATGGGTGTGACCTAGAAAAACTTAGGAAATGAAATTCTTAATAAGTTAAGAACGTGAGATACCGATCGACCTAAGGTGACAAAATAATAATATTAAACATTTTGTTGTCTCCCTGTTAGGAGGTGATCCAGCCGCACCTTCCGGTACGGCTACCTTGTTACGACTTCACCCCAGTCATTAGCCCCACCTTCGGCGTCCTCCTCCACAAGGGTTGGAGTAACGACTTCGGGCATGGCCAACTTCCATGGTGTGACGGGCGGTGTGTACAAGGCCCGGGAACGTATTCACCGCAGTATGCTGACCTGCGATTACTAGCGATTCCTACTTCACGTAGGCGAGTTGCAGCCTACGATCTGAACTGAGCCACGGTTTATGGGATTTGCTAGCTCTCGCGAGTTTGCTGCCCTTTGTCCGTAGCATTGTAGTACGTGTGTAGCCCAGGGTGTAAGGGGCATGATGACTTGACGTCATCCACACCTTCCTCCGGTTTATCACCGGCGGTCTTTCTAGAGTGCCCAACTAAATGCTGGCAACTAAAAACGTGGGTTGCGCTCGTTGCGGGACTTAACCCAACATCTCACGACACGAGCTGACGACAGCCATGCACCACCTGTCACTGCATTCCCGAAGGCACCCTCAAATTTCTAAGAGGTTCGCAGGATGTCAAACCCTGGTAAGGTTCTTCGCGTTGCATCGAATTAAACCACATACTCCACCGCTTGTGCGGGCCCCCGTCAATTCCTTTGAGTTTCACACTTGCGTGCGTACTCCCCAGGCGGAACACTTAACGCGTTAGCTACGACACCGAAGGGGTCGATTCCCCCGACACCTAGTGTTCATCGTTTACGGCCAGGACTACAGGGGTATCTAATCCCTTTCGCTCCCCTGGCTTTCGTCCATGAGCGTCAGTAATGGCCCAGCAGAGCGCCTTCGCCACTGGTGTTCTTCCCGATATCTACGCATTTCACCGCTACACCGGGAATTCCCTCTGCACG
>MWOO01000019.1 GCA_002025945.1 Prochlorococcus sp. HOT208_60m_813O14 | reverse complement strand
ATTATGGAATGGGCAATATTCATTCTGTAACTAAATCTCTACAAAGTCTTGGGGAAGAAATAGTATTAATTAAAAACTTTAATGAATCTAGGGATTGTAAAGCAATAATACTTCCTGGCGTTGGAGCATTTGATCCTGCGATGATTAATCTCATAAATACCGATTTGATAAGTGATTTGGAAAATTGGATAAAAAGTGGAAAATCATTTTTGGGAATTTGTTTGGGTCTTCAACTACTTTTTGAATGTAGTGATGAAGGAAAAGTTCAAGGACTAAGTATTTTAAATGGGAAAATACAAAAAATACCTAATATTATTAATCAAAGAATCCCTCACATGGGATGGTGCCAACTTTTGCCTACAAAACCAAATACTCTTTTAGATCTTGAAGACCTAAATAATTGGGTCTACTTTGTACATTCCTATCATGCAATTCCAGATGACCTTAATATTATTGCAGCTCAGGTTAATTATGGTCCTGAAAAATTAACAGCGATTATAGAAAAAGATAATTTATTGGCATGTCAATTTCATCCGGAAAAATCTGGAAAAACCGGTGAAAAACTTTTAAGAAGATGGCTGAGTAATATTCAATAACAGATACTTAAGGATGAAGACTAACTTAAGATTAATAGGTGGTAAAAAACTCCAAAGTCCAAATAATTCTTATACCAGACCTACAACTTTGAGAGTGAGGGAGGCCATATTTAATATATTGAACAATAGAGTTGAAAATAGTAATTGGTTAGATTTATTTAGTGGAACAGGGTCCATCTCTTGTGAAGCCTATAATCACGGAGCAAGCAAAATACTTGCAATTGAAAAAAACAAAAACAACTCAAAAATTTGCTTAGAAAATTTACTCTCGTTGGAGAACATAGAGAATAGGAGAAATGATATCGAAGTTATTTGTACAGATGTTTTGAAATGGACAAAACCAAATTATGAGAGAAACTTATCATCTAGAAATATGGATTTAAATAAATTAAAATTTGATTTTGTTTATTTAGATCCTCCCTACGATGTGGATTTCCATGAATTAGTTTTAAATCAATTATTCAATTGTAATTTTTTAAAAAAAGATTCAACAATTATTTGTGAACATTCTCCAAACCTATTTATTAAAAAAAGTACTTTGTGGGAAACTATAGATATAAGAAATTATGGGCAGTCAAGATTAACATTTTTAATCAATGTCCAGCATCCCTGAACCTCTTCTGTATTGATTCCATGCACTTACGAATAATCCAATAAGAGTTATTGGAACTAAACCTAAAACAATTCCACATAGAAGAGGCTCGATCATTTTTTTGCCTTTTTTAAATTTCTTATTCACAATTGTTACATAGAGACTATTTTTTGTGTCAACATCTTCATCAACTGCAGCAGAAAGAGACTTTAAGAGAGATTTCTTAAAAATATTTTTTGTTGCTTTTGGAGTTTTATTGATTTGTTTTTCAATATTTTCCGTAAATCATCATGAAAATAACAAATATATCATTGAAACTCTTGAGCTTAATGGCTCTGCTGAGGAAGGAGATGCTCTTTTTAAGATAAATTGTGTTGGATGTCATGGAATTACAGCAAGAGGATTAGTGGGCCCAGACTTACACTCAATAACCCAACGTTTGAATGATAAAGAGATAATAAAACAAGTTACTGGAGGCCTAACTCCTCCAATGCCAAGTTTTGAAATTGATCCTGTAAATATGTCTAATTTATTAAAATATCTTCATAGCCTTGAATGATTTTGGGAAAAAATTTTTCTAATTTAAAGGTAATTTTAGTTGAACCAAGTGGCCCTTTAAATGTAGGCAGCGTTGCTAGATTATGTAGTAATTTTGAAGTTGATGAATTAAGAATTGTTTCTCCTAAATGCGACATATTTTCTTTAGAAGCAAAAAAAATGGCTCTTAAAGGTCAAAAATTTCTTAAACATTGTAAGGTTTTTGATGATCTTCAAAAAGCAATTTCTGATTGTGATTTGGTTTTAGCATCTTGTGGAAGGATTGATGTAAATAAAGATTCATTTTTTGTATCTTCTGAAGATATATTTGATTGGACTTTAACCTTCAAGAGGATAAAAAATTTAGCAATTATTTTTGGGAGAGAAGATAGAGGTTTAACTAACAGTGAATTGCTTCTAGCAAATAAAACTTTTAATATTCCAACTTCTCAGAACAATCCTTCATTAAATCTTTCTCACGCTGTTTCAATAGTTTTGTATGAACTAAATAAGTCTTCTAAAAAGAATTTAAATAATGAATTAAAAGTTTTTAACTTGGCATCATCGAAAGAAGTACATGATACATTTGTGGAGATAGAAGAAATGCTTTTGCAAGTTGGATATCTCTTAAAGCATACCTCCAAGGCAAAAATCAGTAAATTCAAGAATTTTATTTTGAAGGCAAATACATCAATGCACGAAATAAATGTTTTAAGAGGGATTGTCCATCAAATAAACTGGTTTTTGAACAATTCAAAAAAAAAATAAGTTAAGTATAAATTTGATTAGTTATTGTTCACTTCTTGTTTTAATTTGATAGGGATATTTACTAAAAACATTTTCTGAAGTAGCATCTATTGATTATTTGAATATTTAAGAAAACTAAAACTGTGCCTACAACAAAGAAAAGAAGAGTTTTTCCTTTTACAGCAGTAATTGGTCAAGAAGAAATGAAATTGGCTCTCTTGTTAAATGTTATTGATCCAAGAATTGGAGGAGTGATGATAATGGGTGATAGAGGGACTGGAAAGTCAACTACAATCAGAGCCTTAGCTGATTTATTGCCTGCAATCGATGTTGTTAAAGACGATCCATATAATAGTTCTCTAGTCGATCCTGATTTGCAAAGTAAAGAAGTTTTGGAAAAAATTACTCAAGGAGAAAATTTAGAGAGTATTCAAAAACAAGTACCTATGGTTGACTTGCCTTTAGGGGCCACAGAAGACAGGCTTTGTGGAACCATTGATATTGAGAAGGCTTTAAGTGAAGGCGTTAAAGCATTTGAACCGGGATTGTTGGCTAAAGCCAATAGAGGTTTACTATACGTTGATGAAGTGAATTTACTTGATGATCATTTAGTTGATGTACTTTTGGATTCGGCCGCTTCCGGATGGAATACAGTTGAAAGGGAGGGGGTCTCAGTTCGACATCCTGCGAGGTTTGTCCTTATTGGTTCAGGAAATCCAGAAGAAGGTGAATTAAGGCCTCAACTATTGGACAGGTTTGGAATGAGTGTTGAAGTTAAGACAGTTAGAGATGCTGAATTAAGAGTTCAAGTAGTTGATCAAAGAACCTCTTTTGATGATAATCCTGATGAGTTTTCATTGAGTGTTGAGAAACAACAGGATGAACTTCAACAAAAAGTTATTAAGGCACAAGAAATATTAAATTCTGTTCAAATGGACGATGACTTAAGATTGAATATTTCTGCAATCTGCGGAGAACTAGATGTGGATGGTTTACGTGGAGATATTGTTACAAATAGATCTGCAAGAGCAATTGCAGCATTTGAGGGCAGAACTGAAGTTCAAGAAGATGACATAGCAAGGGTTATTTCTTGTTCTTTAAGACATAGACTTAGAAAAGATCCCTTGGAACAAGTTGATTCTGGTGAAAGAGTTATTCAAGCTTTTTGTAAAGTATTTGATTTAGATGAAAAAGAAAATCTTTCAAAATTTCAATTGTCAGCTGAAGCACAATAACAGTGAGAATAATTGGGATTGACCCTGGATTGGCTAGAGTTGGTTATGGAATAATTGAGATAGAAAATGAAAGAAAGATATTATTAGATTGTGGTGTTATTGAGACAGGTAAAGATAAAAAAGAAGGAGATAGACTTTATGAGATATTCCAAGATCTTAATGAATTATTAAATCATTGGAAGCCAACTGCAGCGGCAGTAGAAAAATTTTTCTTTTACAGGTCAAGCACTACCATTAGTGTAGTGCAGGCCAGAGGGGTGATTATGATGGCATTGGCCTCTAAAAAAATTCATATTAGCGAGTATTCACCTGCTCAGATAAAATTAACAATTGCTGGGTCTGGAAAAGCATCTAAGAAAGAAATTCTTGATGCAGTTATGTATAACTTAGATCTTAACAAACCTCCAAAACCTGATGATTCAGCAGATGCATTGGCTATAGCACTCACAAAACTAAATGAAGATGGTTTTAACTGAAAATTTAATATGAAGATCTTTGAAGATAAGAAATTGGAGAGGGATACTTTTAGAAAACTAAGAGATGGGATCTCACTCAATCAAAGGGAAAATGTAGAAAAGAATGTAAGATTATATATTGATTCATTTGTTAAGGGATATAAAAATATTGGTTTTATAGCCATATATTGGCCTCTAAAAAATGAAGTTGATATAAGAAGCCTCAAGAAAAAATTTGCTTTAGCTTTGCCTAGATGTAAAGAAAAAAAAGAGTTGGTATTTTATCCATGGGACGAAAAACCTCTTACCAAAGATTCTGAGGGGATACTAAGTCCAAATAACTCTTCCCCATTAAGTCATTTGCAGATAAGCATGATATTTGTACCATGTCTTTCCGTTGATAAAAATTTAACAAGATTAGGTTATGGAGGAGGTTATTTTGATAAATTAAGGAGAGATAATGATTGGAGAAATGTTCCATGCATTGGAGTATTAACTTCTAGTTGTGTAAGTAAGACTCCATTAACAAGGGCTGAGTGGGATATTCCTTTATCAGGCTTTATCACAGAAAAAGAAATATTTGTATAATAGAAGATTCATTAAGCGATTAATTTATAGTTAAAAAAAAATGGAAAATCATGAAAAATACAATAATTTATCAAAATTAGTAGAAAAGTTGAAGAAATCAGAAGATCCAAAAAGAAAATATGAATACATTTTGTGGTTAGGTAAAAAATTGAAACAACCAGAAAGTGAAATCCTTGTTGAAGAAAATAAAGTTAAAGGATGCGTTTCAGAAGTTTTTGTTAAGGCAACTATTAAAGCAGGTAAATTATTTTGGGAAGGATATTCTGATGCTCTCATAACAAAGGGTTTGTTGGCCTTTCTAATAAGTGGATTAAATGAGTTAACACCAAATGAAGTTGTTGAAATAGATAAGAAATTTATAGAAGATACTGGTTTAAAAGCAAGCTTAACCCCTTCAAGATCTAATGGTTTTTTAAATATTTTATTGAAAATGCAGTCTCAAGCAAATGAATTTTTGTAGGCCTAATAATATAAAATTAAACTCAAAGTTAAAAGAAATAAAAAATGAGAAAATGCAAAATTGGGATTGTAGGTTTTGGAACTGTAGGTTCAGGGATTTATAAAATATTAAATTCTGAAGTTGATTCACATCCAATTCTAAAAGAAATAGAAATTGCAAAAATAGCAGTTAAAGATCTTAATAAAAAAAGGGATATTGAGCTAGATAATAATTTATTAACCGATGATCCATTTAAACTAATTAATGACCCCTCTATAGATGTAATTGTTGAAGTAATGGGTGGGGTTGATTTAGCGAAAGATATTATTCTTCAATCATTAAAATTAGGTAAATCTGTTGTTACAGCAAATAAAGCAGTCATTGCAAGATATGGAGAAGAAATATATAAAACTGCATCTAAAGAAGGAGTTTATATATTGTCAGAGGCGGCAGTTTGCGGGGGCATTCCTATAATTGAACCCTTAAAAAGATCATTAAAAAGTAACAGCATAAAAAAAATGGTTGGGATAATAAATGGTACAACAAATTTTATTCTTTCAAAGATGACTAATGAAAAAGCTGATTATAAGGAAACCTTAAAATTGGCCCAAAGCCTTGGTTATGCAGAATTTGATCCAACCGCAGATGTTGAAGGACATGATGCTGCTGATAAGATTTCAATTCTTAGTGAACTTGCATTTGGAGGGAAAATTAAAAGAGAGCAGATACATTCTGAGGGTATTAGTAAAATTAATCTCAAGGATATCGAATATGCTAATAAATTAGGATTTGAAATAAAACTCTTAGCGCTCTCAGAAAGGGGACAAATTAATAGTAATGATTCACTTGCTTTGAATATTTGGGTAGGACCTTCTTTGATTCCAAAATCTCATCCATTGGCAACAGTTAAGGGAGTTAACAATGCCTTATTGATAGATGCTGACCCTCTTGGAGAGATAATGTTGTATGGTCCAGGTGCAGGTAGTGGCCCAACTGCTGCATCAGTAGTATCAGATATATTAAATTTGCATGCCACCTCAGTAAAAAATAATAATTTAATCGATCCATTATTATCTTTCGATTTCTGGAGAAACTGTCATATCATAGGATCTTCACAAATAAATAAAAAAAATTATCTTAGAATTATTTGTCTTGATAGTCCAGGTGTAATAGGAAAGATTGGAGATATTTTTGGAAAGAATAATGTATCAATCGAATCAATTGTTCAACTAGATGCAAGTGAGGATAGAGCTGAAATTGTTGTCATAACTCATGAGGTGAATAATGGTGATTTTGAGAAATCTAAAGATGAAATAAATTCGCTAAATGAAGTCAAAATTATTGCAAGTCAATTAAGTTGTATTTAAAAAAAAAGTTTGCAAATATCTTTATAGCTTGTTAAACCGAAGAAAGTAAGTGGTTGGTTTAGCACCTTAATGATTCATTCAAAAATATTAGACAATAAAAATGAAAATAATAATTTAATTCTTTCTGAAAACCTTTATAAAGGTGCTTGTGTAAAAATTAAAAATAGCAATAAGACTTTTCAAGTAATTGGTATAAATATAGATAAAAAAATTTGTTGGGTGAGAGAGTGGCCTTTTGCTTGTAATTCTAAAAAAACATTTGCTTTAGAAATAAGTCAAATAACCTTACAAATTTTTTGCTCAAATAATTTTTCAGAATAATTAAGTACTAAAGAAATATGAAAAAAAATTTTTTTTTATCAATACTTATTATTTTAATTTCTTTTTTACAGAATTCTTGTAGCTCAAAGAGAATATCTAAGAAAATCATAGTAGCAAGTTCTGGAAAAATTGAATCTTTAGATCCAGCTAGAGCAAATACACTTAAAGCAATGCAATTAATTAGTTCTCTAGGAGACACATTATATGAATTAAATTCTGATGGTGAATTAATCCCTGAATTGGCCTCGGGGATGCCAATTATTTCAAAGGATAGACTTCAAATAACTATTAATTTAAGAAAAAATGTTCTTTTTCACGATGGAACTTCATTTAACTCGAATGCAATAAAGTTTACTTTTGATAGATTCAAAAGAATTGGAACAATGAATTATATTTTAGGAAATAAGATTAAATCAATAGAAACGCCAAGTGAATATTCAGTCATAATAAATTTGACTAAACCATCAAGTTCTTTAAATGGTTTACTTACATCGGTAAATTTAACTCCAATATCTCCTACATTTTATAAAAAATATTCTGATAAGTTTCTGAATGAAAAATTCGTTGGTACTGGCAAGTATGTGCTGAACAGTTTTTCTAATGAAGTTCAATCAATTGATCCAAATTTGAATTATTGGGGTGAAAAGCCCTTAAATAAAGGCATTAATTTTGTGGGATATTCAAATTCATCTTCTCTTTTTGGGGCTTTAAAAAGTAATCAAATTGACGTGCTCTTATCAAATTCAATTGATGATAGTCAGAGAAAAAGTCTAAATAATTTAAGTAAAAATAAACAGTTTAAAGAAGGTAATAGTCCTTTCACTGAATTAAGTTTTATAAGCCTTAAAACTAGTTCTTATCCCTTAAGTAATCTTAATTTAAGATTGGCTTTGGCAAAAAGTCTTAATAGAAAATTAATTAGTGAAAAAGTAAGTTATGGATTAAGGAAGCCATCTAGATCAATTATTCCGCCGATATTAAAAAAAGATAATCAAGAACTTTGGCCTAAATATGATTATTTAGAAGCGAGAAAGCTATTGCAAAAAGAAAATTATTGCGATGGAAATATTCTTAAAATACCTCTTACTTATAGATCTAATGTACCCGCTGACAAGCTTATTGCTCTGACATGGCAGGAAGAAATTAAAAATTCTTTGAAAGATTGTATTGATATTGAACTTAATGGGGTTGAATCTACAACAGTTTATAAGAATCTAAGTTTAGGAATTTATACTGCAGTTATTCTCGATTGGACTGGGGCTTATTCAGATCCAGAGGCTTATCTCACCCCTCTTTTAAGTTGTAATGAAATAGTTGATGGCATATGTAAAAAAGGAGAATCAGTTTATAGCGGCAGTTTTTGGGCATCTAATAAAGTTGAAAGTTTATTTCTTGAAAGTGAAAAAATAAGTGGAATTAAAAGATTAGAAAAACTTGTTGAAATTGAAAAAATAGCAGCAAATGCAATCCCTTATATTCCTATTTGGATATCCTCTCAAAAAGCATGGTCTCAAAATAATATATCAAAACCTATTTTTAATGGTGCAGGAATAATTTCATTGAGTGATCTAGAGTTAATTGATGAGTAGAAATTTAAATAAATTACTAAATTATTCCTTATTAAAAATTTCATTAATACCGATAATGCTATGGATAATTTCTTCATTAGTATTTATTTTATTGAGAGTTGCCCCTGGCGATCCCGTCGATGCCATACTTGGATCTGGTGCAGATGAGGTTTCAAGGGAATTTCTAAGAAATAAATTGGGGCTAAATGAACCTTTAATAAGTCAATATTTTTCATATATTAAAAATATATTGTACTTGGATTTTGGCCAATCTCTAAGTACCGAAGAGCCAGTCCTCAATATTATTATTAAGTCATTGCCTGCAAGTCTTGAGCTTGGATTTTTTTCAATATTAAGTGCCACACTAATAGGCTTCCCATTGGGATTAATTGGCTTAAGAAATAAAGGTAAAAAGACTGATTATATTGCGAGAATACTTGGAATTACTACATATGCGATCCCTCCTTTTTGGGGTGCAATGTTAGCGCAATTATTATTTTCTGTATTCTTTAATATTTCCCCAATTGGAGGTAGATTTCCAATATTTCAGCAACAACCACAAATTACAGGTTTTCTGGTTTTAGATAGTATTCTTTCAAATAATATTATTGCTTTGAAAGATAGTCTTTATCATCTCGCACTTCCTTCGATTACCCTTGGCTTTTTATTAAGTGGTATATTCAGCCGCTCATTAAGAGTAAATTTGGATAAGACATTAAAAAGTGATTATGTAAATGCTGCTATATGCAGAGGCATATCAAGGAAAAAAATATTTTTAAATCATGCATTGCCTAATGCTCTATTGCCAATTGTCACTATTTCCGGCTTGACTATGGCCTCATTAGCAGGAGGTGCATTATTGTTCGAGGTAACTTTTTCATGGCCAGGTATTGCTTTAAGATTACATGAAGCTATTTCTCAAAGAGACTATACCTTGGTTCAAGGAATTGTAATTTTTACCTCTATGCTCATAGTCTCTTTAAATCTCTTCGTGGATATTTTAATTGCATATTTAGATCCACGAATAGAGTACTAATTTTTGGAAATTTCTTTTATTGTTTCAAGATCTAAAAGATGGAAATTAAGTCCTAAATCTCTTTGGTTTTTAATCACATTAGGGATATTTTGGTCTTTAATATTTTTTAAAAATTCAACTATGAATTTAGTAGATAAGTCTTGTACTAATATTGGTTCTGAACCAATAAAAGTTTCATTTATTTTGAAGACGTCATTATTTTCTTCATAGCTTTTATTAATTCTTATTGGAGAGAAATGACTTGCCCCTTCAATAATTAGAAATCTATTTGATGGATTATTTAAAGCAGAAAAAACTCTAAATTGTTCATTTATTAATGGTGTAATAAGGTCATAAGTACCACCTATTAGAAGAGTTGGTGTTTTAATGCCTGTACTATTTTCTTTTGGCCATACTAAACTGCCAAATGAATTAAAACCTATAATCGCACTGGGCTTATTAGAGTTATTTTTCTTAGGGAATGGTATTTCGCTCAACTGACATTGAAGTAATTTAGATAAATTCGTTACCGCAAAGTCTTTTAATGCCGAATCACATTTTTCCTCAAGTTGATCAATAGGTTTATTGCCTTCATATAAAAGTGCTATTAAAGCACCAAGTGAATGCCCCATTAAAATATAAGAATCATTAGGTAAACCAAATTCTCCATTTTCATGAGCTTTTAATACCGCATCTAAATCTTTAATTCTATATAAGAAAAAGTCTGCACTTCCTGGGATTGTGTCATTACCTTCAAGTACTTCTATAAATGAATCCAAATTACTTCCTCTATGATCTATGAATAATATTGGCCAACCTCTTTTAGCTAATTCGTTGCCTATCCATTTGAAATTATTAATTTCGCCTCCAAGTCCTGGCATAAAAATTATCAGTTCTTTATCTTCATTAGTTTTATTGCTTTTCCATATTTCAATTTCAAAAGGTTTCACTCGGTGAGGAGCATAAATTTTTTTATCAATTTTTATTAGATCTTTAGTTGATTTTTTTTCAGTATTTTTGTAGGCATTTTGGTTAGTCTTTTCAAGTTTATTTAATTTCGATAAAAGTTCTTGTTGCATTGATAATTTATTTTTCCAAGATGAAATTATTGAAATTAAATTATCAATATCAAGTGAAATTTCTTCTGATGGTAATGCCTTTATGATTTCTAAAGTTGAAACTTCTTTTTTTTGATCTAATAAATTTTCTATGGTGTTATAAATTTCTGTTCCATTATTGTCATTTGGAACTTTAATGCTTTTGCTTAATTCTGTAAGAATTTTACGCCCTATCCAACTTCTTAATATTTCCCTATTTAATCCCTCTTCCTTGAAAACTGGAAAGTCTAAAAATTTTGATAATTCAAAAACTCTTATAAATCCATTTTTTTTTAACCAATCTATTAATTCTGTTGAATCATCTTTGTATTTTTCTAATTTTGATAATTGTTCTATAGTAAGAGGGATTTCCATCTCTTCAAACTTAATATTTATCTTTTCAGCAGCCCTTAAACCATTATTAAAAAATAAACCACAAAAACTAAAAAAAATTATAAAAATGTATTTCACTAGTGATTAGTCCAAATAGTTTACAAATTAGAAAAAATTGGTGGATTCAATTTCCTTATCATTTGAGGTTAATAACCAAGATAAGATTTTTCGCTGCATTTGGATCAGGAGGTGTTATTTATTTAACATCACTTATTTTTAATAACCTAGGATTAACGGCGACAGATATTGGCCTCGGATTTACCATTTCAGCAATAATTGGAACAGTAACAAGACTCTTTACAGGTAATTATCTTAATAAAACGGGAAAAATACAATTTCCCATAATTACTTCTTCAATACTAAGTATTGCCGCTAGCTTTTGCCTCATTTTTTCAAGAGATACTTTTTTGTACATAATTGGACAATCACTTGTTGGGGCTGCTGCAGGAATATATTGGCCTGCTGCCGAGTTTGGGGTGCCCTATTTTTGTCATCCTATTGAAACACGTAAAGCTTATGCCCTTGTTAGAAGTTCGGAAGCTTTAGGAATATTTCTAGGGGTATTCTTAGGGGGGTATATGACGAATTTTTTGTATTCTAAATCAATATTTATAAATGATATATTTTGCATGTTAGTTATCACGTATTTAATATCTAGAAATAGTTCTTCTATAAAAAGAAACTTAGAAAATTTTCAAAAAAAATTAGTAAATCCAATTAATCAGGGACAATTGAAATGGAATAAAAATTCAACAATAATAATTTTATCTATTTTATTGATAACTACCTCTTTAGCCTTGATACAAGTAACTTTGCCTCTGGATCTTGTTAAAGGTGGCGTATATCGTAATGCATTAAGCGAAGAAATTATTAGTCTTATAATTTCTATTCAGTTAATTTTATTGTTGTTTTTACAATGGCCTGTCGGTTCTTGGATATCTAAGAAAGAAAGATTATTTGGCTTGAAATTTAGTTTAATAAATTTCTCTTTTGCTTCATTTTTATTATTTATTTCTAGTTATTTAAATATCCCAGCGTTTTATTTAATTTCTTTGGCATTAATTTTAGTAAGTTTAGGGACTGCTTCATTTCTTCCAACATCAACAGATGTCGTTTTCAGAATAGCTCCTTCAAATAAAAAAGGTTTTGCACTTGCTCTTTTATCACAATGTTTCGCTATGGGTTATTTTTTTGGACCATTTATTTCAGGACGCATATTAGATCTATTTGGTTATGCTTCAATAATCTGGCTTTCAATTTCTTGTTGTTGCTTTATTGCCTTTACAATTCTATTTAAGAGATTATTTTAATTAATCTTTTCTAATTCAATAATTCTTCTCTCTCTTAGAAATAAGAAAAAAGGTGCAGAGAATGCGAAGGCTATAAGAAAAGTTCCAATGTATACAACCCACATATTCTTCATGTTTAGTTTTTTTGATTCATTTACTATCCATATAAAAATAGCGCTTGCACCTACTAATAAGTCTCTAGAAATTGACTGAGCCGCAGGGTTTGCATTCGCTAAAGAAATGAAGTTATTTATATCGAAGCTATTTCCATATTCCCTAGCAAATTCGAAATTTGCCAACATTGGCAGAACAGCTCCCAAAATTGATAGAAAAAGGTAAAGAAAAGATAGTATCTGTTTATTATCTTTTAAAATGTTAAATGAATTCACTTGTTAAAAATATTTCTTTTAATAATAGTATTTAAAAGCTTATGGTTGTTGACAAGACTAATAAAGTTGAAGACTATAAATTTAAAAAAGGTAATTTAAATTTTGCCGTTATTGGTCATGTTGAGTGGATAAATTTTTTAAAGGTTGATCAATTACCAAAACCCGGAGTTATTTCTCATTCTGAAAAGTCCCTTGAGTATCCAGCTGGTGGTGGATCTATTATCGCGAAAATACTTTCTGATTTAACTTTAAACCAAATTCATTTTTTTACGTCATTAGGTAATGATGATTATGGAGATAAGTGTTTCAAGATTCTCTCAAATATGGGAATTAAGTTGCATGTAGCTTGGCGTGATAAACCAACTAGAAGAGGATTTAGTTTAATTGACTCTCAAGGTGAAAGAGCAATAACAGTTATTGGAGAAAGGTTAGCTCCAAATCATAAAGACAATTTAGAATGGAACATTTTAAAAAAAATGGACGGAATTTTTATTACAGCATCTGATTCAGAGATTTTTAAAATGGCTAGATCAGCTTCAGTACTTTGTACAACTCCAAGAGTGGGGTTGAATATAATTAATCAATCAAACGTGCTTTTAGATGGATTAATAGGCAGTAATCTTGATCCTGGTGAGGTTTTTTCTATTTCTGAATTATCGTTAAAACCCAAATATACTATTAAAACCGAGGGAGAGAAGGGAGGCATAATATTCCCTGGAGGAAGATATGAGGCTCTTAAAAACAAAAAATTAAAGGTTGATTCTTATGGATGTGGAGATTCTTTTGCTGCTGGTATTCTTTATGGTATGGCATCTAAATGGGATATAGATAAAAGTTTAAATCTTGCTAAAATAATAGGAAGAGAGGCTAGTGAGTTTTTCGGCCCATATGCACACAAGGATGATAAATAATTGAATTAACATTTTCATGAGCAACTTAGAAAATAAAAATAAAAATATTCTTGTAGAAAACCTTATTGTTTTCTTTTTATTTGCTGTTTTTTTGGTTTTTAAATCTTTGAGAACTTTATCTAGAATTTTTACTTATGGAATCTTAAAAAAAGAAATATTAACTACTAAAAGTAACTTAGGCGTTGATATAAAAATAAAAATTAAATAGGTAATGAATATATTTGTATTTTTTCTGTTTTTAGGAGTTATTTTTTTGGTCTACAAAAATATTAATTCTAAAAAACCAAAAAACTTAAAATTAGACAAATTTAAAAATAAACTGCAGAGCACTCAAACAAATATTGAAAGAATTTTTTTAAGGGAGGAAGAAAAAACCTTCTCAAATCCTAATCTAAATATTTATATTGGAATTTACGATAAAGAAGAAAATATAAATAGAAAATCCAATATACACAGAGCAAGGCTTTCAAAATTTAAGAAATCCAAATTAAATGGGGAAATGATATTTCTAGACGATGAACAAAGGATTTATAAATTTAATAATGGTAAGAAAGTTTATTTATAAAAAGTTTACTTATAGTTTTTGTTCTAACTACACTCAAGACTTTCTCTGGTTGAAACGCCTGTTGTTGGATTGATTCCATCAGCAATTTCACAAAGATTTCTTTGGTCTTCGCTGTCAAGAATAGCGTAAGAAAAATCTGCCCCTTCTATTTGAGCTCCTGCAAAACTGCTGCCTGATGCGATCATATTTATTAAAACAGCATTTCTTAGGTCTGTTTTTTGGAAATTAACTCGATCTGAAAGGGTATCGGTCAGGTCGATTCCATTTAAATTAGAACCTTTTAAATCCGATAGCGTTAATGTAGTTCCATGTAAATCAACATCACTAAAATCTGCATCTCTTGCCACTGCTCCAGCTATAGATGACAAATGAAGATCCTCTCCATGGAAATCAAATCCTGTAATATTAGATCTTACATAACTTGGAACTTCATCCCCCTCGCCCTTAACAGCTACATTTGCCCCAGCAAAAACTGGAGAGGATAAAACTAAGAAAGAAAAAGTTATGCATAAAAAATATTTTAAAAATCTGAAAAATTTCATACCATAGAATTCGAATATTATTATTTTATAACAATTAGATAATTTTTTAAATCGATGAATAAATTTAGAATCCCTTTTTAAGATTATTTAACACTATAAATTTTAAATCTAGGCTCTAGATTAGTTATACAATCTAGAAGTTTTTTATTATCTTTGCTATTGGTAACTTTGAATTCAGATTCAACTGTACCGCCTTTATCTCTAATGGCTTGATTTAAAACTATGGAACCGTTTTCGTCAGATACCGATCTATGAAAAGTTCCTCTAGGTATCCTTAAAATATATCCGCAAGATTCTAATCTAACTTTATAAAAAGGATAATCCCAACCAAAATTAACAAGATAAAATGTTCTACCCCCAGAGATAGCTAATAGATTATCTTCTTGATTGTGATGTATGTAAAATTGCCAATTATTAAAATCTTCATCATTTGGAGGACTAACAGCAGGACCACTGTGAATAACTAGATCTCTATAATTTGATTCATTAACACTAATATCAAAAAATCTGACATCTTTTGTATCGCGAAATTTTTCATAACTTATCAATTCAAACATTTTTGATTTATTTGATTTGATAACTGGAATTTCTAAACTTGAGTTCAATTTCCTTTAAAGATTAAACAAATGAAAACAGATATATATATCTAAGAACGTATCAATTAACACTAAAAAAGAAAGATATTATTATTTAAATTTTTTTGTTATTTTAAAAGGTTAAAAATTTAGTGTTTATTTAATTTCAATAGGTTTGATTTCCCAGGATAAAGTATTTTCTAAATTATTTTTTCCTATAAAGTTTCCTGTAATTACTGAGGTTAAATTAGATTTTGAAGAGGATACCAATGTTAAATATCTATCATCTATTAGTCCTTTTCCGCTTGGATCAAAACCTCTCCATCCAGCACCTGGAATATATAATTCAGCCCAAGCGTGTAAATCCAACTCGGAGGGTAACGGATCTTCAAAATGATAACCACTTACAAACCTACTTGGGATACCTATAGACCTGCAAGCTTCAACCATCAGCATTGCTAAATCTCTGCATGAACCTATACGTTCTCTAAGTGTTCTGCTAGCTGGCCATGCTGGACCAGTATGTCTTTTGGTATATTTAACTCGATCTTGAATAATCTCTATAAGTTGGTAGGTAAATGATAATGCGTTATTGATGCTTCCTGCTAAGGCTTCTTGGGCAAGTTCTACGGCAGAGGGATCGTGTTGTCCATTTGGCATCCATCCCTCTAATGCTCCCTGTAAATCTCTGTTAATAATGCTTCTACAAAAAGGTAATGTTAAATCTCTATTTTTAACTCCATCAATAATGTTTGGATGTTTTATAGTTTCAACTTCGCTGATTGATTCAATAATTAAATTATCTGTTAATCCATTGAATCTGATTCTATTAATCTCTTCTCCGCTAGCAGCAAGTAATGGATAAATAATTTCTGGTTCTGGGGTTATTTTTAATTTAAAATTCTTTAGTTTTTGGAAGCCATTTGACCTTGGCTTTATACATAATCTATGCTCGCCTAATTGGACAGGGTCTTCGTATTTATATTCAAGTTTGTGAGTGTATTTAATTCTCATTGAATAATCTTATTAATTAATAAAATATTTTTCTTGAATGAGATCATTTAATTTATTTAAATCCATTTGCAATGAATCGATTGCCTCATGTAAACCATCATTGATTATATCTTCAATTCTGATATAACTCCACTTTGCTTTAAGCAAACCTCTCATGCATTCTAATTCTGAAGGATTTTCAGTAGATGGTGAGGTATCTATCGTTTTAAGTGTATTACTTATCCCATCAAGACAGTATCTTACTGATCTAGGAAAAATTGGATCAAGTAAAAGAAATCTCGCAACTGAATTAGGTTTTATAGAATTTTGCACTGCTTTCCTAAACATTTGATAAGCTCCAGCTGAACGTAAAAGTGCAATCCATTGCAACTCATCAAGAACTCCTCCAAGCTCATCTAAGCTGGGTAGAAGTAAATAGTATTTAACATCTAAAATTCTTGATGTTTTGTCAGCTCTTTCGATCAATCTTCCAAGAATGCTAAATCTCCAGGCAAGGTCTTTGCTTAGAGTCGCATCTGTAATTCCATAAAAAAGCTGACATTCCCTCCTTATCTCACTTAATTGTTCTTGTCTTGGTTTATTCCATATTGCCTCTCCCTCTTGCATATTCCAATATAAAGTATTTATCTGTTCCCACATTTCGGTGGTCATGACATCTCTGATTTGTCGTGCATTTTCTCTTGCCATTTGAATGCAAGAAATTATACTGTTTGGGTTTAAACGATCTCTTATTAAAAAATTAATAACGTCATTAGGTTTTTTCTCTGGGAATCTTTTATCAAAAGATTCTCTATCACTTGAAGCATCAATCAAGGGGAGCCAAGGCTCTGCACTTCCTGGCGGACAATCTAATGACATTGCTTCACTTACTTCCACGAAACGAGATATGTTTTCCGCACGTTCTAAATAACGATTGATCCAATAAAGAGATTCTGCTACACGACTTAAAAGCATATTATTTACCTACAACCCATGTATCTTTGCATCCTCCACCTTGAGAAGAATTAACGACTAATGATCCTTTTTTTAATGCTACTCTCGTTAGCCCGCCTGGGCTAACCCATGAATCTTTTCCTCTTAAGATATATGGTCTTAAATCAACATGACATGGATATAGTTCTCCATCACATAACGATGGCACAGTAGATAATTCTAATGTTGGTTGTGCTATAAAATTTCTAGGATTATTTTTAATTTTATTAGCGAATTCTTCTATCTCACTCGTTGTTGAGTGAGGGCCAATTAACATTCCATAACCTCCAGCTTCTGCGACAGACTTAACAACAAGTTTTGATAAATTTTCTAGAACATATTCACGATCCTTTTGATAATGACAAATATACGTTTCTACGTTCTTAATAATAATATCTTCATCAAGATAATATTTAATCATTTTGGGAACAAAAGAATAAATCATTTTGTCATCTGCTATTCCAGTACCAGGTGCATTTGCTAAAGCAACATGACCTGCCTTAAAAACATCAAGTAATCCGCTAACACCAAGGCAGGAATCTTTTCTGAAATTAAGAGGATCTAAGAAATCATCATCAATTCGCCTGTAAATGACATCTACTCTTTTTAATCCAGAGGTAGTTTTTAAATATACATAATCACCATTACAAACTAAGTCATGACCTTGAACTAGTTGGATGCCCATTTCTTGCGCTAGATAACTATGTTCAAAATAAGCACTATTAAAAATTCCTGGAGTTAGTAGAACTATCTTAGGAGTGTCAGTCCAAACAGCAAGTTCTTGAAGCGTTTTTAAAAGATATGATGGATATTCATCAATTGGTTTTACTATTCTTCCTGAGAAAAGATTAGGAAAAATATTTTTCATAACTAATCTATTTTCTAAAAAATAAGCAACCCCAGAAGGGCACCTTAAATTATCTTCTAAAACATGCCAATCTCCTTTTCTATCCCTTATTAAATCAAGTCCTGAAATTTGACACCATTTATTTAGTGGAGGTTTGAAACCTATCATCTGCGGTCTCCAACCTTCTGAACTCTCAATTAATTCTTTTGGAATTATTCCATCATTTATTATTTTTTGAGAATTATAAATATCATCTAGGAATAAATCTATTGCCTCAAGCCTTTGTTTTAAGCCTTTTTCTAACGTTACCCAATCATCTTTACTAATTATTCTGGGAAGTGGATCAAAAGGTAATATTCTCTCAGTACCTTTGAAACCAGTATCGTTTAATCTAAAAGTTGCACCATGTCTTAGTAATAATTTTTTTGCGGCAGAGTGATTCCTGTTTAATTCTTCAAGTCCCATATTATCTAAAGATGAAAGAAGTGGAATCAATATTTCTCTAGCAGAGTTAACATTATCTTTAAAGTATTCATCAAAACTATTTTTAGGCTGATAACTTGAAAACATATATTTCATCGTTTAGTAACTTTTACTTTAGCTTAATATCTTTATTCGTATTTATGGCTACCAAAAATAATATCTCTTGACTAGATCTATATCATTATTTTGATCATTGAAGTATATTTCTTAAAAATCTAAAAGCATGAGTTCTAGTAATTGGCAATTTGTTTTTTTTAGATATTTCGCAAGCTTTCTTTTTATCCTCTCTCACAGTTTGCTGGTTCTTGATCATCTACCAGTAGGGGCGGCACTTCACGGACTTGGAGAAGTTTTTATTGCACCTTGGGCTTTTAGGGAAAGAGCATGGGATCTTGTTGTTATTGCAGTTTTATTTTTCTTCTTCGATATATGGGGACTAATTAACACTCCTTGGAATTAACTGATATTATTTATTTACTAATTCTTGGAAAATGATATTAAAACTTAAGTCTTATTTTTATCAAATTTATAAAATAATTTTTCTTTTACTACTTACGAATATTTCTAACTTGCATGCACATAATTTAATTAATGGTGGTTGCAAAGAACATTGTGGGCAAAAAGTTAAAGTAATAACTAATAAAAACAAAATAAAAAATATTGATGATCAAATAAATATTCAGAGTAAAAATTCTTGTTTAAATAAATCACTATGTAGAGGTTGACACTCGAGATTTTTTAAATTGTTTTATGTAATTTTTTCTTTGATAATTATTATTGAAGTACTATTTGCTCGATAATTTTTTTTAGGAGGATTTATTTGATTTTTAATTAAAAAAATAAAAGAATATATTAATGGTAGAAGTAATGATGACGCAGCAACTAAAGCAATTATTTGGTTCAACCTAATTAATGGTTTTTTTTACAAGATCCTCTCCGCACAAGCCACAAATCAAATTACCTTTTGAGGATAGTTTTTGAAATTGATATTTAGGATTGCAATATGGGCAATAATATCGAACCATTTTTAAATTTTATTATTTTAATTATTATCTATAAAACTAGAAGAAAGTCATCTTATTAAAAAAGAGGGCTTAATTTAAGCCCTCTTTTTATCTCTTACTTATATTTTTTACTGAAGTTAATAACGCACCTAAATCATGGATCCTTGTTGCTAACTTCTATTAAGCTAATGCTCACCAAAATTAACTAATTGTCTTTAACTGGGGCAAAAACTCTAGAATTAAGCTTGTTTCTTAAAGGGCACCTAAACGATGCAGAAGAAGGAAGCTTAGACATTAATAAAAAATAATTGGAGCAGTTAATTAAATTAGTTCGGTTTATTCCGAAATTTCAGGCAGGCTATCGATCATTTTGAAAGACCTCCTAGAACTCAACAATATAAAATTAGGAAAATATTTCTCTAAAGACAATCCGTTTTTATACGCATTGCTTTTTAATTAAAAATGTCCGAGAGTAGTAATCAATCGTGTTAATTTTTTTGAGATATTTTTAGTAAGTTTTGCTTATTTCTTTTGATATTTAATTCGACTATCTTAATTTTAAATAATTGAGGAACTCTTTTATGAATCATTCGAAAGAAGCCAGTAAAACTGATAAATCTAATCCTATAGACGAATATTTTCAATGTCTCTCATATTGTGATATTCATCCAAAAGGAATAGATAATGAATGTGAAGTCATTTGTATGGAAAGACATTTAAAAGCTAACTATTGGTAGTTTGAATTATTTTATTTTCCTGCTTAAATTCCTTCAAAAAGAATTAGTACGAACTTTAAATTTCCAAACATTTACTACACCTTTTGCGTTAACTGCAGCTAGTGCACAATCATCAGGTCTCCACGAAAGTGCACCCACTAAATCGCCTGCGAATGCAGCCCCAACTGGGTCACCATTACCGTCTTTTTTTAGAAAACTTGCGACAACAGAACCATCTCTAGATCCGGAAGCTACAAGCATGCCTTTATTTGAAAAGGCTAGGCTAGAAATAGGTTCGGTATGGTGCCATAGCTCTCCAGGCATAGTCCCCTCGGGACCGTCACCTGTAAAGCTCCACACTGTAATTCTTTCACTGCCACTAGTTGCCAGTAATTTTCCACTATCGTCAAAAGAAAGGTGACTGGGTTTTCCTGGGTATCCTGTCATTTCTGCATCCATTCCGGTTGATCTTCTCCAAAAATGAACTGAATTGTCTTGACTCCCGCAAGCGACTATATCACCATCAGGACTTAATTCCATTGAGACTAATGATCCTTGCCACTCGAGCTTTTGATTCGTTTTATTATTTACTATGTCAAAGAATGTTACTCTCCCGTAGCAGGCTGTAGCTAGCTCATTATTATTTGACCATTTTATTGCACTCACTGTGCTTGGATGATCATCTGATACCCATTTTTCTTCCCCAATTTCATTAAAAACATATACTTTTTTTGAAGAAGCTGCTGCAAGAAATAAGCCATCATTTGACCACTTAAGATGCTCTACCCAAGCCTTGCCAAGATCGAGAGTTTTAATTACTTTACCTTCGTGACAATTATATATTTGAATATTTCCATCTTGACCGGAAGTTGCAAAAATCTCTCCTTCTGGATGAATGGACATTGCTAATAGACCAGCAGAGTGTGTATTTTCTTTTTTCCAAATAATTTTCCCAGTATCTCCTTCAAAGGCAAAAATACCTCCTGCTACATCCCCAACAATGAATAACTTTCCTTTAGTAGCCCAACCACAAACTATGGCATAATCATTAACTTCAGCAGTCCATCCCTCGTGGAACATGCCTCTTGGGCTAAATGATTCTATATCAGGCATTTTTCAAAACCTTCTTTCATCTCTTTCTCGTCCAAATTTCTACCTATAAAAACAAGTTGGTTTCTACGAGGTTCGTTACCCCATTCCTTATCAGGTTGCGCTGTAAATAACATATGTACCCCTTGGAAAACTATTCTCTGTGGGTTGCCTGAGTAGCTAATGAAACCTTTAGTTCTAAATATATCCACACCTTTTTCAGAAAGAAGTCTGCCCAACCAAGTATTAAGTTTTTCTGGATCAACATCTCCAAATCGTTCAATTGCAATGGACGTTACTTCATCATCGTGCTCGTGCTCGGCTTGCCAGAATCTTTCAATATTAAATGGGATCTCTTTTGAATTATTGTCTTCACTTTTAATGATTTTCATATTGAATTCTTCAGCAGTGTGCTGTGTATATAAACCTATCTTTGATCCCTTTTCGATATCTAATATAAATGATTTATTTCCTTTATCCTCCAATTTAAGGTTTATATGTTCTCCAAATGGAATGATATTACCAGGTTCTAAGCTTTTAGCTTTTTCTGCATAAAGTCTTACGCAGGATTCAGCACCATCTTTAAGTTCTTCTTCACTCTCACTTTGATTAGCGAAAGCTACTAATGACATTTCTGGATCGGGACCTTCTTCTAGCATTAATTCATATTTACCTGCAGCAAGGTCGTAAACACCTGTCCATTCAAAAGGATATTCTGGTTCAAGAAATGTTGGTCTGCGTTTAAGGATTTGATCGAGATCAAATGCACTTAGATTTAGGACTGTTTCGATTGGTACTTGGGCATTCTCGGCTCTAATGATTCGAGTCATTCGGTTCATATCTCTCAATCTCGATTCAAGAGTATCTAGTGCATCATCAGAGACTAAATCAGTTTTATTAAGGGATAGAAAAGGAGAT
>MWOO01000187.1 GCA_002025945.1 Prochlorococcus sp. HOT208_60m_813O14 | reverse complement strand
GAAAGTGATTACCCAGAGTTATGGAAATCTTTGGAAGAGTCTGCAGTACCCNTAAAAAATGATTCTGGTAATCCATTATCGGCTGGGGAGTTATTCGAGATATTTTCAGGATTAAAACCTCTACCTTCATCTTTTGATTGGTACATAGAAGATGAAGAAGCTACTGCTTTAAGCGATGCTCTTTCAGTGCATTTTTGTCAGAATAAGGCTTGGAGATCATGTAAAATGCACGTAATGGAAGCCTATGCTGTCAATAAATCTGCTCGTAGAGAACGTTTTGCTGAGGTAATAGCAGGAATTAGAGATTATACGGCAGAAGAATTAGATGGAGAACTTCTTGATTTATATGAGGCTTCAAAAAAACTTTCTTATTTTCAGGGTAGGGGACCTAATGCTTTCCTCGCAGAATTAAGAAATTTAGCTTCTGAAAAATAACATAAATTTTCACAATAAATGACGTTAAACAATAACTTAAAACTGGCTGAAAACGCTGTTCTTTCTGTCGAAGAGAGTTTAAGTCAAGTTTTCCAAGAAAGGTCCAATCAGGTTTTCCAGAAATTAGAAAATATTTTGACAATTTTTAAGGAAGAAAAAGTTTCTATTAGTCATTTCAATCAATCTTCTGGTAGTGGTCATGATGATATATCCAGAGAAAAAATTGATGCGGTTTTTGCAAGATTGTTTCTTGCTGAAAAGGCTGCTGTGAGGATGCAATTTGTAAGTGGAACCCATGCAATAAGTTCTGTCTTATTTGGAATTCTTCGACCTGGAGATGTAATGTTATCTCTTACAGGACAACCATATGACACGTTAGAAGAAGTCATAGGAATAAGGGGAGGAGGAAAAGGATCACTTAAAGATTTTGACATTGAATATAAGCAAGTAAATATTTGCGAGAATTTTGATTCTTTTGAAGAAAAAATTGTTCATTTTTTTAAAGAAAATTCATGCAAATTAGTATTCATACAAAAAAGTTGTGGATATAGTTGGAGAAAGTCTCTTACGAATCATCAGATAGAGAAAATTTGTAGTCTTATTCATTCTCTTGATCCTAACTGTATATGTTTTGTTGATAACTGTTATGGGGAGCTTGTTGAAGATAGTGAACCAATTTCTAACGGGGCAAATATAATTGCTGGATCATTGATTAAAAATTTAGGAGGAACAATAGTTCCTACTGGTGGGTACGTTGCAGGAGATGCAGAGTTGGTTGAGATGGCATGTTCTAGATTAACCTCACCAGGCATTGGTTCTTCTGCAGGAATAAATTTTGGACTAGGAAGATTAATTTTGCAGGGTTTGTTTTTAGCACCACAAATTGTTCACGAATCACTAAAAGGTGCTGATATGGTTGCAGCAGTATTTAAAAATTTGGGATTTAAGGTTTTACCAGAGCCAGCAACTTATAGATCTGATCTTATTCAGTCAGTAAGATTGAATAATCCTGATTTGGTACAAAAAGTTTGTCAATCTTTTCAAAATTCTTCACCAGTAGATTCTTTTCTGAATGTTGTTCCATCATCAATGGATGGATATGATTCAAAATTATTAATGGCAGGAGGTACCTTTATTGAAGGTAGTACAAGTGAATTTTCTGCTGATGCCCCTCTAAGAGATCCTTACAATATTTTTGTTCAAGGTGGTTCTCACATAGCTCACATCAAAATTGCATTAATTCGATTATTATCTGAACTATTAGAGGAAAAATTAATTTCAAAGGATTCTCTACTTCCTTTATCCACTTAATCATGTCTTACAAGTTTCCAGACAACCTCAACTATGCTGATACTCATGAATATGTCTTGGAAGAAAATGGATTATTAAAAATTGGAGTTAGTGAATTCGCTATAGATCAATTAGGAGATATTGTTTTTGTTGAATTAGCTGATAAAGGAGCGACATTAGAGAAAGGCGAGACTTTTGGAACAATAGAATCAGTTAAGGCCGTTGAGGAAGTCTATCTGCCTTTTTCAGGGGAAATAGTATCTGTAAATGAAAGTGTTATTGAGAACCCTGAGCTTTTACAGAACGATCCGATTGGAGACGGTTGGTTAGTCATTTTTAAACCAGAATCAAAAGCATCAATTGCTGATTTGATGACTTCTGAGGAATATCAATCAAAGGTTGCACCAAAATAAGGCAAACTTTTTAAAAAGAGCTATTTTAAAGAAAAATATTTTAATATGACATCCAAATTTGGGTCTGATTTGTTTATAGATAGGCATCTTGGGTTAGGAGATAATGATGAAAGAATTATGCTGAACAAGCTTGGTTTTAATAATATTGATCAATTTATAAATCAAGTGATTCCTGAAGATATTCAGATTAAAGATAAATCTTCAGAAATATTGCCCCAAGGTTGTTCAGAAATTGAGGCTTTAAATGAATTAGAAGAGATCGCGAATAAAAATATTAAAATTAGATCACTTATAGGCCTTGGTTATTATGACAATCACATGCCTAAAGTAATCCAAAGACATGTTCTTGAAAATCCAAGGTGGTACACGTCTTATACTCCATATCAAGCAGAAATTGCACAAGGAAGATTAGAAGCTCTATTTAATTTTCAGACTATTGTATGTGAACTAACAGGATTCCCTGTCGCCAATGCTTCTTTGTTGGATGAGGGTACTGCTGCTGCAGAAGCTATGGCTATGAGTTTTTCCGCAAGAAAAAATAAATCTTCAAAAGTGTACTTAGTGGAATCAAATGTTTTTGATCATACTTTTAATGTTCTACAAACTAGAGCAAAACCTTTGGGAATATCCTTAAAACGCTTTACTCAAAGCAACCTTCCTAATCATGATGATGTTTTTGGAATGTTGTTGCAATTACCTGGTAAAAATGGGGAATTATATGATCCCACATTTTTAATATCCCAAGCACATAGATCAGAAATTATTGTTACGGCATGTATTGATCCACTAGCACAAGTTTTGATTAAACCAATTTCTGAATTTGGTGTTGATGTAGCAGTTGGGAGTATGCAAAGATTTGGTGTCCCAATGGGTTTTGGTGGCCCCCATGCAGCATATTTTGCTTGTAGCGAAAAATATAAAAGGCTGATACCCGGAAGAATTGTTGGGCAAACTCTATCTAAAAATGGAGAAAAGTCTCTAAGATTAGCATTGCAAACAAGAGAGCAACATATTAGAAGGGAAAAGGCCACTAGTAATATTTGTACTGCTCAATCTTTGTTAGCCATAATTTCTTCTTTTTATGCTATTTATCATGGACCCTCTGGATTAACGCAAATTGCTAAGAGATTAGTTGAGTTGAGAATAAATTTAGAATCAAGTTTAGCTGCTTTGGGTTTTGATATTCCTGATGGGATTAGATTTGATAGTGTTGATGTTTATTCTGAGCACTCCCAGAGGATCCATAATGAAGCTTTAAAAAATGGCTATAACTTAAGAATTTTGCCGTTGGGATCAACTATTGAAAATTCAACTGGCTTTGGGATCTCTTTAGATGAGCTTAGTAATGAAAAAGAAATAAAAGATATTTTGACTTTCATAGCAAACCTTATAGAAAAAGAAGAAGATTTAGAGCATATAAAATTTGATAAAGAATTTCATCTTGAAAGTTTAGCTTTGAGATCCAGTGCATGGATGCAGCAAGATATATTCACAAATTACCAAAGTGAAACTGAATTAATGAGATATATATTTCGACTTGCAGAAAAAGATTTTTCTTTGGTAGATGGGATGATGCCATTGGGAAGCTGTACCATGAAGTTAAATTCTGCAGCAGAGTTAAATCCAGTCTCTTGGGCTAATTTATCTTCCATGCATCCTTTTTCTCCACCAGATCAAACTAAAGGCTATTCACAAATTATATCTGACCTAGAAAAATGGATAAGTGAGATTGTTGGTTTAAAATCAGTTTCTTTTCAACCAAATGCAGGCTCTCAAGGAGAGTTTGCAGGTTTATTGGCAATTAATTCTTATTTTGAATCAAAAGGTGAACTGTTAAGAAAAAAATGTTTAATTCCAAAAAGTGCTCATGGAACAAATCCTGCTAGTGCAGTTATGGCAGGTTTTGACGTGTTAACAGTTGAATGTGATGACGAAGGAAATATTGATTATCAAGATTTGTCAATCAAGGTCAAGAAATTTGATAACCAAATAGGGGCTCTTATGTTGACTTATCCCTCTACTCATGGAGTTTTTGAATTACAAATTAGAAAGATATGTGATTTAATTCATTCTGTGGGAGGATTTGTCTATTTAGATGGAGCAAATTTGAACGCTCAGGTTGGATTATGCAAACCTGGAAACTATGGCGTTGATGTTTGTCATTTGAATTTACATAAAACATTCTGCATTCCACATGGAGGTGGTGGTCCTGGAGTAGGTCCAGTTGCTGCATCAGAAACTTTAAGCCCATACCTTCCTACTCATTCTTTAATGGATAATAATTTATCTAATAGTTTTAATTTCGTATCTTCTGCCAAGCATGGGAGTGCAAGTATTCTTCCAATAAGTTGGATGTATATAAAAATGGCAGGTCTTAGTGGGTTAAGGAAAGCAACTTCGCACGCAATTTTATCTGCAAATTATATTGCGCATTCCTTAAAACATAAATTCAAGATTCTCTATAAAGGAAAAAATAATTTTGTCGCACATGAATGTATTTTAGATTTTAGAGATTTAAAATCCAAAACTGGATTGAGTGTCAATGATTTAGCTAAACGATTAATTGATTATAGTTTTCATGCCCCAACTATTAGTTGGCCTGTTCCAGAAACCATAATGATAGAGCCTACTGAAAGTGAAAGTTTGGCAGAAGTAGATAGATTTTGTGAGGCTATGCTATTGATTGGAGAAGAAATCAGTGAAATAGAAAATAATCATGAATTAAAAAATAATAATGTAATAAGCAATTCTCCCCATACGCTGAAAGAGTTAATTGCTGATAATTGGCAATATCCTTATTCAAAAGAAAAGGCTTCTTTTCCTTATAAAACTCCAACAATTATTAAGTTTTGGTCTTCAGTTTCTAGGATCAATAATGCGTATGGCGATCGAAATTTAATTTGTTCTTGTAATGTAAATCAAGATGAGACTTTAGAAGAAAAAAAATGTGCTTAAAGGACTAGCGTCCCTGTATTTACTTAGTTATTATCAATGTGAATAAAAATTTAATATTTTCTTATAGAATTTTTTTAAATTTTTTTATTAAAATATTCGAGCATCAAATTTTTTGGGGTATTTGAAGCTATGACCAAAGATTTTAAATCTGGTAATGTTAAGCAACTGCCAGTTAAAAACGTTAATTTACCAAATTTTGTAAATAATTTTTCTGGAGATAACTCAAATATTTGTTCCATTGAGGGGACTAATGTTATAAGAGTACCTTTTGGTAAAAAATTCTCAAAGAAAAAAAGGCCTGAAAAGAATCAAAATATAGCTACTTTAATACTTCCTCTAAGTTCATATAGTAATCCTACGCCCCCACACGTAGCATAAAAATTTAGATCAAATTTAATCTATTTTTTTGAGCGTATCTGAATAATAATTTTGCAGTTGTAATGTTGCTTGATTCCAATCCCATTTTTCTGCTTCGTTTCGTGCCTCTTTTCTCATAATTTCTCTTTTATCTTCATTCTCTAGAATTTTTTTTGTTGCTTCAATCAAACTTTGTACCCCATTATCTTTTTCATCTGGATCATATAAACAACCATTAATTCCATCGCTAATTATATCTGGAATCCCCCCCTTGTTGGCTCCGATAACTGGACATCCTGCGGCCATTGCTTCGAGTAAAACTAAACCAAGTGTTTCTGTACTAGAAGGAAATAAAAATATATCTCCAGAGGCATAGGCGCTAGCAAGTTCATCACCAGATAAATATCCTATAAAATTAGTCTTGGTATTTTCGAAGATTTTTTCAAGCTGGTTTCTGTATGGTCCGTCACCTACAAGTGCTAGACAAGCATTAGGGATACTTTCTAAGACTGGTTTAATTCTCTCAATTTGTTTTTCTGCTGATAATCTTCCTACATAAATCAATAAATAATTAGCATCTTTATATTTTCCAAATAATTTATCTCTCATTTTCTTACTTCTTAAATCTGGTCTGAAACTGTAAGTATCTACTCCTCTTTGCCAAAGAGCAGTCCTTTGAATACCTTTATCTTTTAATTCATTGACCATAGCGGTGGAAGTACACAAATTTAACAATGCTTGATTATGAGCTGCTTTAAGTAATTCCCACAAAAGTGGCTCTAGCATACCCATACCGTAATGTTCCAGATATTTCGGAAGATGAGTATGGTAGCTAGCAATTAAAGGAATATTATTAGTTTTCGCCAACCATATGCCACCTAAGCCAAGTACAGCTGGATTAACAACATGTATCAAATCTGGGTTAAACTTTTCTAACTTATCTGATACTGCAGGACCTGGTAAACCAAGCTTCAACTCTGGGTATAAGGGTAATGGCATTGCAGCAACTCCCACTACAGTTGCTCCCATATATGATTCTGGACACCCCTCTGGACAAAAAATTATAACTTCATCACCATTTTTTATTAAAAATTCAATCGTTTTCGACAGTCTTGTGACTATGCCGTCAACTTTAGGTAAAAAAGTTTCAGTAAACAATGCAATTTTCACTTTCTTAAGGTAACTATTTCAAAAATTTTAATTAGTCTTTATAGCCTCAGCTTGTTTTTTTGTCCAGGATGAAACACAAGGTATGCGATTAAGATCACATCTATTGGAGTATTTTTTAGCAACTTCAACAACTTCTTCTAATAAGCCATTATCAAGAGTAGTTGGGTTTAAACCTAATTCTATAAAGCATTTATTATCAACAATTAGATCATTTTCTACTGCTTCATTCCTTGGATTTGGTAAATAATTGATATCAGCTCCAGTTAGAGAAGCAACTTTTTTAGCTAGTTCTCCAACTTGATGACTCTCAGTCATTTGATTAAAGATTTTGACTCTTTCTCCAGATTTTGGAGGATTTTCAAGAGCAAGTTGTACGCATTTTACAGAGTCTTTTATATGTATAAATGCTCTTGTTTGCCCTCCTGTCCCATGAACACTTAATGGATATCCAATTGCAGCTTGCATTAGAAATCTGTTTAAAACAGTTCCATAATCTCCGTCATAGTCAAATCGGTTTGTTAATCTAGGATCTTTTAAAGTTGCTTCTGTATTTGTTCCCCAAACAATGCCTTGATGTAGATCAGTGATCCTTACAAGATCATTTTTGTTGTAGTAAAGAAATAATAATTGATCTAAAGTTTTAGTCATATGGTAGACACTGCCTGGGCTTGCAGGGTGTAATATTTCTTCTTCAAAGCGGCTTCCATCAGGTTGTGGGACTTCAACTTTTAGATAACCTTCTGGAATTGTTGCACCTCTATGTGATCCATATCCATAGACTCCCATTGTTCCTAAATGAACAACATGAATATCTAAATTACTCTCTACTATCGCAGCAAGTAGGTTGTGGGTGCCATTAACATTATTATCTACTGTGTATCTTTTGGTAAAACTCGATTTCATCGAGTATGGTGCTGCTCTTTGTTCTGCAAAATGGATCACGGAATCTGGTTTTTCATCAATGAGCAAATTAAGTAATTTTTGATATTGCTTAGAGATATCCATGTTAAGAAATCTCATAGGCTTGCTTCCAGTCTCTTCCCATGCAGAAAGTCGTTCTGTTATAGAAGAAATTGGAGTTAAAGATTCTACTTCTAGATCAATATCAATTTTTCTGCGACTTAAATTGTCGACAATAATTACATCATGATTTTGCTCTGCTAAATTCACCGCACAAGGCCAACCGCAAAAACCATCTCCACCTAGAACAATAACTTTCACTCAGAACTCCAGAATTAAAAGATTCATAATATATTTATTAAATTACTACAGCGTGCTTCCACTTTGCGAAAAAACATTGTAAATAGTTTCAAATCTTTTTTCTTAATACGATAAATAAAAGCAAAAAAAATTTACTTTCTTTTTTAACTTTTCTAAATTTAGAGAATTAATTAGATATATTTTTTTCCGGCGAACTTGCTACTGCAAAGTCTTGTTTTTTAATTCTTCCTGCCAGAAAAGCTTGCCTGCCTGCTTTCACACTATAATTTATCGCTTGAGCCATTAGAGGAGGATTTGCAGCTTTTGCTATTGCACTATTGATTAAAACACCATCAGCTCCAATTTCCATAGCTTGAGAAGCTTCACTAGGCACCCCTATTCCTGCGTCAATTATTACTGGCACTTTTGCATTCTCAATAATAATCCTTATATTTGATAAATTTAACAAACCTTGCCCGGAGCCTATGGGAGAGCCCAATGGCATTACAGTTACACAACCTATTTCTTCTAGTTTTTTTGCAAGAATAGGATCTGCATTGATATAAGGTAGTACAGCGAAATCCTTTTTTATTAAAATTTCGGCTGCTTTAAGAGTTTCTATTGGATCGGGTAGCAAATACTTTTTGTCAGGAATAACTTCTAATTTCACAAAATTATTCTCTTCTTGACCAGATAATTTTGCAAGTTCTCTCCCTAAAATTGCTATTCTGACTGCCTCATCGGAATTAACACAACCAGCTGTATTAGGAAGCATCCAGTATTTTTCCCAGTTGATCTTTTCGAGTAAATTTTCTCCGGTCTGATCATTTTTAATTCTTCTAACAGCGACGGTTATAATTTCCGTTTCAGAATTTGACAAACTTTCCACCATATCTTGAGTAGATTTGTATTTGCCAGTACCAACCATTAATCTACTTGAAAATTGTTTTCCACCAATTAGTAAAGAAGAATTATTTTTCATATTTAGAATCCCTTATCTTTAATACCTTTATAAGGTTCATAATTGTTTCTTTTTTCTAACTCCTTACTTTTTTTAATTGCTGTTTTGTTTTTTGGATCTATCACCAAAACCTTTTGATAGGTTTCATATGCTAAGTCGTACTCAAGTAACCGCTGTTGTGCTGATGCGAGGTTATTTAAGGCGATAGGATATTCTGGAAGTGATTTTATTGCAGATTTATAGTGTTTAATTGCTTTCTTAAATTCATTTTGAGCAGCATAAGAAAATCCTAAAGCATTATTTATTATCGCTTTGGCTTCATCAGGTTCATTTTCATAATTTTCAATTGCTTTTAAAAAAGTTTTAGTAGCTTCAGAATATAATCTTTTTTTTATCTGAATAGACCCAAATTCATATAATTCTGTAGCTTGAGTGAGAGAATCTAAACCTTTCTGCTCGAATTTTACTAAATTTAATTCTTCACTTCTTGTTTTTAGAAATTGTCTGAATACAAAAATAGAAATTATTATTAATACAACAAAAAGAATTATTAAATAAGATTGAAAGGAAGATATTTCCATTATTTAAAGTGACTTTTACTAAATTATATTCTTTTTTCTACTTACTAACGGAAGAAACAATTTTTTCAAAACACTTAGGATCATTTAACGCTAATTGAGCAAGCATTTTTCTGTTGATGATAATTTCTGCATTTTTCATCCCATTTATTAACTTGCTATAGTTTGTTCCATTTATCCTCGCAGATGCGTTAATTCTAGAGATCCAAAGTCTTCTAAAATCTCTTTTTCTTCTTCTTCTATCTCTATAAGCATTACAAAGAGCTTTCATCACTCTTTGGTTTGCGGTTCTGAAAAGATTTTTGTTGCCGCTTCTAAAACCTTTTGCAAGATTTAAGATTTTGTTTCTTCTTTTTCTGGCTATGTTGCCTCTTTTTACCCGTGCCATGAATATCTAATAAAAATTGGTTAAAGATTTATGCGTATGGAATCATTAATCTTACATTATCAGCATCTCTTTCATCAACTACGGCTTTTGTTGATAGATGTCTTTTTAATTTTGAGCTTTTATGATCAAGTAAATGATTATGGAAAGCTCTTCTTCTCATGAATTTACCCGTCGCAGTAGCTTTAAATCTTTTGGCAGCTGATTTACGAGTTTTTAGTTTAGACATTTAAGTCAAATGTGTTTAATTAGGATAATCTAAACCTTTATACGCATTGGTGCAAATTAAAGTTTTTAATTGATAAGGAAAGTTCTAATTTATGAAACCTAAATTTGCCTTTTTAAACTTATTTTTATGCGGTATTTCTCTTTTAGTAATAAATACTAAATTTATTTCAAATGCAAAAGGAGAAGAATTGTTAAAGGTTGAACTCAATAATGAAATTAAAAAAGGAAATTTTTTAATTGGTTTAAAGCAATATTTAGGTGGGGAGAATGATAATTTTTCGGAGAAAAAGAATATAAACTTTTCAACTAATAAAGGTTTTTTAAACTTGATATCGTCCAACGGTATTAAACATAAATCAAAACAGATAAATATTACCTGGGAGGATATTCCTGTCAAAAATCCAAAAACAATTGAAAGAATTGTTTTTGGTCCTTTTGCTAGCTATGAATCGGCAAAAAAA
>MWOO01000186.1 GCA_002025945.1 Prochlorococcus sp. HOT208_60m_813O14 | reverse complement strand
TTGTTAAGTCTTTTTTCTAAATGTCGAAGCTGGATTTTTGCAATTTCTTTTATGTCATTTAATTCTAAATTATTAAAAATAACTATTTCATCAAGTCGATTTAAAAACTCAGGCTTGAAAAATTTTTTAATTCCATTATCTACAACTTTTTTAATTTCACTTGTATCTTCTTTTCTAACTGATAAATCATTTATTGATTGACTTCCTAAATTACTTGTGAGGACAATGATTGAATTTTTGAAGTTGATTGTACGACCTTGACCATCAGTAATGATTCCATCATCAAGAACCTGCAAGAGAATATCTAAAATATCTTTGTGAGCTTTCTCTATTTCATCTAGGAGTATTAATGAATAAGGATTTTTGCGTACAGCTTCAGTTAGTTGACCGCCTGATTCGAAACCTAAATATCCAGGAGGCGCACCTATAATTTTGCTCACTGAATGCTTTT
>MWOO01000185.1 GCA_002025945.1 Prochlorococcus sp. HOT208_60m_813O14 | reverse complement strand
CTTATTTAGGAGTTAAAACGATATTTATTTAAACGTTAATTTTAAGAGGTTATATCATTTTTAATTAAAAATATATTATTTTAAATAATATTTATTTACTAGTATCTTGATTTATCTGGTTTACTAATGAGTCGATATCTAATTGATTATATGGTTGTGTTTGTTTTGTTTCTAGATAATCGTTCTTGATATTGTTTAACCATTTTTGCTCAATCTTTATGAGATTTTTTGCAATATTGAACATGCCGCCTTTTTTATATAATTCTTTAATTTTAAGAACAATCTCGGAGGTTCTGCTTGATTTAATACCTAATTCATTTGCTAAGTCTTTTTGGGTAAATCCATGCGATTTTAACCAATCTTTAATAAAGGAGACGAGTTCTTTTTCTTCCTGTATTGATAGTTTACCCATT
>MWOO01000184.1:227-430 GCA_002025945.1 Prochlorococcus sp. HOT208_60m_813O14 | reverse complement strand
TGATGGTGTTCTATCAAGAGGCTCTTTTTCATCTAGTAACCTCTCAAGAGCAATTCTTTTATTTGCTCCACTAACCAAAAATACTATCTTTGATGAGGCTGAAAGGACCTTTGGAGTTAGTGAAATTCTTTTTAATCCTTTACCTTCATTAAAAATCACAAAATCATCTACATTATTATTTTTTTGATAAGGGAATAGTGAAG
>MWOO01000184.1:0-219 GCA_002025945.1 Prochlorococcus sp. HOT208_60m_813O14 | reverse complement strand
CCATCATCTCCAAGACCTAATAATGTTAAATCAAAAGTTGGAGGGTTTGATCCGCATTTTTCAAATAATTTAGAAATAAATTGATTTTTAGTAGTTTCATCATCAACGTTTAAATCATTGAAAATTTCATAAAAATAAGCTTTAGATCCAAAATTAGTTAGCAAAGAATTTCTCAACATTAAAGAGTTACTTAATTCTGAATTTGGCTCAACACATCTT
>MWOO01000183.1 GCA_002025945.1 Prochlorococcus sp. HOT208_60m_813O14 | reverse complement strand
TCCCTTATGAACCAATATTATGGTGTGGAGTTAAAACATTATGGATGGATAGCAATAATGGTAAAAAATGCAACTCACCAAAATATAGCGCTAGATTGGAAAATTTAGCAAATAGGATAAAAAGTTTTATTGATTGAGAAAATAAAATTTGAGCTGATTTATAAATCAGTAACAGCCCCTAAACTTGATGTGCTTACGATCCTCGAATTTTTTGAAAGAATTGCTCTTTTGTATTTTTGTATAGGTTTTACCCAATCTTTTTTTCTTTTTTCTAATTCTTCGTCAGATAAATCAACTTCAATTAGTTGTTTTACAGCATCTACTGTAATTAAATCACCTTGTTTTATTAGAGCAATATTTCCTCCAACAGCAGCCTCTGGAGCTATGTGACCCACAACAAGACCATAGGTACCTCCGCTAAATCTAC
>MWOO01000182.1 GCA_002025945.1 Prochlorococcus sp. HOT208_60m_813O14 | reverse complement strand
CAGGCGATGCTGAAGAAGCAACAAGAAAAATCTTTTCAGCTCATTTTGGACATCTTGCAGTCATCTTTATATGGATGAGTGCTGCATTTTTTCCATGGAGCAAGATTTTCTAATTATTCAGGTTGGTTAGCTGATCCAACTCATGTCAAACCCGGAGCTCAGCAAGTATGGGCAATTGTTGGTCAAGAAATGCTGAATGCTGATCTTGGTGCTAACTACAACGGTATTCAAATAAGTTCAGGAATATTTCACATGTGGCGAGCATGGGGAATTACTAATGAGAGTGAACTGATGGCTTTAGCGATAGGTGCTGTGGTAATGGCTGCACTAATGCTTCATGCCGGAATTTTCCATTATCATAAAGCAGCTCCGAAAATGGAGTGGTTCCAAGATATTGAGTCTATGCTTAACCATCACATAGCAGGTTTAGTAGGACTAGGATCTTTAGCATGGGCTGGACATTGTATTCATATCGGAGCTCC
>MWOO01000181.1 GCA_002025945.1 Prochlorococcus sp. HOT208_60m_813O14 | reverse complement strand
TTTTCCCTTTTTTGCAGGTTTATAAAGTATTTCAATTAATTCTTCATCGATATTTTTTCCAGAGGGGTAAGCTTGTTCAAGTATTTTTTTTATAACTTTTGGTTTAGCAGCTCTTGTAAACAGTGTGTTACTAATTGTTCTTTGTCTGACGACTGTTTTTAATAAGGGCCTAAGTAAATTCATCAAAATATCACCTTTTTTCAAGCGTTTATCATCCATAGTTCTTTGAGCACAATCAATCAAAATGACACCTTTACAATTGTTTTTGAGAATTTCAGCAGCTTTCAATGAAATCACACCACCAATTGAGTTTCCCACCAAGTAAACAGGAGATTTTATTATCTCTGAACAAAATGTTGTAATTTGATTACTCCATAAATCAAATGAATATTTAATTGAATTTTGT
>MWOO01000180.1 GCA_002025945.1 Prochlorococcus sp. HOT208_60m_813O14 | reverse complement strand
AATTTTCTTTAAATTGAAATCAATATCCTTTACTTCTTCTTCTATAAAAGATACTTTTGCATTTTTTGCTAAAGATTTTATATCAATTAAACTCTCTTCTAAAGTGATTGATTTTGAAATCACCGATGGGAAAGTAGCCGAATAAACCAAATGAGAATCTCTAGATATAATTGAAACAGGAATTTCTGGCATTAATTTCGGAAACATTAACCATTTCTTCAATAAAGAAACATTTGAGTGTCCTCCTCCAATTAGTACCAGATGATTAAAAGTCATTTACATCACTATGAATAAAGAACATTTATTACCAATTGAAAAATCAAGATTAGGAGTGATTGGTGGAAGTGGATTTTATTCAATGGATCAAATAGAGTACTTAAGAGAACTAGAAATCAATACTCCCTATGGTAAACCTTCTGATTCAATAAAAGTATATAATCTTGGAAACCTAGAGATAGCATTTATTCCTAGACATGGCAGAACTCATAGTTTAAATCCTTCTGAAATCCCCTACAAAGCTAATA
>MWOO01000018.1 GCA_002025945.1 Prochlorococcus sp. HOT208_60m_813O14 | reverse complement strand
GCCGTAATTATCCATTGCTGATTGCCATGACATTCTTGGAAAAGCATTATTAAAATTAATATTTAACACTTCTTTCCATATATTTTTTATAAGACTTTCATTAAAAGAAATTATTTCTTCCTCACTAATAAAGCTCATCTCAATATCTAATTGAGTAAACTCTGGCTGTCTATCTGCCCTTAAGTCTTCATCACGAAAACACTTTGCGATTTGATAATACTTATCTAAGCCACCTACCATTAAAAGTTGTTTAAATAGTTGTGGGGATTGAGGTAAAGCAAAAAATTCTCCATTTGAAAGACGTGCTGGAACAAGAAAATCGCGAGCGCCTTCTGGAGTTGATTTTGTAAGTAATGGAGTCTCTACTTCTGTAAATCCAAAATTATCAAGAAATTCTCTAGCAA
>MWOO01000179.1 GCA_002025945.1 Prochlorococcus sp. HOT208_60m_813O14 | reverse complement strand
CTTTGGAATTGGTTCTTTAGTCCTTTTTGGTCTTGTTGGTCTTGTGGCGGGTCCAAACCTAAAGAATTTTGACCCTGATGCATAAATCATCATATTTAATATAGATTCTAAAAGACTCATTTGAGTCTTTTTTTATGCGGTTTTTTAAATTTATTTTTAGAATCGACCTAAATCATACTTTGCCATAGAAATGTTGTTAAACCCTTTTTATCCATTTACTTTTTTGAAAATCTCTTCTCTTAAAGCCACTATTGTTTTTCTTTCAATACTTTTAATTAAATCTAATATGCTTAGATTAAAAGGGGGTCTAATAGGTGGTCTTTTTGCCTTGATACTTATATCGGGGATTTTTGCCACTAGTACCATAGCTTTAGGATCTTTAATTTATGCCTATCGATTAAGTAAGAATTCTAATTCTGATGATAATCAAATGCAGGATTTAGAAACTGTTAATGTTTAAGATATTTTTGTCAATCAAATTCAGTTGGATAACTTAAAATGGAGTTCCAGGTACAAAATGTAAGACCAAAAATCCAAAACCGGCAGCATAAACTATTGATACTGCGATGATTAGAAGGCCCGATGCCATTCCCCCTTCGTTAAACGCCATTTAGTTAGTTATT
>MWOO01000178.1 GCA_002025945.1 Prochlorococcus sp. HOT208_60m_813O14 | reverse complement strand
CAAATTCAAAAAAGCCCTTAAATGTAATTCAAACTCATTAATATTTTGACTAACTAATGTAACCATACCAGTGTCGTGTGGTCTTGGAGATAATTCTGAAAATATAACCTCACTTCCTTTTATAAAAAACTCTACACCGTATAATCCAGCTCCATTAAGGTCGTTTAATATTCTACTTGTCATTTCCTTAGCTTCAATAATTAAGGACTCATCAATCTCTAAAGGTTGCCAACTACATTGATAATCTCCATTAGATTGAAAATGTCCAATTGGTAAACAAAAAATATTTTCACCATTTTCTTTTCTTACAGTTAAAAGTGTAAACTCAAAATCAAAATTAATAAACTCTTCAATAATTACACCTTTAACCTTTCCTCTTGAATTTGCTTGTGCCTGTTTCCAAGCATTTTGTAAATCATTTTTTGTTTCAACCAAACTCTGCCCTTTTCCT
>MWOO01000177.1 GCA_002025945.1 Prochlorococcus sp. HOT208_60m_813O14 | reverse complement strand
CTATAAGATAAAGTTCCGGTTCCATCAGGATCAGAAGAATCTTGATTGATTTGTAAGGTATTACCTACAGCAGCAGTTCCATTTATAGAGAAACTTGCTACTCCATTATCGACATAAGGGATACTGGCACTAGAAGTTGTAACTGTTTCATCAAACCCTTGAGCGTCTTGATAAGAAATAATTGCTCTTATTTGTTTACCTTCATCAGCATTTACGACAAGATATTCTGCATTGTCTATCTTAGTGTTCGATATTGTTTTAACACCAGAAGATAATTTATCTTGAACAGCAGAAGAATCTCCTCCATAACTGATGTTAGAATATTCTCCACGCAGGTCATAACCACCTCCCCAGCTAATTACAGACCCGTCATCTTTTAAAGCTGCAAATGCTGAGTCAGTGGAGAATATTTCTAAAACTCCACTACTTAAACCATTAATAAGATCCTGATTTTCATAAT
>MWOO01000176.1 GCA_002025945.1 Prochlorococcus sp. HOT208_60m_813O14 | reverse complement strand
TTCCTGCTAATAAAAACTGCCCAAACTGAAGGATAGGATCTAGCCTCCAGCCTTGAAAAAATAATATTCCTCCGCACAAAAGTCCAATTGCTGCGAAGAAAACATCATAATCCCGCGCCAAGGCAGGCTTAAAGGACCTCAAAAAATAAAGGCCTCCTCCACATACCGCGAGAACTATACCAACAATACTGGCCCAATTGAGACTAGCATTGACCACATTCTTTCTCCAAAAATTTATTTTTAAAAGGGTTACTTATATCCCCTATATATATAGTGTACTTAAAACTTCTACAAAAACTAGCGTCTTCCAGTAGAAGTACGATCGAGGGAATCTTTCTGGCTGACAAAAATCAAAAATGCTGTAGCTGGAATAACGATGAGTAAGGCAGCAGCAATAAAACTACCTATCATTCCTACTG
>MWOO01000175.1 GCA_002025945.1 Prochlorococcus sp. HOT208_60m_813O14 | reverse complement strand
ATTTAAATTTAAGCATCGACTATAATCAATCACTTTTGGTAGTAGGACCATCTGGGTGCGGAAAAACATCTTTACTAAGAATGATTAGTGGTTTATGGGAACCCGATCAGGGAGTAATTAAAAAACCAAAAATTGGGGAATTATTATTCATACCTCAAAAACCATATATGCTACTTGGTTCTTTAAGGGAACAGTTATGTTATCCCACAGAAGTCAAGAAATTTAGTGATGAGCATCTTACTTCTGTACTTCATGAAGTAAATTTAAAAACTTTAGTGGATCGGTATCCTAATCTTGATATCAAACAAGATTGGCCACGAATTCTTTCCTTAGGCGAGCAACAAAGATTGGCTTTTGCAAGACTCTTACTAAATTCTCCAAGATTTGCAGTACTTGTGAAGCAACGTG
>MWOO01000174.1 GCA_002025945.1 Prochlorococcus sp. HOT208_60m_813O14 | reverse complement strand
ATGAGTACTCATTAGAAAAATTATAATATGGATAATTTTACTGTAGGAGTTGTTGTCTTTCCTGGTTCTAATTGTGATCGTGATGTTTCATGGGCATTGGAAGGTTGTTTAGACATAAGAACAAAATATTTGTGGCATGAGTCTTCAGATTTAAGCGATTTAGATGCAATAGTTTTGCCTGGAGGATTTAGCTACGGTGATTATTTGAGATGCGGAGCAATCGCGAGATTCTCTCCATTAATAAATGCCTTGGATGACTTTGTCAAAAGTGGAAAAAGAGTTTTAGGAATTTGTAATGGGTTTCAAATCTTGACAGAATCAGGCTTTTTGCCTGGTGCCCTTATTGCAAATAAAAATCTTAATTTCATCTGTGATGATGTTGAACTTGATATTGTTTCTTCAAAAGGAGGTT
>MWOO01000173.1 GCA_002025945.1 Prochlorococcus sp. HOT208_60m_813O14 | reverse complement strand
GATTAATATCTTCAGAGACTTTTATAAGATCATTAGATTCAGAAACAGGAAAACGATTAATAGCTTTTAATGCCAGCTTAGCTTTGCTTTTTAATTTATTACTAACACCAATACAGTATTGCACTTGAGAAAGGACATCAATTGATCTTCTAATAATCCTCACTAAATCACCTTCGTCTAATGAAGTATTAAAAACCAAATCTTTCCATTTTTTTCCTCTTGCCCATTCAGAAATAATTCCAGTCAACTCTGTTTCTAAATAGATAGGAATTTCAATATGAAACTTAGTTTGTTGAAAAGAAACTAATTTTCTTAAACCATCTAACGCATTAAAAACATCTATTACCTTTAGAGAAGGCTTGAAATTACACCAAAGATTAGGTCTCCTTACATCAACACATATAGCTTGAATAATTGCAGCTAACTCAGGAGGATCTAAA
>MWOO01000172.1 GCA_002025945.1 Prochlorococcus sp. HOT208_60m_813O14 | reverse complement strand
TGCCCTGAATTGTTTATTATATGGATCTATTTTTACAGCAGCAATTTGTAAATATCCTGTTATTGATTTAAAGGATATGCATTACAACACTCATAGGTTTGAAAAAGATTATTTAAATTCTTTGGTAGGAAATTATGCAAAAAATTATAATAATTATATAAATAGATCACCGTTAAATAATATTAACAAAATAAAAAAACCTGTCTTATTGTTTCATGGGAAAAAAGATACAGTTATTTCTTATAAACAAACTTTAAAAATTCAAGAAATTTTGATCCAGAATAATAAATATTCAGAAGTTATTTTTTTTGATAATGAAGGGCATGGTTTTAGAAATATTGAAAATATAGAAGTAGTAATGCAAAAATCTCAGGAATTTTTAAAAAATTCTTTAAATATTTAAGAATTGATTTTTAGAAAATCAATAGTATCTTTTAATTTTTCTATAAAGATATCAATTTCTTCCTTTTTGGTTGTGAAATTCATGCTGATTCTAGCTGTTGATTTAATTCCAATGTATCTGTGAAGAGGTTGACAGCAATGGTGACCACTTCTGATACAAATTCCTTTTGAATCTAGAATTTCAGCAATATCATTTGAATGAATATTTCTTATATAAAAGGTGGCAAGTGAGGCTCTGTTTGGATCTATCTCCGGCGATGGACCTATAATTTCAATATTTTCTATTTGATTTAATTTTTCAAACAAATATTGAGTAATTTTTTTTTCATATTCATGAATTTCATTTAATCCTATAGTGTTTATATATTTAATTGCTTCAGCA
>MWOO01000171.1 GCA_002025945.1 Prochlorococcus sp. HOT208_60m_813O14 | reverse complement strand
AAAGATAAAGCTGGTTTAAGTGATAAATTTTTATCTATTTTGTCTAAAGGACTGTATCCATACATAGAAAGCCCAACACGCACCATATGAAAATGAAAATCTTTGTTAATAAGCATTCCCGCAGAATTAGCAAAATGAATCTTAATTTCATTATTTCGATCAAGATTAATTTGCTTTAATAATTCATTAAACTTCAGTCTTTGTAATTGGGTAATACTTTTAGGATCTAATGCATTAGCTTCATCTGCAGAAGCTAAATGACTATATATTCCTTCTATTAAAATGTTCTCAAAAGATTTTATTTTTTCAAATTGCTGAATAAATTTATTAGATTCAAATCCTAATCTTGACATTCCAGTATCAACTTTAAGGTGTAAAGGAAATTTCAATCCAAAGTGCTTACCAATGTTATTGCAAATTAAACATTCTCTTATACTACTGATAGTTGGCATAAGATCATTTTTAAAACATATATTGAGATCTCTTTTCGTATAAAGATTTCCGAGGATAAGTATTGGTTTTTTAACTCCAGAAGAACGGAGCTTAATGCCTTCATTTAATGTAGCAACACCTAATTGAGATGCTCCACCTTTGATAGCATACTCTGATACTAATTTCGCATCATGTCCATATCCATCAGCTTTAACGACTGCCATAAATTGACAATTTTTTCTTAATTTTGATCTTAACTGTCTAACGTTTGTTTCTATTGCTTTACCTTTAACTTCAATCCATGCTCTTTGTTTTAGATCTATATATTTTTCAAAATTTGGAGATTTATCAAAATTAAATACCTGATTTGTTTGACTATTTTGCATTAACTTTGCACAAATATATGCGCTTATAGAAATATACAGTTAGCATGA
>MWOO01000170.1 GCA_002025945.1 Prochlorococcus sp. HOT208_60m_813O14 | reverse complement strand
AGTTGAAGAAGAGAAGCCAGTTGAAGAAGAGAAGCCAGTTGAAGAAGAGAAGCCAGTTGAAGAAGAGAAGCCAGTTGAAGAAGAGAAGCCAGTTGAAGAAGAGAAGCCAGAATTATAAGCAGAAATTTATTAAATAATTTACCTTCCTTTTCATTAGTTTTTGGCTAGTGAATCAAGTTACCTAAACTTGTTATGAATATATTTTATCGGTATAAGTGGTCTAAGGACTTGTCCTTTTCGTAAGGACTTGAGCCTAGCGGTTTCAAGGTTAACCCCGCACTCCTACACACGAGTACAAAAACCTTTTTAATTAATGCAGATTACTTCCAAGACACTTAGCTTGCTACTTAATGTAGTTTTTGTGCTTTGTGTCTTTGTCATTTGAAGACTATTCATCAAAAGAAATTAATAGTTTCAGGGTTTTCTTACTTCGAACCGAACTCAATATCGGTTAGTTTTTTAGTCTTTAAAAGTTTGAGTAAAGTTTGAGTAAAAAATTACGATTCCCTGAAATCCCAGTAATAGCTAGACGCGCTCACTTTTCATTAGCCAGTATTTAGGTTCCTGTTGTGGCATGGGATCTCGGCGAAAATATAGGTTTGAATAAAGTGTGAATAACTTTTTCAGATATGAATTTATTATCCATCAAAGTCACAATTTAGGAAAGTAATGGGTGGCATGGGGGGGCATAGGACCGTGCTGCATCGTATATATGATCTGATACATTTCTGTTAAAAGTTTACGGGTACAACCTTTCAATAGCTTCTTTCTGTTCTTGCTTTTTTATGTCTTCAGCATCTAAAACAGG
>MWOO01000017.1 GCA_002025945.1 Prochlorococcus sp. HOT208_60m_813O14 | reverse complement strand
CCAACTTCGGGGAAACTTAAACCAACAAAGAAGCCTTCAGCTGTTGTACCAGTATCTACAGATTCAACACCTGCACTTAATGTAGCGAAGTCAAAAGCATAGTAACCGTTAACTCCCCAGGCAGTTGATGCTTCGTTATCTGCATAAGCAACTGCTACTCCGTAAGAATCTGCAGTGTAAGCAGCTTCGATACCGTATATATCAGTACCTTCATTAGTTAGGATCTTTGAAGGTTCAGATGAAATACCACCAGCTAGTGAGAATCCGCTATCAAAAGCGTATGACATTGCAGCAGTAACTCCTTTACCACCAAGACCAACTGTACTACCTGTACCACAGTTACCCATGTAATCAGTAAAAGAACTGTAAGCACAAGCTCCAGTGTATACAGCACTTATGTCAGTGCTATCACCAACCAATACTGTTGCCCCACCTAATGGGAATGTATATGTAAGTCCATCAAGTGTTAGTACGTTTTCGTTTGAATCAAAGTTCAAACCTGTAGTAGTACCAGTACCAATACCTGCAGCATCACCTATATCAATAGTTGCGCTTAGTGAATCTTCACCAGTAAAACTAGTTTCTAAACCAATACCCATTTGGTAACTAAATGTAGTTGCCTCAGAAGTTGCTCCGTCAGTAGCACCAACAAGAAAATCTACACCAAATGATGCTGTAGTTGTTTCTGAAAATCCTCCAA
>MWOO01000169.1 GCA_002025945.1 Prochlorococcus sp. HOT208_60m_813O14 | reverse complement strand
GAAAGAAATTGAATATTTATTTAGCGCCGGACAAATTAATGGCACTACTGGTTATGAAGAAGCAGCAGCACAAGGATTAGTTGCAGGAGTCAATGCGACAAGAAAACTAAATAATAAAGACCCAATCATCTTCACTAGAGAAAGCAGTTATATAGGAACAATGATCAATGATTTAATTACAAAAGATCTCAAAGAACCATATAGAGTTCTTACTAGTAGGAGTGAATATAGGTTAACTCTCAGAGGAGATAATGCAGATAGAAGATTAACACCATTAGGTTATGAAATAGGGCTAATTAATGAGAAAAGATGGTCGGCCTATCAAGAAAAAATGAACCTCCTCGAAGAAGAGAAATTTAGATTAAAGAACACTCGTTTAAAAAATACCGATGAAATATCAAAAAAAATAGAATTAGAAACGGGATCAAAAATCAAAGGCTCAACAACTTTGAAAGAACTCTTAAAAAGACCAAA
>MWOO01000168.1 GCA_002025945.1 Prochlorococcus sp. HOT208_60m_813O14 | reverse complement strand
CAAATTTGTTATTAATGGTGAATAAAAGTAAAAATATGGAAGTTAACGAGATGATAAAACCAAATATTATTAATGGCTTAGATTTGACGTTTTCTTCTTTCTTAAGATTATTTTTTGAAGAAGGAAAATTTTTATCTTTTTTTTTATAAATAAGATTGGAAAAAGGTTTAATCACGATTAATTTTAGATTTAAGCTAATTACCCTAAAGTTTTGAACAAATCTTTATGGTAATCAACTACATTTTGACAACTTATTACAGGTGTAAATTCCATATGAATGCCGAATTTGGCTCTCCATGGAGCAAAATGCTCGAAAATTTCTTTATCACTCTCTGCCTTACATAAACAAACTACTCTACCCTCCCCTGGAGCATGAANTCTAAATAACATTTCAAATTTATCTGTTTTATCTGATTTTGCAATTTCACCGTTTTCCCAAGCTTCTACAAATAATTGATAAGCTTTCACTTGATTATCAATATCTGGGAATTGGCAGTCAGCAAGAAATAATTGCATTGGAGTATTCTCAAGATTAAATTCATTATCCCTCAAAT
>MWOO01000167.1 GCA_002025945.1 Prochlorococcus sp. HOT208_60m_813O14 | reverse complement strand
CAGGTTCTTCTTTTCTATGGGATAATAAGGAATTATTATTCATTTAATGATTAAATTACCTTCTGGAGTAGATATTAATAATCTTATCGATGATATAAGAATTTTCAGCTGGCAAGCAGCAGATATTTTGCTTTATTACTCTAAATTGTTAGAAGATTCAGATGGTAAAAGAAACATACTCAAAAATAATAATGAAGAAGATCCTGTTACTTTGGCTGATTTAAAAGTTAATGAAATAATTATTAAAAAAATCAATGAAAAATATAAAAATATCAATTGGGATATTTTAAGCGAGGAAAATGTAAAAATTTCTTCAAATATTTTTGATAATAGTAGTGATTGGATCTGGGTTCTTGATCCTCTTGATGGAACTAAGGACTTTATCCAAGGAACAGGCAATTATGCAATGCATTTGGCATTGAATTTTAAACAAAAACCTTATATTGGATTTGTCTTGATTCCAGATAAAAATCAATTATGGATTGCAGATGGAAAAAAAACATGGTGTGAGAAAAGAGATGGATCAAGATATGACTCAATTCTCTTAAAAAATAAGAAACTTCAGGAAATGACTTTAGTAACAAGTAAAAATCATGGAAATGAAAGACTGAGGAATTTAATACACAAAATAAATTTTAGTAAAGTCCTAGTAATGGGGAGTATTGGCTGCAAAATAGCATCTATCATTAGTGGAGAGAGCGATATTTATATTTGTCTAAGCTTACCTGGAAAAAGCTCGCCAAAAGATTGGGATTTTGCCGCTCCAGAATCTATTCTTAAAGCAGCTGGAGGAGCAATTACTAATTTAGATAATCAGGAACTAACTTATGGTAAAACTAGTTTCGAACAAGGAGGAATCATAGTT
>MWOO01000166.1 GCA_002025945.1 Prochlorococcus sp. HOT208_60m_813O14 | reverse complement strand
CAAAGATTGCGGAAGCTCATAAATTTATTGAACAATTACCAGATAGTTATAAAACTATAGTGGGGGAAAGGGGCCAAAGGCTATCAGGAGGTCAACGTCAAAGAATTGCCTTAGCGAGAGCTGTTTTAAAGGATGCTCCAATTTTAATATTAGATGAAGCTACAGCCTCAGTTGATAATGAAACAGAGGCTTTAATTCAAAAATCGTTATCTAAAATCACAAAAGAAAGAACAACTATAGTAATAGCTCATAGATTAAGCACTATAAAAAATGCGGATAACATTATAGTTATTGATAAAGGTAAAATAGTTGAAAGCGGAAAACATGAAAAACTATTAGATCAGAACAAAATATATGCTGATTTATGGAATGTTCAAGTAGGAATCTAGTATGAATTTCTTAACTATATTAAGAAGTTAAATGATTCAATTACATTACTAAACATACCATCAACTTTATTCCACCTTTCTTCATTTGTTCCCACAGCGAAAGTGTAAAGTGTTCCTCTATCAATTACTACAGTAGCTAATTCATGTCTTGCCTGTTCATTTAAATTTAATTCATACTCTAAATCATAGAAAATATGATTGGATGCCTCCCTCTTATTGGCATTTAGAAGTTTTACCTCTCTACCTGAACCTTCGGGAGCAATTACTTTATCAATTAATGTTTGACCTACTTCACTTGGGCTTCCTAATTGCTCTAATTGGACCTCTTTATTGACATCAGAAATAACTAAACTTAAAGTCTCATTACTATTTATTAAATCATGATAAATAATTTCAG
>MWOO01000165.1 GCA_002025945.1 Prochlorococcus sp. HOT208_60m_813O14 | reverse complement strand
AATTTTTGAAAATGAATGGATAAAAATCGATAAATTAAATTTAATTGGCAATAACGATATTTTTGTTCCAAGCCTTAATGCAATTAGGCCATTAGTGGATAGGTTTTCTCAAAAAAAATTAATCGATAGAATGAATTTTCCCTGTCCAAAATGGATAAGTATTGAAGATTTTAAAAATCTCTCGGATGAGGAAATCAAAAATTGGACTTTTCCTCTAATGGCAAAATCAAATAAAGGTGGATATGACGGTAAAGGGAACAAAAAAATAAAGACAAGAGAAGATTTAGATTCTTTTTTAACAGAGAATAATTCTGCTGAATGGTTAATAGAAGAATGGATAGAGTATGAAAAAGAACTGGCTCTTGTTGGTTCCAGAGATAGGACCGGTAAGATAAGATTCTTTCCAATAGTTGAGACATTTCAATCAAACCACGTTTGTGATTGGGTTCTTGCACCTGGAATAAATGAATATGATTTGAACTTATTTGCAATAAATATATTCTCTTCAATAGTAAATGAACTTAATTACGTTGGTGTTTTAGCTATTGAATTCTTCTATGGAGATAATGGTCTTTTAATTAATGAAATAGCTCCTAGAACACATAACTCAGCTCATTTCTCTATTGAAGCTTGCACTTCAAGTCAGTTTGATCAATATGTTTGCATTTCTTCTGGGATAATGCCACCTGAAATTGAAATGAACTGTGAAGGGGCAATTATGATAAATCTACTAGGATTAAGAAAGAATTTCTCAATCTCAATGGAAACCAGAATTAAAATGTTATCTGAAATTGAGGGTTCTAATATTCATTGTTATGGCAAATCTCGTGAAATTCTGGGAAGAAAAATGGCTCACATCACATTTTTATTAAATGGTAAAACGCATTCAGAAAGATATGATGAGGCTCAAGTTTTATTAACTATGGTAAGAGACATTTGGCCATCTCCAAATGCATAAAAAAATAAGTTAGAGTTAGTTTACTGGATCTTTGGTTAAGTTCTTCTTTATGTGCTCTGATCTGACTCTCTTTCGACATGAGGAGACTGTCGTGATGCGGTAGTAAACCGATCTTGTAATCGGAAACGAAAGCCCACTTTGAATCCTCTTCTGGCATTTCCAGGTCGATGCAGCAGAGAACTGACGGGGATCCGGTGTTACCTATCAAAATGCTTGCTAAAACAGGCTTTTGGTGGGTATTTTATTTTTTGGAATAACTGAGCTGTTTTAATTCTCTATCAGTGTAAATAATTTATTTGCCAAAATACTTGACGATCCATTTCTAATGTATTTATATTAATAGTACATATGTATTATTAAGTAATGACTTTAGGAGGAGCTAATGTTTGGACTAATTTTTCTTACGGTTATCGTAATGAGTCCCCAAGTGGTTGGTTGCTTAGCCCAGACCGCAGCAGATTGATTTTATTTACGAGGAATAAAAAATCTCCAAGAAATAGTATGAGAATTTTTGCTCATACTTATTATGCAAATGATCTTGGTGAGCCAATGGCAATTAAATCATCAACTCAAATGTATTTGGATAATGCTTGGGATAAATGGCATGACCTTCAATTAGAAGGTTGGACTTTTGAAGAACTTGAATTACCTGAATCAGTATGACTAACTTAAATTCAATCAAAAAGAAACTATCAAAAGCAGATAGAAAGGTATCTATACAAGACCCATCAAAATTATTAGCAGAATTTTTTAATGGTGTTGTCATTGAACTTGATGAAGAATATAAATATGACTCATAAAGAATTGATAGATCAAGTTTCCGCGAATTTATTTAAGCAAAGTGGAAAGTTAGAAAGCAGAAGATCTTGGTTGGCAATGAGAAATTATCTTGAACAATTAGATACGGAACAACTTAAATCCATGCTTAAGGACCACGGATGATTTAGAAACTTTATTTAGTTTTAATTTTTTTCTTAATTCTTAGAAAACCGTAAGTTGCAAAGCCAACCAAAAACATATCCAAGTAAATATGCCAAGTAGGAAAAATCTGGTGTATTAATTCCATTAACTTTTTATTGCCACTTGCCAATAAGGATAATCTAAATTTGATTTTTCTCTAATCAATTGTAATTTTCTAGAATTTATTTTTACTACTATTCCATCTGTTGGATATTTACTAAAAAGCTTCCCTTCTAGCCATTGTTTTCTAAATCCTTCAACTTGGCTCGTAAAGTTGCATGAAATATCCTGGGGGATCGTGAAGCCAAGCTTTGAAAGACTCTTTTTGGACTCATATTGGTTAAGTGTTGAATTAAGTATTTGAAATGCGCAGAAGCTAAGACTTTCAGAAAATCCTTCTTTAGCTCTTAGAAATCCAGAAGCGATTCTCTGGGAGATATTTGGACTTTGGTTGGGTGCATATAATTCACCTCTAACTTGAAGAACCCCTCGTAAAGGGAGATTATTGGGAATGTCTTGGACTTTAAAAAGTTTACTAGTAACATCTGCTCCTTTTCTTGAAATTGCTTTCTCCAAAGTTCCATCCCTATATTGCAAAGCAACAGCACAACCATCAATTTTCGGTTCAATTAATAATCTGGTATCTACTAATAATCCTTTCAAAAATTCATCTATTGAATCCTTTTCTAATGAGGGTAAAACTAGTTTATTTTTCTTTTTAAAGTAATCACAATTAGGGTTTGTTCTTAATAAATTTTTTTCAAGTTGGTCGAACTGCTTATCAGAGATTAAAGCATTACCATTTCTATAATTGTCGTCGTACCATTCAATTCGTTCTTCTAAATAAGTCTTCATTTAATACGATGGCTTAAGTTTTTGGCTAGGTATCCAACTTGGTTTATCTATAATCCATTTTTCTCTATCTTCATATTTAACAGTCCATAAAAGAAATGAAGAAATCATTTTTAGAGTTATGCCAACCAAATATCTTGTTTTTGGACTTATTGATATAAATCTAAATAATAATATTAATAAAATCAGTTTAAACATACCTTTAAACATTTAAAAACTCAGCGTAATTTTTGCGAACTTTTTAATTAATGCAATTCTTATAACCTTCAATCTTTGCTAGTTCATCAATATTCAAACCTGTTTCTTCTAGTAAAGTTTTTCCTATATCGTCCTTATTGAATTTAGTTAAAGCTCCTTTAGTAGAGTACTTAATACATTGGTTTTTGTATTTTGCTTCTTTGACAACCGGAGATAAATAAAAACCAAACAAGATGATAAAAGCTCCATATGTTACAACTTTTCTATGGTTTTTCCACCATTCATAAAATTTATTGGACACGAAAAATAAATGACTAATTTCTATTTTAAATTGACTGTCAACAAATTACTTTAGAAATTAAAGAATTGGTTAATTTATTGTTTTTTCATTAATAGATTTAACCCAAGAATAATATCTTGATTTTCTAATCCTTTGCTCTTTCGAGACTAATCTATCCGCAGATTCTAGGGGTGATTCTCCTTTCTCAACTTTTGTTGTAATAGAAATACCAAAACCTTTTGCTTCAATTTTTGCAATGCCACCCTCAAAAAAAAATAAAAAAGACCAACCTTTGTTCCATCCTAAATAGAAGGGATTTCGATACATTGCATTCTTTTGGAGATACTTTTTAATGATATTTTCCTTTTCAAGGAGTTACTTGTATTCACTATTACCAAATAAGAAGTTTACGGCTGGTTATTTCTGTAAAGTAATTTTAGTATTTAAATAATTACCAGAGGAACACTTGACGTCTAAGAGTAGTACATTTATATTAATAGTACAACTGTATTATCTTCATGACTTCAGGAGTCGCTAATGTTAGGACTTATTTTTATCGTGGCAGCCTTATTGACCCCCCAACTGGCTGGTTGTTTAACAAAAAAAGCGGTTTATTAATTTTTTTTGAGAGTTATAAGAAATCTGTATCTAATAACTTAGAAGTATATACTCATCTTTTCTATGCAAATGAATTAGGTGAACCAGCCCAAATTAAAAATTCAAGACTTCATTCTATTGAGTGTGCTTGCGAAACATGGAATGAATTAATTTCAGGAGGTTGGCAAATTAATACTAATAAATTCCAGCAATCATGATTAAGGTAAATCCGTCAAAATGGGAATATCTAAAAGAATCTACCCTAAAACGAAAACGAACAAAGATTTGTATTACTTGCAATCACTTTCGCTACAGCACTACAGAAACTTTTGCTACTATCTTGATCTGTCCAAAATACGAAAAACGCATACCACAGGGTGATCATTTACTTAAAGGCTGTGAGTATTGGCAAAAAAATAGGACGATATTTTCCCCTGAAGCATCTTAATTATTCTCTAATTAAACTTCTCTAGGTAGAGATATTTAGTTATGTAAACAAAGCATTATTTTATACAACTTAAAAAGTTCTTTTTAAGTAATTTTGAAACATGATTCAATTCTACTTTTCCATATTTTTATTAGTTGTGCTTACATTTTTTGCACTTTTACTAGATGCACCAGAATTGGCTACTTTAATTCAAACATTTTAGAAAATAATAAATCAGCATTTTTACTGATTTACTTTCTTAGTAAGTAAGGCGTAGGTTTAACTTGTTGAATAGGAGGGATCTAATGATTGACAGTCCACCAGAGGAGTTAAATTATAAAATTTAAATCTAGATAAAACTAATGCTAAATCTGGAATGAATCTTTTATTTGAGATTCATTCCTTTTTAATATCTTTCTAAAAAATATAAATTATAAATATTTAATTTTAAAAGTAAAAAATCTGTTCATATTAAAATGATTTGAGGTCTAAGTCTTTACTTAGATAGTGGCTAACTTTACCTGAATCCAAAACCAGTTTTTTGTTCTTCTTTTTCTTCCCATTCATTAATAATTAGTTTTAGTAAACTTTTAAGTTCTGAATTCGAAGCATCAGTATCTTTTTGAAGATTTATACAAATGTTTTTTATTTCCTCAAAAGCATTATCAATTAATATTGTTTTTTGATCTGGATTAGCCATAGAATTTTAAAATGCTCCATTACAGTTGAACCCACTGCAGTTAATAACCCTGAAAATATTCATTACAAAGTTGTGGAATCTTTCATCATAAAAAAATGCCCAGGTTGTAAATATAGCAAAACCAGAGACAGCAAAAGCAGCATATTGAAGCCAATGTATTCCATAGCTGTCTAATCCATTTTTATCAAAATCAGAATTACTCAAATGCTTTTTTACTTATAATAAAAATTTTTTTTTTAAAAGGAGAGTTTGTTTTGAACGAGAGATTTATTTTTTTTCTTTCTTTAAGACCTTAATGTATTAATACTTTAAATAAAACCAGGTATTATCCACCCAAAAAAACCGTAGTTTATTATCAAAGCTAAAAAACCAATCATAGCTAATCTCCCGTTTGTTATTTCGGCATTTTTCCAAAATTTACCCATGTAGTTTTTAATTTTTTTCGAATTTTTATCAATCAAATAATTTGGTTCTAAAGGTTCCTGCAGCCTTTTGATGGCGTATAAAGAGAATTGGATTGTAATTGCGATGATAACAACTATAAAACTAGTAAGTGCATCCATTTTTAGATTTCGTATGTGATCATTAAGTAAGCCAAAAAGTGAATGACAATTGTATGTATTAACATCTCCAAATTCCGCTTTATTGACAGAGGAAATGTTAATTTGAATTATTAATTAATGTAACATATCTAAAAAAAAATTAGTATGAATCCTTACCTTTTCTTTGGATTTAAAATTTTAAAGAACTTAAATGTTACATTTATGTGTCAGTATTTTCCAAGAGTAGTCCTAACTAAATTGCAATATTAGTTTTAAAGTCTTGTTTCTCCAAGTTAGATAGAGTATTGAAATTTTTATAGAAAGTTATTTTTATGTTATTTATTAAATTTATTTTTAATAACTGGAAATTATTATTTTTGTTTGATTTCAGGAAGGTAAAATTTATTGCCTAATGTATAACCAATCGACATTAGTACGAACCCAATAAGTTGAGGTAAATGAGAATTTGCTAGAGAGATTTTTTCAACCATTTCTCAATCTATAAATTAATATTATAATAAAAATTTTTTAATACCGTAAGTCTATTTTCTTTTTGATTCTTTAATTTCCCCAGATTTTTTTAGGGAATTAACAAGCCTTTCATTTTCTGTTTTTAAATTTTCTAATGCAGATTTTGTGAATTGTTCTTTAGCCTCAAATTTTGCTGAACTTATAATTTTTTTATTAGGGAGTTTTTTCTTCGGTTCTGGCTTCATATTAAACAGCAATTTAAAAAATTTTAGAAGTTATTTTTTTTGCACTAGGTATTATTTTTTACAGTTTTCTGGTTAATAATATTTGTTTACATAGACAAATTAATCTTTATCTTTTGGGAGCCTTAACCATCCAGAAGTCCATTCTGATTTTAGTTTTGTCCATAGGATCCTTTTAATATCTTTTTTATTTTTGGTAGGAAAAATATCAACCCATCTATCTTCATTTTTACCACCATAAGCTTTAATTTGAAAATGCCTATTACCATTAATAGTTTTTGGTGCTGTCCAACAAAGACTAGGAGGCCATTTCATGAGAAATTTTAAAACTTGAAAAACTAAAGATTGCTTTGCCCAGTTAAAACTAAACCATAATATGCAATCGTACCAAGGATAAGTATGATACCTAGTATTCTAATAATCATGATTTAATTTTTTCAAATTGAAATCATATTAGAGAAATTTTATAAATTTGAGTTGAAGATTTAATATTTTCTAATTTTTCTTTTTTTATTTCTAACTATGGAGTGACAAGATTCATGATGCCATTCATTCTGAATTTTTCCAATAAAATCATAAATAAATGAATCCGGACATCCAGTTTCTTTTTGAAGTTCTGAAAGTTCTTCTTTAATGAATTCATATACACTCGTTATTGCCCCTAAATTTTCTTCTTTGGAGGGAGCCCATTTTTTATTCTCCATTAATATTTTTTAAATTATTTTCTACAATATCGTAATAGGTTATGTCTCCATAATCAGCATCTGAACAACATAAATCTCCATATAGTTCCTCTAACAAATCGTACGCATCTGAATATTTATCAAAACTTTGAGCTGTTAATTCGTCATCTTTCCCATCAATTCTAATTATTTTGTAGGTCATATTTTACTTAGATGCACAAAGATTTTTCTGATTCATTAGATCATCTTATAAATAAAAATCTTATTTAGGAGTATTAGTTGGGTAAAGCTTCTGAATTTTATTTTTCTGAATTTCTATTTTTCTTCTTTCATATTTTTTTGACATTATTTTTCTGATAAATAATTGTGGGATAAGCCAAACTAACGCAATAGCTATAGCCATAAAAGCAGGATTTCTCCACGTTAACCTAATAATCTCTTGTATAAATTCTTGATTGAAAATTTCCATACATTAAATTGTGATGATAAAAATATCTTTGCTTTCTTTTAAAATCCTTTTAAATTTATAACCTATCATAACCTTAAAAAATGTAATAAGGAATTTTATAAATTTTTTTCTTTTCTAGTTCGTTTTCTTTTATATTTGGATTTAGATTAATTTTTTATTTTTAGTTTAGATATGTCGACTTTTCTAATTACAGGATCAAATAGGGGTATTGGATTAGAACTATGTAGGCAAATTCATAAGAGGGGAGATAATGTAATTGCTACGTGTAGGAAAGCTTCAAAAGAACTTAGAGATTTAGGAGTGAGAATTGAAGAGAATATAGAAATTTCTTCTGATGAGTCCATAACAAATTTGTGTAAAAAACTATCTGGAGTTAATTTAGATTGCTTAATTCATAATGCAGGAATTTATGAATTTAATTCTTTCGAAAACTTAGATAAAAAAAGTATTTTGCGGCAATTTGAAGTCAATGCATTGAGCCCAATATGTATGACCCAATCGCTTAAACATTTTTTAAAAAGATCTTCTAAAGTTGCTTTTATCACAAGTAGAATGGGATCTATTGAAGATAATACATCAGGAAGTTCTTATGGTTACAGGATGTCTAAAGTCGCTTTGTCCATGGCAGCAAAATCACTTTCTATAGATTTATCAAGAGAAGATATTTATATAGCTATTTTGCATCCTGGGTTAGTGAGTACAAGAATGACAGGTTTTACAAGAAATGGAATTAGTCCTGAAGAATCAGCAAATGGCCTTTTAAAACGTATAGATTCTTTAAATAAAAATAACTCGGGTACGTTTTGGCATGCCAACGGAGAAGTTTTGCCTTGGTAAAATCTATATTTATTTTTAAGAGATTTATATCGTTAATTTGTTAAAAAACTTTTAAATTTTTAACGAATTTCTTTCCTTGTTTAATTCTTTTAGTTATCTTAAGAAAAATATTAGTAAAGGAGGTGATTCATTGTCGTATCTACCGAAAAATGCGGTTATTAAAGGGGCCGTGAATTCAGTATCTTCATCACATTCATCGGTCTCTTTTTCTTTGATTAAGAAAAAAGGTTTTATAATTAACAGATTTATATAAATCTGTTACTTAATAATTAAAAGCTCTGCATCTCGTTAAGTTGCAGAGCTTTTTTTATGAATTTAAATAGTCTTTCAAAAATTACTCTATCTTTTTTGGCCAAAGTAAATTAAGGCTAAAAAAGATAAAGTGCTTACCAAAGCGATTAAGTACCATCCAGTTGAGGAGTTGCTAGTTACTTCTGTCATTTATTTTGATTTATCGGAGGAATTGATTATTTGAGTGAAAATCACAATTGATATCATTAAAAAAATTAAAAGGATGTACGTTAGGTTCATTTATAGAAAAATGCTAATTATCAAAAAGATTATTCCTAGAACTATCGTAACAATTGCTCCATCTACTAATAAGTCTTTCCATGTATAACTTTTAAGCATCCTTGTTTTATCTTCTTCACTCATAAGCTTCTTTAACCACGTCCAATCTAAAAGCTGTGTCAATGCAACACCAAAAATTAAATGACCAAACAAAATACCAATTAGATCAATTCTAGAAATATCTTTAGTGAGACTTGTAATAATAAAAAAGTCCACTAGCTTTTTTCTTTATTAGATAAGGCACCACCTTCTTCTTTGTATTTTTCCCAAGCTTCGCTTATTTTTTCTTTAGTGAAGTTTTGTTTCCCCTCAGAGAATTTATTTTTGAGATTATTAAAACTATTTGTCAGCTCTTTTTTTGTTGGTTCATCAAGAAAGTTTGATGTTAATTTCCATAAATACCAGCTACTAGCTAGAAGAAGAATTAATCCGAGTAATTGCATATTAGTTTTCTACCATCCTACAACTTTTCAAATGGTTTCGATAAATTAATTTATTTAATACCTGGAGAAATTTTTTTGACTTAAATAAAAATTAAAACTTTAACCAGTGAAAAAATATTCTATCCAGCAGCCATATAGTTAAACCCCCTTCCAGGAAAGCTAACCAATACATCCCATAATCAGAAAATCCCATTTGCTCTTTTACTGTTTTAATTAATTTTTTGTGAGCTTGAATAAGATCTTTCATGAACAATCAAATTTTTTTAAACCTACTGAATTTCTTTAATTAAAAAACCCTTCCCATAGCAAGATAGACATGTTTTAGTCTCATCTAATGAAATTCTTAGAAAACCTGCTCCATTACATCTAAAGCAATTTACTTTAATGTTTGAATAGATTTTTGATTTAATTTTAGCAGCACGATTTAAGTAAGAAACAGTTTCTTTACGACCGTTTGCTTTGGCGGCTTTGTTTAGAAGCTTTTTGTAGTTGACTTTAAGTTCTTGGATATTCATCTTTTATAGAAACTATGATGCTAATGCAGGAAAACTAAATATTTAAATAATTTAAATGATTTTTCCCGTTTATATTTCTAATCTGATCTCTTACTGAGATTTAAACAATATAACTAAGATTTGGTTTAAATGTTTAGTATCTGGAGTAATTAGTTTGTATATTTAATAGAAATTTTATATTTAATAAACTAAAAATTTGTGGGAGATTATTCAAGAAAATATTTTTTTGTCTTTGAAAGGAAGCTTAAATAATTTTTTTGTTTGCAAAGTATTTAAAAGCTCTAGTAGATCATCCAGCCTTTTTAAGGTTTTTAACTAAATAATCATTTTCATTAGTAAGAACTTCGAGCTTGGATTTTTCCAACTCTTTTTTGATTTCGGGATTTAAATCCTTTTTTGTCTCATTTGGATTCATAGGATTTCGACTTGAAATTTTTAAAATTCAGTAAAGATCATAGTGATCCAAAAAAAAATTTGTGGATAGTTTTTTCTTAAAAGAAGACAATATTTTATTTTGCACATAGAAATTCAAATTTAATCAACATATTGTGGAAAACCCTGTTGAAAAACACTTAAAAAGTGGATAACTCTTCGGGAGCATTATCAAAACAAGCTTTTCTCGAAAAATTTTTAAGTATTAATACTTCATCAAAAAAAATTAAATGTAGTTTAAAAAGTATCATAATCTCTTGTTATAACTGTGGGATCATTACTTTTTTAAAAAAGAAAAAAATCTATTCCAAGAGCACATGTTGATAAAGAATTTTTAAAAATTTTTTTCATGATGTATCAATTTGAAAATTAAAGTGAAGAAAAATCAATCTAAACTTGAAATTTTTAATTTTTGTCTTAGGTGGTTAAAAAATATTTAATTCGGTTTTCTCTATGCAAATATTTCTCAAACCTAAAACTAATCAAATAGGGTTAACTGAGTTAATAAATTTTAAATGACAGAAGAAAAAAAGGATTCAAAAAAATGTTCTGGAAAGAAAAACATTATGTTTGCCTATGGTTTTATACAACTTGGTTCTAGTTTCGTATCTGCAATAGCTTTATCTGCAATCGCTTTTGGATTCTGTTCAGTAAAAAAGGAGTCTAAACTTTTCAATAAATGTGTTGCAGAAATTATTGAAGATGGTGGTACCAATTCTGAGGCCGTAAGGTATTGCAACGGCGGCAATTAAAATTTCTCTAATAATAATTAAGTGGACTCAACCTGTGATTTGATTCTTGACTCTTTTAGAGAGGAGCCAATTGGAGAAACTGATCATTTTATTTGGTTTATAACAGATATTGGCATCGTTGCTCTATTTAAAAGAGAGGAAAACTTTGAAACTTATAGTTCGAATGTCGAAATTGAGGCAAATAAAATTGCTTTAGATATAACTAAAGAAGAGAAAGAGTACCTCAAAATAAAAGAGAGACAGGTTTTCTTGTTTTATTCATAATTAAGGATTTAGTTCTTGATTTAGTAAGATGGCTCAAGGTTAAAGGCCGGCTCCATAGTATTGCTTTCGCTAATTAATTCGTAGGTTAGCTCTTTATTTAGGGCATTTATATATGATGTATAAAGTTTTCCCCAAACAAATTCAAATTCATCTTTACTTAAATTCTTGAAAAGAATTTCTCCTTTGAAGTAAATGTGATAAGAATCATTCATCATGGAAAATTAATCTTATCCTTTTTAACGCAGTGAAATATGTATGTAGTATTAGGTGCTACTAAAAAGAAATTTATATTTAGAAGTTAAAAATACTTTTAGACTATCCTTGTATTCATTTTTTGTTTTTTGAATAATCCGACTGTCTCATCAAGATCCATACAAGGCTGAATGCTTATATCCATTAACCTTCTCCATGGATGCCATTGCTTCCAAATTGTCTCAAGAGAATCTGCACTCACTACAGAATGTCCAATCCCATTTTGAACCATAAAAATCCAAGAATGAACCTCATAGTTTTCAGGTCTATTTTGGGGACCACCTGATTCATACCAATTAATTAGCATTTCTGCCCCTTCTTCTTGATCCTCGCCATCAGTAAATTCGTAGGAAATCAAATACCTTTGCATATAGATTATTATTAAAATCTCTAAACTATTTTAACTCTAGATTTAGATATTGCCTCCGAATTTAATTAATGCTATGAAGTTTATAGAAGTGATTGTTTTAAATGACAGAAAGATTTGGGAAAATTAAAAAGAATATTTTGACTAATTTATCTTTTATAAATAAGACAATCTTGAAGTATTTTCAAAACCATGATCTGTTCGTATAGCTTCATTTAATAGATAAAATTTGATACTTTTTAAAATACCTTAAATTAGTTAACATATTTGTACTGTATAGATACCGATGATAAATAAAAAGGATCAAAGCGATCCAATTGATAATTTAGAGTATGAAAAAGTTCTAGAAGAAGAAATAATTAATTCGTACGAAAGTAAATTTCAGAAAGATACTGAAGAAGATATTAAAAAGATTAAATTCTACAGACTTAAAAGAACTCCATTAGAAATATTAAATAGGTCATTTTTCTTCTTCTTTATTGGAAGTTTTCTTTTCTCTTTGTTTTTAGCTTATTCAGAGAGTAAGTTATGGTTCATACTTTATGTAATAAGTTCATTGTCATGTGTTTTCTATACTCCTAATAGAAAAGCACTTAAAGAATTAATAGCAGCTTGGCCAAATATAGAGGATCTCATCAAAGGGAGGAGTATGTGGAGAAAAGGCAAGTAAATAGATTATGAAACCTTTAAGTGCATTTAAAAAATGGTTATTAAATATCCTTGTGCCATATATAGAAGGCACCAACAAGAAAAAAGAGGATAAAAAATGAGCCTTATCCAGCTTGGAATTATTGTTGAAATATTTTTGTTTGTAGGAGTTTTTATATGGGTTAGGAAACTAACTAGTAATAAAAGTAGGCAACCATCTCTATCAAAAAAAACAATAAAAAATCTCAAATTTTAGAATTTTGATCACAAAATAAGGAATCTTTATAAAGAGATCAAATTTATGGGAGAATTCTTTACTTTTTCCCTCTCACTTTGTGTATGAAATCGGTTAGAACATCTATATCGTTTTTAAAAATATGGTTTCCTCCATTCAAGGTCTTGCTCCAATAACTAATCCATTAAATAGTGTCTTAATAGAAAAGAAACTAATAAATGTTGATCAAAAGTTCATTCAACTTGTTTCTCTTGCAGAAGGGTTACCTAGGACAGAAGTTATTGAAAGTGGTAGAAATTATTGGAGAGGCGTTTGTAGAAGCTTAATTTTTAGATTTCCAGATGATCTCGAAATTTTAAAGCTTGATGTAAGAAGTTATGTAGATAGATCAAAAGGAATTATTCAGATAAGATCTGCTGCAAGAATAGGGCAATCTGATTTAGGCGTAAATCTTAGAAGAGTGGAATACTTGTTTAATCAATTAGAGAAATTTTAATTAATCTATTTTTTATAAATTTAAGGTTCTTTTTACTAAATACTTGTGCTTTAATTCATAAGAATGTTTGAATTGCCATGGTAAAGATAATCTTAGTTGGAATTATTATCGCGCTTGTATATTCTCAACCTGATCTTCGTCTTACAGTCGCCGATTGGTTAAAAGCAGCTTCTGATTTTCTTATTGAATCAGTACAAGTAAAACCATAAATTAATTTTTAATGAAGCATTAAATAAGACCTGAGACAGTAATCATTTGTTTAATGCATACAGCTATAAAAATAAATATTATTATCCTGCTTAATATGTATTTCACTTAAACAAATAAATAGTTTTAGGAACATAATAGAAAATTTTTTTGAAATTTTTGAATAGTTAACGATAATAAGGGATATGAAGCTTAGATTATTTGAGTTCTATTTTATTAAAGACTATTTAAGACCTTGGTTTGGTCTTATTTATTCTTTATTCTTTCTGTTTTTTTTAGGTGCAATTGGCTATCGAATAACAGAAGGATGGGAATGGAGTGATTGCTTATGGATGGTTCTGATCACAATAACCACTATTGGTTTTGGAGAAGTTCAACCTCTAAGTCCTGAAGGCAGGATCGTAACTGTTTTAGTAATCGTTGGCGGATTGATCTTTATTCAATTTACCTTTCAAAAAGCTGTTAGATTATTCGAATCCGGCTATTTTCAAAGAGTAAACGAATTACGTTTTAAAAGAATTCTTAGAAAAATGGAAAATCATGTAATTTTGTGTGGATATGGGAGGGTAGGTCAGGAAATTTCTAACCAGATAAAAACGCAAAATATTCCAATTATTGTTGTTGAGAGTGATGAAGATAGAAAAAGGATTGCTGAAGAAAATGGTTTAGAAGTACTTTGTGCTGACGCCACTCTTGACGAGACTTTAAAACTAGCAGGATTAGAAAAATGTAAGAGTTTAGTTGTTACCTTACCTAACGATGCTGCGAATCTATATGTAGTTTTAAGTGCTAAAGGTATAAGAAGTTCTATAAGAGTAATAGCCAGAGCTGGAACTGAAGAAGCTGCAAGTAAATTGAGATTAGCTGGAGCAAGTATAGTTGTAAGTCCTTATATCGCGGCAGGAAGAGCAATGGCATCAATGGCTTTAAGACCAATTGCTATTGACTTTCTTGATCTGCTTGCAGGAAGTGAATGTGAAATTGAAGAATTTGAATTAAGTAATGATATTAGTCTTTTTGAAACTGCAGAGAAAAGATCACTCTCTGAACTTGGAATAGGCAAAAAGAGCGGGGCAAAAATATTAGCTATTAAAGAAAATGAAAAGTTGTTCACTAATCCTGGAGGTGATTTCATGCTTCAGCCAGGTCAGGTATTAATAGCCTTTGGTAGTAAAGAACAACTAAATATTTTGAACGGATTATTAGGAAATCTTGTCGTAGCAGTAGAACTATTAAAATAGATTGATCGAGGTTCGGAATTAATTGCTAAATTGATTTTGGATGGAATAAATCTAATGAAAATATTTAAATTCCTATTCGTAATTCCTGTAATAACTTTAATAATTATTTTTCAAACCTCTTTGCAAAATAGATTTCTAATGGCTTCTGATATTAGAGATGGAGAAACAATTTTTAAAAATGTTTGTGCAGGCTGTCATGTAAGAGGTGGATCAGTCGTTCTTAAAGGATCCAAATCATTAAAACTTTCCGACCTTGAAAAAAGAGGAATTGCAGATATAGATTCAATAGCAAAAATTGCTAATGATGGGATTGGTTTTATGAAGGGTTATAAAAATAAATTGAAGGAAGGAGAGGATAAGGTTCTTGCACAGTGGATTATTCAAAATGCAGAAAAGGGTTGGGAATAAATGAAAAGCGTACTTCTTGCAAAGTTTTTACTTCTATTAGCTGAGCTCTTAATGCCAATATATACATAATAATTTTATATATCAAAATAATTTGATTTATTTATCTTTTGATTTTTAAATTACCTCTTGGATGTAATTTATATTTAACAGACTCGTTTCTCATTACAAAGTGGGCATTTTAAAAAAAATCTTTTTTTTCTCTTCTGCTATCTCATTAGTTCTCTCTCAAGATGCGATTGCTTCAAAAAGATTGAGCGGAGCAGGTGCTACATTTCCCTCGAAAATTTATACTAGGTGGTTTTTTGACTTGGCGAAATCAGGCGGACCAAGGGTTAATTACCAGGCAGTTGGTTCGGGCTCTGGAAGAAAAGCTTTTATAGACCAAACCGTAAACTTTGGTGCTTCTGATGATCCTATGAAGGCTAAGGATATAGAAAAGGTATCAAGAGGTTTAGTACAGATTCCTATGGTTGGAGGAACTATTGCTTTTGGTTATAACTATGATTGCGATTTGAAACTTACTCAAGAGCAAGCAGTACGAGTTGCAATGGGTATGGTTAAAAACTGGAAAGAATTAGGCTGTAAATCAGGAAAGTTAACTTGGACACATCGTTCTGATGGTTCAGGAACTACTAAGGCTTTCACAAACTCTATGGAAGCATTTTCTCCAACATGGATTTTAGGAACTGGTAAATCAGTTAAGTGGCCAGCAGGCGTTGGAGCAAAAGGTAATTCTGGTGTTGCAGGTGTAATTCAAAACACTCCAGGCGCAATTGGTTATGTAAATCAGTCATATATTAAAGGTAATGTTAAGGCTGCTGCACTTCAAAATCTTTCAGGGGAGTTTCTAAAACCATCTGCAGAAGCAGGAGCTAAAGCTCTTAATGGTATTACTTTAGATGAAAATCTTGCGGGTAAAAATCCTAATCCAACGGCGAAAGGAGCGTACCCTATAGCTTCATTGACATGGATACTTGCTTACGAAAAAGGTAATGGTAGAAATACTAAAGCAATCAAACAAGCCCTTAATACATTGTTAAGTGATGAGTATCAAGATAAGGCTCCATCCCTTGGATTTATCCCCTTAAAAGGGAATATCCTTTTGAAATCAAGAGCTGCCGTTGAAAAAATAGGTAGTTAAATTTTTAGATAGATGTCAAATTATCATGACTTTCATATACCTTTAAGTCGTCTTAAAGTCTTTTACAGCATTTAGTAGTAGATTTATAGAGATATTCTTTTTTTAATGGAAGAGAAATTAACTCTTTTCAAGAATCGTAAAAGATTCGGTATCGAAAAAAATATAGATATTATCTTCAAGAATACTGCCCTAGTCTTGTCTAGTTTCGTAGCAATAATACTTTTAGGAATTATTTTAGTAGTCTTTTTCCAGTCATTTGAATCTTTTTCAAGGTATGGTTTGAAGTTTTTAGTAACCTCTGAATGGAACCCAGTAAAAGATGAATACGGAGCTTTTACTGCAATTTATGGCACATTGGTAACTTCATTTCTTTCGTTATTAATAACGATCCCTTTAGGCGTTGGAACTGCAATATTTATTACCGAGGACTTTGTGCCGAAAGTTTTTAGAGAAATAATTGGTTCTTTTGTTGAATTATTAGCAGCTATTCCATCTGTTGTATTGGGACTTTGGGCAATATTTGTAATGGAACCTTTTTTTAGAGCCTTTTTTGTCTTTTTACATAATTTCTTTGGTTGGATTCCTTTATTCAGTACAGAACCAACAGGTAGGAATTCTTTGTTAGCAATATTGATTTTAGTAGTAATGCTTTTGCCAATAGTGACTTCCATTGCAAGGGATTCACTTAATCAGGTTCCTAAAAAGCTTAGAAATGCAGCCTACGGAATTGGAGCAAGTAGATGGAAAACAATATTTTCAGTGATTTTACCGGCAGCATTATCAGGAATTATGGCAGGTGTTCTTCTTGCTTTAGGTAGAGCAATGGGAGAAACAATGGCTGTCACAATGATAATTGGTAATTCAAATGCATTTAGTTGGTCTCTCTTATCTCCTGGATATACTATTTCCTCAATGCTTGCAAATCAGTTTGGTGAAGCTGATGGAAGTCAGGTCTCATCACTCTTTTATGCGGCTTTTGTATTGATGATCCTGTCGTTAGTGGTCAATATCTTTGCACAGTGGCTGGTTAAGAAATTTAGTCTCAAATATTAAATAATGAATTCACTTTATTACCAGAAAAGATCATCAAGAAATATAGTAGATAAATTCTTTACTTCTTTATCCGTAATTTGTGCATTGATTGCAATACTTCCTTTGATTTTTTTGGTTACTTATATTCTTATTAAAGGTGGATCTCAAATTACACCAGAACTATTTACTTTAGAACCAAATCCACCTGGAGATGATTTAGATGCAGGAGGGATTAATCCTGCATTGATCGGGACATTAATAATTACTACCATTGCTTCAATTATTGCCATACCAGTAGGTGTCGGCGGTGGTATTTACTTAGCGGAATATTCTAAAGGCGGTGCTTTTTCAAGATTTATTAGATTTGGGGTAAATGTTTTAGCTGGAGTTCCCTCAATAATTGCCGGTGTATTTATTTATGCCTTAATTGTCTCTACAAAGATCTTGTTTGGAAGTATGTACAGTGGCTTAGCCGGAGGTATGGCACTTTCAATATTGATGTTGCCTACTGTGATTAAGACCACTGACGAAGGTTTAAAGTTGGTGCCTAATGAATTGAGATATGCTTCTCTTGGTGTTGGAGCAAGTATGTATACAACTATTTTGAAAGTTACTTTGCCCTCTGCCTTTAGGTCTATTGCTACTGGCGTTGTACTTGGAATCGCAAGAGCTGCAGGGGAAACAGCACCTTTGATATTTACGGCTTTATTCTCTTACTACTACATAACAGGCTTCGGAGACTTGTTTTATGAGATGGGTTCTTTGGCTGTACTGATATATAACTTTGCCCTTGAACCTTATGATGCTCAAAATAAATTAGCCTGGGCAGCTTCCTTTATTCTTGTTTTGTCGATACTATCAGTAAATATATTTTCAAGGATATTGGCCGCTTTTACAGAGAAAACTAAGAGAGTATAAATGATTAAAACTAATAAAAAAATACCAAAGAATATCATTTTGTCTCTTGAGAATGTTTCTATTAGCTATGGAACCTTTGAAGCAGTAAGGAATGTTTTTTGTAATTTTAAAAAAGGAAATATAACTTCTCTTATTGGCCCTTCTGGTTGCGGAAAATCAACGGTTCTTAGATCTTTAAATAGGATGAATGATCTGATTCCTAATTGTTCCTTGAGAGGAACAGTCCTGTTTGATGGAACCAATATTTACGACAAAAGAGTAGATCCAGTTGAGGTAAGAAGAAGAATTGGCATGGTTTTTCAACAACCTAATCCTTTTCCTAAATCTATTTACGAAAATATTGCATTTGGAGCAAGAATTAATGGCTTTACTGGAGATATGGATGAATTAGTGGAGAGTTCACTTAGAAAAGCTGCTTTATGGGACGAATGTAAGGATAAATTAAATGATAGTGGTTACTCCTTATCTGGCGGACAACAACAAAGATTATGTATTGCTCGAACCATCGCAATTGAACCTGAAATAATTCTCATGGATGAACCCTGTTCAGCTTTGGATCCTATCTCTACCTTGAAAATAGAAGAGACAATGCATGAACTTAAGAAGAATTACACAATAATAATCGTTACTCATAATATGCAACAGGCATTAAGAGTTAGCGATATGACTGCATTTTTTAATGCTATTGAATATGAAGATGGTGATGGAGGAAAGGTTGGTTATCTTGCAGAATTTAATTCCACTAAGAAAATTTTTAATTCTCCAAAAGAAAAAACCACTCAGGAATACATATCAGGTAAATTTGGTTGATGTTAAATTTTTACTTTTAAAAATAAAATTTTTACCTTTAAGAAAGGAAAGGGGTAGACAAACAGTATAAATACCTATATAGTTATTTCGTATTAGTAAGTTTATCTTTGAAAAACTACCCTTTTCTACCTTTTTTGATTTTTGCAGGGGCTCTCATAACAACTGCAACAATAGGTTTACCTGTACTTACTTCATAATTTAAAAGTATTTCTATTTCAGGTAATCTTATGGTTTCAATAATAAATAAAGAATTAATTGGAAGTCCTCATAAAACCTTAATAAAGGGAAATTTATTTGACTTTATAAAAAAAAGAGAGAATATGAATCTGTGTGGGAGTGAAAAATCTGTATTAAAACCATTTTTAAAAGTGGTTAATTTCTAATTTATTTATCATGGATAAAACTAAAGAACAGTTAGAAAAATTAAGAGAAGTAGCAGAAGCATCTCTTACAAAAACGGATGAACTTCAAAAAGTTCTTGCTCAAATTGAAGCTTTAATGTCTAGAGAAGAATCACAAACATTATCAAAGAAGAAATAATTATTTAAAAAATAATTTTAGGTTTTGTACTTTTAATTACACCCATACAATTTCATTGTAGTTATTAATTGGATATGCAGAACCCGTTCCAAAGTTTTCTGTTAGGTCTCGAGGTCTTACCTTCTATAAGTAAAAGACCTCTTTAATTTTTTTGTTTTTATTATATTTTTATAACCTGCTTATTTAGTTGATTACTTTATAGATTTCTTTCAAGCAGACATTTACATCAAAAGATTCAGTATTTACAACCTCTAATCCTGTTTTTTCTGTAACTTCAACAGTTGCATTACATTCGTCTTGTCTAAGAGCCATATAACTTGGCTTTATGTCTTCAATATCTAATTCAAAACTTGATTCAGTATCTTCTTTATATTGTTCCATTACTAATGTAAGTGCCTCTATCTCAACCGAAAAATTATCATTTGCTTTTGCTCCAAATGAAATTACAAGAAATGGAAATAAAATCAAGGCTATTAATTTTTTCATTTCTATAAAATGTGTTTATTTTTTTTATAACGTGGATTGTCTGCTAAGGAAAGGGTCATTAGCTGTAAAAAATTTTTTTTCTATTTCTACTAGTAGAAATTGATTTATAGCAATAAATTAATTGATAAAAAATATAATCGAGACTTTTAAGTATAAATTGGCATATCTAAATGAAAAATTTAATTATCTTCAATAGGATTTTTCTTAGGATTTTATTTCGATAATTTCTTCTTCAGAAACAATTGCCCATTTTTTAAATGACTTTTTGCAGGGATATCCGCCTGTTAAGTCTCCAAATGCAGGTAAAAATAAAATATTTTTATTCTTATCCATTGCAAAGCACCTGAAAGATAATTTATCTCCTTTGTTTTTTAAATAGATTTTTGGATGATAATGTCCACAAATATTCAATGATTTATTATCGCCAAAATCAACTGGTTCATGGCTAAAAGTAATATTTTTAGTTTTTCTAATATCAAAAATTTTTATGTTTTTAATATCACAACCTACATCATGATTTCCTAGTACTAGTTCAACGTTAGTTTTTAGTAGTTCAGGAAGATCCTCAACTTTTTTTTTGAGAGTTTTGTCTATTGAATATTTGCTGTGGAATAAATCTCCTAATATTATTAACTTTTCAGGACTATATTCTTTTACTATTTTTTTTATTCTTGCAAAATTGTTTTTATCTGAATTATTAGTAAGAGGAATACCATTTTGCTGAAAATACTCAGCTTTCCCAAGATGTATATCGCATATTAACAACTCTTTTGTTTCAGGTAGAAATAACGCTCTTGAAGGAAGCATCTCTAACAATGTATCTTCCCAACAAAATTTAAAAGAATTTTTTTTCATTTAATCACTATATTTTTTTATAAGTTTTTCTACTCTTTTTTCTATTGGCTCATTGCTTAAAGTATTTTTAAGTCTTTCAACTAGTAAAGGGAAAGCAAAAGGCGTTGGAGTTTTTATCTCGTTTAATAGCATTTTTAAATTTTTTAATCTTTCTAATGATCTAGATATTCTTTTATTTTCTAATTGATATTCTTTAACTTCTTGATGTGATTGTTTTATCAAAAGATGGCCTTCTTCATATTTAGTAAAGACATCGTAGAAAAGACTTGAACTTATTTGAAGTTGGGAAGAAGTTTTTGTTTTGGTTGGGTTATTTTGATTTACTAGTCCACTTATTTGGGCAATATTTTTAAATCTACGTTTAGTTAATTCTGAAAAATTAATTGCATTTTCTAGATCTTCTTCTAATTTTTTGTTATTCAAAAAGTAATCAGCTTCTTTTTTTATTATGGAAAAATCATAATCTTCTCCAGTAGTTAAGCTGAATCCAAAATCATTAGCAGTAATACTAAATGTAGATTGTTTTAATTTTGCTAATCTTAAAGCCCACAGAAATGCAATTCCTTCATTTACAAATTTGCCATCAAGTGTAAAAACAAAAAGATTTGATAAATCCTTGGTTTTATATATTTCTATAAGGAATTCATCTTTCTTTGGAATATTCGAAAGAACTTTTTGTTTCTTCAATATTGGGCGTAATGAATTGAGTTCAGGATTTAAGCAATCATAATTTTCTAGTTCGTTGCATATATCTATTTCTTTTCTCAAACTCTCACAAAGTAGATCAGAAATTGCCATTTGACCTCCAACCCATGCAGGAATTAGAGAACTTTTTTTTGTTGATTTTTTAACGTATAAAACCATATCTCTTATTCTTACTAATTGAAGCATTTTTCCAGCAAAGTAAAATGTATCCCCGGGATTTAATTTTGAAGCAAAATTCTCCTCTAAATTACCTAAAGATTTACCTTTCATATATTTGACATTCACAAATTTGTCACTTGTAATTGTCCCAATATTGAACTTATGCATTCTTATTAAAGATTTGTCTTTTACAAAATATTTAAAGTTTTCATTATTATTTTGTGATTCTTCTTTAACTATCTTTTTATATTTTGGGTATGCTTTAAGACATTTTCCTCCATATTCTAAAAAGTCAAGACACCAATTCCAATCTTGATCTTTTAAGTTTCTATAACTCCAACAACTTTTAATTCTTTCTTTCTCAATTTTCGGATCAAAGCCATTTCCACATGCCAAACTAATTAGATGTTGAAGAAGCACATCATAAGATAATTCAGGAAGTCTAATTTCTTCAGATATACCACTTTTTATTATTCTTCTCATTGCACTAATCTCTAATAACTCCAAAGAATTAGTAGGCATAAAAATTATTTTTGATTTCCCGCCTGGTCTATGAGCACTTCTTCCCGCTCTTTGGATCAGTCTTGCTAAATTCTTTGCACTACCAATTTGAACTATTTGATCTACAGGTTGGAAGTCAACTCCCAAATCTAATGAGCTGGTGCAGACTACCCATTTTATTAATCCGTCTTTAACCCCTTCTTCAACTCTTTTTCTATCTTCTTTATCGAGGGAGCCGTGATGAAGTGCGATTTGTTCTTCCATCTCTGGTAGAAAAAATTTAAGACATTGATACCATCTTTCAGATTGGTTTCTTGTATTGGTGAATAATAAGGTGCTTTTATTTTTATCTAGGATTTTTAAAAGTGAAGAATGACTTCTGATTCCTAGATGGCCACTCCATGGAAAGGTCGTTTCCTCCTCAGGTAAAACGCTTATAATTTCTATCTCTTTTTGAATATTTGTACTTATAATTTTGGGTTTAATAGCACTCATCCCGACTATTGCTCTTGCTGCTTCTTCAATATTTCCAATAGTTGCAGACATTGCCCAAATTTGTAAATTTTTTATATTACCTCTTAGCCAACTTAATGATAACTCGCACTGGTTTCCTCTTTTACTACCCATTAATTCATGCCATTCGTCAATAATTATTGATGACAACTCCTTGAACAGATTATTAGATTCTTTATTAGAAAGTAAAAGAGATAAAGACTCTGGAGTGGTAATAAGAATATTAGGTGGTTTAGCTAGTTGCTTTTTCTTTTCATATGGGGTTGTATCCCCGTTCCTAATTTCAACAGTGATTTCTTTATTAAAATGTAGAGCTGCTAATTGTATGGAATTTTTTAGATCTCTACTTAGTGCTTTTAAAGGCGTTATTAATAATATTTGCACACTTTTATTATTTTTGGGATCTTCTATCTGTGATAGAGGTCCCATTAATGCAGCATAAGTTTTGCCGCATCCAGTAGGAACTTGTATTATTCCGTTTTCCCCTTTTAAAAATGCTTTCCAAGATTCTACTTGGTAGGGTAATGGCTCCCATCCATTTGCGAAGAAAAACTGTTTAATTTTAGAAATTAAATTATTTTGCGTATTATTTTTCGTGATATTTTTCATGATATTTTTTTATTAGTTCATAAGCATTCTCTAGGCTATCTGCATCATTAATTTTTTTATCTTTTCTCCATTTTGTTATTCTTGGAAATCGTACTGCTATGCCTGACTTATGACGTTTAGAAATTTGTATTTTCTCAAAAGATATTTCGAATACCATTTCTGGTTTTAACGATCGAACAGGACCAAATTTTTCTATTGTATTTTTTCTTATCCATTTATCGAGCTCTTTAATCTCAATATTCGTTAAACCAGAATATGCACTTGCAAATTTAATTAATTCTTTGTCTTTCCATAATGCAAAACTGTAATCTGTATAAAGACCAGCTCTTCTACCGCTTCCGCCCTTAGCGTAAATTAGAACAGCATCCAGTTGCATAGGATCAACTTTATATTTCCACCAAATGCCTTTTTTTCTGCCAGAGGAGTATATAGAAGTCTTTTTCTTAATTATTAATCCTTCAGTATTATTTTCTCGAGATTTTTCTTTATAAGTTAAAGCATCAGGCCAATCTTTAGGAAAAATTAAATCACATATTTTGAAAATATCAGAGATATTATTCTCAGTTTTAATTTGCCATTTTGAAAAATATTTTTCTAACTCAATTCTTCTATTTTCTAATTTAATTTCTCTTATATCTCTCCCATTAATCTCTAAAAGATCATAAGCAATAAAAATAATTGGATATTTTATTTGGATTGATCTAGTAGGAGACTTTCTATTTATTCTTTTTTGAAGTAAAGAAAAATCAAAGGCAATTTGTTCTTTAAAATTCCAAACTAATAATTCCCCATCAAGAACAAAATCATCTTTTATATGTGACATTTTCTCTACTAATTCTGGGAAAGATTCATTTACTAATTCTTGCCCTCTTGTCCATAACGAAACATTGCCTGATCTTTTAATTAATTGCATCCTTATACCGTCGTATTTCCATTCAAATTGAAAATCATTTATTGAATTTTTGAAGATTTTATCTTCAATAGTATTTGCTAGAAGAAATGGAAATGGTTTGGAATTTAACTCTTGAAGATTGATATTCTTATTAATTAAAAATTCATATGAATCAATTGAAGGTTTAAAATCACCCATCAACCTATGAGAAATAATCTCTTGCTCAATATTAAATAGTTTTGATATTGATTTTGTGATTAATCCGATAGAGACTCCTACTCTAAAAGTTCCTGTAAGAATTTTATTAAAAACTAGATGGTTATCTTCAGGTAATGTTTCCCAAATATTTTTAATTTCTAAATTTTTCTCCTCCTCATTAAGTTTTGATAATGCAGGTATTGTTTCGCTTAGTAATTCATTGAGACTTATATTTGATAATTTCTTTTTTCTAGAATTAGTTTTATTTTTAAGTAATAACGAAATTACCTCAGCAGAATCACCAACTTTTAAATAACATGTATCAATTAACCATTGAGGATATTCATATATTTGAGAAAAAAGATTTTTTAAATATCTTCCACTAATAAATCTCTTATTACTTTTTCCAGTTAGTAAATAAATAGCCCATGAATTATCTATTGGATCATTAGATAAAAAATAATTCTTTAAAACTTCAATTTTATTATTTGTACTATTAATTGAATCTAGATCGCCAAATAATTCTGAAAACTTTTTTAAGCTCATATTTATTTACTGAACAAAAGGACATTTATTGATTCTTTTTCAAGTAAATATTTACTTAATGCTTCACTATCTCCATGATGAAAAAATACATTTTTTGCTTCAGACTTTTTTACTACTTCCAGAATTCCATCCCAATCCGCATGATCAGAGATTGCGAATCCTTTATCATATCCCGATCTTTTTCTTAGAGCTCTTATTGACATCCATCCACTCGCGAAAGCTGTTTGAATGTTTTTGAAATTTTTTAAATAAGAACCCTTACTTAAAGATGGCGGTAATAATATTAGACTTCCTTTAAGTTCATCTATCTTTTTTTTATTTTCAATTTTTATAGTATCTTTAATATCAATTCCAAGTTTCCTATAACTATTGTTCATCTTGTGAATACTGCCATGGGAATAAATATTGCCTTTAAAATTTGTTTGACTAATTTCGTTTAACAATCTCTGAGCTTTTCCAAGTGAATAGCAGAAAAGTAAGGAAGTTTTTTCTGGTGAATTAGTTATCCATTTTGAAATATCATTTGCTATTTTATTTGATTCATCCCACTTAAATATTGGCAAACCAAAAGTGCATTCGCTTATTAAATAATCAGTTTTTACTATTTCATATTGTTTGCAAGTCTGATCTTTTTGAAGCTTAAAGTCACCTGAAATTAGCCATTTTTCTTCAGCAAAAATAAACCTTATTTGACTAGATCCAAGGATGTGACCGGATGGATGAAAAGATATATTAATGCCATTTATCTTAAATTCTTCTCCATATTCAAAAGTCTTAATTTTGATATTATCTCCAACTCTTTCTTTAAGAAGTATCGCAGTTTCCTTAGTAGAAATGTATTCTTCACAGCCAAATGTAAAGTGATCAAAATGAGCATGAGTTATTAATGCCTTTTTTACTGGCTTGCTTGGATCAATCCAAATATCAGCAAGTTCACAATAAAGATTTCCATCTTTATATCTAATTAAATATTCTTTTTTAGTTCTCAAAACTACATCTCGTACAATGAAGTTAATTTAGCTAATTATGCCCACGCTTGTTTTGATAAAGCTATGGCTGAAATTGTTAGTAAAGCAATAACTACAAATTTGTTACTCCAATTAATCATTAATGAACTAATTTTGTTGAAAGAAACTCTATTAGATGACACAATCTTTTTTTTATTCATAATGCGATGATTTTCATTATTTTCTAAGTAATTTAAATTTTTGATCTCATTTATTAATTTAGATTCGCAAGTTGAGAGTTTTTCTACTTGATTTAATAATTCAATATCTTCTGGCCTTAATAAAGAATTAAATTCTTTAATCTGTCTTTCGTTTTTTATAAGAAATTCATTAACTATCTCATCTGTCCCTAACCCCTTCTTTATATTTAAAAGAATATCATCTCTTCTCCAGGATTTTTCAAGAGAATTTAAAATTTTGCTTATGCTCATTTTAAGTATTTTTACTTATGATAAATTATTAAATTTTTCTTCTGTGGCTTATTCCTTTAAGTAATTAAAAAAAATTATTTTTATTTAAGATTTACGAATAAGTCTGTTAGCAAAATATTTTATCTTTACCTTTTCTACAATTTTTTTAGAACTACTTTTAATTTTAACTTTATTTAAATTGATCACTTCATCGGACACATTTTTGCCCGTTTCAAAATAATTTTTAATTTTTTCTAATTCTTCTTTATTTAATCTTTTTGTTGCACCTTTTGCATTAATTCCAAGTTTCTTGCAGGCTAATAATATTCTATTACTTTCGACATTAAGATCTTTGGCAATATTGAAAATAGGAGTGTTGATAGACATTATTTTCTTTACTATGAAATTTATTATTAATATTATATTTATAAGTTAGAAATTAAATATATTTTTAATTATTTTTAATTTTAAAAACGTTTTTTAATTAGGCTACTTCATCTTCAAAATTATTTAAATCATTAAACTTCTTCTTCATGGTTGGATTATTTCTAGTTAATTTCTTTACTGTCAAGTCTTGAGATTTGCTGTCAGCAGATAAAAGATGTTTTTTTGAGAGAACTAAAGCCTCTTTAGTTTTTTGTAAATGGGTTATTGATTTATCAATTTCTGAAATTGCATCATTAAATCTATCCTGGGCCAGTGAAACATTTTTACCAACTGCATTTTTGAATTGCTCAAGAGTACTTTCAAAATTAGTTATGTCAAAATTCTCACGTTTCATTAAATCAATTTGTGATTTGTATTTTAAGGTTTCCATAGATGCATTTCTTAGCAGAGAAATAATGGGTAAGAAAAATTGAGGTCTTATGACATACATTTTAGGGAATCTATGAGAAACATCTACTATGCCAGCATTATATAGTTCACTATCTGGTTCTAGAAGGGATACGAGGACTGCATATTCACAAGATTTTTGTCTTCTATCTTTATCTAATTCTTTTAAAAAATCTTCGTTTTTTCTTTTATTAGTTCCATTTAAACTTTCATTCTTCATCTCAAACATTATTGATACTACTTCGGTTTTATTTTCATCAAATTCTCTAAATATATAGTCACCTTTACTTCCTGAAGTGGCATCATTATCCTTTTCGAAATATGAGTTTTTAAATGCAGAGGCACGATTCAGATTAAATTGAGTTTCGCAATGGATTTCTAATGTTTCTCCTATCATTTTAGTAGATAATCTAGATTTCATTTCTCTTAACTCCTGAATAGTCAAGTCCCTTTCACTAATTTTGCTTTTAAACTTTTCTTCAATTAATTTTTCATTAATTGAATTTTCAAGCTTTATCTTTTCAATGGAATTTGTTAAAGATGAGTTTTCTTTTTCTAAATTAGTAACAGCTTCACTAATTTTGTTTTTTAAAGATAATTCTGAAATCAAAGACTGGTTTTTAATTTCGTCTTTCAACTTGATTAATTCATTATTCAATGAATTAATTTTATTTGTTGCTTGATTTTTTAAATCATTAAGGGCATTTGTTTTCTTTTCTTCAGCTATTTTTAATTTAGATTCAAGAGTTTGGATCTCAGACTCTTTAATCCGATTCTGCTCTATTAACTGAATTTTTAACTCACGTTTTAAAATTTCCAAAGCTTTTTTATTATCTTCTTCAGCCAAGATAAGTCTTTCTTTTATTTGTTTATTAAATTCTTCGTCTTTTATCTGAAGAAGTATTTCTTCAAAGCTGCTGGGATCAATTCGGAAAGTTTTGCCGCATGAAGGACATTTAATATCTTTCATTTTTTAATTACAAAATTAATATTAGAAAGGATTTAATATTCGAATTATGTAAAAAGAATATTATTCTTGACTAAGAATAAACAATTAGCCAATATTATGCATTAAAAAATAAAGTAATTACTCAATAAAAGTTATATTAATCCTGATTCCTTAAGAATATTTATTTTATTTGCTAATTCTATATCTGCAGAAGATATTGAGCGGTCTAAAGCTTTGTGAGATGAAACTGTGTAACCACTGTCATCAACAAATTCGTCTTCCCCATCTTTTAAGTGGGCTTTTTCATTTTGGAGATCTTTAAAATTATCCGACTTGAATATATTTGACTTGCTGATATTACTATATCCAAAGTTCGCAATTCCTCTGGCATCTAATGCTTCCTCAACTAATATTCCAACTACTTTAGATCTACTTATAGATTCGCTCTTGGATATTTCATCAATAATTTCAAGTACTCTTTTTCTAGGAAGATATCCTATCCTTTTAACTTTATTTTCCATAAGTCTTTATATATGTCAATATTGTAACACTTCTGTCAAATCAACTCAGATTTTGATTAAGAGCACTTATGTATAAATTTAAATAGTAGGATTAAAGTATAATTTCGTAGAACACTCACTAAAAGTGATTTCTCAAATATTATGGGGATAGTTTTAAATGCTTCTTCTAATTACTTTTTCAGTTTGGTTCTGATTTTTAAAATTTTCTAAATTTAAATTCCATATATTATGAAAGATAAACTATATGATAATGCTGATAGCTTTGCAATGTCATTCGATGAGGAATGGGAAAATGTTGATTGTGATGATATACGATTAAAGATAGATAAGGTATTAGAACTTTTATCAGATCACCCTTTTTTGATTTCTAATCCTGCAATTGCTAGAAAAATGGCAGAATTTAGGATATTTTCATTAAAAAAATTTCAATAATTATTTTTAAATTATTTAAAGTTAATTTAAATTACTTAAGATTTAAATAGTTGGAGAATTAAAAAATCCCTTACTGTATAAAAATATTATTATGCCAATAATTGGACCTATTCCAAAAACAAAAAGTACTAATTTCGCAGAATTTTTTGTTTGACCTAATTTTTGATCTTTTAAATCTGAATTAGTTATTTTTTTTTTAGATTTTTTCTTTTTCATGAAGGATATATTACTACAATTCGACTTTAAAAGATTTAGATATGTTATTGGGTTTGAAAAAATTTTTCAAATTGACAAAATTTATATGGAGAGCAAAAAAGATCGTATTGTATAATGTAAAGAATATAAAGGAAATATGAGTGCAACTAAGAGAGAGGAAGTTTGTTCTCACCTTAGATATATAAGGTTAGAGCTTAGAGAGATGCATCAAATGCTCATTAAAGAAGATTTGTTGCCAGATCTTAATGAAGCAAAGGAAGTACTCGCTCAGCTTGATGCTTTATTGGATTTATTATCAGAAAAAAAAGTAACCAAGATAAAAAGCCAATTTTGAGAGCTTTAAGTTAAGTTGATTGTATTAAAGATAATTTGTAGTTGATTCTATTTTTTTTCTATTGTCGTGCATCTGCTCTAATTTGTTGTAAATTTCTTTAATTTGGATTTGTATTAGATCGGTCGAATTTATATTACTTAACGCATCTAATGTTGATAGAAGGCTTTCTTTGGCTTCAATTAAATGTCTACATTCTTTACTGCCTGCTTCGTAGGACATAGTATTATTATAAAGAAAAATATTATCTTAAATATATTAAAAATTCTTCCGTATTGCTTGATACCCTTATTAAATCAACGCTTAGTATTGTAATTTTCAATACAGAATAAGAAATTATTTTTACTAGGATTCAATAAAAACAAATGAAAGAAAACTCAAACGATTATAAATTCTGTATTAATTTGGCACTAGATAATGCAAAAAAAAGAATTAATTTATTAGATAATTTTGATAAAAAGTGTGTTCTAGAAGAATATAAAGAATGGATTAATGATGGTTTAAATAAGCATGAGGTTTTACTATTAAGAGATGATCCGATCATCTAGGAAAGATGTGAAAATATCTTTTAACTCTTTGTACTAGAAGTAACCTTAAATAAAAAATAAAGACTTACAATAAAAATTACTGACAGTATAAAAGTTAATGATGAAAAACTATCCATATCTATATTAATTAAAAAATTTATCTAACTATAGCAGTTAAGTTTAATAAGTCCTGCATTCAGTTTTCTTTGAAAAGTGAAAGAATAAATTTATTCAAACTTTCTTTTTCTAAAAATATTTTTTTCTTCTTATAGGTTTTTAATTTATTAAAAATTAAATCAACTAAATGTTCTGATTTTGAAGTCATATATTAAATTTATTTTTCCAGTAAATAAATTTTCTCTTCACCTATTTTATCTGGCTTTGTTATTTTACATCCTTTATCTTTTTCCATATTGCAATCTTTTGTGGCAGGAACAGATTTCCAGGTACAAATTTTTTCTTGAGATTCTTCTTTTAAAATATTCCATCCATCATCTAAGTATTCTGAAATACCTTCCTCTCCACAAGAAAACTTTATTTCCATTCTTTTCTTTTCTAAATTAGGATTATCCTCAATATTTTTTTCCAAATTATTTGTGGGATACTCTTTATTAGTGGATGTCCTACAAGAAATTAAGAAAATTGCGATTAAAATTAATATAGGAATTTGTTTTATTATTTTCATTTTTTTAACTTTTGATGATTCTAAATTATTTGAATTATAGTTTATTATGATTCTATTAATTTTAATAGTTTATCCATTTTATCCATCAAGTCTTTTACATCATCTGGCTTCGGTAAAATTAATTCGTCCGTAACTTCTAAATGCATTTTCTTTAAGTTTTGCCTCAAATCTTTTAAATGCATTTTTACGTTTTCTTTCTTTTGTTTTATATCAGTCATTGGAATAAAATTTAAACTTTATTAAACTTAAAGCTACTATCATAATATTGAGATGGTTATTTATAGAGAATAATTCAAAATTTAATTTTTTAAATTTTCAATTTCATAGATTTCTTCGCCACCATAACAAAAATTTGTAGATAACATTTTTACTTCTCTATTATTAATTCCTATTGTATTTTTATTTTTAATAATATAATTTTTAGCAATCGCTTCACAATCTAATTTATTTTTTGCATGTTTAATAACTGGATAAAAATATGACAATGTAGTAATTACAAACAAAAAAATTATTATTGATTTTTTTTCATTTTTAATAAATTCTTTAGATGTTTTTTGGGCTTTTAATATTTTTATTAGTAATTTATCTGGTAATCCTATTTGAACAAATAATAACTCTACCCACCATGGAAGCTCCTTACCTTTCTTTTTCTTTAAGTTTGAGGAAGTATTCATTTTCTTGGCTTCATAGTTTTGGTTTTTCAGTTCTTTAGGATTAGTTGTTTCTTTTTTATTCATATCATCCAATGATTTATTTGGAATGTAGAGGTTTTATTTTGATTTGGAAACTATATCTTTATTTTATAAGTTTTAATTTAATTTATCTATAAATTTGAGTATTGTTAATCTGTGTTTAGAAATTTTAAATGGCAAAAAAAAGAAGGAAGTTAAATAAAGATTTTGAGAGAAAAATATATTCATCAAAAAAAAATGTCGAATTAGTACTTGCAAAAATCTATGATATCGATGATGAAGACATACAAAATGAATATATGAGCGCCTTTAACAAAGTGGTTTACTTATATGATGAATTAAAAGAAGATTACGAACGACAAGGATTTTCTGATAATTCTGAAGAACTTCTCACAAGCTTTAAAAATGCATATAATCTTTTCGAATCAGAATTTGAAATCTAAATTCAATTTCTAATTACCGTTTGTAAGGGGTTACAGGTATTTCAATTAGCTTTCCTTTTTGGAGATCAGATCTTTTCTCTTCTAAATTTTTGATACATAAAGATACTCTTTTCTCCTTTGCGCAAAATCTTTTTATTTGGTAATCAGTAAGTGATAATGATTTATTACTAAATGAAAAAATGGCCAATAAAAACATAAAAAAATTTAATACCAATTTCATTTGTTCTCTCCTAACTATTTTCTAATACCCTTTAATGTAATTACTTTTTATTATAAAGATCTATGATTTCTTTTAATTCATCTTTACTTAATTCTGTTGAAATAAAAACTTCTTGAGCTGTATTACCCTTTCTTGCGATTGCTTTATATCCGTTTATAGTTTTCACTGACAATCTAATTATTAATTTAGAGGATCTTCCCCTAGCTCTTGAAATAACAGCTGGAGTTATTGTCTTGATATTTTTTTCCAGTGCCAATTTTTGAAGTATTGGAATTAGACCTTCTATATTTGTACTATGATTTAAAACTAACCTTCCCAATTTAATTTTTTTACGATTCTATTGGGAAAATTTTGTTTCTGAGAAATTAACTTTAGCTTGAAAATGATTAAAAATTTTTGAAGTTCTGTTATATTTATAAAAACGATTAAATTCTAATGATCTTTCAAATAGGCTGGGCAGCATTAGCTGCTATTTTTACTTTTTCAATTGCCATGGTTGTTTGGGGAAGAAATGGGGACGGATCCATTGACATATGATTTCATTTTTAACTTATGAAGTCTATTTAAGTAAATTTCTTATCTTAACATCGTTTGTTTTACTCATATTCATAACATTAGCTGTAATTTATATATCCTATATCTCTTGGAAAGATAAAAAAAGATTAAAAAAATAGTTATTAATTTTTTTGGTTTCTTTTCTTATCCTTAATTCTGAGCTCTTCAATTAATTCTTTTGCTTGTTCCATTTTTGATATGCTGCTTTTGTAGATTCCAATATCTTTTTCTGCTTTATTAGCAGATAAGCTTAACTTCTCAAAAATATCAGAGGTCATCTTATTTTTATCTGATTCATTTTTCTCTTTGAAATCTTGGGAATTTGAAATTAATATATATATCCCTAAGTTTAAAATCCTTGAAGGATAAAGTTTAGAATTACTTTTTTCAACTAATAATTTTAAAATATCTTTAGATTTTTTATCCTTTAATTCTTTTTGAGAATTTTTAGATATTTCATTAATTTCCTTCGCCTCAAAATTTGTAGAACTGCATATAGATTCAAAAAGAAGATCCAAGTGTTTTTCAGGTTGATATCCTTTCATTAATTCTTTGAATGTTTCGGTGAGGCCGACACAAAAGAGATAATCTTGCGTAAATTCATTTTGATGGTTCAAAAGATTAAGTTCGACAAGCATTTCATCAACTATTCTTTTATATAAACCAGGAATGACGTAAGGAAATTTTTCATGAAATAACTTTTTGCTATCTGAAACAGTCAATTTTTCTTTCAATTTTTTATATGTAAACCTTAATAAGGTTAGCGTATGTTGACTCAATATCGTTAATATCTAATAAACAGATAAATATTATTATGATCCCTTTAGTCTTAGAAGAATCGGGCGGTAGCGAAAGAGTCTTTGATATTTATTCGAGACTATTAAGAGAGAGAATAATCTTTTTGGGAGAACAAGTTACTAGTGAAACTGCTAATAGAATTGTTGCTCAATTATTGTTCCTCGAGGCAGAGGATCCAGATAAGGACATTTATATGTACATAAATTCACCTGGTGGATCCGTATATGACGGATTGGGTATCTTTGACACAATGCAACATGTAAAGCCTGACATTCATACAGTTTGTGTTGGCTTAGCAGCTAGTATGGGCGCATTTTTGCTTGCGGCAGGCACTAAAGGTAAGAGAAGCAGCCTTAGACATTCAAGAATAATGATTCATCAACCACTTGGAGGTGCTAGAGGGCAAGCCAGTGATATAAGAATTCAAGCAGATGAAATTTTGTTCTTAAAAGAACGACTAAATACCGAATTATCAGAAAGAACTGGAAAGGATTATGACACTATCAAAGAAGATACTGATAGAGACTTTTATATGTCCCCAAACGAAGCTGTTGAGTACGGTTTAATTGATGTGGTGTTAGATAAGAAACCAATAAAAGTTTAGCTTAATAATTGAGGTGTTCTCTCTTTCTCAGGAATATTGGTGAATTTTGAGAGAATACTTACAAATTCATCACCATCCAATGTTTCTTTTTCGATTAATAAGTCAACTATCTTATCCATAGCTTCTCTATTTTTGCTTACTATCTCGTAGGTTTCCTTATAACATTCTTTCACCATTACTCTTACACTTTCGTCAATTTGTTTGGAAATTGAATCAGAAACTTCACTTCTAGTCATCAAATCTCTACCTACAAAAACTTCTTGATTTCCTCCTTCTAGAGCTATAGGACCTAACTCACTCATTCCAAATCTAGTTACCATTTGTCGAGCCATAGAAGCAACTTGTTGGAAATCTCCACCTGCACCTGTAGTAATCTCACCTTTTCCAAAAACAACATCTTCTGCTGCTCTTCCACCTAATGCACCCATTATTCTAGCCTTTAGTTGAGCTCTGCTTACAAGGGTTTGTTCATCATCAGGTGTGAACCAAGTTAATCCTTTTGCTTGACCTCGAGGAATGACGGTAACTTTTTGTACAGGATCATGAGCTTTCACAAGTGAACCGATAAGCGCATGACCAACTTCATGGTAAGCAATTAATCTTTTACTTCTCCCGTCTGTCAAGGGAGAACCTTCCATACCAGCAACAATTCTATCTACGGAATCATCAATTTCTGAAATACTAATAGAATCTTTTCTTCTTCTTGCCGTTAAGATAGCAGCCTCATTAAGTAAATTTGCCAAGTCCGCACCAGTAAAACCTGGTGTTCTTCTCGCAATGCTTTCAAGGGTTAAATCCTCTTGAAGTTTTTTATTCCTAGCATGCACTTCTAAAATTGATAGTCTGCCTTTAATATCAGGTGCGTCTACAGTTACCTGTCTATCAAATCTACCTGGTCTCATGAGTGCTGAATCAAGAACGTCAGGTCTATTTGTGGCTGCAATTATAATAATTCCGCTATTACCTTCAAATCCATCCATTTCAGTAAGCAACTGGTTTAGAGTTTGTTCTCTTTCATCATTACCTCCTCCAATGCCAGCACCTCTTTGCCTTCCAACAGCATCGATTTCATCAATAAAAATTAAACAAGGACTATTTTCTTTAGCTCTTTTGAAAAGGTCTCTTACTCTACTTGCACCAACACCAACAAACATTTCAACAAATTCAGAACCTGATAAAGAAAAAAATGGAACACCAGCTTCTCCTGCAATTGCTTTCGCTAAGAGGGTTTTACCAGTACCAGGAGGTCCTACCAATAGAACTCCCTTCGGAATCCTTGCTCCTACAGAAGTAAATTTTTCTGGTTTCTTCAAAAAAGTGACAACTTCTTGCAAATCCTGTTTAGCTTCATTAACACCTGCAACATCATCAAAAACAACTCCTGTTTCAGCTTCCATTGCAAATCTTGCTTTTGTTTTCCCAAACTGCATTGCTTGGCCAGGACCTCCAGGCATACCATTTGACCTCCTCGCTAACAAAATTAAACCTCCAATTAAGATAGCTGGGAATAGTAAATTACCTAAAATTCCTAATGCAGGAGGCGCTGTTTTAACTGGATGCACATCAAAACTGATTCCCTCATTTTTTAAAATGTTTATCAGTTCTGGTGTTAAGCCGGGAAGATCTACACGTAACCTTTGAACTTTATTGTCTAAATCTGAATCTATTGTCTCTATAACTGCATTTCTGCCTCCTTCAAAAATATCAACAGATGTAACTCTTCCTGAATTAATGTAATCTAGAAATCTTCCGTAACTAACTCTAGCTACCGCAGAATTTCTTGGTGCAACAGTAGTACCATTAGATTTAAGTGAATCAACATTGCTTGAAGATAAAAACTGGTAGGAAAGCGCTATTACTAAAAGTATAGGTAAAGCCCATAAAATTAATGTTCTAAATTTCTGATTCATTAATTTGTAGAAAAGTCTATTTTTAGGATTCTAGAATGAATCAATGCATTTCGTTGATATTTTCTCTAAACTTTATGGTTATACTACCCTTGAGTGTATCTAATTTATGAATGAAATTTGAGATTAACGATAAGGTTAAGTTGATTGCGCCAGTCTCTTACTTGAAGACTTCAGATAATATGCCGATGTTAAGACCACCTGATCTAGTCGCAATTGATGAAATTGGTGAAATCCTATCAATTAAATCTCCAGATACTGTTGAAGTAAAGTTCAGAAGAGGTTCGTTTTTAATCGATATTGATAAGATTGAGAAAAACTAAATTAAAAGTTTTTTTGCCACATACTCTTAATTTCTAAACATATTTTTTTATTCCCAGAAATACTCAGAAAAGGTTTCGACAAGTACTTATTAGTTAACTTAAGTAAATCTAAGGAAGATAATTCCTCTATTTTTAAATTTAAATCGATCTCGGAAATTGTTGAAATACCATAACTAATTAATTGTAACTTTCTCTGTAAAATTTCATCTATTGATTGATTCCCTAATAGAAAAGAACCTTTTAGTTTTTCTTTTGCTAAAAATATTTCAGCATCAGTCAACGGATTAAAAAGTAAATTTTTCCATAGAGTTGATAAAAGTTCAAAAGCAAAAAGGGCTTGCTTATTAGATACTGATAAATAAATTAAAAATGGGGCATTTCCACTCCTCATAGGATAATAAACACCTAAATCGTATGTGATACCATGTTTTTCTCTAAAAAGTTTAAATAAAGCAGCGCTCATTCCATAAGATAAATATGACTCCAAAACTTTAAGTGGCAAATATTCATTACTTCTTCGCGAGCAAGTTTGATTACCCATCATTATTATTGTTTGATTTGAATCATTATTATTGAAATCAAATCTATTGTTAGGAATTAAATCATTATTTATAGTTCTTGATTTTTCTTCTAAGGGTTTTTTTTCTAATGTTTCTATATTTACTCCATTTATTTCTAAATTATTTGAAATTAAATACTTATTTCTACTTTTGAAATTTTTAAACTCAAGCAAAACATCTTCATGGGTGATCTTTGAGACATCATTTGCATTGCCATTCGTATTAAAGGCATAAGGATGATTTGAGTAAACAATTCTTCTCCAGTTTTCAAAACAAATATTAAATGGATTCTCTTTATCTTTTTTTATTAAATTAATTGAGGATTTTTTTACTTTTTGAAATTCAATTTCTAAGAGAGTTGGTTTATTAATTATTAAATCTAGTAAAGGGAATAATTTGCTGAAATGTTCATTTAGGGATTTAATGCTTATTGAAATACCATCTTCAAATACTTCTTGATTTAATTCGGCTCCATAGGACTCTATATACTCCGAAAGAGTGAAATTATTAAAACCCTTACATCCTCTTGTAAGTAATGAACTGAGGATCTTGTTTATACCTTTTTTGTCAACACTATCCATATCACTACCTCCTTGAATCCAAATTGAAGCAGTTGAAAAATTCCTTTTTTTGTTATTTAAAAAATATCTTTTTAACATTTCCCAGGGGATGCAACTAAAGTGAATTTTTCGCCACGGATATATTCTGTGATCTCTTTGAAGTTATCCAAGTCATTCCAATAGTTTAAATGACTCTCTAAATTATTGATTGAAGATTTTCTCCCCCAAAGAAGTTCATTCCCAAAAAATGAAGAGAGTTGTGTAGATGTTTCTAAATTAAATATATAATTACTTTTCACAATATTTATTGCTTTTTTAATTTCATCCAAAGTCAAGGCTTTACAATTTGCTATCTCATCTATTGTTTTATTGATTTGCTTTTCTATTAAATCAATATCTTTGGACTCACAACTTGCTTCCATTATAAATAATCCCCCTAATTCTCCAGCATTTACATCAACATATACCGATTCAACAAGATTACTATCTTCTTTTAAAATTTTAACTAATCTGCTATTTCTTCCAACAGATAGTATTGATGCTAATATCTCCAGTCCAATAATATTTTTTTGATTATTTAGGTTTGGGATAAACCAAGCCATAAATATTCTTGAAAACTCTAAATTATCAAACTTAACTGACTCTCTACCATTCCTAATTTTTAAAGAAGGTTTATTTTTTTGATTTATTAAATTTGGACTTTTTTTTATGCCAGATAGATCACTTTTTTCAAAAATTTTATAAATTTCTTCAGAGAGATTCCCAGCAATTGCAATACAAATTTTTTCGGTAGTGTAATGTTTGCTATGAAATTCTACGAGGTCATTTATTTCTAAGTTTTTAATACTATGTTCAGTTCCCAGAATCGAATTGGCATAATTCGGACTTAACCACACCCTTTTCAAAAAATAATTAAATAATCTTTCTTCAGGCTGATCATTTTGTTGTTTTATTTCATCAATAACTACCCCTTTTTCTTTTATAAATTCATCAGGATTAAAATCTGGAGCAACGACAATATTTGTCAAAAGAGCAAGTGATTCTTTAAAGTTACTGGGTGGAACTAAGACATGGTAATGTACATCATCATAACCAGTTGAAGCGTTACTCAATCCGCCTAGTGATTCAATTTTGTGGTCAAACTCGCCTGGCATTATTTTGTTAGATCCTTTAAAAATCATATGTTCTAGAAAATGAGCAGTGCCGTTTTTATCAACATCCTCAAATGAAGAACCTGCCTTGCACCAAATATCAATGCTTACAAGTGGCAATTCTTTATTATCCACAAACACACATCTAGTTTTGCTTGAATGGGTGTAGTAGTTAACATCTCCTACTTTCATTTCGGTTCTCTCTTTAAATTCTATTTTGGTACTTTTTAGCCTTGTTGTCTGAATCTTTAACTAAAACAAAATTAACTGACCCTCTTATTTTGGAGTTATTACAAAATATTAGAGAGCATAGATCCATGCTTGAGGACCTCAAGAGTATCAAAATTGATCCAAAACTAACTAACATAATATCTGAAGAGATAGGCAGAGAAATCTATATTGAAAATGAATTTCATAAAGCAAAAGGATTTAGAAAGCTACATATTGAAGTAGCAGAATTTTCAAAAAATCTTAAAATATTACATTGCGTTTTTTTCCCTGATCCAAAGTTTGATATCCCAATTTTTGGGATGGATTTGGTAAAAATAAATGATAATGTTTCCGCTGCTATTGTGGATTTATCTCCTGCATCACAAAACCAAGGTTTCAAATACGAAAAATTACTTTCTAGAGTTGATAAAAGTTCTTTTACCTCTTTGAGATCGATTCCTAGATGGGGGGGGATTTTTTCTAGAAATGTATTTTTTGCATCCTTAAAAAGTAAATCTGAAAAAAATGATTTTTGTAGAGTTGTGGATCAATACCTCTCTATTTTGATCAAATTAAGTAAGAAAGCTAAACCGGAAGTTAATGAGGAAATTATCCAAGAGAGAATAGATTTCCAAAAAAACTATTGTGTTCAACAAATGAAAAATGAAAAAACTAGTATGGTACTTCTAAAATATTTTGATGAAAAATGGGTCAATAATTATATAAAAACAGTACTCTTCGACTTTTAATGAAATTAAAAATATTAAAAAAATTATTTATTTATTTTTTATTATTTACACCAATATCTCTTGGGGTTATTTCCTGTACTGGAAATAATAAATCTAGTTCAAAATTAAAAGAGGAAATAACTTCAGATTTTATACCTCCTATTACAGCTGTTGCCGCACTAGGTCAACTTTCTCCTTCTGGAGAGATTAGGCAATTGGCAGCTCCAATAAGTCAGTTTGGCTCTTCCCCCCGAATTGTCGAAATTTTAGTAAATGAAGGAGATTTTGTAAAAAAAGGTGATATCCTGGCAATCTTTGAAAATGAAGAAAAATTAATTGCTGATCTTGAAAGAAATGAAAATCTAATTAATACTATTAACGAAGAAATATCTCTTAAGAAAGATCAAATTCAAAGGTACGAGTTAGCTTTGAGCAAAGATGTATATTCTTTTGTTGAGTTTTCACAGAGAAAAGATGAATTATTAAAATTGCAAAAACAAAAAATAAACCTTATCGGTGATCTAAAAAATATAAGAATAGATCTATTTAATTCAAAACTAAGAAGTCCAATTGATGGTTTTATCCTTGAAATAAATACGAGAGTTGGTGAGAGGCCCCAAAATACTGGGATTTTGGATATTGGTTCTAGTCAAAAAATGGAAGCTTTGATAGAGGTTTATGAATCTGACATCGATAGAGTTTTTATCTCTCAGGATGTTGAATTGAGCAGTGAAAATGGCGGTTTCCAAAAAAATCTTAAGGGTAAGGTTATTAGGATTAGTCCTCAGGTAAAACAAAGAAAAGTTTTATCGACTGATCCAACAGGGGATGCTGATTCGAGAATTATCGAGGTACTAGTAAAACTAGATCAAGATTCTATAAATATCGTCCAAAACTATGCAGGAATGAAAGTGATTGCAAAATTTATTCCCTAATGAGTTTTTCTTTTTTAAAATTTAGAAAAATTCCATTAGCTTGGTTGTTATTAACTAGGCAACCATTAAGGCTAGTAGTTGCTATAGCTGGAATCAGTTTTGCAGGGATTTTGATGTTTATGCAATTAGGTTTTAGAGATGGTTTATTTGATACGAGCGTAACTATTCATAAACTTCTAGATGCCGATCTTGTTTTGATAAGTCCCAGATCAAAAAGTTCTATAAGCATGAGTGGATTTCCAAAAAGAAGGTTAATTCAAACTCTTGCAGTAGAAGATGTTGAAAAAACTGCTCCCGTTAATCTAAATTATTTACTTTGGAGAAATCCCGAAAATCTTAAAACCAGGTCAATACTTGCATTAGGTTTTAATCCCTCCGACTCACTTCTTTTAGATGAGGGATTCTCAAAGAAAGCTTATAAATTGAGAAATCCATCAAGAGTTCTTTTTGACAAACTATCTAGACCTGAATTTGGACCGATTGAAGAATGGTTCTTATCTGAAAAAAAAGTTGAGACTGAGGTTGCTGGGAAAAGAGTAATTGTTGAGGGTCTTGTGGAGTTGGGACCATCTTTTGGTGCAGATGGTAATTTGATAACTAGTCGAGAAACCTTCTTAAGACTTTTTCCTGCTAATCCTCCTGGTAGTATAGAAATTGGTTTGGTAAAGCTAAAAATAGGATCTGATCCTGGATTGATTTCAAGGATATTAAATAACTCACTCCCAAATGATGTTAGGGTTCTTACAAAAAAACAATTTATAGAATTTGAAAAGAATTATTGGAAAAATAGTACTGCAATAGGTTTTATATTTAGTTTGGGAGCCTTGATGGGTTTTGTTGTAGGGTGTGTGGTCGTTTACCAAATTCTTTATAGTGACGTTACAGATCACCTCCCAGAGTACGCCACCTTATTGGCAATGGGGTATAGACTTAAGTCCCTTTTCTTTGTCGTAGCTAGAGAAGGGTTTTTGTTGGCCTTATTTGGTTATTTACCTGCTTATTTCTCTGGTCAAATACTTTACTCAGTTATAAGAAGTTCTACTAAACTCCCAATAATAATGGACGCAGATAAAACTATTTTAATTTTCGTATTAGTTTTAGTTATGTGCATGGGGTCAGCCGCTGTTGCGATGCGTAAATTAGTTGACGCTGATCCTGCCGAAATTTTTTAATAATTAAAGATAAATGGTTAAAGCTAATAAATCAAAAAATAATGTTAAAAACATTAAAACTGTCTCAATAAATAATTTGAGTCACTTTTATGGAAAAAATGAAAATAAAAAACAAGTTCTTAATGACGTTAATTTAAATATTAATAAAGGAGAGTTGGTTCTTTTAAAAGGACCTTCTGGATGCGGTAAAACGACTCTTTTAACATTAATTGGTGCTTTGAGAACCTGTCAAAGTGGAGATTTAACTGTATTAAATAATCAGTTAAATGGAGCATCAAGGAAAACGCGTCAGAATCTTAGAAGAAGTATTGGAATGATTTTTCAAGGTCACAATCTTCTGAGATGTTTAACAGCAGAACAAAATGTCCAGATGGGCGCCGATCTAATAAAAGGTTTAACATATTTACAAAGACGTGAAATAGCACGGAATTGGTTGTCAGCAGTAGGATTAGAAGAACATCATAAAAAGTTGCCAAATGACTTATCTGGTGGGCAGAAACAGAGAGTAGCAATTGCTCGAGCTTTATCTGCTAACCCAAAACTTTTATTGGCTGATGAGCCCACCTCTGCTTTAGATAGTGTCACAGGAAGAGAAATAGTAACTCTTTTAAGAAAACTAGCAAAAGAGCAAAATTGTTCTGTACTTATGGTGACGCATGATCCAAGAATCTCTGATATGGCTGATAGGATATTGAATATGGAAGATGGTAAAATATATAGTGCTCATAGTGAGCTAATATAATTAAAAGGTAAAAATTTCATGTCTAAGAGAAGGAATCTAAAAAAAGAAAAGCAGGAACGTAATCGAGCCTATGCTAGAAAATTCAAAAAAAGGAAATTAAGAACTGATGGAAGACCAGATGGTGGAAACGTTACAGGTACAGCAAATAATGGCGGCGCAGCTGATTAGGAAATATTTTTTATTTTTATCTTTTAGAGTTCAATATATTATGCATATTTAAGACATAATCATGAATGTAAGTATTGTTATACCGACTTACAATAGATTACCTATATTAGAGAAATGTCTTTTTGCGCTTGAGAATCAAAAATTAAATAAAAATATCAGTAATTATGAAGTAATAGTTGTTGATGATGGATCAACTGATGGGACAACCTCATGGATAAATAAAAACAAAGCTAATCTTCCACACGTTGTTCTATTTCATCAAGATCATGGCGGTCCTGCACTTGGAAGAAATCTGGGAGTAATTAAATCAAAATATGAAATTATTATATTCATTGATAGTGATCTTATTGTCCTAGACAATTTTATAAATTGCCACGTAGAAAAATTACTTGTCTCTTGGAGAAAAAATGATAAAAAATGTTTTACCTATGGCTCTGTAGTCAATACATCTAATTTTCTTAATCCTCAGAGTGAAAAACATAAAATAATGGACACTTCTTTTGCTTACTTTGCTACTGGGAATGTTGCGATATCAAAAGACTTGATTTTAAGTGTGGGATTATTTGATACTTCTTTTAGTCTTTATGGTTGGGAGGATTTAGAACTTGGAGAAAGATTAAAAAAAATTGGGACAAAATTAATTAAATGTCCAAATGCAGTAGGTTTTCATTGGCATCCGCCATTTAATTGCGAGCAAATAGATTCATTAATATCTCAAGAAAAAGAGAGAGCAAAAATGGCTTTAGTGTTTTATAAGAAACATCCAAATTTAAGGGTTAGATTTATGATTCAATTAACTCCTCTTCATAATTTACTTTGGCAAATTCTTTGCTTGGGAGGACTAATCAGTGTTGATAGAATCCTTCCTTTATTAAGTTTCCTAGTAAATATAAAAAGAAATAGACTTGCACTTGAGATACTTAGGATCCCTCTAAATATGATTTATATTAAACAATTAACCAAATCAAGATAAAAAACTTTTAGAAATACTCATCACTTGCTAGAATCGTTGAAATTAAATCCACACATCTGACAGTTTCGGGTGATTTATTAATATTAATTCCCCGTCAGATGGAGGCTAACCCGAAACCCTTTTTAAATTATGGCTGTTGTATCACTATCAGAAATGATGGAAGCTGGTGCTCATTTTGGGCATCAAACTAGACGTTGGAATCCCAAAATGTCTAAGTACATATATTGCGCGAGAAATGGAGTTCATATTATTGATCTTGTAAAAACAGCATTGTGTATGAACAATGCATATAAATGGACGAGAAACGCAGCAAAAAGTGGTAAACGTTTCCTATTTGTTGGGACAAAAAAACAAGCATCAGATGTAGTAGCTCAGGAAGCTACACGCTGTGGAGCTGCATATGTAAATCAAAGATGGCTTGGTGGGATGTTGACTAATTGGACAACAATGAAAGCTAGGATTGAAAGATTAAAGGATCTAGAAAGAATGGAAAGTAGTGGTTCAATAGCAATGAGGCCTAAAAAAGAAGCTGCAGTATTAAGGAGAGAACTTGAAAGATTACAAAAATACTTAGGTGGACTTAAGGGTATGAGAAGATTACCAGATGTAGTTGTATTGGTTGATCAGAGAAGAGAATCTAATGCAGTATTAGAAGCTAGAAAATTAGATATCTCATTAGTATCAATGTTGGATACAAATTGCGATCCGGATTTGTGTGAAGTTCCAATTCCTTGTAACGATGATGCCGTTAGATCTGTGCAACTTATTTTAGGAAGACTTGCAGATGCCATAAATGAGGGTAGAAAGGGCTCTAATGTCGAAAGAAAAAATTAAATTCTAATCTAAAATTTACTATTAACTATTTTTTATTACTTCAAATGGGAAACATTACAGCAAAACTTGTAAAAGATCTTAGAGACAAAACCGGCGCAGGAATGATGGACTGCAAAAAAGCACTTAACGAAACTGAAGGAAATCTAGATAAAGCTTTGGAATGGTTAAGAAAGAAAGGAATAGCTAGTGCTGAAAAGAAATCGGGAAGAGTAGCGGCCGAAGGGTCAATTGGTAGTTATATACATACTGGATCAAGAGTCGGAGTTTTACTAGAGTTAAATTGTGAAACTGATTTCGTAGCTAGAGGTGATATATTCCAATCTCTGTTGAAGGATGTCTCAATGCAAGTAGCAGCATGCCCAAATGTTGAGTATGTATCAATTGATGAAATACCAGAAGATGTTGTGAAAAAAGAAAAGCAGATTGAAATGGGTAGGGATGATTTGTCAGGAAAACCAGAACAAATTAAAGAAAAAATAGTTGAAGGAAGAATTGCAAAAAGACTTAATGAGCTTGTTTTGCTTTCACAACCCTACATTAAAGACAGTTCTCTTACAGTTGAGGATCTTGTTAAACAAGCAGCTGCAAAAATTGGGGAAAATATCAAAGTAAGACGCTTTACAAGATATACACTGGGTGAAGGTATCGAAAAAAATCAGATGGATTTTGCTGAAGAGGTTGCATCAATGCAAACAAAATAGTCACTTGAATAATTTCAATAATTACATAGATACAGATAAAATTAATTCTCAATTAGAGAGAGCAGACATACAAAAAAGAATATTAACTAGAAATATCTATAGGGAATATGAACTTTATCTTAATCTCGTAAGAGATCTACTTTTCATCTCTGTAGAAAAAGGCCTCAATCAAATATATAGTTATACAATAAATGATGATAATTTCTTAAGTGAAAATGAATTCTGTAGTCTTTTTGAAAAAAAAATAAGTGAATTAATATTTACGAATTTGCCCTTTTTAACAGTAGAACAATTAAAAATAAATGAAATTGAAAAAAATATAAATAAGGAAATTAACATTACTATTTTTGATAGTTCCACAAAAACAAGGGATTACCAAAAAGAAAAATTTCAATATGAAGATGGTTCTCAATTAAAAGAATCCACTCAGTTCGAGATTAGTAAAGACTTTTCAAATACTTCTGAATATTATCAAGCTCATAATTATGAGAAATTCGCATCACTTGATTTAGACAATAACGACCAGAATAATTATTTATCTAAAGATAATATTTTTGAAAATTTAGGAGTTGAAAAACAATTTATTTCCTCCTTACTTGAATTAATAGGAGAAGAAAAGGTGAAAAAATCAAGACATCCAGAAAAAGAAAATATCAATCAAATGTATAATTTACCAAAAAATCAGATTCTTAATAATTTTGATTTAATAGATAAGTCATTGGAAAATTTACTATTGAACCTTTCATATAAAATTAACCAAGAATTATTTAAGGCAAATCTAATAAAAAAGATGTTATCTAAAGATTCATTTGATTACTTAGTAGGCAAAAATTTTATGACAAAACATCCATATCCTTTTGTTATTAATGTCGAATTAAACTTTAATCGATCATCATTAAAAGGCAATAATTTTCCAAGCATTTTTTTCTTCAATATATCTACTGTTGAGTTAGAGTTTAAAAATTTAAATCTTTCTATTCAAAGGAACAAAATAAATGAGCTAAAGAATCAATTTCAGCGTTTGATTAAAAAAGAGAAATATTGGAGGCAAAAAGAAATAACTTTGAATAGGATACGTTGAAAAAATAACTCTTTTTTCAAATGTGACTATTAGCGGGAATAATAATAAATTAATTAAAGATTGGATAAGACCTCTTCAAAAGTCTCTTACTATTGAAACTGAAAACAAATTTATTAATACTTTAGGAAGAGAAAAATTTTTTAATGATTATTTGCATGAATCATTGCAAAAACTAGTTAATCTAAATATCTCCGAAGAATATTTAAGGATATTTTATGAATTTTCTAAAAAATATAATGAATATAATAAATTAGATGAAAATCAAAGAAAAAGGTTAATTATAGATACAAGAAAAAATCTTTATAAACTAGGTAAAACTCTAGAAATAGAAAGTTCTAATAATATTTCTAATAATGTTTTTCTAAATAAGGCTGATTCAAGTTTGTCTTTTGATTCAGATATATCATTAATAAAAAATGTAGGAAAAGTTTATAAAAATAAGCTTAATGAATTAGGTATATTTCATATAAAAGATCTAATTAATTATTTCCCACGAACATATCTAGACTATACGAATAGAGTTAAGATAATAAATTTAAAACCAGATAATTTATACACTTGCATCGCAAACGTTAAAAGATTTTATATTCATAAGAGTAAAAAAAATAGTAATTTATCAATAATGAATATTGTAGTTTCTGATGAAACTACTTCAATAAAGGTAACAAAATTTTTTTTAGGAAGAAGATATAGATCTTACTCCTTCTTCACGTCTCAAAAATCATTGTATACACCTGGTACCAAATTAGCAATTTCCGGTAAGGTTAAATTGACAGAGTATGGAAAAACTTTTGTAGATCCGCAGATTGAAATTCTTAAGGATAACAATGATAATTTTAATTTCTCAGGCAAAATATTACCCTTGTATTCTTTAGGTGAAGCATTATCAAATATGAGTTTTATAAAACTTATGAAAAAGGTACTAATTTATGCAAAGCAATATCCAGAAATTTTAAACAAAAAGCAACTTGAGTCATTATCTTTATTATCAAAAGGAGAGTCGTTGATTAATATTCATTTCCCACTAACTCAACAGGCACTTATTGAGTCAAAAAAACGTTTGGTTTTTGATGAGTTATTCTTACTTCAAATAAAGTTCCTACTTAGAAAAAGAAAGACGAATAAAAATGTAACTTCCCAACAATTACCTCTAAAGAAATCTTTATTAAAAGAATTTTTAAATACTTTTCCTTTTGAATTAACAAAATCTCAAGAAAATGTTTTAAATGAAATTAAGAAAGATTTATCTAATCCCGTACCAATGTCTAGATTGCTTCAGGGAGATGTCGGAAGTGGTAAAACTATAGTTGCTATAGCGTCTCTTTTACTTGTCATTGAAAAAAACCTGCAAGGTGCATTTATGGTCCCAACTGAGGTATTGGCAGAACAGCATTATAAAAATTTATTAAAATATTTGAATCCCCTTTTAGTTTCTGTTGAACTACTTACTGGGAATACTCCTCAAAAAAAGAGAAAAGAAATTTTCTCTAATTTGAATAATGGATTAGTTGATATCCTCGTAGGTACTCATGCATTATTAGAGGATAAAGTAATCTTTAATGCATTAGGCATGGTCGTAATTGATGAACAACATAGATTTGGAGTTACTCAAAGAAATAGATTACTAAATAAAGGAGAAAATACTAACTTGTTATCAATGACAGCAACACCAATTCCAAGAACTCTTGCGCTTTCTATTTATGGTGATTTAGATGTGAGTCAAATTACAGAACTCCCTCCTGGGAGAGTTCCCATAACAACAAAAATAATTTCAGAAGATGATCTAACTAACTTGTTTAAGATTGTTGAAGATGAGATTAATAAGGGAAGGCAAGCTTACGTAATTTTGCCACTTATAGAAGATTCAGAAAAAATGAATTTAAGTTCCGCAAAGAAAACATTCAAACATTTATCAGAAGAGGTTTTTTTTAATAAAAAAGTTGGATTATTACATGGCAAATTAAGTTCACAAGAAAAGAATGAAGTAATTAATTCTTTTTTAAAGAATGAAATTAATATATTGGTTTCAACCACAGTAATTGAGGTTGGCATTGATGTGCCTAATGCCACAATTATGATTATTTATAATTCGGATAGATTTGGATTGTCCCAGCTACATCAATTAAGGGGAAGAGTTGGTAGAGGATCAACAAAATCTTTTTGTTATCTGGTAACACCTGATAAAAATGGATTAGAAAATAAACGACTTTGTGTTTTGCAAAAATCAAATGATGGCTTTTATATTGCTGAAAAAGACTTGGAGCTTAGAGGACCAGGCCAGATTTTAGGATATAGACAATCTGGATTGCCTGATTTTGTACTGGACAATTTACCTAACAATAAATTTCTTATTGATAAAGCTCGAGAAGAGGCTATTAAGGTTGTTGGTGATGATCCTGATTTAAAAGAAAATATTGTTTTAAGGAATATACTTATTGATAATTCTGATAATAAATTCATTCATGATTTCTTAAATTGAAAACTATCATTGTAATTTTTGATATATATGCCACTATAAATCAATTGCAAATTTCAATTGAAAATTTGGAATAAAATACCAATTCAAGATAATGGAGATAAATTAATAGCTATACCTAGCTGCCTAAAGTTTTTAGATCCCCACCCTTACTCTCATTTAGGAGCACCTTACAAAGATAAAAATTCTATTTGGAAATTAAGAGAGGAGGTCGTGAATAGATTAGTAAAAGTAAATGATCATTTGATATCAATGAGTAGTTTTAACCTTTTAATTTATGACAGTTGGCGACCATTAGAAGTCCAGGAATTTATGTTTAAAAGAGCATTTTCATTAGAGTGTGAAAAATCTGATATTGATATTTCTTTTGAAAATATAAAATCCTATCCATCCATTTTAAATAAAGTTGAAAAATTTTGGGCATATCCTTCTTATGACAATAGGTTTCCTCCCCCTCATTCAACTGGAGGTGCATTAGATGTTTGTTTATCAGATAAAGAAGGAAATGTTGTTGAAATGGGAAGCATGGTTGATCAAATGGATGAAACCTCAAATCCTTATTTTTATGAAAACATAAAGAATGAAGAAGCAATTATTTGGAATAGTAGAAGAAATCTTTTAAGGGAAATTATGACTAAATTCGGTTTTGCTCAACATCCTAATGAATGGTGGCATTTTAGTTATGGTGATCAATTATGGGCCTGGAAAAATAAAAAAGCATATGCCCTTTATGGAAAAATTTAAATTCTATTGATTTTCATTTAGTAAATTAAATATATAATTTTCATCTTGAGTATTTATATAATCTCCAAAATCCAAATCCAAATTACTCTTCCAATTATCAAATAATGGTTGAAGAGTTTCTTCTAAATCTTTAAGTTCCATTCTTTGTAAAAATGGTTTAGCAAGCCTTTGTAGATTTTTACTTCCCCCCAACCATAATTGGTATTTGTTTTGCCCACTTCCAACAAGAGCTAATTCTGCCATATAAGGCCTGGTACATCCATTCGGACATCCTGTCATTCTGAATAATATTGTCTTTTGTATTTTTAGATCTAATAGTAAATTTTCAATCCTTTTCAGTACATCAGGTAATATTCTTTCAGCTTCAGTCATTGCAAGACCACAAAGTGGTAAAGCAGGACAAGCTAAAGCGTGTCTTTGTATTTCATTAATGTTTTCTAAATTTTCGTATCCAATTTTTGATAGAGATTTTTGAATTTCATCTTTGTTTTTATTGGCGATATTACAAAGTAAAATATCTTGATTAGGTGTGAGTCTTAAATCTAAATTATATTTTTTAACAATACTTGTGATGGTATTCTTCTTCTCTCCAGATAATCTTCCTGATAATAATGGTAAACCTACGAAAAGGGAGTTTTTATTTTGTTTATGCCAACCTAGGTAATCAATAAGAACCTTATCAGGTTCTTTTCTGATTTTTTTAATTTCTTTTTTGAAATACTTATCAGAAAGAATCTTTTTGAACCATTTAATACCTTTTCTATGAAGGAGATATTTCATTCTCGAATTTTTTCTTGATTTCCTATCACCATAATCTCTTTGAATAGCAACAATGCTTTGTATTAATTCATAAACATCAGGTTCTTCAACATATCCAAGTGGATCTGCAATTCTGGCAAAGGTCTCCTCATTATTATGTGTGCGACCCATACCACCTCCAACATAGAAGTTGCACCCTTCTAAGTTTCCATCTTTAGAAGTAAAGGCAACTATTCCTATGTCATTGGTAAGAAGATCAACAGAATTGTCCCCAGGAACTGTCACGGCACATTTGAACTTTCTCGGTAAATAAGTTGAACCATAAAGAGGCTCATCTTTTATCCCACTAAAAACATTATCTTTGAATTGGAGCTTCCTAATTGCTTCAATATCTTTGTCAGGCTTTATAGTGTACTCTAAATCTCCATCAGCCCAAAGCTCTAAAAAAGTGCCTTGGCCAGCCATTGGTGTGAGAAGATCTGCAATTTTTTTTGCCAATGCTCTTGCAATAATATAGTCTGGCGAATCAAATGGAGCCGCAGGGGCCATAACGTTTCTATTAATGTCTCCACATGCAGCTAATGTGGAGCCCATTGAATTTACTATTGTTTGGATTACTTCCTTTAGATTCTCCTTTCTGATTCCATGCATTTGAAAGGCTTGTCTTGTAGTGGCCCTAAGTGTTCCATTACCTAGTTTGTCAGATAATTCATCTAATGCTAAAAATAATTTCCCAGGGACTTCACCGCCAGGATTTCTTAACCTAAGCATCATTTGCCAATCTTTACTTTTGCCGGGCCTTCTATTTTCTCTATTATCTTGTTGATAACTACCATGAAATTTTAATAACTGAACTGCATCATTAGTAAAATGATCACTTTCATTGACTAATTCCGTAGCAAGTGGTTCCTTAAGAAATTTGCTACTTTTTTTAAAATTTTCAAATTTAGAAACTTCTAGACCATTTGCTAAACAAACAGTCTCTTCCTTTGCAGAATCTTTTTTCTTTTTTACTTTCTCAACCTTGATCAAAGGACCAAAACATATCTCTTTTTATACATTAGCGAAAAGCTTATTTAACTGGTAGTAAATTATAGTAAGTGAAGTCATATTTTTTTCTTGTCTAAATATTTACTTGAAATAGGTACAGAAGAGTTGCCCGCAAAATTTTCTCATTCTGTTCTAGAGCAATTTAAATCTTTAATAGAATTTGAATTGGATAAAAAGTTAATCAAATTCGAAAATATAGTTGTTACCTCCACACCAAGGAGGATAGTTCTACTTCTCGAAGGTTTAGTTGATTATGCAGAAGATAAGATAATAGAAAGAAAAGGGCCTAAAGCAAATTCAGCTTATTTAAATGGATGTCCTACTAATGCTGCATTAGGATTTGCTAATAGCTTAGATATAGATGTAGGTGAGCTAGAAATAAAAAACACAGAAAAGGGTGATTTTGTATTTGGAAAGAAAATTGAGAAAGGCCTATCAACAAAAATTTCTTTGTCTTCGATTATCCCAAAATTAGTAAAGAGTCTTCAAGGCCCTCGATTTATGAAATGGGGGGCTGGGAACATAAAATTTTCAAGGCCTATTAGGTGGATTGCCTCTGTTTATAATGATGAAATTCTTTATTTTGAATTTGATGAATGTGATCCAAAAATCAAAATAAGTAATAAAACAAAAAGTCATAGGCTAATCAATGAAGTTTTAGAAGTACAGAATCCCGATGATTTTTTTGAATTATTGAAACGAAATAGAGTAATAGCTATTCGAAAAGAAAGAAAAGAAAAAATTGAAAGTTTAATAAATCATGCATCTAAATCTTTAAATCTGAAACCTGACCTTTCAGAGGGATTACTAAATGAACTAACTGATTTAGTTGAATGGCCAGTCTTAATTATTGGCAAATTTAGTGATGAATTTCTTGATCTTCCGGTTGAAGTTCTCTCAACGGTCATGAAAAATCATCAGAGATACGTTCCTCTTTTATTGAAAAACGAAAGTTTTTCTAAACTAGATTTAAGCTCTGAAAAAAATATTAGTACAACTTTCTGCGTTATTTCAAATGGTCTTGAAGAATCAAATAATAATATTGCCAAAGGAAATGAGAAAGTATTAAGGGCAAGGTTTTCAGATGCAAAGTTTTTCGTAGAAAGTGACAAAAAAGTTGCTTCAATCGAAAGAAATGAAAAGCTTAAATCTGTTTCCTTTTTGAAAGGCCTTGGAAATATATTTCAGAGGGTAGAAAGGATAGAGGAAGTTACTAAAAAAATTCTTAAATTTTTAAATGATAATTCTTTAGAAGAAAAAAAAATAATAGAAGCTGCTAAATACTGTAAAAACGACTTATGCAGCGAAATTGTTTTCGAATTCCCTGAGCTGCAAGGAATAATGGGTGGTAAATACCTTAAAGATGAGGGGTTTAGTGAGGAGGTTTGCTTGGCTGTCGCTGAACATTATTTACCTTCTTTTTCTAAAGATGCTTTGCCCTCCACAAAATATGGTGCAATAGTTTCCATCGCAGATAAGGTCGAAACTTTAATAAGTATTTTTATTTCTGGTAAACGTCCCAGTGGATCATCTGATCCTTATGCTTTAAGAAGAAATTTGAATGGAGTGATTAAAATAATTTGGGATTATGAACTTGATTTACCTTTAGATAAATTATTCAACGAACTTATTGATTTTTGGAAAATCGTATTTCCGAATTTAAACTTCTCAAGAGAAACAGTATTTAATGATTTAAATGAATTTTTAGTTCAAAGAATTGTCAGTCATCTAGAAGAAATATCACTAAGTAAAGAATTAATAAAGGCCTTTTGCTCTTCTGATGAATTATCTCAAAAAAGAATATTAAATATTGTTGATCTTAAGAGTAGGATTAAATCTATTATCAATTTTAACGAAAAGGATAATTGTGTTGAAATTCAGAAGGTTATTACTAGGGTAAGCAAATTAGCAAATAAAAATGATCTTTCTAGAGACGTTCTCTCAACAAAAGATTATGTAAACACAAAACTTTTTGAAAAAGATTGTGAATTGAAAGTTTTTGAATTTATTGGAGAATTAGAAAAACTTTTTTCAGAAGGTTATTGTAATTATTTGGAACTTCTAAATTTGTTTGAGATTAATGTGAAAACTATCGAGGATTTATTTGATAATGAAAAGGGAGTCTTAATAATGTCAGAGGATTTAAAAATAAGAAAAAATAGACTAAATTTGTTGAGCTTAATTAGAAATTATTCCTTAAAAATAGCCGACTTTACACTTTTGAACTCTTAACTTTAATGCCTCCCTTTATTGAATAATTTTCTAGCATTTTTTCTACTTCTTTATTTTCCCTAACAGCACTATCAACGGGTTTATATTTTAGAGGAGCTAGGGCTTTCCCTCTTAAAATCGAACCTAGTGTAAGCATTGTAATTTTTAGTTGCTGTAATGGTTTCATGGAAACAACTCTTTTGTATAAGTAACTATCAAAAGTAAGTCTTTGAACATCCATGTCATCACACATTTCAACAAAGGCTTCTCTAGCAGAATCATTTCTGTAGAAAATATTTTGAAGGATTTCTAGCACCTTATAAGTTGTGCCATATTTTTTATCCCATTTTTTAAGATAGTTTTTTAAATCTTTTTCTGATGGAATTACTTGACCATTTTTTGATGCTTCAACAATTTCTTCAGCACACATTCTTCCGCTTTTTGCAGCAAAATAAATACCCTCTCCAGAACTTTTTGTAACATAACCAGCTGCATCACCAACCAATGCCATTCTTCCAACTACCCTTCTGGGCCTTGGATGCTCTGGAATAGGGTGAGCTTCTACCTTTATTACTTCACCATTAACAAGTCTTTTCTTTGCCCTATTTCTTACACCCTCTTGAAGGCTCTTAATTAATGACTGGTTCTTTTGCATGGTTCCAGTGCCCACAGCAACATGATCATATTTAGGAAATACCCACCCATAAAAATCAGGAGAAACATCAGTTCCGACATACATTTCAGCCAGATCTTCGTAGTAACTCATTTCTTCTTTAGGCAATTTAATTCTTTCCTGAAATGCTATTGCAACTTTATAATCACCTGCATCCATTGCTTTTGCTACTCTGCTATTAGCTCCATCAGCTCCGATCAAAAGGTCTACAGTAAGCTCTTTGAGTTCCCCTTTTTTGTCTCCATTCGTAAAATCTGAGTAGGAAAGCCTATATGGCCCTTGATTATTATCGCCAGTATCAATAGAAGTAACTAATCCATTTATTAAAGTAGCACCAAGATCTGATGCTCTGTTGCGCATAAAGGCATCCATAACTTCTCTTCTACACATTCCAATAAACTCATTATCACTTTTCTCATAAACTCTATCTAAACTTATATCTACTTCTCTATTTGATGGAGATATCATTCTCATATGCCTTACTTTTCTATCAATAATTGACTCAGGTAAATCAAATTCTTCGACCATGCAAAGTGGAATTGCTCCTCCACATGGTTTTGCATTATCTAATTTCCTCTCGAAGAGCCAAGTTTTTATTCCAGCTTTAGCAAGTATTTCTGCAGCACATGAACCACTTGGACCTCCACCAATAACAGCTACCCTCAACATATGAAAAAAAATAATACTGTATATAAAAACTACATCTTTTTTGCATATAAAAGTGCATTTCTTAAAATAATAGTTAATATCGAAATATCTTTTCCAAATTCACTTCTAAATATTGGAACTAAACAAAGATATCGATCAATTTGATATACCACTTGCCAAAAGAACTTACCTAAATAATCCAAATTCAACATTATTAAAAAAATTATTAATATTTTCTCCATTTATTTTTCTTATTTTTTCTGTCGCTGCATTGCGATTTATCAGAAATGTAGAGTTAATACCACTTAATAATCTTAAATTTCAGGTTGAAAGAAATCATGATGCCAGAATTTTAGGCCATCTTCCCTATAACGAAACTCCTAAAGAGAAACTAGTTTTAATTGAGCCTAATATTGAAGTTCATATCGATATGCGTGATTCTTTGTTAGAGATGAGAGAAGAAGCCAAAAAAGATGGGATATATTTAGTCTTCTTGAGTGGTTATAGATCAATAAATTTGCAAAACGATATCTTTTATTCTTTAAAATCAATTAGAAATCAAGAAGCTGCAGAAAGGGCTAGAGTTTCAGCCCCTCCAGGTTATTCTGAACATAGTACGGGTTTCGCAATCGATATTGGTGATGCTACTCAAAGAGAAACAGACTTTGAAACCGACTTCGAAAATACTGAGGCCTTTGGATGGCTAATAAAAAATGCAGCTAAGTTTCACTTTAAGTTATCGTTCAGCAAAGATAATAAATATATAGATTATGAACCCTGGCATTGGAGATATGAGGGGTCAATTGAAGCATTAAAAGTTTTTGAAAACTCAAATAGAAAATTATAAATCTAATTGATTAATTTAATTATTCAATTAGATTATATTTTAAAAGTCTTAAAGAGAAAATTCTCATAATAAGCATACTTTGAGTTAGCCTTGATAAAGTTAATTTAATATTTATATAAATTCTATAAATGTCATCTTCGATAAAAGAAATTAGAAATGTTGCAATTATTGCTCACGTAGACCATGGGAAGACAACTCTTGTAGATGCATTGTTATCTCAATCAGGAATATTTAGAGACAATGAAGTTATCCCTACATGTGTAATGGATTCAAATGATCTTGAAAGAGAAAGGGGGATAACAATTCTCTCAAAAAATACTGCAGTTAACTATAAAGATACCAGAATTAATATTATAGATACACCAGGCCATGCTGATTTTGGAGGAGAAGTTGAAAGGGTTTTGGGAATGGTTGATGGTTGTCTGCTTATTGTTGATGCGAATGAGGGACCTATGCCTCAAACAAGATTTGTTTTAAAAAAAGCATTAGAAAAAGGACTTAGGCCTATAGTCTTTGTAAATAAAATTGATAGACCACGAGTAGTACCAGAAATAGCAATTGATAAGGTTCTTGATTTGTTTTTGGAATTAGGAGCTGATGATGATCAATGTGATTTCCCTTATCTTTTTGGGAGTGGCTTATCTGGTTTTGCAAAAGAAGAGATGGAATCTAATAGTGACAATATGATGCCTCTTTTTGAAGCTATCATAAGACACGTTCCTCCTCCAGTAGGTGACTCTAATAAGCCTCTTCAGCTACAAATTACTACTTTGGACTATTCTGATTTTTTAGGCAGAATAGTAATTGGAAAGATCCATAATGGAACTATAAAAAATGGCCAACAGGCTAGTTTAATTAAAGAAAACGGAAAAACTATCAAAGGTAAGGTTAGTAAGCTTTTAGGATTTGAAGGATTACAAAGAATTGATATAAATGAAGCATTTGCAGGTGATATTGTTGCTGTTTCTGGTTTCGATGACGTCAATATTGGTGAGACCATAGCGTGTCCCGATTCTCCTCATCCTCTTCCATTAATCAAAGTTGATGAACCCACCTTAAATATGACTTTTGTTGTTAATGATTCTCCATTCGCGGGTAAGGAAGGAAAATTTGTTACTAGTAGACAATTAAAAAATAGATTGGAGAGGGAACTTTTAACAAATGTTGCCCTGAGAGTAGAAGAAACTGATTCTCCTGACAGGTTCTCAGTTTCAGGAAGAGGAGAATTACATTTAGGTATATTGATTGAAACTATGAGAAGAGAGGGTTTTGAGTTTCAAATCTCACAACCTCAAGTCATTTTCAGAGAAATTGATAATGTTGAATGTGAGCCTATAGAGACTTTGGTTTTAGATGTACCTGAAGTATCTGTTGGTTCTTGCATCGAAAAACTTGGATCTAGAAAGGCAGAGATGAAAAATATGCAGACAAGTTCAGATGGTAGAACTCAATTAGAATTTCTTGTTCCATCAAGAGGATTAATTGGATTTCGTGGGGAATTTGTAAGGATAACCAGAGGTGAAGGTATCATGAGTCATTCGTTTTATGAATATAAACCTAAAACGGGAGACTTTGAAACTAGAAGGAATGGCGTTCTTATAGCTTTTGAGGAAGGTGTAGCCACATTTTATGCTTTAAAGAATGCTGAAGATAGGGGAGTTTATTTCATTAAACCTGGAGTTAAGGTTTATAAAGGAATGATAATTGGAGAGAATAATCGACCTCAAGATCTTGAGTTGAATATATGTAAAACTAAGCAGTTGACTAATATGAGGTCTGCAGGGGCAGAAGAACTTGATACTTTGCAGTCACCTGTCGATATTACCCTTGAAAGAGCACTAGAATATATTGGTCAAGATGAAATGCTAGAGGTAACACCGGATTCAATAAGAATGAGAAAAATAAATAAGAAGAAAAAAAATTAGTAATTGCTTTAATGAACGAAGAAAGTAAAAGTTTTCAAGTTTCCCTTTTTACAGCTTTAAATCTTTTTAACAATCATCAATGGTATGAGGCACATGATGCTTTTGAAGAAATATGGAATTCCGTAGATGGTGACGAAAGACAAGTTATACAAGGAATTTTACAGGTATCTGTTTCTCAGTTTCACCTAAGTAAGGGTAATTTAAATGGAGCAACTATTTTGCTAGGAGAAGGTTTAGGTAGAATAAAAACTAGAACTAAGATTAATTTAGGTATTGATCTTGAATCGTTTTGCCAATGTTTGGAGGATTTATTGAGGAAATTACAATATAAAGAGATTTTAAATGAAAACGATAAGCCTTTTTTGAAACCTCTTTGATGTATCTCATTAAGTCTTTATCTTTAATTATTTTTTATTTTCTATCTCTTTTTTTTAAATAAGATAACTAATCATTCAAAAAGTAAATGAACTTAAGAATTCAAAATGTAACCCTTTCGATTAAGGGAAAATTAATAGTAAATGATGTTTCTATAGTTGTAAGTCCTGGAGAAGTTGTAGGTTTGATGGGACCAAATGGCGCAGGAAAAACTACAACTTTTAATCTTGCAGTCGGGAATTTAAAACCTGATAAAGGACAAATTTTAATGAATGGTAAAAATATAACTAATCTTCCACTTCCAATTAGATCAAGACTTGGGTTGGGTTACTTGACTCAGGAGGCGAGTATATTTAGAGATCTTACTGTTAAGGACAATTTAGATTTAGCTTTGCAGAGTGCGTCGTATAGTCAGGCAGCAATTAGGAATAGAAGAGAACAATTAATCAATGAGTTTAATTTGAATAATTTTGTAGATAATTATGGTTATCAGCTTTCGGGAGGGGAGAGAAGGAGGTGTGAGATAGCGAGAGCTCTCACTGTAGGAAGAAAAGGTCCAAAATATTTATTATTAGATGAACCTTTCGCCGGAATAGATCCTTTAGCTGTTAATGATTTAAAAAAGCTAATTCTTAAATTAAGCGATGACGGAGTAGGGATTCTTATTACAGACCATAATGTTAGGGAAACTCTTTTAATT